>NZ_BLPG01000001.1:648888-1297777 GCF_011764445.1 Phytohabitans rumicis
TAGAGCTTGGTGTGCCACATGCCCGCGCCGCGGATGACGGCGTTGCGGATGCCCTTCTGGTTGTTCCCGGTCCGGGTGGGGTCGGGCGAGAGGATCTTCTGCTCCTGCCGCCACTCACCGGCCGGAATCCACACGCAGCTGATGACGCCGTTCTCGTCGTCCGTCACGGCCCGCTGGATGGCCCCGCTGTCGTCGACGCCGTCGTTGGCGACCGCGCCGTACTGCGTGATCGACGTGCAGCCGGCGGGCTGGGCCAGCGCCGGTGCCACCTGCTCCAGGTCGATCAGGTCGATGATGTAGAACGACGCGCTGTCGTTCGCATCCCGCTGCAGCCGGAACTTCGTGCCCGGCGGGTAGCTCTGGCCGAGCAGCGCGTTCGACTCGTCGAAGAGCCGGCGGGCGTTGGCCTGCGGCGAGTTCGACAGCGATTCGGTGTCGTCGGTCGTGCCGTAGAGCCAGCTGTTGCGCGACGACAGCGTGATCTTCCGGGAGAACTGGCCGTTGACGTACAGGCTGATGGTGGCCTCGATGCCACCGCCGGCCGCCGAGTCCGGGATGGAGTTGCGTACGACGATCGAGTTGGCCTGGTTGGTCGAGGTGAATTCGACGTACTGACCCGTGCCGTTCAGCCGCACCGATTGCCGCCCCGACGACTCGGTGGCGAAGTTGGTGTGCCCGAACGTGCGCAGCGCGTCGGCCACCAGCAGCGTGCCCTGGTAGTCGGCGGCCTCGGCCTCGTACTCGGCGTACGGCACCGCGGCGCCGCGCCCGACGACGATCGACCGGGAGAGCGAGTTGTTGTTCTCATTCGTCTCGGTGACGACGCTGGTCGCGTCGGCGGTGGCCGTCACGGTGACGCCGCCGCTCGTCGCTGTCCAACTGCCGGTGATCGCCACGTTGACGGTCGCGCCGGCGGCGATCGAGGCGGTGTTGGTGTTGAGCGTCGTGCCGCCCGCCACCACGCGGGTCACCGTGGTCGCGCCGCTCGCGCTGGTGCCGCGGTTGTTGACCGCCACCGTGAACGTCACGGAGGCGCCCACCGCCGGGTTCGGCGGGTTGGCGGTGATGTTGGTGACCTGGAGATCCGGGCCGGGCGCCTGCGCGACGACCAGCGGCGAGGAGGCGGTGAAGCTGTTGTTGCCGTCGTTCTGCTCGACGATCTGGTTGGCCGGGTCGACCGTCGCCGTGTAGCTGTAGCTGCCCATCGGCCGCGTGCCCGCGTTGAACGTGACGGTGGCCGAGGCACCGGCGGCGAGGCCCGCCACCGGGGAACTGCCGACCGCCGCGCCGCCGAGGTTGAAGGCGACCGAGGTCGCGCCGGCGGCCGCCGAGCCCGCGTTGCGGACGGTGGCCGACAGGGTGATCGCGCTCGTCTCGTCCGGCGACCCCGGGCTCCAGCTGGCCGCGGTGATGACCAGGTCGGGGTTGGGCGCCATGGTGCCGATGACCTCCAGCTCGGCGACCTGCCCGCCGGGCGCGCCGCTGTTGGCGGTGAAACGCAACTGGACGTCCGCGGTGCGGCCGGTGACCGGGATCGTCACCGAGTTCTGGTTGGTGGTCGGGCTGAAGCTGTACGAGGCGCTGGCCTTCAGCGACGTGTACCCGGTCGCGCCCTGGTCCCGGCCGAGGATCTCGATGGTCTGCGTACGCGCGCCCCACACCGGGTCGGCGTTGAGCTTGACCGTCACCGAGGTGATGTCCGCGTTCGCGCCGAGCTTCACGGTCAGCGTCCCCGGCTGGCCGTTGGACTCCCAGTACGTCCCGAGGTTGCCGTCGTTGGCGTTGCTCGCGACGAACGTGTGGACGTGTGACGACTCCTCCATCGGCTTGCCCGCGGCCAGGTTGGTGCCGCCCGGCGGGTTCTCACCGACCCGGGTGACGTGGTTGCTGTCCACGGAGACGTTGTTGGCCGCGTCCCGGGCCCGCACGAAGTACTCCACCGTCTCGGTCGCCGGTTGGGCGTCGGTGTACGTCAGGATGTTCCCCGCCACGCTCGCCCGCTCGGCGCCGTTGGCGAAGATCGTGTACCCGGTGACGCCGGTGTTGTCGCTGGAGGCGGTCCAGGCGAGCCGGATCTGGCCGGCGGCTGGCTGGGTCAGCGTCAGATTGCCCGGTGCGGAGGGCGGCTGGGTGTCGCCGCCGGTCGTGCCGTACACCTCGAACTCGCCGATCTGGCCGGCCGGCCAGCCGGTGTTGGCGGTGATGTGCACGCGCACGTACCGGACGGTCGTGGCCGCGAAGTCGATCGTGACGGTGTTGGCCGACGCCGGGTCGAACATCCGGCCCGCCGAGGCGGAGAGCGTGCTGGAGGTGCCCGCCTCCGTGCCGCCCTGCACGGCCAGCGTCTGCGTACGCGCGCCCCAGCCGGTCGGCAGCTTCAGCACGACCCGACTGACGCTCACGGCCGCGCCGAGGTCCACCTGCAGCCATTGCGGGAACGCGTTGTTGGTGCTCTCCCAGTAGCTGCCCGAGTTGCCGTCGTTGGCCAGGCTGGCGCCGAACCCGCCGAGCGCGCTGCTGGCCGACATCACCTTGCCGGTGGCGAGGTTGCCGCTGCCGCCGCTGGCGCCGTAGATCTCGAACTCGGAGACCTGTCCGGCCGGCCAGCCGGTGTTGGCCGTGACGTTCACCCGGACGTAGCGGACGCTCGCCGCGGTGAAGTCGATGGTGACCGTGTTGCCACTCGCGGGGTTGAACACGCGGCCGGCCGACGCGGACAGGATGCTGAAGTTGGTGCCGTTGGTGCTCCCCTGCACGCTCAGCGTCTGCGTGCGGGTCTCCCAGCTGGCCGGCAGCTTGAGCACCACCTGGTCGATGCTCACATCGCTGCCGAGGTCGATCTGCACCCATTGGGGGAACGCGTTGTTGGGGCTCTCCCAGTAGGAGGCCGGGTTGCCGTCGTTGACGTTGCCCGCGGTGTACGGCCCGGTCGATCCGCTGGCCGACGCGGTGCGCCCCGCGGCCAGGTTGGGCCCGCCGGCCGCCGTGGCGGGCGTGGGTGCGAGCCCGGCGTAGACGAGACCCGCGGCGAGAAAGCCGCTGATCAGCCGCCAGCTGAGCTGTTTCCGTCTCATGGTGTCCCCTTGTGCGGCATGGCGGTGTGGTTTGGCACGTGACTTTGCCAGTTTTTTTCGCGATGACATCGACTTCTTGCGGCCCGGGGAATCAAATGTTTCAGATATGTCACTGGTTCGTCAACAGTCCGCCCGAATATTCAGGATCGGCTGAGTTCAGCAAACGCTGTACTATCGGCACCCATGACCGGTCTGGCATCAATAGTCGGCGCCACCTCGTCGACGGCGCGCCAGGCGGTGTTGCGGCGAAGGATCCGGCTGCTGGTCGCCGCCACGATCGCCTACAACATCGTCGAAGCCGCCGTCGCGATCACCGCCGGGACCCTTGCCTCCTCCACCGCGCTGATCGGCTTCGGCCTGGATTCGGTGGTCGAGGTCGCCTCCGCGGCGGCGGTGGCATGGCAGTTCAGCGCGGCCGACCCGCACCGGCGGGAGAAGACCACCCTCCGGCTGATCGCCGCGTCGTTCTTCGCCCTGGCGGCGTACGTCACGGCCGAGTCCGTGCGGGCCATCGCTGGTGCCACCGAAGCGGACCATTCCCCGGTCGGGATCGGGTTGGCCGCGCTGAGCCTCCTGGTGATGCCGATCCTGTCGTACGCGCAGCGACGTGCTGGCCGCGAGTTCGGCTCAGCGTCCGCGGTCGCTGACTCCAAACAGACCCTGTTGTGCACGTATCTGTCCGCGGTGCTGCTCGTCGGGCTGGTCGCCAACGCCACGCTGGGCTGGTGGTGGGCCGACCCGCTCACGGCGCTGGTCATCGCCGCCGTGGCGGTCAAGGAAGGCCGGGAGGCGTGGCGCGGCGACGCCTGCTGCGCACCCTGACGAGCAGATCCGCGCGCTGCACGAACGGTTCGCGCCGACCGAGGAAGCCTTCGATACACCACACCGGTGTCGGGCTCACCCGTGAAGACGCGTTGCGGCAGCGCCTGCCGCTACCGAAGTTCGGTGAGCCGGACCCTCGGCGCGTTCGGGTGTGTGGGTGCGGACGACCGTTCGCACCCACACACCAGACCGAGATGTGACGAGCCCAATGAGGAATTTCAGAGGGTGAACACGACCGTGGAGATGCTGCGCGCGGGGATGCTGACGGTGACCTGTCCCCCGTTCACGGTGGCCGGCTGGCTGGCCGAATTGGCGCTCAGCGAGGTGAGGTAGTGCTCCGCCCTGGTGACGTTCTGCGGGGCCTGGAGCACGGCGTTGTTGACCGCGCTGGTCGATCGGTTGAGGATCACGAACGTGATCTTCCCGCCGCCCTGGTAGGCGGTCACCTCCAGCGGCGATGCCTTGGAACTCTTCGTCAGGGCGACCCGCTGGTAGCCGGGGCGCACGTACTTGGAGTACTGCGAGAACGCGTACCCGCGCTTCAGCGGAGCCCCCGCGGTGGTGCCGTAGGCCGCCTCGCCGTCGCCGATGAAGGAGTAGAAGCGCTTGCCGTACCACCAGATGTAGGCGCTCCAGTTGGCCTCCATCGACCTGTGCACCGTTCGCATGATGGTGTCGAGCGTCTCGTTCCAGACCGCCTGGTTGCTGGGGTTGCCCCAGATGTTGGAGCCGCTGCCGTCGGCCTCGTGGAAGTTCCATTCGGTCATCCACACCGGCTTGTTGTGCTGGGCCGCCAGGGGGTACGGCGCCAGCCGGCCCGAGTCCTCGGTGCCGTACAAGTGGCCGCCGATGTAACCGATGTTGTTCCGGGCGGTCGCGTCGTTCAGCGTCGGGTCGGTGTAGCCGTAGTTCAAATTCACCGCCTCCGCGACCATCAGCTTGGTGTTTTGCACCCTCGCACCTTGGTCACGTACGAAATTCCGCAGCTCGGTGCCGCTCCAGTCCATCGAGTCGTACGCCGGGTGCCAGTCCGGCTCGTTCTGCACCGAGGTGACGTCAATCGCCACGCCCTGGCCGGCCATGTACTGGACGAAGCTATTGAGATGGTTCGCGTAGTCGTCGTAGTAGTCGGTCAACAACTTGCCACCGTTGATCCGGCTGTTGTTCGCCTTCCACGCCGCCGGCGCCGTCCACGGCGACGCGAGGATCTTCACACCCGACCCGTACGACTTCGCCGTGCTCAAGGCGTTCACATGAGTCGCCCACTCACTGGAGACCGGTGAGATGCCGGTACGCACGATCGACAGACCGAACTGGTTGGCGCCCAGCCCGACCAGCGTCTGCGTCTCGGCCGTGGACCAAGCGCTGCTACCCCAGATCGCAGTCGCGGCCCCGAACCCGTCGATCGTCTGGTACCTGGTGGCGCTGTTCACCGTGATGTCCGCCGCCCCGGTCGGGGGTGGGGTGGTCGGGCCCGTCGTGGGCGGGGTGGTCGGCGCGGTGGTGGGGGGTGCGGTGGTCGGGACCGGGGCGCCGGTACACGCGACCCCGTTCAGCGCGAAGCTGGTCGGAGCGGGGTTGCTGCCGGTCCACGAGCCGTTGAAGCCGAAGGAGGCCGTGCCGTTGGTCGCGATGGACCCGTTGTAACTGACGTTCCTGGCGGTGACCGCGGCACCGCTCTGGGTCAGCGTCGTGTTCCACGCCTGCGTGACGGTCTGGCCGGCGCTGTAGGACCAGGTCAGCGTCCAGCTCGTGACCGGGTCACCGAGGTTGGTGATGGTGACGTTGGCGCCGAAGCCACCCTGCCACTGGGACGACACCGCGTAGTTCACCGAGCATCCGGCGGCGGCCGCCCCGGCCGGCAGCGCCACGGCGACCGCGGTCGATGCGAGCACCACAGCGCCGACCGAAACCAAGACGGCGCTGGTCATTCTGAGCTTTCTCATGAAACGTCTCCTGAAGTGTGGATGCCGGCCCATGCATCCGGTTGAGGCTCGAATGTTCGATGAGTGTTGACAGCGCGCCCGGCTCCAAACAGTTAGCATTGTCGATCAAAGGGACCAGAACTGGCAAGACATAGAAAAAAGACAATATGGAGCCGCGCCACAAAGACACATGGAGCTAGCTCCTCGGGCTCAGCGTGCGCTTAGCGGGCGCATGTCTGTCCACACCGTCTCGATGTGGTCGAGGCACTGCTGCCGGTCGCCGACGAAGCCCTCGGCCCGCCAGCCCGCCGGTGGCTCCTGGTCGGCCGGCCAGATCGAGTGTTGCTCCTCGTGGTTGATGACAACGGCGTACCGCTCACTGTCCATGGATGTCCTCCCGGGGGCGCGGGGCGGCGCCACGCGCCGCCGCTCGGTCGTTCCACGCCTTGAGGCCGATCAGGTCGTCCGGCGGCGCGTCCGGGACCTCGTCGTCGAAGCGGGCCAACGTCCGTACGCGCAGTGCGATCGCGACGACCACGGCGATACACAGCGCGAGTACGGCGTAGAGCAGCCCGATGCCGCGTCCTGGTCCCACGCCGAGCACCACGCCCACGGTGCTGGCGAGGGGGCCCTCGGCGCGCAGCAGCGGCTCGGCGTGGGGCACCAGCGCCGGAGCGACCAGCGCCTGACCGATCGGCAGCGTGGACAGCGCGATCACCATGTTGAGCGCGATGACGCGGCCGTGCAGCCGTTGCGGCACCTTCGTCTGAATGATCGTCAGCCAGATGCCGTTGATGATCGACAGCGACAGCGACATCCCGAGGGCGCCCGCGGCCACCACCGCCACGCTCGGACGCAGCCCGGCGAGCAGGCCCGCGGCGGCGAACCCGAACGTGGCCAGCAGCATCCCGCGCATCCGCCGGTGCCGCGGACCGCCCCAGACGGTGATGGTCAGCCCGCCGAGGACGGCTCCGATCCCGCCGGCGAGTGCGACCTGGGCGACCGCGCCGAGTGGCGCGAAGGCGAGCACCAGCGGTGAAAGCAGCAGGAACAGCGGTGCCAGAAAGAGGTTGAACGCGGCGAAGAA
This sequence comes from Phytohabitans rumicis, assembly GCF_011764445.1. Classification (NCBI taxonomy): domain Bacteria; kingdom Bacillati; phylum Actinomycetota; class Actinomycetes; order Micromonosporales; family Micromonosporaceae; genus Phytohabitans; species Phytohabitans rumicis. Next base: position 655,797 of record NZ_BLPG01000001.1, read on the forward strand.
CAGCACCATCGCCCGGATGCCGCGGTGCCGGACCGTGTACCGCAGGCCGCCGGCAATCTCGGTCGCCATACTCTCCCGGCGGCGGCGGGCCATCGTATGCGGGAATCTGGTCAGCGCCAGCACGGTGAGGACGAACAGGTAGCTGGCGAGGTCGATGAGCAGGATGCCGCCCAGGCCGACGGTGGCGATCAGGCCCACGGCGGTCAGCGGTACGACGAACTGGGCGACTCCCCCGGTGAGTTGCACCATTCCGTTGGCGTGGCCGAGATAGCGCTTGGGCACCAGCTGCGGCACGGCGGACAGGTACGCCAGGCGCTGGAAGGTCAACGCCACCGACAGCCAGCCGACGAACGCGTACACGTGCCAGGCGGCGAGGGTGTCGGTCCAGTGCAGAGCCGCGAAGGCGGCTATCGCCACCAGGGCGGCGGCGTCGCCGGCGATCATCGCGCGCCGGCGGTCGCTGCGGTCGACGATCGCGCCGGCCAGCGGTGCCACCACGATGCCCGGCACCTGGGCCAGCACGGAGAACAGGGCGAACCGCAGCAGCGAGCCGGTGTCCAGATAGGTCCACAGTGGAACGGCGAACCCGGTCAGCGCCGAGCCGGTCGCCGAGACGATCTGTCCGGCGGCGACGGCGGTGAAGCGCCGCATCCCCGGCTGCGGCCCCACGGCCGGGCTGGCGGTGTCGTGGGTGGACACCGCGGCCAGCTGCCACGAGGCGTCCGGGTCGGCGGGTGGTACGGGCCGGTCGAGTCGCCGGTCGACGCCGGTGAGGATCTCGGCCAGCTCGCTGGCGCGGAACTTGGCGAAGTAGTGCCCCGCCTCGGCCAGTACGACGAGGGCCGTGGTCCCGGTGAGGAAGTGCCACTCGCGGTAACGCTCCTGGTAGTAGTCGGTGCCGGGATCCCACTGCCCCACCACGCAGACGATCGGCGCGCGTAGCCGGGTGACCCGCTGGTGCATCAGGTCGGTGAAGTAGTCCTCGGCGGCCTCCGCGTCGTGGCGCATGGCCCGGATCAGGAACCGCCGCTGCTCCTCGTCGAGCGCGCCGAGGTCGGCGCCCATGCCCTGCAGCCAGTTCGCGTACACCCGGTCGCCGCGCAGCCGCTCGCGCAGCCGGAGCCGGGACAGCCGGCCGGCCAGGCCGCGGACCGGCCGGGCGAAGGGGAAGATGCCGCCGACGTAGACGGCGTCCAGGTCGCGGCCGGCCGCCTCGAGCCGCCGCGCGATCTCGACGGCCAGCGCCCCGCCCGGCCCGCAGTGGCCGTAGATGACCAGCGGGCCGTCGATTGTGGACAGTATCTCCCGCACACACCGTTCCGCGGTGACGACGAGCGGCTCGGTCTGCTCGGCCAACCCGATGTCGTGACCGGGCACCGCGACGGCGTACAGGCTGTGCCCGTCGGGTAGCGCGTCGGCCAGCGGCTGGTACACGACGGCGTTCGCGCCGCCGTACGGCACGCACACGTACGAGCGCAGCCGGGACCCGGTCGGTGGCCGGCTCAGCTCGTGCAGCAGCCTGGCGGGCTCCCCGGACGATCCCGCGGCGGTCAGTTCGGCCAGGGCGCGCACGGTGCGCGCCTGGAAGAGGTCCAGCACGCTGGTCGGTCGTTCCAGGCCGGGCGTGCGGCGCAGCCGGGCCGCGACCTGGGTGGCGAGCAGCGAGTGGCCACCCAGGTCGAAGAAGTCGTCCAGCGCGCCGACCCGGGGCACCCCCAGCACCTCGGCCCAGACGCCCGCGATCGCCTCTTCGACCGGGCCGGCCGGCGGTGCATACTCCACTGTGGACGCGGCCGCGCTCGGCTCGGGCAGCGCGCGCCGGTCGACCTTGCCGTGCTCCTGCAGCGGGAGCCGGTCCAGCCACACGTGCTGGCTGGGGATCATGTACTCCGGCAGCGCCTCGGCGAGCTGGCGGCGCAGATCCGCGTGGCTCGGCTCGGCCGCGCCCGGTACGCGCTGCAGGTAGCCGACGAGCCGGTCGCCGCGCAGCATCGCGACCGCCGCGCCCACGCCGGGACACGCGGCCAACGCCGCCTCCACCTCGCCCAGCTCGACCCGGTACCCCGCACCTTGACCTGGCCGTCCCGGCGGCCGAGGAACTCCAGCGAGCCGTCGGCGCGCCACCGGCCGAGGTCGCCGGTGGCGTACATGCGGGCGCCGGGCTCGTCCGCGTACGGGTCGGGCCGGAAGCGCTCGGCGGTCAGCGCCGGCCGGCCGAGGTAGCCGCGGGCGAGCCGGTCGCCGCCGGCGTAGATCTCGCCCGGCACGCCGATCGGCACGGGCCGCAGCCGTTCGTCCAGGACGTACACCCGGGCGTGCGGAAGCGGTACGCCGATCGGTGTGGCCCCAGACCCGCCCGCGGACGGCTCGACGCGCTGGACGGTGATGCCGACGGTGGCCTCGGTCGGTCCATAGTGGTTGAACACCGCCGCCGGGCCGGCCGCCAGCTCGGCCGCCCAGTCCAGCCGGGACGCCTCGCCGCCGAGGATCAACGCGCGCGCCGGCGTCAACGCGGTCGCCGGCACCTCGGTGGCCAGCGCGGCCAGGTGGGACGGGGTCATCTTCAGGTAGTCGACGTGGTGCTGGCGCAGGTACGCGGCGAGTTCATCACCGGTGCAGCGGCGCGGCACCAGGTGCACGCACCCGCCGGTGGCCAGGCCGAGGTAGAAGACGGTGACCGCGAAGTCGAACGAGAGCGACTGCAGCAGCGCCCACCGGGCCCCGGGCGCCGGCTCGAACCGCGCCCCGACGCCGTCGAGGTAGCGGCGCACCTGCCGGTGCGCCACCGCCACTCCCTTGGGCCGGCCGGTGGACCCGGAGGTGTAGATGACGTAGGCGAGGTCGTCCGGGCCGGCGACCGGGTCGGGTGGTGCGGCGCCGTGCTGGGCGATCTGCTCTCGTACCCGGTCGAGGCAGACGACGGGCGCCGCACCGAAGCGGCCGGCCAGCTCCGTCGTGGTCAGCACCAGGGTGGGGCGGGCGTCGTCCACCATGGACGCGAGCCGGGCCGCCGGCTGCTCCGCGTCCAGCGGAACGTACGCGCCGCCGGCCCGCAGCACACCCAGCAGCACGGTGGCCAGCTCGGGCGCCTGCTCCAGGCACACGCCGACCAGCGAACCCCGACCCACGCCCCGCCCGCGCAGCCACGCGGCCACCCGGTTCGCGCCCGCGTCCAGGGCCCGGTAGGTGAGCGTCGTCTCGCCGGAGACCACCGCCGGCGCATCGGGTGTGGCGGCGACGTGCGGCGCGATGACGGCGTCGAGAGTGCCGGCGTCGTCGCCCGGACGGGCCGAGGCGGGCCGCGGTCCGGCGCCCAGCCGGAGCACGGCCGATCGCTCGGCGCGGTCCATCAGGTCGAGGTCGGCCAGCGGTGTATCCGGCCTGGCCGCCGCCGCGGCGAGCAGGCGCCGGTATCCGGTGGCGAGCCGGGCGACGGTGCCGGCGTCGAACAGGTCGGTCCGGTACCCGAAGACGCCCCACATGCCGTCGGCCCGGTCGTCCACGTACAGCGAGAGGTCGTGCCGGGTGCTGGTGACCTGCAGGCCGTACCGCAGGGCGGTCAGGCCGCCGGGCCAGGCGCCGGCCGGGCCTTCGGAGTTGTGCATGCCGAACAGCACCTGGAACAGCGGCGACCGGCTGGTGTCCCGCTCGACGTTGAGGTCCTGCACGAGCCGCTCGAACGGCAGCTCCTGGTGGCCGAGCGCGGCCAAAACCCGCTCGCGGGTCTGGGCCAGCAGCTCGGCGAACGTCATGTCGGGCCGGATGCCGGCGCGCAGGGTGAGCATGTTGACGAACAGGCCGACGAGGCGTTCGAGCTCGGGCCGCAGCCGGCCGGCGACCGGCGAGCCGACCGCGACGTCGCGCTGGCCGGTGACCCGGTACAGCAGGGTGTGCAGGCCGGCCAGCAGCGTCATGTAGAGGGTGGCGCCGTGCTCGCGTCCCAGCCGGCGCAGCGCCTCGACCAGCTCGTCCGGGAGCCGGATCTTGTGGCCGGCGCCGTCGGCGCCCTGCTGTGCGGGGCGGGGTCGGTCGGTGGGCAGCTCGATCGGCGGCAGCCCGGCCAGTTCCTGCCGCCAGTACGTCAGGTCGCGCTCGGCTGCCGCACCGGACAGTCGCCGCCGTTGCCAGTCGGCGTAGTCGCCGTACTGGACCGGCAGCGGCTCCGGCGACGCCCCGAGACCGGTCCGGGCCGCGTACAGCGCCGCCCAGTCGCCGAGCAGCACCGGCCTGGACCAGCCGTCGCTGACGATGTGATGCATCGCGACGTGCACGACGTGGTCGTCGGGTCCGATCTCGACCACCGTCGCCCGCAGCAGCGGCGGCCGGGTCAGGTCGAACGCTCCGGAGTCGGCCGTGGTCACCGCACGGGCCCAGCCCAGCACGTCGGTGCCGGCGTGCGTGCCGAGCGGCACGACGCGGAACGGGACGCTGACCCGCTCGGCGATCCGCACCACCGGCCGCCCGTCGTCGGCGGCCGGAAAGTACGTCCGGAGGCTGTCGTGCCGGGCGGCGACGTCGTCCAGGGCAAGGTGCAGCGCGTCCAGGTCCAGCCGGCCCCGTAGGCGCACTGCCGTGCGCATGACGTACGCGGTGGTGCCGGCGCTGAGCTGCTCCATGAACCACAGCCGCTCCTGCGCGAAGGAGATGGGCGGCGCCGCGCCGGCCGGCAGCCGCGGGATGGCCGCCGGGGCGGGCGTGCCCGCCCCGGCTCGCCGCAGCCGCTGGGCGATCAGCGCCTGCCGCTGCGCCGAGAGCCGGTCGGGCGGCGCGGTGTCCGCCGGCGTGGCGGTCACCGTGGCCCGCCGTCGATGAGCCCGGCCACCTCGTCGTCGGACAGCCGGGCCACGTCGGCCAGCAGCAGCTCTTCGACGGCGGCGGCGAAGTCGGCGACGGTGGAGCTCAGGAACAGGGTGCGGATGGGGATCTCCAGCACGAGGGCCGCGCCGAGCCGGGCGACCACCTTGGTGGCCAGCAGCGAGTGGCCGCCGATGTCGAAGAAGTCGTCCAGCGCGCCGACGCGTTCGCGGCCGAGGACCTCGGCCCAGGTGGCGGCGACGACGTGCTCGATCTCGCTGCGCGGCGCCACGTACTCGCGTACCTGAAGGTCGTGCGCGCCGACGGCGGGCAGCCGGCGGCGGTCGACCTTGCCGGCCGTGTTCAGGGGCAGGTGGTCGAGCACGACGAGCTGGCCCGGCACCATGTAGCCGGGCAGCACCTGCGCCAGGTCGGCGCGCAACGGCCGGCTCTGCGGCGTACGGCCCGGCGCGGCGGTCAGGTATGCGACGAGGCGGGTGTCGGCGCCGTCGCCGGTGGTGATGACGGCGGCCTGGTTCACGTCGGGATGCTCGGCCAGCCGCGCCTCGATCTCACCCAGTTCGATGCGGTGGCCCCGGATCTTCACCTGCGCGTCGGTGCGGCCGAGGAACTCCAGCCGGCCGTCGCGGCGCCACCGGACCCGGTCTCCGGTCCGGTAGAGGCGGGCCCCCGGGGAGCCGTACGGGTCGGGCACGAACCGTTCCGCGGTCAGCGCCGGCCGGCCGAGGTAGCCCCAGGCGACGCCGGCGCCGCCGATGGCCAGTTCGCCGGGTACGCCGATCGGCACCGGCCGCAGCGCGGCGTCGACGACGTACACCTGGGTGTTGCCGATCGGTTCGCCGAGGGTCACGTCGCTCACCGCGGCCGGCAGCTCCGTGGCGGTGGACCAGATCGTCGTCTCGGTTGGACCGTACACATTGAACAGTCGGCGCACCCGCGGCCGCAACTGGCGCGCGAGCGGCGGCGGGAGAGCCTCGCCGCCGGTCAGCGCGGTCACCTGGGGTGCGTTGAAGCCGGCGTCGAGCAGCATCCGCCAGCCCGAGGGGGTGGCCTGCACGTGGGTGACCGCGTGGTCGCTGACGATCCGGGTGATGGCGATGCCGTCGCGGGCGGTGTCCTCCGGCACCAGCACGAGCCGGCCGCCGGTCACCAGCGGCAGGTAGAGCTCCAGGCCGCTGATGTCGAACGACGGCGAGGTGAGGCCCAGCCAGACGTCGGACGGACCGCTGCCGAGGGTGTCCCGCATGGACAGCAGCAGGTTGGTCAGCGCGCCGTGCGGGACGCCGACGCCTTTGGGGCGGCCGGTGGAGCCGGAGGTGTAGAGCACGTAGGCGAGCGCCTCCGGGCCGCCGGCCGGGGTGAGCGCCTGCGCCGGCTGGCTGTCGATCGCGCCGGCGTCGCGGTCCAGCCAGATCACCTGCTCCGGGTCGGCGCCGTCCGCGGACGCGGCGTGGTCCTGGCAGGTCACCAGACGTTCGATGGCTGCGTCGGCGCGCAGCCAGGCCATCCGGGCGGCCGGCAGCGCCGGGTCGAGCGGAAGGTAGGCGGCACCGGCGCGCCACACGGCCAGCAGCGTGGCGAGCAGGTCCGGGCTGCGCTGCAGGCAGATGCCGACCACCGAGCCGGGCCGGACGCCGCGCTGGCGCAGGTGCCGGGCGATGCGGTTGGCGCGCGCATCGAGCTGGCCGTAGGTGTAGGGCCCGACGGCGGGCGCATCCGGCGCCGCGGCCGCCCGGGCGGCGAACAGCGACGGCACCGTGCCCGGGTACCGGCGGCGGGGGCCCTGGCCGCGGGCGAGCACCTGGCGCTGCCCGGCGGCGTCGTCCATCGGCAGTTCGCCGATGCGCCGGTCGGGGTCGGCGACGGCGGCCCGCAGCAGGCCCTCGTAGCGGCGCAGCAGCGCGGTGACCGTCTCGGCGGTGAAGATGGCCGAGTCGTACCGTGCCCGCAGCGCCAGCCGCCCGGTGGACGTGACGGACGCGTCGACGACCAGGTCGAACAGGGTCTGCGAGATGCCGACCTCGAACCGTTCGCCGGCCACGCCGGGCAGCACGTCGAGCTCGGCCCGGGTCTGCGTGTGCAGCACCAGCATGGTCTCGAACAGCGGCGTCCGGCTGACGTCCCGGGCCACGTCCAGCTCACCGACCAGACGCTCGAACGGGATGTCCTGGTGGGCGTACGCCTCCAGCGCGGCGGTGCGGGTGCGCCGCAACAGTTCCCGGACTGTCGGGTCGCCGGACAGGTCCCCGCGCAGCACGAGGGTGTAGACGAAGCACCCGATCATCGACTCCAGCTCGGGCCGGGTCCGCCCGGCACTGGCCGTGCCGACGGTGACGTCGTCCTGGCCGGCGTGCCGGCTCAGCAGCACCTGGTAGACGCCCAGCAGGAGCATGAACAGGGTGCAGCGCTGGGCCCGGGCCAACTGTTCGAGCCGGGCGGTCAGCTCCGCGTCCAGGTCGTGCCGGGCCTGCTCGGCGCGCGGGGTCTTGAACAACGGCCGGCTCGCGTCCGTCGGCAGGGTCAGCGCCGGCGCGTCGGCGAGGCGTTCGCGCCAGTACGCGAGTGCCTGCTCGGCCTTCTCCGGCGGCTGCTCGGCCTGCTCGCGCACGTACTGGCTCCAGGTGACCGGCGGCGGCGCGAGGTCGGCCGGGCCGCCGGCGGCCAGTACGCCGTACGCCTCGCCCAGGTCGCGGACGAGGATGGACTGGGAGCTGCCGTCGAAGACAATGTGGTGCGCCACCACGATCAGCACGTGATCGTCGTCGCCGAGGCGCAGCAGCGTGGCTCGGATCAACGGGCCCTCGGCGAGGTCGAACCCGGCGTCGAACAGCTCCAGGCCGACCTGGCGGGCCCGGTCCTCCCGCAGCGCGGGCGGCTCGTCGGTCAGGTCGCGCCGGTCCAAGGCGAAGGGGCCCGGATCGCCGATCGCCTGTACCGGCACGCCGTCGCGCTCGGGGAACGTGGCCCGCAGCGCGTCGTGCCGTGCGGTGACCGCGCCGAAGGCCCGGGCAAGCCGGTCGGCGTCGACCGGGCCGCGCAGCCGCCGGGAGAGCACCACGTTGTTCGGCTGACCCGGGTCGAACCGGTCCAGAAACCACAACCGCTCCTGCGCGGGCGAAAGCGGCACTTCAATCACGGTTCGCACCCCCGGGTGTCGTCGTCATGGACAGCCATGGCCACGGCACATCACCGAAGGCCGCTTCGATCAGGACCCGCTCGACGTCGTGCAGGAAGCGCTCGGCGACGGGCGGCGGCAGGTAGGCGGTGTCCCCGGTGACGGCGATGCCGACGCCGCGGGGCGCGTCCAGGACCTGCACGCGCAGCCGCCAGGTGAACCGCTCGAACCCCTCGGCCACGGCCACCGTCGACCGGCGCATCGCCGCCCGTACGTCCGCCTCGTCGGTCGCGTGTCCAAACAGGTCGGCGTCGGTGCTGAGGCGGATGTCGTTGAAGAAGCAGTGCGGGCTCACGCCGTTCTCGTACGGGTGCCCGGCCGCTTGAAACGCCGCGCGCAGCTGCGCCGGGTCGTAGTGCGCGTGCCGGTACCCGCGCACCGCCGCCCGGAAGACCCGCGACAGCAACTCGGCGAAGCTCGGCCGGTCCCGCGTGTCGACGACGACCAGTCCTACCTGGTTCAGCTTGGCGATCGCGTCCCGGTACCCGTCCAGTGCGCGGTTGTGCACCATCGAGTGCATGCCGCACACGTCCGTGCCGGACCACACCGAGATCACCACCGCGACCGCCGCGAGCAGCACGGTGGTGCTGGTGACCCGGTGCCGTGTGGCGGCGAGCCGGATCGCCGTGTCCGCCGCCTCGGAGACCAGCACCACCCGCTGGAACCGGGGCGTCAGCGGTGGGCCCACCGGCGGCAGAGTGTCGGTCGGGAGCTGGTCGTAGCCGCTGACCCAGTGCGCCACGGCCCGCTCCGAACGGGCCCGATCCGGGCCCTGCTCCAGGCGGGCGATATCGACGGACTGCAGCGGGGCGGGCGTACGCACGTGCCCGCGCAACAGCAGCAGCCGTAGCTCCCGGAGCAGGATCTCGACGGCCCGGAAGTCGACGGTCGTGTGGCTGAAGGCGAGCGCGACCTGCCGTACCCGGTCCCCGTCCCGGACCAGCGCCACTCGCTGCGGCCACTCCCCCGCGTGGTCGAACGGCGCGGCGGCCAGTTCTTCGGCGACGGCATGCGCCACGGCCGCACCGCCGTCGGGCTCACCGGCCTCGCGGGACAGCAGCGGCAGCTCGCCGCTGTCCACGACCACCTGGTACGGCTGGCCGTCGAGCGTCTGGATGCGGGTGCGCAGCGAACTGTGCCGGCCGATCAGCACCCCGATGGCGCGCGCCACGCTGTCGACGTCGGCGGGGGCGCCGCGGGGAACGGCGACGACCCGCCGCATGCTCATCAGGGCCTGCTCCGCGCCTCGCCGCTGAATGGCTGTCCACAGCGCACGCTGCCCCCAGGTCAGCGGCACCGCCACGCGGCCACCTCCGTCCACAGTCGACAGTGTGCGGCCATCGACGGCTCTGCACATCCCGGCAAGTATGTGCTCACCGTGACGGTTCCGTAACTCGGCTGGGAAAGCGCATTCCTATGACCGTTCGGCCGATCCCATCGATGGATTTGCCGTTCACGCTGGATTGACCCGACGCCGCGCGGCTTGCCGAGGAGGCAGACCACATGAGCCCGCCCCGTACCGTGTCCGGGTTTCTCGCCTGGCGCGCGGGCCTGGAGCCGGACCACGTGGCCATCGAGGTGGCCGGCGGGCCTGCCCTCACCCTCGCGCGGTGGGACGCCGGCGCCAGCGCCGTCGCGGCCGCCCTGCGCGAGCGCGGCATACGCGGCGGCGACCGGGTCACGCTGCGGTACGGCGCCGCGAACTGGCCCGACTTCGCCGTCGCCTACTGCGGGATCCAGCGGGCCGGGGGCGTGGCCGTACCGCTGTCGGACCGGCTCTCGCCCGGCCAGCTCGGCCACGCGCTGGCCGACTGCGCGGCCGCCGCCGTGTTGCAGGGCCACGGGGTGGCCCGGCCGGCGGGCGTGCCGGCGGCGGTATGGACGGCGTCCGTGCCCGATCTGCTCGCGTCCGGCTCGAAGATGGCTGGAGAGCCGGCACCGGTACGCCCGGAAGACATCGCGCAGATCCTGTACACCTCCGGCACCACCGGCCGGCCCAAGGGTGTTGTCGCCACCCACGCCAACCTGACCCTGGGCGCGCCCACGCACCCGCGCCGGCTGCGGCTGGCGCACTCCGAACGGTTCGCACACGCCTTCGCCATCGGCACCAACGCGGCGCAGACCATGCTGCTCAACGCCTTGTACGCGCGACCCGGCGCACTGACCCTCGCCCGACCGACGCCGGCCCGGTTCGCCCGGCTGCTCGGCACGGACCGGGTGGGCACCGTCTTCCTCGTACCGTCGCTGGCGATCGAGCTGCTCGACTGCGGCGCCCTCGCCGGGCAGGACCTGTCCGGCGTCCACCTGGTCGGCTCGACCGCGGCGGCGTTGCCGCCGGCGGTGGCCGCGCGGCTGGCCGCGGCGTTCCCCAACGCGGCCATCGTCAACTACTACACCTCGACCGAGGCCGCGCCCGCCGAGGTCAGCATGATCTTCGACCCGTCCCGGCCGGCCGCCCTCGGCCGCCCGGCCGGTGGCACGCTGATGATCGCCGACAGCGCCGGCAACCCGCTCCCGGACGGCGAGACCGGCGAGTTGTGGCTGCGCTCGCCGTATCCGCGCGCTTACCACGGTGATCCGGACACCAGCCGCGCCACGTTCCGCGGCGACTGGGTTCGCATGGGCGATCTCGGCCGGCTGGACGCCGACGGCTACCTGTACCTGACCGACCGGCGCCAGGACGTCGTCAAGTCCGGCGCTTACCGGATCTCCACAGTGGAGGTCGAGGCCGCCCTGCACGAGCACCCCCAGGTCGCGGAGGCCGCTGTGCTCGGCGTACCGCACCCCGTTCTCGAATCGGTGCTGGCGGCGGTCGTCGTGGCGCGCGCCGCCACGCCGGAGGGCGCGCTGACCCTGCCGGCGATCCGCGGCTTCCTGTCCACCCGCCTGGCCGACTACCAACTGCCCGCGCACCTGCTGGTACGCGACAACCTCCCGCGCAACGAGGCCGGCAAGGTCCTCAAACGACAGCTCGCCCCCTCTTCGCCGACACCGGCGAACCCGACCGGACAGGAGCACCGTGAGCACGACCGAGACCGGCCACGCCCAGCACGCCGTCTGGTTCACCGAGCGGGCCGGGGTCGCCGCCGGGGCCTACCAGATGGCGTTCGGCATCCACTTCGGCGCCGGCCTCAACGAGCGGGCGCTCGGCGAGGCGTGCGCGGCAGTGGTCGAACGGCACCCGGCGCTGAGCAATGCGGTGGCCATCGACGGCGACGTACCGGTGCTGGTCCCGGCCGCCATGAAGATCGCACTCGAACACGGCGAGCTCTCCGAGGAGAGCATTCGCGCGGAGGTCGCCCGCGCGTTCGACCTGCACACCGGCCCACTGGCCCGGTTCACCCTGCTCACCGCCGGCCCGGGCCGCAGCCTGCTGCTGGTCGTCGCCCATCACCTCGTCTTCGACGGGCACTCCAAGGACGTGCTGGCCCGCGACCTCGCGGCCGCCTACCGCGCCGCGCTCGCCGGCCACCTGGTCGAGCTGGCCGGACCGGTCGCGCCGCCGGCCAGCTCCGTCGCGGCGGACCGCGAGCGGGTGGCCGCCGACCTGCCCCGGGCCCGCGCCTACTGGACGTCCCGCTGGTCACCGGCGCCCGACCCCGTCCTGCCCGGACTGCGGCGGGAGCCGCCGGGCGCCGGGCCCGGCGGCACCGTCCACCTGGCGCTGCCCGCCGAGCTGGCCGCCCGGATCGACCCGGCCGCGCGGCGGCTCGGCGTCACCCGGTTCGAGCTGCTGCTCACCGCGGTGCACGCCCTGCTGGCCCGGTACGGCAACGCCGGCCTGCCGGTGTCGGTGGCGCTGTCCACCCGAACCGCGCCAACCGCGGGCGAGGTCGGCCTGTTCGTCAACGAACTGCCTTTGGCGGTCACCCCCTTGCGCGGCACCGTTCGCGAGTACGCCCGCACGGTCCGCGCCGGGCTGCGGGAGCTGTACGACGTGCGGGCGGTGCCGCTGGCCCGTGCGGTCAGCGGACTGCGCCCGTCCGCGGCCCTGACCGCGGTGTCGGTCAGCTACCGGCGCCAGCCCACCGAGCCACGCTTCCCCGGCGTTTCGTCCACTATGGAGTGGTTCTTCCCGGCTCCGGCGGCCCGCAATGCGCTGAACCTGCTCATCGTCGATGCGCCCGACGGCCCGCGAATCGCCCTGCAACACAGCGTCGAGGCGATGGCGACCGACGCGGTGGAGCGGATCGGCGCGCACCTGGCCACCGTGTTGTCGTCCATCGTGGACGGCCATGACCAGCCGGCGGCAGCACTGCCGATACTGCCACCTGCCGAACGGCACCGGATCGTGCGGGAATGGAATGACACGGCCCGGCCGTACCCGCCCGACAGCACGCTGCCGGCGCTCCTGGCGGCGTCTGTGCGCACCTGGCCGGATCGGGTGGCCATTGTGGACGGTGAACGCGTCCTGACGTACGCCGAACTCGACGCCGCCGTCGCACGCCTCACCGCGATCCTGCGCCGGCGCGGTGTCGGCGCCGGGTCGCTGGTCGCCGTCTGCGTTCCGCGATCCTGGTGGTCCCTGGTGCTGCTGCTGGCCATCGCCCGCTGCGGCGCGGCATACGTGCCGGTGGATCCGGCGTACCCGGCGGCGCGGCGGTCCTTCATCCTCGCTCACGCCGCCCCGCGCTGGTGGTGACGGACCCCGCCGACCTCGCCGCGACCGCGGACCCACCGCCCGCCCCGGGCCGCCCACCGACGCCCGGCGACCTGGCCTACGTGATGTACACCTCCGGCTCGACCGGCGCGCCCAAAGCGGTGGCGGTCTCCCACGGCGCGCTGGCGAACCTGCTGCTGGGCATGCGCGACCTGCTCGGCAGCGGACCGACCGACCGGTGGCTGGCGCTGACGTCGCTGTCGTTCGACATCAGCGCGCTGGAGCTGTACCTGCCGCTGATCGGGGGCGGACGCGTGGTGATCGCTCCCGAGGGAGCGGCAACCGACGGCACCCGGCTGCGTCGGCTGATCCACGGCCAGCGGGTCACCCACGTGCAGGCCACGCCCTCCGGCTGGCGGATCCTGCTCGACGGCGGCTTCGACGGCCGCGACGCGGTGGTCGCGCTCACCGGCGGGGAGGCGCTGCCGCTGCCACTCGCCCGCGAACTGCGGCCCCGGGTAGCCCGACTGTTCAACGTGTACGGTCCGACCGAGACGACGATCTGGTCCACCGCCGAGGAGATCCCGCCGGACCTGGACCGGGTCACGATAGGCCGGCCGATAGCCAACACCCGAGCGTACGTATTGGACGAGGCGCAGCGGCCCGTCCCCACCGGACTGACCGGCGAGCTCTACCTGGCCGGCCACGGCGTAGCCGACGGCTATCTCGGCAACCCGGCGCTCAGCGCCGAGCGCTTCCGGCCCGATCCGTTCGCGCCCGGCGGCCGGCTCTACCGCACGGGAGACCGGTGCGCGTGGCTGCCCGACGGAAGGCTGGTCTACGTCGGCCGCGACGACAACCAGGTCAAGATCCGCGGGCACCGGGTCGAGCTGGGCGAGATCGAGGCCCGCCTGCTGGCCCACCCCGGGGTGGCCGAGGGCGCGGTCGTCCTGCGCGGCACGCACCTCGTGGGTTACACGGTGCCGCGCGGTACGCCCCCGGAGCCGGCCGACTTACGGCGGCACCTGGCCGAGACGCTGCCGGCAGTCATGGTGCCCACCATCTGGTCCACTGTGGACCATCTGCCGCGCACGCCGAACGGCAAGCTCGATCGCGCGGCGCTGCCGGATCCACCCCGCCCGGGACCCACCGATCCGGATCCCGCCGCGGCGGGCGCGGGCGGCGGCGACCCGGTGGTGACCGAGCTGACCGCGATCTGGCAGGACGTGCTCCAGGTCGACGACATCGGCCCGCACGAGGACCTCTTCGACCTCGGCGGCCACTCGCTCACGATCACCAGGATCAGCAGCCGGATACGGCAGCGGTACGCCGTCGAGGTGCCGCTGGACGCGTTCTTCGACACACCCACGGTCGCGGAGATCGCCATGATCGTGCACCGGTCGCTCGCCGGCGTCGCGGGCGGGCGCTGATGGAACGCGCCGAGCTTCGACGCCGGGTCGCCACCCTCATCGCCCAGGCGACCGACGGCGCCGTGCCGGCCAACGCCGCGCTGGCCGGCGCCGAGCCGCTGCACGATCTCGGCCTGGACTCACTGGGCTGGTTGCGGTTGATCGACGCCGTGGAGGCCGCGCACGAGGTGGACCTCGACCTGGGCGGCACCGACCTACGCCGGATCACCGTGGAACACATCGTCGACATGCTGGCCAACCCGCCTCAGCCGTGACGCAGCGCGAGCGGTGCGGGTGGCGCCACGCGCCGCCCGCACCGTACCGGCCCCACTCACCGTCACACGAGCCCTTGGGCGCTCAGCCACTCCTTGGCCACCGTCTCGACGTCCTGCTTGTCGCTGATCACCTTCTTGTCGAGGGCGGCCAGGGTGGTGGTGTCGAGCTTGGCCGAGACCGCGTCGAGGGCGCCGCGGATCGTGTCGTTGACCTTGGCCTTGTTCACCAGCGGGGTGACGTTCTGCGAGCTGAACAGGTTCTTCGGGTCCTCCAGGACGACGAACCCGTTCTCCGGGACCGCGGGGTCGGTGGTGAACAGGTTGGCCGCCTGCACGTCGCCCTTCTTCAGCGCGGCCACGGTGATCGGGCCGGCGGTGTCCAGCGACTTGAACTCCTTGAACTCGATGCCGTACGTGCTGGCGAGCCCGACCACGCCCTGGGTGCGGGTCTTGAATTCCGGCGGGCCGCCGAGCACGAGGTCCTTGGCGACCGGTGACAAATCGGCGAGCGACTTGAGGTTGTACTTGGACGCGGTCTCGCTGGTGACGACGACCGAGTCCTTGTCCTCCGCGGCCGCTGAGGTCAGCAGTTCCAGCTCGGCGGGCAGCTTGGCGACGAGCGCCGCGTTGACGTCGGCGGTGCCGGTCGCGGTGGCGGCCTTGTCGAGGTACGCCAGGAGTGCGCCGTTGTACTCCGGCAGGATCGAGAGGTTGCCGGACTTGATCTGGTCGTAGATGATCTCGCGGGCGCCGATGTTGAACTGCCGGGTGACCTTTACGCCCTTGGCCTCCAGTGCCTGTGCGTAGATCTCGCCGAGGAGCACGTTCTCCTGGAAGTTGGCCGAGCCGACCACGACCTCGCCGGCGCCACCGCCTCCGGCTGAGTCCAGCGGGTTGGAGCCGTCGTCTCCGCCGCAGGCGGCCAGCGCCAGCGTCGCGCTCGCGCCGGCAAGGGCGACAACCATTCGGATTTTGGCGTTCATCCTGGGTAATCCTTTCGGGGGATCTATCTGGTGGTCACCGTGCGGTCGCCCGGTGGCGTACGCCTTGGGCGACGGTCGCCTTGGCCAGCAGGGCGAAGGCGGCTTCGGTCAGCAGCGCCAGCAGCACGGCCAGGACGGCACCGCCGACCATGACCTCGTACTCCCGCCGGGCCAGTCCGTCGAAGATGTAGCGGCCGAGCCCGCCGAGCCCCACGTACGCGGCGATCGTGGCGGTGGACACGATCTGGATCGCCGCGGTCCGCAGGCCGAGGATGATCAGCGGCAGCGCGACCGGCAGTTCGACGTGGAGCAGGACCTCCGGACCGGTCATGCCGACGCCTTGCGCCGCGTCGCGCAGCTCCGCGTCGACCTGCCGGATTCCCTCGTACGTGTTGACCAGGATCGGCGGGATCGCCAGCGCGACCAGGGGACCAGGGTGGGCACGAGCCCGATGCCGAACACCACCACCGCCAGCCCGACCAGGCCGAGGGTGGGCAGCGCGCGGGCGGCGTTGCCCGAGTTCACCACGAGGAAGCCGGCCCGGCCGGTGTGGCCGATCAGCAGGCCGAGCGGCAGCGCTATGCCCGCCGCGATCAGCAGCGCCAGCCCGGAGTAGTAGAGATGTTCGGCCACCCGGTTGGGAATGCCGTCCGGGCCGGACCACTGGCTGGGATCGGTGAACCAGTCGAGCACGAGTTGCACGATGTTCATGCTGTGGTCCTTCTGGTCCGGCTCCACGGGGTGAGCACGCGTTGGAGCAGTACCAGCGCCGCGTCCGCGAGCACCGCCAGGGCGACCGTGAGCACGATGCCGACGACGATCGGGGTGGGAAAGTTGCGCTGGATGCCGTCGACGAAGAGTTGGCCGAGGCCGCTGATGCCGATCAGCGAACCGATGCTGACGAGGCTGATGTTCGCCACCGTGGCCACCCGCAGCCCGGCGAACACGACCGGTACGGCCACCGGCAGCTCCACCTGGATGAGGCGCCGTGCCGCCGAGAAGCCCATGGCCACAGCGGCCTGCCGTACGTGGTCGGGAACCGAGTGCAGGCCGTCGACGACGTTGCGGACCAGTACCGCCAGGGTGTAGATGGTCAGCGGAATGATGACGGTCCACCCGCTGAACCCGGTGTACTCGATGAGCACGACGAACAGGGCCAGCGACGGCAGGGCGTACATCGTGCTCGTCACGGCCAGGACGAACGGGTAGAGGCGCGGCCAGCGTACGCAGCACAGACCGAGTGGCAGGGAGATCGCCAGGCCGATCAGCACCGGCACCAGCGCCAGGTAGACGTGCTGGACGAGCAGTTCGCCGAGCAGGTCGAGATGGGTGCCGATCCAGCTCCAGCGCCAGTCCCAGCTCATTGGCCCGCCACCGGCGTGCGCAGCCGCTCGGTGATCTGCGACTGGTCGGCGAGCCCGACCGCGCGGCCGTCGCCGTCGACGCCGATGGCGAGCCCGGAGGGGTTGAGGACCGCGCTGTCCAGGGCGGAGCGCAACGAGTCGACGCCGACGGTGAAGGTGCGCGCGCACGGCAGCAGGTCCGGGTCGCCGGCGTTCGACCAGCCGGCCGGGCGGCGGTCGGAGTCGACGACGAGCGCCCAGTCGAGCCCGGCCGGGGCCGTGCCCGCGGTGACGATGCGATCGGTGGCCAGGGACAGGCCGTCGGAGCCGAGGAAGGCGAGCCGCCGCAGGCCCCGGTCCTCGCCGAGGAACTGCGCGACGAACTCGTCGGCGGGGGCGGCGAGCAGGTTCGCCGGGGTGTCGTACTGCCCGATCCGGCCGCCCACCTTCAGCACGCACACCTGGTCGCCGAGGCGGATCGCCTCGTCGATGTCGTGGGTCACGAAGACGATGGTCTTGTGCAGCTCGGCCTGGAGCCGGATCAGCTCTTCCTGCAGGCTCTTGCGCACGACCGGGTCCACGGCGCTGAACGGCTCGTCCATCAGCATGACCGGCGGGTCGGCCGCGAGTGCGCGGGCGACGCCGACGCGCTGCTGCTGGCCGCCGGAGAGCTGGTACGGGTACCGCCTGGCGAACGACGCGGGCAGGCCGACGAGTTCGAGCAGTTCCATCGCCCGGCCACGAGCCTTGCGGCGGTCCCAACCCAGCAGGTACGGGACGGTGGCGACGTTGTCCACGACCGTCCGATGGGGAAAGAGCCCGCCGTGCTGGATGACGTACCCGATCCGCCGGCGCAGGGTGGGCGGGTCGGACTTGCCGATCTCTTCTCCGTCGAGCCGGATCGTGCCCGAGCTCGGCTCGACCATCCGATTGATCATTCGTAGTGTCGTGGTCTTCCCACACCCCGAGGGCCCGACGAAAACAGTGATCTTGCCCGCGGGGATATCGAGGCTGAGCTGGTCGACGGCGACGGTGCCGTCCGGGTACCGCTTGGTTACCTCGGCAAACGTGATCAAGGTGTCTCCGCAAGAGCCGCCCGTGAATGGATGTATTCATGCTCTTGTCGCATGAAGAGACTGTCAAGATAATGGCGATGAGGTTTTACCTGTCCGTCACATGTGCGCTCACGCGGACACCCATCGAGGAGAAGCCATGTCGCACCCGGACGTGCTGATCGACGGTGCGGGGCTCACCTGCGCCGAGGTCCGCCGCGTGGCCCAGGACCGCGCCTCGGTCCAGGTGGACGCCGCCGGCCTGGCCCGGGCGGCGGCCGCCCACGCGCTGGTCAAGGAGCTGGCCGCCCGGCGACCGGTCTACGGGCGCACCACCGGCGTCGGCGCCAACCGGCTGGTAACGGTGGCACCGGAGCCGGGATCCGACGCGTCGGCGGGGGACGCGCACGGCCTGCGGCTGTTGCGCAGCCACGCCGCCGGGGCCGGCCCGCTGCTCGACCCGGTGATCGCCCGCGCCATGCTCGTCGTCCGGCTCAACCAGCTCGCGGCTGGCGGCTCCGGGGTCGGTCCCGAGGTGCTCACCGCCCTGGCCGAGGCGCTCAACCGCGGCTTGGCACCCACCGCGTACACCTTCGGCGCCATCGGCACCGGTGACCTGAGCGCGCTGGCCAGCGCCGCACTGTGCCTGCTCGGCGAGCTGCCCTGGCGGGGCGGGCAGGTGCCAGCGGTGCAGTTCGACCCGGCCGACGCCGTCGGTTTCGTCAGCTCCAACGCGGCATTGATCGGAGAGGCCGCGCTCGCCTGCGCGAACCTGTCGGACCTGTTCGGTGCCGCCACCGTGATCAGCGCGCTCGCCTTCCTCGGCGCCGACGGCAACATCGAGGCGTACGACGAGTTCGTCCAGCGTGCCCGACCCCACCCCGGACAGCAGGCGGTCGCGGCGAGCCTGCGGCGGCTGCTGCGCGGCCAGCCAACGCGGTCCGCGCGAATCCAGGACCCTTACAGCTACCGGGCCATGCCCCAGGTGCACGGATCCGCGGTCGACGCGGCCGCGGCCCTGGACCGCACGCTCGCGGTCGAGCTCAACGCCGCCGGCGAGAACCCGCTGGTGGACGTGGCCGGCTCCCGGATCCTGCACAACGCGAACTTCCACATGGCCCACCTGGGCCTGGCACTGGACTCGCTGCGCATCGGGCTCTACCAGACCGCGGCGCTGTCGGTCGCGCGCACCACGACCATGCTGGAGCCCGCGATCACGGGACTGACGCCGTTCCTGGCCGCCGGTCCCGCCGGGTCGTCCGGACTGATGATCCTGGAGTACGTGGCCCAGTCCGCCCTCGCCGACCTGCGCCACTGCGCCACGCCGGCGACCCTCGCCAGCGCCGTCGTGTCCCGCGGAGTCGAGGAGCACGCACCGTTCTCCGCCCAGGCCGCTCGCAACACCACCCAGGCCGTGGCGGCGTACCGGGTGATCCTTTCGGTCGAACTGGTGGCGGCCATCCGCGCACTGCGGATGCGCGGCACGGCGCCCGCCCCGGGGTTGGCCCGCGACGCGTTCGACCTCGCCGCCGCCGTACTGCCGGAGCCCACCACGGACCGCAACCTGGACGCGGACCTGCGGGCCGCCGCCGACCTGCTCGCCACCTACCCCGGCATCAGCCCGTTATGAAGAAGCCGTGCCGCTCGGCCAACTGCTCGTACGCGTCCAGCCGCCGCTGGGCGCGGTCGGGTTCGGCGTCGGCGATCGCCTGCAGCAGGATCGTGGCCAGCACCGTCGGTCCCGCGTACGAGTCGAAGACCAGCCGCGAGCCGACGCCGGCGCTGAGCGACACGTCGACGTCGCTGGCGAACGGCATCAGCACGTCGCTGATCACGGCGGTGCGCAGCCCCAGCTCGCGAGCGCAGCGCAGGGCGGCGCGCAGCTCGGCGGCGTACCTCGGCATGGCGAAGGCCAGCACCCACGTGCCCCCGGCCTCGCGCGACTGGAGCAGCTCGTCGGCCACGGTGCTGCCGCCGCCGGCCAGCCGGACGTCGGGATGGATGCGCCTGGCGCCGTAGGCGAAGTACGCGGCGAGCGGGCCGGAAATCCGCGAGCCGAGCACGGTGAGCGGCCTCGACCCGGACAGGTCGCGCCCGAGGTCGAGCACGGGGCGGGGATCTGCGAGCGCGTCGCGCAGCGCCGTCAGGTTGCGGATCTCAGCGTCCACGGCCGCCTGGAACTCGTTGCGCCGGATGTCCTCCTGGCTGTCCGGAGCGCTCGTCGCGCGCAACGCGATCGGCCGCAGCGCGTCACGCATCGCGGGATAGCCGGAGAAGCCCAGCGCCATCGCGAACCTGGTGACCGACGGCTGGCTCACCCCGACACGTTCGGCCACGTCGACGCTCGACAGGAACGCCGCCTCGGGCATGTGGTCGAGCAGGTACTGCGCGATCCGCCGCTGGGTCGGCGAGAGCCGGTGGCCGTTGAACAGTGCCAACAGGCGCTCGGTCGCCGACGCGGCACCGTCTGTCACACCCGCTCCCTCCAGCCGTACAGCGATATTCACAGCGTATGTCGAAGCATAGGTCAATACATCGCGGGGTACGCGTCGAGCGGGCGCAGCTCGTCGGCGTAGCTGACGGACACCCGGCGCATCAGACCGTCGCCGTCGATGGTGTATTGGCCCAACCGCCACAGCGGCGGAGAGTACGCGTGGATGGTGACGGTGTCGTCCGTGCCGCCGGTGAGCCGATGGATGTGCTCAGGTCCAAAGTGGAACGACTGGCCGGCCGGTATCGTCGCGGCCACGTGGTCGCCGCCGATCCGGGGATTGTGCTCGTTGATCGCGCCCTGGACGACCCGCACGGCGCCGGACGAGATGTCATGGTCGTGCCAACCGGTGTCGTTGCTGCGGGTCCAGCACAGCAGCCAGACGTCGACATGCTCGTCGCGGTGCAGCGAGACATAGTGCCGCTGGGTGTCGGAGAAGGCCACCTGCGCCTGCCAGGCGTCGCGCCGCGCGGCCAGGTCGTCCACGAGGGCTTGCAGCTCCGATCGGGTCAGGTCACGGGTGAACGCGGTCGAGAAGGTCATCGGTGGTCTCCTTTCAGGGCGAGCAGTCGGGCTGGGTTGGTGGCGACGATGGCGTGCTCGGCGGCGACGCCCAGCCGCATGTCGGCCGGGCCGGCATAGGGATGGTCGGTGCCGAACACGATGCCGTCGACGCCGAGCGCGCGGATGGTCGCATCGATCGCGCGCGGTCCGTACGACGAGGTGTCCAGGAAGATCGACGGGTCAACGACCCCCGGCGTACCACCGCGCACGGCGAGCCGCTCGCCGTGCAGCGGCGCCAGTCCGGCCAGCATGGCGAAGCAGACCCGCAACCGGGGATGGCGCGGGCGGCCGAACGCGCGAAACGCGTACCACGCCTGATGCATCTGGTGCACGTACGGCACGAGGGCCGGCCACCAGGACGGCACCGGTGCGGCGGGCGGCGCGGCGCCCGGGTGCACGAAGAGCGGGAGACCCACCTCCTCCAGCAGGTCCAGCAGCGGGGCGCAGCGCGCGTAGCCGGCCGGATCCGCGAGCGCCGTCGCGGGCAGTTGCAGTCCGACGAAGCCCCGCCCCAGCTGCTCGCGCAGCGCGGCCGGGTCGACCTCGCTCAGGCAGGCCGCGGCCCACGCCCGGAACGGAGCCGGTAGGGCGGCGGCACCGCGGTGGTAGGCGTCGATGAGCGGGTACGCCTGCTCCGGCGCGAGCCACTCGATACCCAGCGGGCTGGACAGCGAGACCAGGACCAGGCTGGCTCCCTGCGCGCGGACCTCGGCGGCGCGTACCACCGGATCGTGCTGCGCGGGGTCGACGGCGAAGTCGGCCTCGCCGTCGAGATGCAGCGTCCAGCCCGTCAGGCGCGGCGGCCGGGCACGCCGCCGGAGGGCCTCGACGAACTCCTCGGGCCACAGGTGCTGGTGGACATCTATCCGCAGGCCGACCTCCCAGGTTTCACCCATGTTAAGCGTTTCAGTTAAGCGCTTCAGTGAATCGCTTAACATGGCCGCGTGTCAAGGCTCGTCTCGCTGCGTGGGGATGGGCGACAGCCGTACCGCTACGCTGGCCGCGTGCCTCGAAACAAACGCGCAACGTTACGTGAGGTTGCGGAGGCGACCGGGCTGTCCACCGCCGCGGTGTCCTACGCGCTGCGCGGGCTCCAGGTCTCCGACGAGACCAAGGAGCGGGTCCGCAAGGCGGCGGCCGAGCTCGGCTACGAGGCCGACCCCATCGCCCGCGCGCTCGCCGGCGGCCAGACCGGGCTGGTCGGAGTGCTGTGCGGTTCGCTGGAGGACCTGTGGCAACAGCAACTCGCCGCAGGCATCGGCCGCGAACTGCTGGCCCGCGACCGGTACGCGTTGATCCTCGACGCCGGCGGCGACCCCAAGCGCGAGCTGGCCATCGCCCACCAACTGCGCGACCAGCGGGTGGACGGCCTCATCGTGTCGCCGGTCGACCCGTCCGCCGACGGCTGGGCGGCCCTGGCCGACACGGTACCGATGGTCTGCATCGGCGACTCACTGGTCGCGGCGCGCACCGCGGGCGAGGTCCTGTTCGACAACCGGGCCGGGGTGACGCTGGCCCTGGAGCACCTGGCCGGCCTCGGGCACCGGAACATCGCCGTGCTGACTCCGAGCCGGGCCAGCACCCCGGACCGGCCGGCCGAGGTGCACGTCGCCGCCGAAGCGGAACGGCTCGGCCTGGCCGTCTCGATCGTCACCTCCGGACACAACCTGGTCGCGGCGACCGCGGCCGCGCGCCGCGTGCTGCGTGAACGCGACCGGCCCACCGCCCTGTTCTGCTTCTCGGACTCGATCGCCTACGGGGCGTACGCCGCCGCGGCCGAGTTGGGCCTGCGGATACCGCAGGACGTGTCGGTCGCCGGCTACGACGACCACCCGGTCTCCGGGCTGCTCTCCCCGGCCTGACCACCGTCGGCTGGGAGATCGGCAGCATCATGCGGGCGGCGGTACGCATGGTCGTGGCCGCGATCGAAGGCAAGCCACGCCGCCAGCGCGTGATCCGGCCGCCCGTCCTGCGCAACCGCGCCTCGACCAGCACACCGCCGTAGTCAGTGCCCCTCTGCCGGCTTACGCGCCAGGATGAGCCGGCACCGCGGGCTGCCGTCCCGGTGCCGGCCCAGGACGGTCAAGGCGACGGCGGTCGTGGTGAAGCCGGCCGCCGACAGGTCGTCGCGGACCGCGGACAGCGGGCTGGTGCGGTAGTACATGACGAACGGGGGACGCCACACGGCATTGCGGACCCGCATTGCCACGTCGAATCCGAGCGTGGCCCAGTGCGAGACCGAGGCGAGCGGCGGCGGCGACCCGATCGGGAACGTGAAGAGCCCGCCGGGCCGCAGCGCGCGGTACACCCCCTCGAAGAGTGCGGGCCGTTCGGCGGGCAGGAAGTGCCCAAGCGCTCCGAAGGTGACCGCGAGATCGAAGTCCTCGGCGAAAGGCAGGGCCCGGGCGTCGGCCCGTACCCACGTGGCGTCCGGGTGCGCGCTCCGAGCCTGGGCGAGCATGCCGGCGCTGAAGTCGACGCCGGTAATCCGTTCCTGGCACAGGGGCCCGAGAATCTGCATGCCCGCGCCGGTGCCGCAGCACACGTCCAGCCCGTGGCTGAACGGCCCGAGTCCGGACAGCGCGTCGGCGGTCGCCCCGAGAACGCTCTGCGGGGTACGAAACGGCGTGTGGTCGAACTTCGGAGCCAGCAGGTCGTAGCCGCGCTCGACCGAGGACAGCGCCTGGACGCACAGTTCACCCAGAGACGGGCCTTGAGGCGAAAACACAGACCGATTCTTACCCTCGATGTCACCGACAGCTCATGTGAACGGCGTGTCGGAGTCGGTCCGCAGGAGTTGGCTGCTCGTCGTCGCACTCTGTTGAACAGGAGATACGCACGTGCCTGCCTCTCGTCGTAACTTCCTTGCCGGCGGCGCGGCCGCTGGAGTGGGCCTTGCCGTCGCCGGTGGCTTCCCGTCACTCGCCCAGGCCCACCCGAACCTCCCCCGGCCGGTGGGCGGGACCGGTCGCAAGCCGTTCCCGCCGCTCGTGGACGACCCCGATGGAATTCTGGCGCTGCCAGAAGGCTTCAGCTACACGATCGTCACCCGGACCGGCGTCACCCGGCTCGACAAGGGTCAAGGACTGACCCCTTCCGACCACGACGGCATGGCCGTCTACGACGCCGGCCACGGCCGGTACACCCTGATCCAGAACCACGAGATCGACCCGGGCGCCGAGTCGGGCGTGCCGCACGTCAGGGGCACCGTCTACGACCCCGGCGCGGTCGACGCCGGCGGCTGCACCGTGATCAGGACCGACCGTGCGGGCCGCAACCTCGGTGAGTTCGTCGCCATCTCCGGCACGGTCAGCAACTGTGCCGGCGGGCCCACCCCGTGGGGCACGTGGCTGACCTGCGAGGAGACCGAGGACCGGGCCGGCGACGAATGGGAGGAGGGCGACCGCTCCGGGGTCTTCCAGAAGGATCACGGCTACGTCTTCGAGGTCTGGGCCGACGGCAGCGCAGACCCGCGGCCGATCAAGTGCCTGGGCCGCTACGCCCACGAGGCGTTGGCGATCGACAAGGACCGCACGAAGGTCTACCTCTCCGAGGACGCCGACGGGCCCAACGGCCTCTTCTACCGGTGGACCGCACCCCGTGGCGTCAAGCTGGGTCCCGGCGTCCTCACGCGTCTCGCCGCCAACGCCGGCACCCTGGCCGCGATGCAGATCATCATGGACGACGGCTCGGTGCTGCCCGACGTCGCCTACCTGACCTCCGCCCAGCTGGGCCGCCCCTTCCCGGTGCGCTGGATCGAGGTGCCCGAGCGCGACGCGAAGACCACACCCGTGCGCGAACAGTTCACCGAGGGCCAGGTCACCCGCGGAAGGAAGTTCGAGGGCGTGTGGGGCACCGACGAGGGCGTGTACGTCGTCAACTCCTACGCCTGGGACGAGGGTGACCTTCCCGCGGACGCCGCTCCGCACGACGGCATGGTCTGGTTCTACGACTACCGCGCCCAGACCATCCAGCTGGTTACCTACTTCCCCCACCAGACCACGGCGGAGGACGGCGCGCCGGCCAGGTACGACGACCTGACCTTCGACGGCCCGGACAACGTGACCGTCACCCCGTGGGGGAGCCTCGTACTCGCCGAGGACGGCGCCGGCGCTTCCCACGTGCTCAGCGCGATCCCGGGCGGCCCGACCTACGCCATCGCCCGAAACCAACTCAACGACTCGGAGTTCTGCGGCCCGACCTTCACCGCCGACGGCACAGTACTCTTCGTCAACATGCAGGACCCCGGCCTCACCCTGGCCATCACCGGCCCGTGGGAAAAGTACCTGGGCTAAACAGCCACAACTCGAAAGGCCCGATCCACGTGCCTCGTTCTCGCGACTTTGCCCAGGTCGACGTGTTCTCCTCGACCCCCTACCTCGGGAACCCGGTCGCTGTCGTGCTCGACGCGGCCGACTTGGACGATCAGGCAATGCAGCGCGTCGCCCGCTGGACGAACCTGTCGGAGACGACCTTCGTGCTGCCGCCCACGACCCCTGAGGCGGACTATCGGTTGCGGATTTTCACTCCCGGTGGTGAGCTTCCGTTCGCCGGTCATCCCACACTCGGCTCCGCCCACGCCTGGCTTGAGCACGGCGGGAGCCCTCGTCGCGGAGACCGCGTCGTGCAGGAGTGCGGCGCCGGGCTTGTCCAGGTGCGCCGCGGCGAGCGCCTACTGTCGTTTGCCGCTCCGGCCACCCGGCGCACCGGGGACATCGAGGATGAGTACCTGGAGAAGATCGTCGCCGCGTTCGGCATCGACCGCGACCGGGTGCTGGCCCACCAGTGGGTCGACAACGGCCCCGGCTGGGCCGTTGTCCAGCTCGCCACCGCGCAAGAGGTGCTCGATCTGGAGCCCGACCTGTCGCAGATCCCCACGGCCATGGTGGGTGCGGTCGGTGCCTACCCGTCGGGCTCGGAGTACGCGTTCGAACTGCGGAGCTTCGCGCCCGGCGTCGGGGTGGCCGAGGATCCCGTCTGCGGCAGCATGAACGCCTCGGTCGGGCAGTGGCTGACGAGCACGGGCGCGGCGCCTAGCAGCTACCGGGTTTCCCAGGGTGCGCGTCTGGGCCGGGCCGGCGACATCACGATCACAGCCGACGCTGACGGGACCGTCTGGGTCGGCGGGGCGACGACCACCTGCTTCCGCGGCACCGCCACCCTGTGACGATGAAACCCGCCGTCGACGCTCGGCAGCGCCGCGTTGGTGATGAAGGGCCTGGTCGGCTACCTCAATCGCTGGCTGCCGCCAGCTGACCAGCCGTCTCGACGGCACGCGTGGGGTGGATGTCGGAGACCGGCGTGGGCGTGGAGGCGCGGGCGGTGATGCCGACGGCGGCGAGCAGGCAGGCGGCGCCGACCGCGGCCAGCATCGCCGGGTACCCGCCGGTGGCGATGAGGCCGGCGGCGGCCAGTGGTGCGGCGGCTTTGGCGACGGTGATCGGGGTGGCCAGGACGCCGGCGAGGGTGCCGTAGGCGGTGGTGCCGTACCGGTCGGCCAGCAGGGCGGGTTTGACCAGGCTGGCCACACCGAACCCGATCCCGAACGCGACCACCGCGGCGGCGGCGCCGATCCGGCTGCCGGCCACGACCGTCAGGCCGGCCGCTGCCGTGGCCTGCACCGTGAACACGACGGCGGCGAGCACGTGCAGCGGTAGGCGGCGGTGCAGGCCGGTCAGCACCAGCCGGCCGGTCACCGACAGCACGCCCAGCAGCCCGGCCACGGTCGCCGCGAACGTGGCCGGGTGTCCCTTGTGGACCAGGAAGCCGACCAGGTGGACGGTGATCGCGCTCATCGCGGCGCCGTGCGCGACGAACGCGACCGCCAGCCACCAAAACCGGCGATCGCGCACCGCCGCCCGCACCACCGCCCGGCGACGATCAGCCCTCGGCCGCCCGGCGGCCTCCTCCGCTCTTGGTGGGGTGCGGACGGTCAGGGCGTGCAGCGGCACCGCGACCACGCCGTACACCACGGCCAGGACCGCCAGCGCGGTACGCCACCCGTACCGATCGAGCAGGATGCCGGTCAGCGGCATGAAGATGGTGCTGGCGAACCCGGCCACCGCGATCACCGCGAGGACCGCTTTCGCCCGCTGCCTGGGCGGAAACCATGAGACAACGACCGTGAGGGCCGGCTCGTACAGCACCATCGCGGCGGTCAGCCCGACTCCGATCAACGCCAGGTACAGCTGGGCCACCGTGCGTATCTGTGACCAGGCCAGCACCAGCACGGTGGCCAGGACTGACCCGGTGGTCATCAGCGCCCGGCCGCCGTGCCGGTCCAGCCACCGGCCGACTGGCACCGCCATCACCGCACCGGCCAACACCGAACACGTCAACGCCCCGGTGACCACAGCGGTCGACGCGTGCAAGGTGGCGGCCATCGGCTGCAACACCACCGCGAAGGCGTAGTACAGCACCCCGTACCCGACCGTCTGGGTGACCGCCAGCGCGGCGACCATCCGCCACCGCGCCGATCCCCGCTCGTGGCCGCCGACCCGCCGGCCGGCGGCCATCGATGCCGTTTGCGGGGTCATGTCAGCCGCAGCAGCCGCCCTGGCCACCGTCCACAGTGGACGGTTGGACGACCGGGAGCAGGGTCAGCGGTGCGGACAGCAACCCACCCGCGACGCCGGTCGCCAGACCACGACCGGCCGGGCTCGTGGTGGCCTGCGTGCCGCAGCAGCCCGCGCCGGCGTCGACGGTGTCGCTGTCCACGATCGGGTTGCTGTTGCACACCCCGGTCTCGGGCAGGTCGAGGTGCACCTGGCGGGCGGCCTGCCAGTCCCCGGCGAGCGCGGCGACGACGGAGCGGGCCTGCTCGTAGCCGGTGGCCATCAGGAACGTCGGCGCGCGGCCGTACGACTTCACGCCGATGGCGTAGAAGCCCGGCTCCGGGTGGGCCAGCTCGTCGACGCCGTGCGGTGGGACCGTGCCGCAGGAGTGCTCGTTCGGGTCGATCAGCGGCGCCAGCGCCCTCGTCGAGCCGAGGATCGGGTCCAGGTCCAGCCGCAGCTCGGCGAGGAAGCCGTGGTCCGGGCGGAACCCGGTCGCGGACACGATCCGGTCCGCGGTGATCACCCGGGCGCCGTCCGACACGTCCACACCCCCATCCGCAGCCGGGGTGACCGCGTGCACGGCGAAGCCGGTAACAAGCTCGATGGTGCCGGCCTCGACATGCTCACGCAGCCGCGAGCCGAGCGCACCCCGGGCCGGTAGGGCGTCCGCGTCCTGGCCGCCGTAGGTGCGGGCCGGGCCGGCCGAGCGGATCGCCCATACCACCCGGGTACCCGGCACCTGGTCGGCCAGCCGCGCCAGGGACAGCAGCGTGTTGGCCGCCGAATGGCCCGCACCGACCACGACGGTCCGCTTGCCGGCGAACCGGTCCCGGTCGCCGCCGAGCACGTCCGGCAGCGCCGGCTCGACAAACCGGGCGGCGGCGGTCTCGCCATGCGCGGCGATGCCAGACGCGCCGAGCACGTTCGCAATAGCCCAGGTGCCGGACGCGTCGATCACCGCCCGCGCGTAGAGGTCCTCGCCGGTGCCGAGCCGGAGCAGGAACGGGGCCTGCTCGCGGCCGGCGGTGCGGACCCGGTCCACGCCGAGCCGGGTCACCGCGACCACCTGGGCGCCGTACCGCACGTGCGGTTTGAGCGCGGGCAGGTCCGCCAGGGGCTGCAGGTAGTCGGCCGCGAGGTGCCCGCCGGTGGGCAGCACGTCCAGATCGGGCTCCACCCACCCCGCCTCGACCAGCAGCCGCCGGGCGGCGTGGTCGATGTTGTACCGCCACGGCGAGAACAACCGCACATGCCCCCACTGCCGCACCGCCGCCGCCGGACCATCACCGGCCTCCACCACCGTAAACGCGATCCCACGCTCGGCCAGATGCGCGGCAGCCGCCAAACCGACCGGGCCGGCGCCGATCACCACCACCGGCAGGCCATCCACACTGATGCTCACAACAACTCCCTCGACGTAGAAATGTGCCACACCGTGGCGATGACAAGCCGCGCGATGGCGGTCATGGTGCCCGGGTCCACCCGGTCCGGGGTGTCGGCCGGGCTGTGGTAGCCGCCCATCCCGGCCCCGATCCCGACGGCCGGCAAACCGGCGGCGGCGTAGCGCCGGTTGTCCGAGGCCACCGGCCCCGCCGCCAACGCCAGCCCGGTGCGGCGGCCGGCCTGGTCCAGCGCCGCGAGCAGCCCATGCGCGGGACCTCCGGCCTCCACGGCGGCGGCCTGATGCAACTGGCCGGCGCCGTCGATGTTGATCACCGACGGTGCCGCGCCCGTCTGGCCAAGTTGGGCGGCGTGATGTGCCGAGCCCAGCGCACCGGTCTCCTCCCCGTCCAGCAACGCCACCGACAGCCCGACCCCGGGCGGTGGCGAGGCCGCGAGGATGCGGGCGGCCTCCAGGACGACCGCGACGCCGCTGGCGTTGTCCGCCGCACCCGGCTGCCGCAACCCGGGCAGGTCGCCCACACCGTCGTAGTGCGCCGTCAGCAACACCTCCGAGCCATGGCCGGGCCCGGTGAGGCAGGCGTGCAGGTTGGTGCCGGTCACGTCCAGCCGCCGGACCGGGGTGTTCCCGGACAGCCGGCCCACGCCCGCCGCCGCAGCCCGCTCCACGGCCGTAAAGGTCGCCGGATTCACGGTCAGGACCGGGAGCGGTCCCGGGTTCGGGCCGGCCAGCATCGTGTACTGCCAGCCATCCGCGTCGACCTCCGCACGCAGGAGCAGACCGGCCGCCCCGCCGGCGTGACCGAACGCGTCGAACAGGCTCATCGCCGCCGGGACGGCCAGCCACCGCCCGGCCGGATCACCTACGCCGGCCACCGCCAACCCACCCCGCCGGACAACAGCCATGTCGGCCGACGCCAGATGCACCCCGACATCTCGGCCGAATCGCAGCTCACTGTCGGCGTCGCCGTCGTGCCACCGGATCGTCGGCGCCGCGTACATCCGCGGGACCGACCGGACCGGGAACGGCGCCGAGCGGACCGCGGCGCCCAGGCCGGCCACCTGCTGCGCCAGCCATGCGCAGGCCGCGGCGCCGCCGGCTGTGCCGACCCGTCGCCCCGCGAACCCGTCGCCGGCCAACGCGGCCACGGTGGCGGCCATCCGCTCACCGGACACCGCCGTCAGCAGGCCGTCCAGGCCATCAAGCCGGACCGGGACGCCGGTCGGGGTGGCGGTCATCCGCAGCAGCCCGCGCCGGAGGCCACCGCCCCGGCCTTGGCCTGCGCGCCGCAGCAGCCGCCGGCCGCGTCCGCCTCGGCCACCGTGCCGCAACACGGCGCCCCAGCAGCAGCCGGATCGGGTAGCACCAGGCTCGCCGTCTGGGGCGAGTTGCCGCAACAACCCGCCGTACCGACAACGGCCAACGCGGCCCCCGGGTCACCGGCGAAACCGCCCACAGGCCTCACGTCGTCGCTCATTGCCCCCTCCTCCAACGGCTGTCTTGACGTTTCTCAAAACAGAGCGTTGCACGCTGTTTCGAGATCTGTCAACCTAGAGGAGTGTCGAAACAGCCCGCAGTGCTCACTACTCCAGGCACAGACGCCGCCGAAGGCAACGTGAAAGATTCGGGTCGCTATAGCGACCCGAATCTTTCGCGCTAACGGCCCACCCCCATGGGTCGAAGGTCCCGGATTGAGTGGGACGACGGCCCTGCCCCGCACCACCACGCCCCGGCATGCTGAAGGCATGGGGATGCCCACTGTCGGCCAGCTGGCTCGCCGCGACCGAACAGGGCCTGACCGTGCTGCCGTTCAGCTCAGTCATCGAACGCCCGCCACCCGCGAGGCGCTGCGTCGCGTCATCAGCGGTATCGGCCACCCGTACCTCGTACTGCGCCTCGGCCTCGCCGACCCGGACGTGGCCGGACCGCCACACACCCCACGGCTGCCCGGCGCCCAGACAATCGACGATTGAAGCAGGAAGGAACGCGGCTGTGACGACGGCTACGAATCTGGTCGAGGCGCTGGCGAACCCGAGCGCTGGCGAGGTCGAGCAGTTGGACGCCTGGTGGCGTGCCAACAACTACCTGACGGTCGGGCAGATCTACCTCAAGGCGAACCCGCTGCTGCGCGAACCGCTGACGGCCGAACACATCAAGCCGCGCCTGCTCGGGCACTGGGGTACCAGCCCGGGACTGTCGCTGATCTACGCGCACGTCTCCCGGTTGATCCGGCACACCGGGCAGCAGGCCATCTACCTGGCCGGGCCGGGGCACGGCGGGCCGGCGCTGGTCGCCGCCGGCTACCTGGAGGGCACCTACAGCGAGGTCTACCCGCACGTGTCGCGGGACGAGCCCGGGATGCTGCGACTGTTCCGGCAGTTCTCCAGCCCCGGCGGCATCCCCAGCCACGTGTCGGTGACCACCCCGGGCTCCATCCACGAGGGCGGCGAACTGGGATACGTGCTGGTACACGCGTTCGGCGCGGTGATGGACAACCCGGACCTGCTCGCGGTCGCCGTGGTCGGCGACGGCGAGGCGGAGACCGGCCCCCTTGAGGGCTCCTGGAAGGGCGTGTCGTTCCTCAACCCGGCCCGCGACGGCGCGGTCCTGCCGATCCTGCACCTGAACGGCGCGAAGATCGCCGGCCCGACGGTGCTGGCGCGCAAGGACCCCGCCGAGGTGCGGTCGCTGCTGCAGGGCCACGGGTACGACCTGATCGAGGTCGAGGGCGCCGACCTGCCCGGCATGCACTACCGCTTCGCGGCCGCACTAGCCCAGGCGTGGGGACGGATCCGCGACATCCAACAGACCGCCCGCGGCGACGGGTGGGACGGAAGCAGACCACGGTGGCCGCTGATCGTGCTGCGCTCCCCCAAGGGCTGGACCGGCCCGGAACAGGTCGACGGCGTCCAGGTCACCGGCTCCTGGCGCTCCCACCAGGTGCCCCTGTCCGGGGTGCGGGACAACCCCGATCACCTGGCGATCCTGGAACGCTGGCTGCGCTCGTACCGGCCGCAAGAGCTGTTCGACGAGGCTGGCGCCCCGTCGGCGCTGGTGGCCGGCCTGGCACCGGACGGCGACCTACGGATGAGCGCCAGCCCGCACGCGAACGGCGGCCTGCTGACCCGCCCGCTGGACCTGCCCGACTTCCGCAAGTACGCCGTCGACGTGCCACAACCGGCGCAACTACCCGCCGAGTCGACCCGCCGCCTCGGCGAAATGCTGCGCGACGTGTACGCCGGCAACCCGGACCGGTTCCGGCTGTTCTGCCCGGACGAGACGAACAGCAACCGGCTCGGCGCGGTGTTCGAGGTCTCCGACCGGGCCTTCATGGAGAAGGTCACCCCCGACGACGTCGCGATCAGCCGCGACGGGCGGGTGATGGAGGTGCTGTCCGAACACAACTGCCACGGCTGGCTGGAGGGCTACACGCTGACCGGCCGGCACGGCATGTTCGCCACCTACGAGGCGTTCGCGATGGTCAGCGCCTCACAGACCGTGCAGCACGGCAAATGGCTGCAGGAGGCCGGACACCTGCCGTGGCGGGCGCGGGTGCCCAGCCTCAACATCCTGCTGACCTCGACGGCCTGGCGTAACGACCACAACGGCTTCTCCCACCAGGGCCCGGGACTGATCCAGATCGTGCTCACCCAGCGCGGCGACATCGCCCGGGTCTACCTGCCCCCGGACGCCAACACCCTGCTGTCGGTGGCGGACCACTGCCTGCGTTCCCGCTCGTACATCAACCTGATCGTCATCGACAAACAGCCGCAGCCGCAGTGGCTGACCATGGACGAGGCCGTAGCGCACTGCGCCCGCGGCGCCGGCATCTGGCAGTGGGCCGGCACCGACGACGGCAGCAGCGACCCGGACATCGTGCTGGCCTGCGCCGGTGACATCGTCACGATGGAAACCGTCGCCGCCGCCCAGATCCTCAAGCAACGGCTGCCGCAGATGCGGGTCCGCGTGGTCAACGTCGTCGACCTGATGACACTGCCCCGCCCCAAAGACCACCCACACGGCATGAGCCCAACCCTGTTCACCGAACTGTTCACCGACACCGTCGACGTCGTATTCGCCTTCCACGGCTACCCCGGCGCCATCCACCAACTCGTCCACGGCCGGCCCGACGCCGACCGCTTCCGCGTACGCGGCTTCGTCGAGGAAGGCACGACCACCACCCCGTTCGACATGACTGTGCGTAACCGGACCTCCCGCTATCACCTCGTCATGGACGCCATCAACAACGCCAAACGGCTACCCCGCGGCGCCACCGAGCTGAAAGCCTGGTGCGAACGGAAGCTCGCCGAGCACGAGGCGTACAT
Source organism: Phytohabitans rumicis (assembly GCF_011764445.1). Taxonomy (NCBI): domain Bacteria; kingdom Bacillati; phylum Actinomycetota; class Actinomycetes; order Micromonosporales; family Micromonosporaceae; genus Phytohabitans; species Phytohabitans rumicis. The sequence continues at coordinate 688,788 of NZ_BLPG01000001.1, forward strand.
CGTCGAACACCTCGAAGACATGCCCGAGGTCCGGGACTGGACCCTCACCGCTCGGTAACCGTGCGGGTACGATCTGGCCGTGCCCAGCCAGCATGAAGAACCGTGGGCCTCGCCCTCGCTCGGTCTGAGCCCGCTGTCCCGCGTGCGCCTGGACGAACTGCTCCAGGAGTTGCTCGACCGAGTCGGCGTCGTGGTGGCCAGCCGGGAACGGCTACGCGCCCTGCTGGACGCGGTGGTAGGCATCGGCGGCGATCTGGAGTTGCGCAGCATGCTCACCCGGATCGTCGAGGCCGCGTGTGCGCTGGTCGGCGCCCGGTACGGCGCGCTCGGCGTGATCGGCCACGACCGGACGCTGGTGGAATTCATCACCCACGGCATCTCCCCGCAGGTACACGCCCAGATCGGCGACCTGCCACACGGCCGGGGCGTGCTCGGCCTGCTGATCCAGGACCCGCGGCCGGTCCGGATGCCCGACATCACCAAGCACCCGCAGTCGTACGGCTTCCCACCCAACCACCCGCCGATGCACAGCTTCCTCGGCGCACCCATCCGCATCCGCGACCAAGTCTTCGGCAACCTGTACCTGGCCGAGAAGCAAGACGCCGCCGAGTTCACCGACGACGACGAGGAAATCGTGGTCGCCCTCGCCGCAGCGGCCGGCGTCGCGATCGAGAACGCCCGGCTGTACGCCACGGCGCACCGGCGGGAACGCTGGATGGCCGCCACCGCCGAAATCACCAACGTGCTGCTCGGCCAGGTCGACCGCACCGCAGCCCTCCGGCTGGTGGCCCGCCGCGCCCGGGAGGTCGCCGAGGCCCAACTCGTCCTCGTCATGCTCGCCGACGAAGAGGCCGGCCACCTCACCGTCGAGGTGGTCGACGCCGGCGACACGCCCGCGCCCGACCTCGCCGGCACGGTGGTGCCACTGGCCGACACGGCCTTCGCCGACGCGATCTCCGGTGCGGGGCACGTCGTGATCGACGACCTCGGCAAAGCCGCGGCCTGGCCGGCGCCGATCAGCACCGGTTCGACCCTGATCACACCCCTGGCCGCCGCGGAGACCCTGCATGGCCTGCTGGTGGTGGCCCTGCCGCCGGGCGCGTCGAGCCAGCCCGAGGACGTGCCAATGCTGCACACCTTCGCCGACCAGGCCGCGCTCGCCTTGGAACGCGCCCGCGCCCAGGACGAACGCGAACAACTAGTCGTACTCGAAGACCGCGAACGCATCGCCCGAGACCTGCACGACGTCGTCATCCAGCGACTGTTCGCCACCGGACTGCACCTGCAAACCACCGCCCAGCTGGCCGCTAGGCCCGACGTGGCCCAACGGATCAGCGGAGCCATCGACGACCTCGACACCACCATCCGCGACATCCGCACCGCGATCTTCGAGCTACGTACCCCGGTCAGCGCGGCACTGCGCACCGAGATCCGCGACCTCGTCGCGGAGGCCGCCGGCCCGCTCGGCTTCCGGCCCGAGCTGCGCCTGTCCGGCCCGGTCGACAGCGCGGTCCCCGACCACCTGCGCCCGGACCTGCTCGCGGTCATCCGGGAGGCGCTGTCCAACGCCGCCCGGCACGCCCGAGCCACCGCGGTCAAGGTCACCGTCACGGCCGTGGACGGCAGGCTGACCGTGACGGTCGCCGACAACGGCGTCGGCGCGGTAGGCGCCGAGCCGCACGGCGGGTTGATCAACCTGCGCGAGCGGGCAGCCCAGTACGGCGGCGAATTCGAGGTACGGCCGGCCGAGCCGGCCGGCACCGAGATCCGGTGGTCGGTGCCGATCTAGGGCTTGTGCTCACCGAGTAGCCGGGGCCAGCACCGCCGCCTGGGTACGTAATTCTTCACCGTCTTCTCGGCCAGGAACATCTTCCCAGCGATCTCCCGATTAGTCAGCCCCGCCTCCTGGGCCGAGCCGGACTCCCCGACCACCGGGTCGGGCAGGACGTGGTACACCTTGTCCGCCCGGTACCCGTGCGCCTGCCCGTCGCCCAGCGGCAGCTCCGTGGCCGCGGCGGCGCGTACGTCGATGCCGGGAAACCGGCTCCGGGCGGCGGCCAGCATGGTCGGGTCGAGGTCCACGCCGATCGCTCGGGCACCGTGCTCGGCCAGTTCGGCCACGGCGCGTCCGGTGCCGCAGCCGACGTCGAGCACCGTCGCGTCCGGGGTAGCCGCAGGAGCTGATAGCTGCGCGCGCGCAGCAGCGCGGCGGCGGGCATGGTTTCCGCGGCGTCGAGCACCCGGATCAGCGTGTCGGCGTCGGTGTGGACGGTGTGTGTGTGTGCCGGTCATGTGCACGAGTGTGTGACTTCAGGTCGACCTGAAGTCAACCGAACGGGTGCGGTGCCGGCACCCCGGACCATCAGTCGTGCCACCCATTCAAGAGGGGTCCAAGGTCCTGCCGCGTCCCGCCCGCCGGCCCTGCCCCGGCTGTAGCCGAGGCGTGGACTGTAGGTGACCCGCCGAACGGCGCGGGAAACCCGAGAAAGGACGTGGAGACCATGACCGCGATGGCCGAGCACCCCACGGCCCCGAAGACCGCCCCCGCGGTCCCGGCGGTCGAAACCACCGCCCAGAAGGCCGCCCGGTACGTCTGGGCCGGGGTGCGCATCGCCCTGGGCTGGACCTTCCTGTGGGCGTTCCTGGACAAGACCTTCGGCCTCGGTCACGAGACGGCGGAGAAGAACGCCTGGATCAACGGCGGATCGCCGACCAAGGGCTTCCTCGCCAACGCGGCGACCGGCCCGTTCCAGGACTTCTACAACAGCGTCGCTGGCGACGCGTGGGCCGACTGGCTCTTCATGATTGGCCTGGCCGCGATCGGCACCGCCCTGATCCTGGGCATCGGCATGCGGATCGCCGCCGCCGCCGGCAGCGTCCTGTACGTCATGATGTGGACCGTCGTCCTGCCCCCGGACAACAACCCGTTCCTGGACGACCACCTCATCAACGCCGGCGTCCTGGTCGGCCTGGCCCTCATCGGTGCCGGCACCACCCTCGGCCTCGGCAGGTGGTGGGCCACGCTCCCGATCGTCAAGCGCGAACCCTGGCTCAAGTGACCACCATCGACGAGGGGCGTCACCCGGTTCCGGGTGGCGCCCCTTTGGTGGAGCCATGAAAGCCACCCGCTGGGGATGATGTCGCCGCCGCCCGCGGGCGCGACACTCGGCGGCGGAGCGACTGGGCAAGGAGGCAGTGGGATGGTTGAACGAACCCGCAGCGGAGCGGCGGTCGCGTGGATTACGTTCGCCGCGTTCATGATGGTTCTTATCGGCAGTTGGTGGATCATCGCAGGGCTGGCCGGCCTGATTGACGATGACTTCTACGTAACGACCCGAAACTATGTCTTCAAGTTCGACACGACCACGTGGGGTTGGATCCACCTGATCCTCGGGGTTCTGGTGCTATTGGCTGGTTTCGCCCTCGTGTCGGGTGCGGTCTGGGCTCGTACCGTCGGTGTCATCATGGCATTCATCGCCGCGATCGTCGGGTTCGGCTGGCTGCCCTGGTATCCGGTGTGGGCGGTCCTCATCGTCGTCGCGTCGGCGTTCGTGATCTGGGCGCTCACCGTTCACGGCCGCGACATGACCGAACCCTGACAATGACCCGATTTCCGCTCACTCTCCTGCGGGTGCGGCGGTCAGTGTGGCGAGTCTGTCCCGGGCAGCGGCGAGTTCTTCGGCTAGGTCCTCGTCGTCGGGGTACGCCTGCGCGATCGCCTCGACCATTGCCAGGCGGGTGCGCAGCAGGGATCGAGCGTTGTCGTGGTCGCCGGTCCGCTCGGCCAGGTCGGCGAGGCGTTGCATCGACGGGCCGGCCATGAGTGCAGTGTCCGGGCTGGGGTCGGCCTCGAAGAGTTGGGTCCGCACGAACACGCACTCGGCGAGGGTCTTGTACAGAATGTCCTCGTCCTGCGGCCGATTGAGCCCGAGATACACCTCACCCAGATGCTCCAGCGCGTAGCCCAGCCGCCGCTGGGCCTCGAACGAGGTGGGGTGCTCCGCACCGAGTTCATGGTAGATCTCGACCGTGGCCGTGAAGATGGGCTCCGCGGCGGCCAGGTCACCGCCGTGCAGCAGCGCGACGCCGTAGAGGTTGTGCGCGGCGCCGAGACAGAATCGGGCCTCGTCCCGCTGGGGATGGGTGGCTGCCCATCCGGTCACCGCCCGCAGCGTGCGTTTGCCGGCTTCGCGCGCCGCGGTCATGTAGCCGCCCCGGATCAGCGTAGTGATCTGGCGTTCCCGCAGGGGCAGGTAGTGGCCGTTGCCGGCCGGCACCGTAGGAATCACCTCGCCCAGTAGCGCCATCGCCGAATAGTCGCCCTCCCGGTACTTGGTCAGGTCGAGGGTGAATTTCGTCAGGTCGCCCATGCCGTCGACGGCGGCCAGGTGGCGGGTGACCGCGACATAGTCGTCGTACGTGCGCCGGTCGCTGTGCGTCTCGGCGTAGTGCATGTTGAGCGCGCGCTCGTGCCGGGCGGCGAGTTGTTCGCCCTGGTGAGGCGCGAGCCCTTCGGCGACCCAGCGGTCGGCGAGGACGACGGTGTCGCCGTCGGTGTCGGTCCACGCCTTCACCAGCCCGAGTTCGGCAAGCCGAGCCATGCCCTCGGCCGCCGCGTCAACGGCCGCCCGCTCGGGTGACTGCCGTTGCTCAAGGCTCGGGTCGCTGGCATCGCACGCGACCGCCACGTCCCGGGCGGTCAGTGGGAAGGTAGCCAGCGCCGTTTGCAGAAGCATCTCGCGTTGCGCAGCGCTCAGTTCGGCCATGACGAGTTCGAGCAGCGCCGCTCCCGACGGCGATGCGGTGTGGGACAGCACAGCGGCGAGTCGTTCGGCCGGGTCCACCCTGGCAGCACCCAACCAAGCATCGACGAGCTGCAATGACCGGGGATGCCCCGCGACCACGGCGGCCACGCGCTGCCTCGTGGTCGAGTCGAGCGTGGACAGATATGGTAGCGAGGCCGCCAGCTCGGCGCCGACGGTCTCGTCCGCCGGGGTGAGGCGCAGCGGACGGAGCCGATCCGTGGCCGCCGACGGCGGCGGCGCAACCCGGCTGGTGACCAGCATCCGGCCCCGGCCGGCGGAGCCGCAGAGCCGGTCGAACGCCTCGGCAAAGCCGGGGTCGAGGTAGCCCTCGGACCCGAGATTGCGGTCGAAATCGTCGAAGAGCAGCGCGAACGGCGCCTGTTTCAGCAACTCCTGGATGGTCTGGAACTTGGCGCAATGCGGTGCACCGCCGTCCAGGATCTCGGATGCGTCCCCACGCTGCGGGAAGTCACCCGCCCAGGCATCCAGCGCCTTGGCCGCAGCCGCGAACAGATCCACCGGGTACCAGCGGCCCGCCAGCACGGCCACCGCCCACCCATCACTGTGGAGACGTTCCAACACACGCCGAGCCAACGCACTCTTGCCGGCTCCCGGTCCACCCGCGATCATCAGGCCGCCCGGCCCGACCGACCCGGGCGCCGTCAACGCCAGCGCAGTTTCCACGTCGGACCCTCTGACCAGGTGCGGCGAACCGAGCCGGTCCATCAACCGGGCCATCTCCACTGAATTGCGCACCCGCGAAGATTACTCACACCCGGCAACGCGCCGTGACACCGCTGGCGAGGACGTTCAGCGGCCGACCAGCAGGGAGGTGAGTTCTTGGCAGCCGCGGCCAACGCCCGCCTGGTGGTGGTGCCACGCCGCGGCCACATCGGCATCATGGCCGAAACCGCCACGCTCGCCGGGTTGGTCACGACCGCCGCCGCATCGGCGACGCCGGCCTGCCAGCGCGCGTGGCCTACCAAACCCGTGATCTAGTTTCCTGCGTACCTCGCTGCCAGACTGTTGTGTCGTGGATACGGTGACAGTGATCGTTACGACGTTCGGCGGTGCGCTCTCGGCGACGCTCGGCGTTCTGGTGGGCGGTGTGGTCACCCGTCGGGTCCAGGAGCGGCACTGGTTGCGCGACAAGCAATTGCGAGCATACGAGGAGCTGTTCTCGCAGTACGCCCGGTTCATGATGACGCTGAGGAGAGCGCACCTGGACCGCACGCCGGCCGACGTCGACTGGGGTGCCTGGAGCGTCTCGCTCACCTCCGCGAGCCTGGTCGCTCCGCTGGGCGTGGCGCGGGCGATCGACGCGTTCGGGAACGCTGTCGGCGTCTTCCTCGACGCGGTGGCAACGCGGGACCCCGTCGCGAATCCGGTCGACGAAGAGGTTCTGACCGAGTCGTCGCGTCCGGCGGCGGCGGCGCAGCTGGTCCTGCTGAACGCGATCCGTCGGTCCATGGGGCGCTCCCTGGAGGAGCTGCCGTTCTACATCGGCGGCACGCTGGGACGCCATCCCGAGGGAACGGCGTCGCCCCGCCGCCAGCCGCCCTCGCTGACGACGTCCGACCGTGAGGCGTCCGAACGACTGAACCAGCCATAATGATCTAGGGCGTGTCTCCTGGATCATGGGTTGCGTCGGTCGGGCTTGGCGCGTAGCCAGATGAAGATGTCGGCGATCTGGACGGTGGCGCGGTAGCGGCACGCGAGCTTGTCGTATCTGGTGGCCACAGCGCGGAACTGCTTGCGGCGGTTCATCAGGCGTTCGATGGTGTTGCGGTCCCGATAGCGGGTCGGTCGGAAGGTGGGTGGACGGCCGCCTCGGCTACCTTTGCGAGTCCGGTTGGCTTTCTGATCGTCCTTCTCCGGGATGTCGTGCGGGATGCGCCGGGCGCGTAGCGCAGCCCGGTTGGCCTTGGACGAGTACGCCTTGTCCGCGGCCAACGAGTCCAGCCGCTTACGCGGCCGGCCGACCCCATCTGGACGGGCCACCGCGACCGAGTCCAGCAGGCGTACCAGTTGGCGGGTGTCGGAATCCTGGCCCGGGGTCAGGTGACTGGCCAGGTTCCGGCCTCGGCCTTCCCCAATCGTATGGATCTTCGTCGTCCACCCGCCCCTGGACTTGCCGAGTCCCTCCCGTCGCGCTGCGTCACCGCTGCTCAGCCCCCTTTACGGGCCCCAGCGGCATGCTGGTGAGCACGCACGATGGTCGAATCGGCGTTACCGTGCCACTGCAACTGGCCGGCAGCGTCCGCGTCGGCCTGCAACGCCGCCTCGATCCGGGCCCAGGTCCCGTCCTCCTGCCAACGGGTGAACCGCTTGTACAGCGTCTTCCACGGCCCGTACCGGGACGGTACGTCCCGCCACGGCACACCGGTACGGACCCGGAACAAGATCCCGTTGATCACCTGCCGGTGATCCCGCCACCGCCCACCACGCTGCGGCTTCATCACCGGCAGCAGCGACGCGATCTGAACGTACTCCACCTCTGTCAGCTCAAAACGTCCACTCACGACGGACATCTCTACCGAATCCTCACTCCAAGATCCAGGAGACACGCCCTAGGCGCGATACGAGTCGGGCGCCGTTGAGGGGACGCGGGGCACTATCGTTCTGGCGTGCGTATCCGATTCGAGGTCCCGGCCGATCCGGCCTATCCGGGCCGTGTAGCCGCGGTACTCAGCCGGGCTCGGCTGCGTAGGTACGGCTACGTCGGCGCTGTCCTGATGGCGGTTGGGCTGATCGGTCTGGTTGTCTCGCGGGCGGTCGACTGGGGTGAGCGGATCTCGCCGTTCTGCTTCTCGCTGGCCTTTGGCGGATTGCTCGTCCTGCTGTACTCGCCGTGGGTGCGCTTCAGAGCCCGACGCCGCTCCAGCCGCTACGCCGTAGCCGGCGGCTACGACATCACCGACGACAACATCATGATGTACAGCGGCTCCGAATCCGCCGGAATTGCCTGGGACGGAGTCGATCGGGTCGTGGACACCCCTGAGTTCTGGATCGTGTACGTCGGACGGATGCCGGCGACCGTGATCCCACGCCAATTCATGACCGCCGAAGACGCCGAGACGTTAGGCACCTTCATGGCCGAGCATGGGCTGCTCAACTCCTAGGCGCCGGCACCTCCGTCGACCGGCACGATCGCACCGGTCACCATCGAGGCACGGTCGCTCAGCAGCCACGCGGCCACCTCGGCCACCTCGCGGGGCTCGGCCATGCGGCCGAGTGGGGTCGCCGCGATAAGGCGCTCGATGATGCCCGGGGATACCGCCTCCCACGCGTCGATCATCTCCGTGGCGGTGCCGCCGGGGGTGATGCCGTTCACTCGGATGCCCTGACGGCCCCACGTAACGGCCGCGGTCTCGGTGATGCTGTTCAGCGCGCGCTTCATGGCGGCGTATGCGGGGAGGGCGGGGTTGGCACGGCGGCTGCCGATGCTCGAGGTGTTGACGATCGCCCCGCCACCGTTGCGTCGGATGAGTGCGGCCTCGGCGGTCATAGCGGTCCAGTGCGCGCGGAAGTTCACGGCGAACTGCGCGTCGATATCCTCGTCGCTCGTGGTGTCGAGCGGGCCGGGCTGCTGGATCGCCGCGCCGTTGTTGAAGGCGCCGTCGAGCCGTCCGTGCAGTTCCTCGACGCGGTCGACCGCCGCGCGGATGCTCGCACGGTCGGCGAGGTCCAGGGTGACGGCGTCGGCGACGCCTCCGGTGGCGCGGACCTCGGTGACGATGCGGCCGAGGGCGTCCGTGCTGCGGGCGGCGAGCACGACGGCGGCGCCCTCGGCGGCGAAGAGCTGGGCCGCGGCCGCACCGATGCCGCGGCTGGCGCCGGTGATGAACACAACCTTGCCGGTGAGCAGGCCGATGGGTGCGACGTCAATGTTGTTGGTCATGACGACAGTGTCAGGCTGGCCTGCAGGCCGGATGCAGGCACAGGCTGTACCAGGATCCGTCGCCGCGCGATGTGCAGACTTGGGGTATGAACAAGCAGGAACTCGGGGCGTTCCTCCGTAGCCGTCGCGAGCGGCTCCGGCCGCAGGACGTCGGCCTCCCGTCCGGACCGCGACGCCGGACGCCGGGTCTGCGCCGCGAGGAGGCCGCCGTCCTCGCGAACATCTCCACGGAGTACTACGTCCGGCTCGAGCAGGGCCGGGCGCCGCGGCCGTCGGGCGAGGTCCTCGCCGGGATCGCAGGCGCGCTGCGGCTCACCGACGCCGAGTCCGACCACCTCCATGTCCTCGCGGGTACCGCGCCGACCCGTGCCCGGCTGCACCGGCGCGACGTTCGCCCGAGCGTCCTCGCGCTCCTCGAACGGCTGCCCCAGACGGCCGCTTTGGTCATGTCCGCCGCGTTCGAGGTGCTCGCGTGGAACGACCTCGCGGCCGCGCTCATGGAGGACTTCTCCGTGCTCGCCCCCAAAGACCGCAATCTCGCACGCCTGGCATTCCTCCCGTCGGCGCGGCCGGACACGACGCTGTACGGGATCTCCGACGCCGCCGAATTCCGGCAGCACGTCGTCACGGAGCTCCGCGTCACCCTCGCCCGCTACCCGACGGATCCCACCGTGATCAGCCTCGTCGACGAACTCCGCGACGGCAGCCCCGACTTCGCCCGGCTCTGGGAGCGGCACGACGTACAGGCCGCGCCGATGCTCACGAAGACCTTCCAGCATCGGGTCGTCGGGGAGGTCACCGTCGACTGCGACAAGCTCACGCTCACGGACCGCGGCCAACACCTCGTGCTCTACAGCGCGCCACCGGGATCCCCGGGCGCCGAGGCTCTGGCTCTGCTGAACGTACTTGGCGCCGGGGCCAGCGATTATCTGCGGTAGCGCCGCAGGTCAGTCAGGCCCGGACTCGACCGCGTCAGCGCCCCGCCGGCCAGCTACTATGTCAGACGCTCCACTTCGGACGGATGTGTCAGCGCTCCAGCGGCAGGGCGCCGCCCTGAGCGGCCTCCTGCTCCTGTTTGTCCGGCAGACCCCGGACCAGCGCGATGATCACCACTGCGATGGCGGCGCCGATGGCGGGACCCGCGATGTACACCCACCAGCCGGTGTAGTCGTTGCCGACGATGTCGGGTCCGAGTGATCGGGCGGGGTTCATGGAGGCGCCGCTGATCGGGCTGGCGAACAGGCCGAGGAGCGCGACCGTCGCGCCGACCGCGATGGCGGCGTTGTGGCCGATGCTCCGGTGCCCGGTAGCGGTGTTGAGGATGATGCTGACGAGAATGGCGGTAAGGACGATCTCCATGATGAACGAGCGCCAGTCACCGCCCGGCTTGGCGATGGGATAGGTACCGCCCGCGCTGACGTCGCCGAACAGGAGCTGAAGCAACAGTGCGGCGCCCACGGCACCGGCCAACTGAGCGGCCAGGTAGGGCAGTATCCACGACATCGGGAACACCCGCCGGCCGGCGAAGGCGAACGTGACCGCCGGATTGATGTGCAGCCCGGACAGCGGGCCCCAAGCGTAGATCATGGCCATCACCGCCGCGCCGGGCGCGATCACCGCCGCCGTCCTGCTGATCGGGCCGCCGCCGACGTATTGGTTGATCACGCCGGAGCCGGCGGCGACCGTCACGAGCACGAACGTGCCGATAAATTCGATGATCACGCGGATCCACAACGGACGCTGCCTGAGCGTGTCCTCCTCGAACCGGATGAGATACCTGCGTCTGACAGCGTCCGCGCGCTGCTGATCCGCATTGCCGGTCACCTCAGTCATCGCCCTCACCCCCGAGTCGACGCAGGTAAAGCCTACTGCCATACAAGTGCCCCGGTGGGCACTTTTACCAGGCTCCTAGAACCACCCGCGCCCGAACCGGATCAGGCCATCGACAATGCCAATCTGCACGATCAGTCCACCGTGCACACTGCCGGTGATGGTGCCTCCGCCAACCTGGATCACGTTGCCGTAGACGTTGCCGTTGATGACCGCTCCGCCGGTCTGGAACACGTTGCCGTACACGTCGCCGGTGACCTTCCCACCCACCATGATGATGTTTCCGTGTACGTCGCCGGCCTTGTTCGCGCCGCGCGGGATGGGGTTTTCCCCGATGCTGTTGGTGATCGTGCTGCCCGGTGGCGGTGGTGGCACCCGGATGTCCACGGCCCAGCCCTCCGGCGAGGCTGTCTTGCTGGGTTTGACCGAAGCCGTGATGGCGTCCGCGATGTTCAATCCTGCGCGTCCGCCGGTGGCGGCCTGGCCGCCGATGGGCACCATCCCGGCACCGGAGATCGCGGCATTGGCGAAGTCGCCCTCGGTCAGGTACCAGATGGCGTTCGCCCCGTCGCACAGCTCGCCTACGACCGGGATCATCCCGCATCCGTCCAGGACGAGATGGCCCACACCCGACCCGGCCGGCTTGGTCGTACCCTTGCAGACCGTCTCGCCGGCGTAGAGGGCGCCCTCGTCGACCTCGCATCCATCGTGGACGGTGGGCGGCTTGGGCGCCGGGACCGTCACCCCGCCGCGGCCGTTCGGGCCGCATGAGCCTCGCCCACCGCAGCCGGTCCGCATCGGGCCGCCGCTGGGTGCGCACGAACCGCGGCCGCCACAGCCCGACCGGGACGGGACCCCGCTCGAACCGCTGGAGCTGACCTGCTTGCCGTTCGGGCCGCAGAACGGGCCGCCGCAGAAGTTCTGGATCTTCTTGTCCATCCCACAGCCCACGCCGTCCGGCCCGGAGCAGGGCGCCAGCCCGGTGGGGTCGCTGAAGGTGACCGGGCTGTTGTTGGCGTACGCGTACCCGTGCATCTGCTGCGGGTCGGTCAGCACCATGACCGGGTCGACGCTGACGAACCGCCCGATGCCGGGGTCGTATAGGCGCGCGCCAAGCTGGGTCAGGCCGGTGGAGCCGTCGACCGTGCCGCCGACGAAACCCTTCTCCCCCGGCCAGGTGACCGCCGCGCCACGCGCCTGCCCGAACGGCGTCTGTCGACGGTGGACCACCTGCTGCGTGGCGCTGTCCACGGCGATCTGAGCGGTGCCCTGGTGGTCGCCGGCGAGCCAGGTCACGCCGGCCGCGGTGCGCAACGCCACGACGCTGCCGCCGTGCGGGTAGTACCGGGTGGTGGTCTTCTTGCCGCTCGCCTTGTCCAGCCGCAACTCCTGGCCGTCCAGGTAGAGCGTACGGCCGGCCGGGTCGCGGCGGATCAGGCGCTCACCGTCCGCGTCGTACCCGAACTCGGTGGTCTTGCCGGCCTCGGTGACCTTAGCGAGGCGGCCCTGGGCGTCCCAGTCCAGCGCCTGGTTGGGCCGGCGCGTGGTGTTGCCGGTCGCGTCGTACTCGTACGCGTCCGTGGTGGTGCCGGCCGGGCCGGTGCTGGTCACGGACGTCAGGTCGTGCGCGCCTGGAGCGGAGTATGCGTACTCCCGGGTCGTCTCGCCGCTCGGGTCACGGCGCCGCTCGGTGAGCCGGTTGCCCGCGGCGTCGAACGTGAACGACTGCTGGTACGGGGCCGGGCCGGCGAGCGCTGCCTGGACCGGGTTGGTTTCGCAGCCGCCGGCGGGCGTCCACGCGTCGGTCAGCCGCCGCAGGTGGTCGAAGCGGAAGCACTGCACGTCGGCCGCGTCCGCGATTGACGTGATGTTGCCGACCGGGTCGTACGCGTACCGCACGTCGGCCTGCATGGGGCGCGGCACCTCCGCGTCCACAATGGTGCGTTCCAGCCGCCGGGTGCTGCTCTCGTAGTAGTGCGACAGCCAGACCCGCTTGCCGGTCTCGCCGAACTGCACCCGGGCCGGTTCGCCGTAGCGGGTGTAGTCGGTGGCGGTGACGTACTCGGTCGTGCCGCCGCCGTCCGGGCCGCCCCAGGACCGCAGCGGGAGGCCCTGGTCGTCGTACGCCCAGGAGACGGTCTCCTTGGCCAGGTCGCCGGCGGCCGGCAGGGTGGTGCCGTACGGGCTGCCGTCCACGTTGTAGCTGTAGTACGTCGTGTAGGTGCCGGCGAGCCCTTGCTCCGCCGCCGGTATCGTCACGCTGATCTCGTCGGGTTGGTACAGCGGGGTGTAGCCGGCGACCGTGCGGGTGTACGCGGCGCCGCCGGCGTACCGGGTGGACGACGCGGGCTGGCCCTTGCCTTTGGTCGCCGTGTCGTACGTCCACTCGGCCAGCGTGCTGGCGCCGTTCTTCACCGAGGTACGGCGGCCGAGCGCGTCGTAGGCGTACGACAGTGTGACGCCGCGCGCGTCGGTGCTGCCGGTGAGCTGGCCCGCCACGTCGTAGGCCAGAGTGGACGGTCCCTTGTCGGGATCGTCCATCGTGGTCGGATGGCCGCGCAGGTCGTACCCGAAGTGCCAGGTATTCCCGGCCGGGTCGGTGACCCGGGCCAGTTGGCCGGCCGGCGTGTGCCCGTACGTCGTCGCGTCGTAGCCGCCGTCGGGCGTCCCGCCCCGGTACTGGCGCAGTTCGACGGCCCGGCCCCGGGCGTCGGTGACCGTCGTGGTGGCGGTGCCACCGGCCGGCGGCGTCACGTGCACCCGGTCGCCGCCGTACGCCGTGGTGGTGCGCCACCGCTCGAACGCGCCGGCCTGGTAGATCTGGCCGATGGTGCGGCCGGCTCCGTCGAAACGGGTGACGGTGAGGCCGGGCACGTCCGCGTCGTGCGCCACCCACAGATCGTCGTCCACCGTGGCGTCGTTGAAGTACGGCTGGGTTGTCTTGTAGGCGCGGCCCTGTGAGTCGTAGCGGGTATCGGTCAGCAGGCGTCCGCCGCCCACCGCCGGCCGCTGCGTCTGCCGCGGCCGCAGCAGCCCGTCGAAGATCTCCTTCGAGGTGGTGTAGTTGCCGTTCGGGCCGAGGGCGGTGGTGGTCACCACGGACGGCCCGTCGTTGCGGATCAGGTACGCGAACTTCGCGCTGCCCTCGTAGCTGACGTCCTCGTACACCTTCGGGTGGTTGGGCAGCCACACCTCGACGAGCCGGCCGAGCGGGTCGTACGCCCTCTCGGTCTTGCGCCGGTTGGCGTCGACGACGGTGACGGGTTGGCCCCAGGCCGGCTCCAGGGTCGTGGTGACCGCGTGGCCGAGCGGGTTCTTGGCGACGGTCTGGGTGACCGGCCCGCCGGTCGCCGGCGTGTACGCCACGGTGCTGGCCCGGCCATGCGCGTCGGCCGACTCGACCACCCGGCCGTGCGCGTCGTACTTGCTGGTGGCCGTGGTCGCATACACCGGGCCGGTGGCCGGGCGTTCCTTGGCCGCCTCCTCCCTGGTGGCGTTACCGGCCGTGGGCGCCACGCCGAACTCCTGCCCGTCGTAGGAGACGCGGGTGTCGCGGACGGCGTCGCGCGGGAAGACCGGCGTTTGGCCACAGTGGACGGAAACGGTCTCCGTGTGGGATACGAAGTCCAGCAGCCACCGGTTGGTGTTGACCGCGTACGTCGTGTGGGTGCACAGGTCGTCGGCCGGGGTCGCCGTGTCGCCGAGGTCGTTGACCCGGGTCACCTGGCCGCGGTCGGTGTAGCTGGTCTCGGTCCGGGTCCGGCGCCACCCGCCGGCCGCGAGCGCGGTGTACGCCTCCGTGGCGCCAGTACGCACCACGTACGCCTTGAAGCTGCCGCGCGTCGCGGTCGGGCCGTGCCACCACGGCTCGTCGATGCTCTTGCTGACCACCGTGTCGGTGTCGCCGTCGTAGGTGATGGACTCCAGGTGGACACCGCGCAGCCAGTCCTCGTCCTCGCGGGCCGGTCCGTCGCTCGGCCGCACCTGCGCGGTCCGGGTGCCGGCGGGCAACTTGTCGCCATGCATGCCGCGGTAGAAGCGCAGCTCGGTCTTGCCGATCGGCCCGCTCGGATCGGTGGGCTTGCCGGTGCGGACGCGTACCGTCTTGAAGCCGCGGAACTCGTTCCAGGTGCGCTTGTCGTCCTTGGTGAACTCGGACGTGTCGTAGTGCCAGGCCGCCCCGTCGACGTACTCGTACTCGGTCACCTGCTCGCTGAACGAGCCCATCTGGTCGGACTGGGTCACGCTCTGCACGACGTACTTGTGGAAGTGGTCGGTGCGCTCCGCGAAGTCCTTCTTCGCCCACGTCATCGGGAAGCAGCGCAGGGTGTTCGTCTCCGGGCTGGCCGGCATGCTTTCGCCGGCCTTGCAGTCCGGGTCGGCGTACCTCACCGACAGCACGCCGCCGGACTCCGACACCACCCCGGTGACGCGATACCGGTTCAGCGGCGCCAGACCGTCCACCTTGTAGACCCGGTTGGGGTACGCGGTGCCCTCGAACCGCACCGCCGGCAGCGACGCGGTCCCGCCGACGTGGCCGGTGTGCGTGACGCCCTTCAGCCACAGCGCGGCCTGCTCCCCGTCACCTGGATCGGGGAACTGCTGATCGAGCGTCCACGAGTCCACGTCGGCGAACCCGCCATCCCGCGATACCTGGGTGGTGATCTTCGCCAGCCGCTTGGTGGACCAGAAGGTCGGCGAGTGGTGGTCCTGACAGGTCGCCGCCTCGCACCGGTGGTCGAGCGGCACGTCCGGCCAGTTCTCCTTCTTGGCCAGGGTGCAGGTGCTGCCCGGGACGCACCGGTCGGCCACCGCGAACTCCACCCGGCCGGTGGCGGCCTGGCCGTCCCGCACGCCGTATTCGATCCTGCGCAGGGTTCCGCCGCGCACATAGGACGCCGCGGTGTCCTTGACGTTCAGGCCGTACGAGTTCGTCTCGGTCTCGTACGTGTAGACGATGTGGTTGCCGTTGCGGTCCACGACCTTGTCGAGGTTCCATCGCCACGCCTGGACGCAGTGCGAGGCGGCGAAGGTGGCGCCGTGGCACGGCTCGTCAGCGTCGTCGCCGAACACCGGCACCGTCCACGTCGACTTCGCCTCCGGGCGGGAGCCGAAGAACAGCTGGGTGCCGTCGGTGGTGGTGATCTTCCAGTGCTCGCCGTCGTCGTCGCCGTTGCCGGCGCCGGTCAGCCGCTCGATGCGCGCGCCGGTGTCGCTCTTGGCGCGCCACCGGCCTTCGCCGTCGCAGCAGATCAGCATCCCGCCGCCGCCGTTGTACGCGGCGACCGCGTTGTCGCTGCGCCAGCACAGGTCGCCCACCTTCGGCGGGGTGGTGCCGCCGCCGGTGTCGTCGGCGCACGCGCCGTAGACCCGCTCGACGAACCCGGGCGACAGGTCCCAGCCGTCGCCCACCCAGGACGCCTGGTTGTTGGTCGCGCTGGTGTGACCGTCCACCGTGGATGAGGCATAGGACAGCGCCAGGTCCGGCTCCAGGCCGCCGGGGCCGGCGGGACCCGCAGCGGGTACGACCACGTGAAGTCGCCGGTCTGCGCGGACACCTGCCACGTCGCCGATGGGGCGAGCGGCGTCGCCGTCGGCGTGCCCGCTCCGTCCTTTGTGGTCGCGTCCGGGTCCTGGTCGCCGGACAGGGCGCTGCTGGTCGCCTGATCGTCGGCTCGGGACGCCATGTGCTGCTGCTCCGCCGGCACCGACGGCGTGCCCGGCAGCGGGACGGAGGGCTGTCCGTTCGCCAACGCGGCGGACGGGGCCACGGCCAGGTTCGCGGCGACGGTCAGGATCAGGACGGCTTCGGCCGCCACAGTACGGCGCATGGGTCACTCCCCCGCTTCTTCGGTCGGCGGCTCGTCGGTGGGCGGCTCTTCTTCCGTGGGCGGCTCGAATAGCGGCTCCTCGTCCGGCGGGCCGATCAGCACGTACCCGAGCCGGCCCACGACGTCGTAGCCCTCGCAGTCCTCGGCCACCGAGGTGTACGCCTCGCCGCCGATCCGGCAGGCGTAGAGCGCCATGCTGGCCACCCCGCTCGGCTCCTCGCTCCAGAGGTGGCCGAGGCCGGACAACACCGTCTTGCCCGCGCACCCGGGGTCCAGCGACAGGAACTGGTCGTGGCCGTCCCGGCAGCTCATCAGCGGCTGGGTGCCGGGCAGCGGGCTGAGCGCCACCCACCCCTGGGTGCCCTCCTGCCAGTATCCGGGCGGGAGCACCGGGCTGCCGTCGAACGTCGTGACGTGGTCCCAGGTCGGCCCGTAGTAACGGGCCAGCGCACCGTACGGCAGGGCGTACCCGAGCACCCCGTCCTTCGTGGCCCCCTCGCAGTCGGCCCGCAGCGACTCGAACCGGTCCGCGGCGGTCCGGCACCGGTACACCGGCAGCGTGGTGAAGTTCGGCGGCGGCACCGCGTACACCAGGCCGACCTCGCCCGCGACCGCGGCGCCCTCGCACGCCGCGTCCGTGGACGTGAAGCCGTCGGCCCCGGACCGGCACGCGTACAGCATCGTGGTGTGCGGGTGCGGCGACGGCACCAGCGTGCCAAGCGTCGTCTCGTACGTGTAGCCGGGGCGCGCGTCGCCGTCGGTGCCGGCCGAATACCGCTCGCCGGCGCTGTCGACGTACCGGCCCAGCTGGCCGCCGATCGGCTTGGGCCAGACCGCCCGCTGGGCGATCTGCTCGTCGGTCGCCATGCCGACGTCGGTGCGGATCTCGTCGACGGTGCCGGGGAAGAACTCCGCCGGCTCACCGTCCACTTTGCTCCGCCCGACGGTGAAGACGCCGTCGGTGGCCCACAGCGCGACGCCGTCCCGGACCCCGGCCAGCTCGCCGTTGACGTACAGCCGGAGCTGGCGCGCGGCGTAGTCGTGCACGCCGGTCAGGTGCGTCCACTGCCCGACCGTCGGCGCCTCCCGCGACGCCGCGTAGACCAGGTCGGCGCCGTCCGCGTCCTGGGTTCGCGCGCCGAAGAGCCAGCGCCCCGCCTCGGGCCGGTACTGGAGGGTGAACGCGCTGGTCCGACCGCCGTCCTGAGCGAGCACGGTCGCGGCCTGGTCGGTGCGGGAAAGATTGGCCCACGCGGACACCGTGAAGCTGTCCCGGGTCGCCACTCCGGTCCAGGCGGACGTGGCCGCGCCGGTGGTCCCGTCCAGCCGCAGACCCTTGCCACTCACCCCGGGGCCGAACGTCGCGGCGCCGGCGGCGGTCAGGTCGTTGTGCGCCCAGTTGTAGTCCTTCGGCGTGCCGTCGTCGAACCGCCAGACGCTGTAGTCCACCGCGCGGGCGTCGTCGTGCACCGTGCGCACCTCGCCGTCGGACAGTGCCCGCGGATAGGCCCGCACGTCGTCGATGCCGCTGGCGAAGAACTCGGCGTTGCGCCCGTTGAGCCGGGCCCGACCCATCGACAACGGCCCGCCGGCGCGCCACACGGTCACGTCGACCTGGGCCGCCGACAGCAGCCCGTTCACGTACAGCCGGAGCTGGTGGGCGTCGGCGTCGTACACCACCGCCAGGTGCATCCAGTGGTGGGCGGCGGCCGACTGGGCCGAGGTCAGCACCAGGTCGCCCGCGTTGTCGGTGTCGGCGGTCGGCACCACCACCGCCCACTTGTTGTCGGACGCCCGGTACTGCAGGCGGAACGCGCTGTTGCGGTTGCCGTCCTGGCCGACCACGGTCCGGTCCACATTGGTCTCGGTCAGGTACGCCCACGCGGTGACCGTGAAGCTTCGTCCGGTGTCGAGGGCGGGGCCGGCCGTCTCGACGTACCCGGAGGAGCCGTCCAGCCAGGCGGCCTGCCCGGTCCGGCCGCTGAACCACTCCGCGCCGCCGGTCATGGTGGCCGGCAGGCCGTGGCTGCTGGTGTCGTCGACGGTGGTGCCGCTGCCCTCGTCGAACTCCCAGCGGCCGCCGTCGGCGGCCGGCAGCGTGTCCGGGCCGATCTGGGCCGGGTACGAGGTGACGAGGCTGAGGATGCGCTCCTTGTCCAGCGCGCCGGTGTAGGTCCGGACGTCGTCCACGCGGCCCTTCCAGTGCGCCGCCGCCGCGCCGTTGGCCGTGCCGCGTCCGATGTGGAGGCCGCCGCTGACGGTCCACGGTGTGTTGAGCGTGCCCTCGCCGAGCCGGGTGCCGTTGACGTACAGCCAGATCTTCTTGGCCGCCGGGTCGTACACGCCCAGCAGGTGCACCCATGTCTCGACCTCGGTCGGGTCGGTGGTGAGCGCGGCCCGGGTGACCCGCCCGGTGTCCGGCTCCGGCATCTCGAACACCCAGGCGCCCTTGCGCCGCTGCAGGTCGTCGACCAGGTGGCCGAGCCGGAACAGGCTCCGCTGGCCGCCGTCGACGCTCACCGCGTCCATCCGGCAGCTCTCGTGCTCGTCCAGGTCGCAGTTGCGGTCCGGCAGGTACACCCAGGCGCCCACCGTGAACGCCTGGCCGGGGCGGAAGTCGACGCCGGTCGTGCTGGCGGCACCGTCGAGGCCGTCGAACTCGATGGCGTTGCCGACCCGCCCGGCCCCGAAGCGCGCTCCGCCGGACAGCTTCGCCGTGCGGGCGCCGACCGCGTCGGCGGCGTTGCCGCCGCTGGACTCGTCCAGCCGCCAGTTGTGCACCAGCGACAGGTCCCGCCCGGCCATCACCTTGATCTCGTCGGCGAACAGGGGGCGGCTGTAGACGGCGACGTCGTCGATGGCGCCGGGGAAGAAGCCGACGCTGCTGTCGTTGTGCCGGGCCCGGCCGATCTGCAGGCCGCCGCCGGCCTTGAAGTTGCCGTCGTGCGGCGCGGTGCCGGCCAGTACGCCGTTGACGTACAGCTCGACCTGCCGGCTCTGTTTGCGGTAGACACCGGCCAGGTGAGTCCAGACGCCGAGCTGGGCGAGCCCGCTGCTCTTGGCCCGGGCGCCCGGCGGGTCGAGCTTGTCCTCCCTGGACCCGTAGAAGCACCAGTGGCCGTCCTCCATCGCCTGCAGGTAGAACGCGCTGGCGTGGGCGCCGTCCTGGGACACCGCGGTCGACCACTTGCCGGCCTCGTCGAGGCGCACCCACGCGGCGACCGAGAAGCTCTGGCTGGTGTCCACGACATTGGCGGCGCTCACATGGTCGTCGTAGCCGTCCAACTGCACGGCCAGGTCGGCCGGGTCGGGGTACATCGACTGCCCGGCCGCCCAGGTCGGCCAGCCGTGCAGCGTGCCGCGCCCGCTCCCGGACGCGTCGTCGGCGGTGCCGTCCAGCCGCCACAGCCCGGCCGGTACGCCGTCCCGGCCCAGGATGCCCTTGATCTCGTCGGCGGACAGCGCCCGGCTGTACGCGCGTACCTCGTCGACGGAGCCCGGCCAGGGATTGGCCGGCTGCCCGTCCCAGCGGCCCCGGCCGACGACCATCGGACCGCCGGCGTCGAAGCCCTTGGTCCGGGCCGCCGCGCCGACCAGCTCGCCGTCGACGTACAGGCGCATCTGCTTGGCGGCGGCGTCGTACACCGCGAACACGTGCGTCCACTGGTCGGGCTTCGGCTGGTACGCGACGGAGCTGCGCAGCACCTCGTCGGCCGGCCGGCCGGCCGCGTCGGCGGACGGCACATACAGCTCCCACCGCCCGCCGGCGTCGTTGCGGTAGCCGAGAAGGAAGCCGCTGACCCAGGCGCCGTCCTGGGACAGCGCGGTGAACGTCTGCGTCGCCGGCGGCAGCTGGCCCAAACGCAGGTACCCGCCGATGGAGAAGCTGCGGTCGGTGTGCACCACCGGCCCGCCGGTGGCGACCTGGCCGGTGCCGCCGTTGAGCGCGACCGCGCCGCGGACCGCGCCGTCCTTGGTGAACGCGGCGCCGTCCGACAACACGCCGGCCATCCCGCCCGGCACCTCGTTGGCCGCGGTCGTCCCCTCCTGCTCGTCGAGCTTCCAGTGGCCCACCTGGACGTCGTCCTGACTGACCGCGGCGCGTACCTCGGCGTCGGACAGCACCCGGTCGTACAGCCGCACCTCGTCGACCACACCGGCGAGGCCGTGGCCGACGTACACCGGGTTCGCCCCGTGCCACGGGGTCTTGCGCTCCCTGGTGCCGGCCAGCTCACCGTCCACATAGAGCCGGATCCGCTTGGCCGCGTCGTCGTAGATGCCGGCCAGGTGCGTCCACTGCCCGGCGACCGGCGTGGCCGGCGCGCTGACCATGTCCCAGCCCGGCGGGCTCGTCGAGTCGGTCTGCGGCAGCACGAAGACGAAGCGCTTGTCGCGGCCCTGGTACTGCAGGCAGAACGCGCAGGTCTGGGCACCGTTCTGCTGGACCACGGTCTGCCAGGTGTCGTCGACCCTGTCGAGCTTCACCCACGCCGAGACGGAGAAGCTGGCGTCGGTGCGGACCGCGTTGGGTGCCGACATCAGGCCGGCGCCGCCCAGCCGCAGCCCGGTGCCGACCGCTGCCTTCTCGTAGCTGGTGCTCCCGCTCAGCGTGCCGTCCCGGTCGCCCAGGATCGCGGTGTCCTCGGTGTTGCCGTCCAGCGGCCACTGCGCCAGCGGGCCGTTGCCCGCCCGCACGTAGAACCGGTGCTTGCTGGTCGGGCTGCGATGTCCGGCCCGGTCGACGCTCTGCACGTACAGCGTCTGCGGGCCGTCGGCGGGCGGGCTCAGCGTGACGGTGGCCGGGCCGCCGAGCGCGGACGCGTCCACTTTGGTCGACGGTTCGTCCCGCCAGCCGTACAAGTAGTGGTCGATGTCGTTGACGCCGGCGGCGTCGAAGGTGAACGTGTCCGGCACGCCCACACCGCCGTGCCAGCGGTTGTCGTCGTCGTAGACCCGGGCCTCGACGCCGGGCTCCACTGTGACCTTCTGCCGGTCGACGATGAAGCCGGGCCCGGTCAGCGCGGGGCCGCCGTCGTGGCCGTCCGCCGCCCACACGGTCCAGGTGATGTGCTGGCCGTCCCGTACGGTCAGGTCCAGGTCCGTGCTGAAGAAGGCGCCGGAGCCCTGCCAGGGACCCCGGTCCCGGTGGTCGGTCGACGGCCCGCCGTAGATGTCCCAGATCGGCTTCACCAGGTCGTTGTCCGGATCGGACAGTCGCGCCTTGAGCCGGACGGTGTCATTGCCCAGGTACGGGGTTCCGCCGCACCACCGGCAGGCCCGCATCGGCGGGTCGGTGCCGAGGTCGTACGGGGCGTTCGGCGGGCTGTTGTAGTTCACCACGAGCGTGGTGGCGTTGGCGTCGTACTTGCGCCAGGCGTACTTGTCGCCCTCGTCTTCGGCCTTGAGGAAGTACGCGGACGGGCCTCCGGTGTAGAGGGCGTGGCGCACGTCGAAGCCGATCGGCTTGTTGCCGCCGCAGCCGCCGTAGTTGCTGCCCGCGGGGGCGGTGCCGACATGCCAGCCCGGCGGGGCGTTCTGCCAGTTGGTGCCGCCATGGATCACCGCGTTCGCCATGAAGAGCTGGTGGTTGCGGGTGTTACAGCTCGGCCCGTACACGATGGTGGCGTTGAACGCGGCGGACAGGATCCGCTTGCCGGCCAGGAACGCGGTCTCGAACTGGAAGTAGGACCGGGTGGTGCCGATGCCGTTGCAGCCGGCCCAGCCGCAGTAGCCGACCTTGCCCCAGCCGTCGACGTCGTTGACGCCGTTCCAGTGCGCGCCGCCGGGCTTGCCGGAGAACACCTTCGTCCAGCCGCTGCGCCACGGCGTCGTCCAGCCCGGGTCGATCACCACCGGGTACACGGTGCTCGGGCCGGTCAGGAGCCGCCGGTCCGGAACCAGGGTGAGGGACCGGCGGTCCACTGTGACCGCCGCGACCGCGGACCCGCCGGCGCTGTCCCACATGGCCGACGGCGGCGCGCTGGCGACCACGGCGCCCGGGGGTCGCGCAGCTCCAGCCCGCCGTCCCGCCCCGCCGTGACCCGCACGCCCGTCGCGGCCAGGCCCAGCCGGATCCGGCGCAGCGCCGGCTGCTTCGCCGCCGCGGCGGACCGCACCACCAGGTGCTGCGTGTAACCGTCCACTTCGGCCCGCAGCACCAGGTCGACGCCCGGCAGGACCGCCGGGTACGTCGCGGCCGGCCCGTCGAGCACCGGCGCCGGCAGCCGCCCCGGCCAGGTCAGCGCGATCCCCTTGCCGGCCCGGGCGTACCGCACCATCGGCGCCGACCCGCCGCCGGACAGCACCAGGTCCACGTCGACGGCGCGCGGCACGACCGCGCCGTCCGCCCGGCGTACCAGGGTGGTGTCCACCTCGACCCAACGGCCGTCCTGCCGGATCCGCGCCGTCCGCGCGTCCAGGGTGGCCTTCAGCGTGCCGTCCGGCAGGGCGTCCACGACCCGCGTGCCGGTGGTCAGGTCGGCGACCCGCACCGGCGCCCCCTGCGCGTACGCCGCCTGCACCGCGCGCGCCGTGTCCGGCGCCTCCCGTACCAATGGCCCGCGCCGCGGCCCCGGTGCCGGCGCGGACGACGTCACCACCGCCAGCAGCGAAGCCAGCAACGCCAGGACGAGCAGCGACGACGACCTGCGCACCATGACCCCCGTTTGGCTCAACCATCCGCGCAAGGGTCGCAGCGCCCGCCTTTCACATGCCTGTCACCGACCGGCCCGTCGTGAAAGGACGTTCGCCACCGTCGATTGCCAGCTGGCTGGATCAACCGCCCGCCAACGCAGGCAGAACTACTGTCGTAGGGAGCGCATACCATGCGGCCGAGCCGAGTGTTGAGGCTGCGGTTGACGGAGGTGCCAGTGACCGGCCACGAGGAACTACCCGTGCGAGTGTCCAGGCGTATCGAAGCCCCGGCGGCTGTGATCTTCCAGGTACTGGCCAACCCCGCGCGGCATCTCGACCTGGACGGCTCTGGCATGCTGCGCGGCGCCGCCTCGGACAAGGTGATCACCGGTGTCGGGGACGTCTTTGTGATGCGGATGTACTACACCCGCCACGGCGACTACGAGATGGACAATCACGTCGTCGAGTATGAGCAGGATCGCCGCGTCGGCTGGGAGCCGGCACCCGGGCGCGGGCACCCGGACCGCGGCTCGCCGGACGCCCAGTGGGGCCAACGGTGGAGCTACGAATTGGTCCCCGACGGCCCGGAAGCGACCGTCGTGACCGAGATCTACGACTGCTCGCGAGTGTCAGAAGGCGAGCGAGTGTCGATGCAGGACGGCCGGGTCTGGATCGAAAGCATGACGCGGACGTTGCTGCGCCTCGACCAGATCTGCACCGGGGTCGAGCTCGGTACCCCGCCAACCTCGGGATCGGGGCATGATGTTGGCCGATGAGAGACGTCGCGGTGTACGCGGAGACGCTGGCTTTCCTCGTGGTCCTGCCGGGGTTTGTGACGCTCGTCGTCCTGGCTCCGCTGCGCCGGGTGCTCCTACGGGCCGTCGCTGCTGGCCATCGGGTTCGCGATCGGTGTTGCCGCATGGGCGGGCCGGCTCGCGCTGCGGCCAGCCGCGCCGCGGCGTACGCCCATGGGGTACCGGCGGCGGCTGCTCGCCCGGCTGAGCGCGGTCGGCTGGGGTGCGGCGCCGGGTGACGCCCGGGCGGCGGGTCGCGCACCGGCTCGCCGCGACCGGCGACCGGCTCCTGCGGTACGGGCACACGCTGACTTTCTGGCGGTGGCTTGCCGGGCGCAACCGCTGGCTGGTCGCGCTGCTGGCCGCCGCGACGGGGTATGGCGCCGCCTTCCTGGCGTGGCTGGTGGTCGTCGCCATCGCCGACCGCCGTGGTGGTCTGGGTCCGGGCTTGGTGATCATCGTTGTGACACCGCTGCTGGGTCCGGCGCAGCTATGGCTTTGGTACCGCATGCACCGGGCGACGCTGTGCGAGTTCGGTAGTGAGCTGGCGGCCGACGCGGCGCGTCTGGAGGCGGCGATCGCCGCCGCCCCACCGCTGACGGCCGGCCGCCGCCTCGGCCGCGCCCTCCGTACTTTCCTCGACCCACGGACCCTGTGATCATGGCGTCCTTGGCGGAGCCGCGGATCGCGCACAGGCGTACGGCTTGACGCGGGCGCGTTCAGCCGAGCGCCTGCATCACCGGGATGAACCAGCGGCCGCGATCACCTGGTAGCGGTCGGGCGCCGTTCACCATCACGGCCGTGGAGTTCCGTACCGGGACTGCGTGCTGCGTCGCCCATTCGCGTAGCTGGGGATGCCGGTCGTCGAGGTCGAGTCGGACCGGTCCGCTGACCGTTGCGGCGAGGTCGGCGATCAAGGTCTTCGCGTCGCTGAGGTTTTCTGCCAGGACGGGGCCGATGAGGACATTGTCGATGTTTCGCCACGCGCCGGCGTAGCCGCTGACCACCCCTGCCCGCTCGACGACGCGTAGCTGCTCGGCGAAGCCCGGCAGCCGCTGCACCAGGTGGCTGCGGTCCACACCGTTGACCTCGGCGTCAAGCGTGCGGATTGCGGGCAGGTCGCTCGGCACCGCCGGTCGCGACCCGGCTGGACCCGCCGACGGCTCAAACTGCCCTACATGCGTGTAGGTCGTGCCGACCGAGACGAAGCCGAGCCTCTCGTAGAGCGGGCGGCCGTACTCGGTCGCGTTGAGGAACACCGTCGCGTCGCCCGCTTCGGCCAGCGCGTGTTGCATCAGCTGCCGGCCGAGGCCCCGGCCGCCGTAGCGGGCCGCGACGAGCACCATGCTGATCGCCGCGAGCTGAGTGCCGTACCGGGTGAGGATCGTGGTGCCGACCAGGTCGCCGGCCTCGTCGCGAACGCCGTACACGGCACCGACGTCGAACAGCAGACGCCACTTGTGCTCCTCGGGCAGCCACTCGCGGTCCTGGGCCAGAGCGAGACAGTCAGGGAGCGCGTCGAGCGTCAAGGGCTGAATCCGGTCGATCACAGCGATGATGCTACGGTCGCGAAACGTGGGCAAGCCGCAGAACAGAGGAGCGCCTCCGATGCCCACATCCTTCGGCGAGACCGCCGTGCCCGGCGGGCCGGACGCGCGGCTCGGCTCGGTGGGGTTCCGATCCGCCGGCGCGGAGGACGCCGAGCAGATAGCGGCCCTGCATGCCGATAGCTGGCGCTTGCACTACCGCGGCGCCTACGCCGACTCATTCCTCGACGGTGACGTGGCGGCCGACCGGCGTACCGTGTGGTCGGCCCGGCTCGCCGCACCGGCCAACAGCGAAACGGTCCTCGCCGAACGGTACGGGCAGTTGGTTGGCTTCATCCACGTCGTGTTTGACGCGGACCCGCAGTGGGGCAGCCTCGTCGACAATCTGCACGTCGCCCACCACCAACGCCGGACGGGCATCGGCGCTCATCTTCTTAGCCGCGCCGCCCGGTCCGTCAGCCGGCGGGCGATCGGCGACGCCGTGTATCTGTGGGTGTTGGAGCAGAACACCGCCGCGCAGCAGTTCTACCACGCCTGCGGAGCCATTCAGGTGGAGACCGCACCAGTGCCGCCGCCCGGTGGAGATCCCGCCCGGCTCAACGGCGCTCCACGCGGGCTCCGCATGGTGTGGCCAAACGTCGCACGGCTGCTCCGCCTCGGCGAGTCGGGAACAGCAACTCGGACTCGGGGGCCGAACGGGCCGTAACAACGCCGGCCCGCCTGCCCGACTCTGCCTGTTTGGTGCTCTGGGCTGCCCGATGCTGTGGCGGCGTTGCCTCGGTGTTACGGAGAGATGTAGAAAGCTTGGCATCAGCTCCGGGCACGTCCGGGCAGATTCAGGCCGACACGGGCAGGTGAAAGTGTACGCGGTGGAGCGGCAACGGTGGCTTGTTGAGCACGCCCGTACCACGGGCCGCATCGACGTCAACGAAGTCGCGCAGCAGCTTGATGTTGCGCCGGAGACGGTTCGCCGGGATCTGAACACGCTGGAACGGCACGGGCTGGTGCGTCGGGTTCACGGTGGGGCGATTCCGGTCGAGCGTCTGGGGTTCGAGAACGAACTGGTCAACCGGGCCACGACGCGGCAGGAGGAGAAAGGCCAGATCGCCCGCGCCGCGCTCAATCACCTCGACAACGCCGAGTCCATCTATGTCGACGAGGGTACGACGGCAGCCATGCTGGCCGAGCTGCTAGAGCCAAAGCGCCCCATGACCGTGGTGACGAGCGCACTTCCGGTGGCTTGCCAGCTCGCGGCCCGGCCGATGCTGACGGTGTTGAGCCTGGGCGGGCGGGTACGCGGCCACACGCTCGGCGCGGTCGACCAGTGGGCGGTCCGGATGCTGGAGGACCTCGTGATCGACCTGGCCGTGATCGGTACCAACGGCATCACGGTCGCCCACGGCCTGACGTGCCCGGACGCTGCCGTCGCCGCGGTGAAGCGGCGTGCTATCGCGTCGTCGCGTCGGAGCATCCTGCTCGCCGATCACTCGAAGTTCGGTGTGGATTCCTCGGTGCGTTTCGCGGACGTCCGCGAGATGGATCTGGTGATCACGGACCGCGCCACCGTGGATGCGCAGCTGCGGCCGTTGCGACGCCTCGGGGTCGAGGTGGTACACGCATGATTCTCACCGTCACCGCGAATCCGAGCCTCGACCGCACTTACACCACGAGAGCGCTGGCTGTCGGTCAGGTCAACCGCGCGCACAACGACTCGGTCGAGGCGAGCGGTAAGGGCGTCAATGTGTCGCGGGTACTGCACGCGGCCAAGGTCGCCACGGTGGCCGTGCTGACCACCGGCGGCAGCGAAGGTGAGCAGTTGCGCACCTTGCTGGAGGGTGAGCGACTGCGACATGTGCTTGTGCGTACGCAGCTGCCGACGCGCACCAACATCACGGTGGCCGAGCCCGACCGGACAACGAAGATCAACTCTTTGGGGCATCCTCTCGTGGCCGGCGACTATGACGCGTTGGTGATGGTGGTGGCGGCGCAGGCACGCCTGGCGCGGTGGGTGGCGATCTGCGGCTCGGTGCCGCCCGGGGCTCCGGACAGCTTGGTGCCGCAGCTGGTGGCGGCGGCGCGGGAGGCTGGTGCGCGTACTGCCGTGGATGCCTCCGGACCGGCGCTGAGGGCGGCGGTGGGCGCAGCCCCGGACCTGCTCACACCCAACGCCGACGAGCTCGGCGAGATGGCCGGCAGCACGTTCCGTGGCGCGGGGCCGGATCTGGTCCAGGACGCGCTGGCCGCCGCGGTCGCGCTGACCGAGCGTACCGGTAGTGCCCTGCTGGTCAGCCTCGGCGCGGACGGTGCGCTGTGGGTCAAGGCCGGTGGGCCGGTGTTGCACGCCGTCGCCCCGCCGGTGGTGCCGGTGAACACCGCCGGAGCCGGAGACGCACTGCTGGCCGGCTGGCTGGCCGGCGACGAGGACGAAGCCAGCGAACCGGGCGCCCGGGCCCGACTCGTACGGGCGGTCGCCTGGGGAACGGCCGCCTGCCTGTTGCCGGATACCGCCGGCGACGTCGCGGCCGAGGCGGACCCCACGACGGTCACGGTCACCACCCCCACGACGGCGTAGCCGTCGCCCCATACCCAAGATCAAGTCGATTCCGAATCCACCCGGAGGTTTATTGTGCGTAGGTTCAGACGTTTTATGATGATTTCAGCTGCTTTTATGGCCGGGAGCCTGCCACTGGCGGCATGCGGTGGAGCAGGCGGCGGCGGGAGCAGCGGTGGCGGGCAGTCGATCAACGTGTTGATGGTCGCCAACCCACAGATGACGGACATCGAGAAATTGACGGCTGACACGTTCACGAAGGACACCGGCATCAAGGTGAACTACACGGTGCTGCCAGAGAACGAACTGCGGGACAAGGTCACGCAGGACGTGGCCACCAAGGCCGGCCAGTACGACGTGGCCACGGTGGGCATGTACGAGGTGCCGATCTGGGCGAAGAACGGCTGGCTGCACGAGTTGGGAAGCTACGCGACCGCCGACCCGAACTTCGACTACGACGACCTGCTCAAGCCCATGGTGACGGGTCTGTCCGGCGATGACGGAAAGCTGTACGGCATGCCGTTCTACGGCGAGTCGTCCTTTCTGATGTACCGCAAGGATGTCCTGTCGGCCAAGGGCTTGACGATGCCGGAGCGGCCGACCTGGCAGCAGGTGGCGGACCTGGCCGCGAAGCTCGACGGTGCCGAGCCCGGAATGAAGGGCATCTGTCTGCGCGGGCTGCCGGGCTGGGGCGAGGTCTTCGCACCACTGACCACTGTGGTCAACACGTTCGGCGGCACCTGGTTCACCAAGGACTGGCAGGCGCAGGTGAACTCGCCCGAGTTCACCCAGGCCGTGAAGTTCTACGTCGACCTCCTGCGGGCACACGGCGAGCCGGGGGCGGCGCAGGCCGGGTTCACCGAATGCCTGAACTCGATGAGCCAGGGCAAGGTCGCCATGTGGTACGACGCCACGTCCGGCGCCGGGTCGCTGGAGGACCCGAATGTCAGCAAGGTCGCCGGCAAGGTCGGCTACGCGTACGCGCCGGTGGCGAAGACGAAGTCGTCCGGCTGGCTGTGGGCCTGGGCGTGGGCGATGCCGAAGACGACACAGAAGGCGGACGCGGCGGCGAAGTTCATCCTGTGGGCGTCCGGCAAGGACTACGAGAAGGTGGTCGGTCAGAAGCTGGGCTGGTCGCGCGTGCCGGCGGGCAAGCGGGCCTCCACCTACCAGATCCCGGAGTACCAGCAGGCCGCGGCGGCATTCGGTGACGTCACGCTCAAGGCGATCCAGGAGGCCGACCCGACCAATCCGGGCACACAGCCCCGGCCGACGGTGGGCATCCAGTTCGTCACCATCCCCGAGTTCGCCGACCTCGGCACGAAGGTCTCCCAGGAGGTCAGCGCCGCGATCGCCGGCAAGAACAGCGTGGAGAAGGCGCTCGCCGACGGTCAGGCGCTCGCCGAGCAGGTCGCCAAGAAGTACGCCAAATAGCAGGCCCACCGGGTCCGGCCGGGCCAGCCCCGGCCGGACCGACACAGGAGCACCCATGACCACCCTGACCAAGGCACCGCCGGTGAGAACCGTGCGTCCGGCGCCGATGCCAAGCACCCGGGTACGGTGGCTGCGCCGCGCACCGCTGCTACCCGCACTGATCTTCACCATCGTCGTCACGCAGATTCCGTTCCTCGTGACGCTCGTCATCTCCTCGCTGAACTGGAACATCCTGCACCCGGGCGACCGCAGCTTCGCGGGCCTGTCGAACTACCAGTTCGTGTTCACCGACGCCCGGTTGCGCGCCGCCGTCATCAATACGGTGACCATGACGGCATCGGTGGTCATCCTCAGCGTGCTGATCGGACTCGGGCTCGCCGTCCTGCTCGACCGTCGCTTTCCCGGACGCGGCCTGGCCCGCACCCTGCTGATCGCACCGTTCCTGGTGATGCCGGTCGCATCGGCGCTGCTGTGGAAACACGCCCTCTACAACCCGGCCTACGGACTGTTCAACGGCGTACTCAACGCGCTGTGGCAGGCATTCGGGGCCGACCACGGACCCACCATCGACTGGGTCTCGGACCGCCCGATGATGGCGGTGGTCGCCGCCCTGGTCTGGCAGTGGACACCGTTCATGATGCTGATCCTGCTCGCCGGGCTGTCGACGCAGCCACCGGACGTCCTGGAGGCGGCGAAGATCGACGGCGCCCGCGCCCTGCAGACGTTCCGGTTCGTCACCGTGCCCCACCTGCGCCAGTACCTGGAGCTCTCGGTGCTGCTCGGCTCGATCTACGTGCTGCAGACCTTCGACGCCGTCTTCACCATCACCCAAGGCGGACCCGGCACGGCCACGACGAACCTGCCCTACGAGATCTACCTGACCACGTTCCGCAAATATGAGTACGGGCAAGCCGCCGCAGCCGGCGTGGTCGTCGTGATCGGCACCATCATCGTGGCGACGTTCGCGTTGCGTGTCGTGTCCTCGCTGTTCAGCAAGGAGAGTCCGCGATGAGGCGAAAGGATGGCACCACCGGGCAGCGCGGCGGTCCGGTGTGGACGCTCATCGCATGGGGCGCGACGCTGCTGTTCTTCGCCCCGGTCGGCTGGATGGTGCTCACGTCGTTCCACCGCGAGGCCGACGCCGCCACCAACCCGCCATCACCCTTGGCGCCGCTGACCACCAGCAACTACGCGGAGCTGTTCGACCGCGACATCACCCCCTATCTGCTCAACTCCGCGATGGCCAGCCTGTTGTCCACGGCGCTGGTGCTGGCCCTGGCCGTGCCGGCGGCGTACGCGCTGGCGGTCAAGCCGGTACGCAAGTGGACCGATGTGATGTTCTTCTTCCTGTCCACCAAGTTCCTGCCGGCCATCGCGGCCCTGCTGCCGATCTACCTGATCGTCAAGGAGATCGGCATGCTCGACAACGTCTGGACCCTCATCGTGCTCTACACCGCGATGAACCTGCCGCTGGCGGTGTGGATGATGCGGTCGTTCCTGGCCGAGGTGCCCCGCGAGATCCTCGAAGCCGCCGAGGTCGACGGCGCCGGGCTAGGGCAGGTACTGCGGAAGGTGATCGCCCCGATCGCCATGCCAGGGCTCGCCGCCACAAGCCTGATCTGCATCATCTTCAGCTGGAACGAATTCATGTTCGCGGTGAACCTGACCGCCGTACGCGCCAGCACGGCACCGGTGTTCCTCGTCGGGTTCATCTCCAGCGAGGGCCTGTTCCTCGCAAAGCTGTGCGCGGCAGCCACATTGGTGTCCCTGCCCGTACTCATCGCGGGCTTCGCCGCGCAGGACAAGCTCGTCCGCGGCCTGTCCATGGGAGCCGTGAAGTGAGGCTACTACCGACACTCGTCGTTGGCGACGAGTTCATCCCCTCGGAAAGCTACCTCGACGCGTTCGCCGATGCCGCCGAGCCGCGGAGCATCCGAACCGTCCAGTGGGGCGGCACCAAGGCGCACCAACACGAGCTACAGCAGCTGATGGAGCGCGCCGGCGCCAACGCCGTCCCGGCACCGGCCGAGCTGCTCGACGCCGTACCAGGTGCCCAGGCGCTGTGCGTGCACTTCGCACCCGTCGGCGAGCAACTGCTCGAGGCGGCGACCGACCTGCGGCTGATCGCGGTCGCGCGCACGGGCCTGGAGAACATCGACGTCGCGGCCGCGACCAGACGCGGGATCGGTGTAGTCCCGGCGAACGGACGCAACGCCGGTGCCGTCGCCGAACTGCAGCTCGCCCTGATGCTGGCCGAGGCACGCAACGTCGCCCGAGCCGACGCCAGCATCAAATCCGGCCGCTGGCGCAAAGAGTTTCCCGGTACCCGCGTCGAAGTCGCCGGCCGCACCGTCGGCATGGTCGGCTTCGGCCACGTCGGACGGGCCTTCACCCAACGGCTCACCGGCTTCGAGTGCCGGATGCTCGCCTACGACCCGTACACCGCCGACGACGTACTGGCCCAGTACGGCGTCGAGCGAGCGGACACCCTGGACCAGGTGTTCGCCGAGGGCGACTTCGTGCTCATCCAGGCCCGGCACACCGCGGAAACCGACCGCATGATCGGCGCCAAACAGCTGCGGCTGATGCGCCCCACCGCGTACTTCATCAATGTCTCCCGCAGCCGGCTCGTCGACGAGGCCGCGC
The DNA here is from genome assembly GCF_011764445.1 of Phytohabitans rumicis. Classification (NCBI taxonomy): domain Bacteria; kingdom Bacillati; phylum Actinomycetota; class Actinomycetes; order Micromonosporales; family Micromonosporaceae; genus Phytohabitans; species Phytohabitans rumicis. Next base: position 720,760 of record NZ_BLPG01000001.1, read on the forward strand.
TGCTCGACGTTCTGGCCGAAGGGGCGATCGCTGGAGCCGGCCTCGACGTCTTCGACACCGAGCCACTCCCGGCCGACAGCCCGTGGCGCACGCTCGACAACACCACCCTCACCACCCACTTCGGCGGCGACACCGAAGACACCAACCGCACCTCCGCCGCACTGGTGGCGCAGGCGGTGTTGGAGATGACCCGCACCGGCAGGGTGGCGCGCGCCGTCAACGCCGCACGGCTCGGCTGGGCGTCATGACCGGCTACCTGCTCGGCATCGACGCCGGACAGACGGTCACCAAGGCGGCGTTGTTCGACACCAACGGGCACGAGATAGCGGTCGCGTCCGCCGAAACCCGCACGACGTCACCCGCGCCGCGGTGGCAGGAACGCGACATGAACGAGGCGTGGACACAGACCGCCGAAGCCATCCGTCGCTGCCTGGACAACGCCGCCGTCGACACCACCTCGGTGCGAGGCGTCGGCGTCTGTGCCCACGGCGACGGGCTGTACCTCGTCGACGCGGACCTGCGGCCGGTGCGCCCCGCCATCCTCGCCACCGACTCGCGCGCACAGCGCTACGCCGACAGATATCGACACGACGATGCCTTGTTGCGCCTTACCGGCCAAGCGCCGGCGCCATACAACCCGGCACCGATGCTGGCGTGGCTGCGCGACCACGAACCGCAGGCGCTACGGCGCGCCCGGTGGACATTGTTCTGCAAGGACTGGATCCGACTACGGCTGACCGGCGAGGTCGCCACGGATCCCAGCGACGCGAGCGCTTTCTGCACCGATCTGCACACCCAGACCTGGTCGAGACACGCGCTGCGGGTATTCGGACTGTCCGACATGGAGCCTCTGCTGCCGGTCATCGCGCCAAGCGCGGCACAGGTCGGCGCGGTGACGCCAGCCGCCGCGCAGCAGACCGGGCTCGCCGCCGGCACGCCGGTCGTGACCGGAGCCCACGACGTCGACGCCGCCGCGCTGGGCATCGGCGCGGCAGAGGCGGGAACGCTCAGCATGGTCCTGGGCACGTTCAGCATCAACCAGGTCGTCGCCGACACCCCGGTCACTGACCCGCGTTGGCAGGCCCGTCCATTCCTGCGCCCAGCCCAATGGCTGCACATGTCCACGTCCCCCAGCGGAGCGTCCAATCTGGAATGGGCCGTGCGCCAGTGGGGACCGTTGGACGCGGACGGCGCACCCGCCTACGAGTCGGCCATCGCGGAGGCCGTCGCCGCCCGGCACAGCCCCACATACCTGCCGTTCCTGTACGGGGCGCCGTACGGCGTGGGCGTCAGCGCCGCGTTCACCGGGGTGCGTGGCTGGCACACCCGGGGCGACCTGCTGCGCGGCGTCCTGGAAGGTGTGGTCTTCAACCATCGCTGGCATGTCGACGCGCTGGCCGACAGCTTCGACGTCCGCTCCCGCCCCGCGCGCGTGTGTGGCGGCGGCGCCCGTAGTGCCGCGTGGACCCAGATGCTCGCCGACGCCTTGGACACGAGCATCGAGGTCACCGACGCGGCCGAGGCGGGAGCACGTGGTGCCGCCCTGCTCGCCGGCGTCGGCGCCGGCGTTTTCGGCGGCCTGGACGACGCGGTGGCCAGGTCCGTACGGGTCATTCGCAGCCACACCCCCAATCCCGACGAGACGGCGCGGCTCGAGGCGGGATACGCCCGCTACCGCCGGGTGGTTGACGCCCTCGCCGACCTAGAAACCGAGGAGGACTCGTGAGCCTGGTCAACCCCGGGACGCTGCTGACCGAGGCGGCCAGGACGGGCCGGGGAATCGGGGCGTTCAACGTGATCCAACTCGAGCACGCCGAGGCGTTCGTTGCGGCCGCCGAGGCGGTCGGCGTGCCGGTGATCCTGCAGATCAGCCAGAACGCCGTGGACTATCACGGCGCCCTGCGACCCCTCGCTGCGGCGACACTCGCCGTGGCCGGTGAGGCTTCGGTACCTGCCGTGGTGCACCTCGACCACGCCGAGCGGGCGGAACTGGTCGTTGAGGCGATCGCCTGTGGCATCGGCTCGGTCATGTTCGACGCGTCGCGGATGTCCTATGCGGACAATGTCGCGGCCACCGCGCAGGTCGTCGCCCGCTGCCACGCCGCCGGGGTCGCGGTCGAAGCGGAACTCGGCGAGATCGGAGGCAAGGACGGCGCACACGCCCCGGGGGCCCGTACGGACCCGCGGCAGGCGGCCGCCTTCGTCAATGACACCGGTGTGGACAGCCTCGCCGTCGCAGTCGGCACCTCCCACGCGATGACAACTCACGACGCCGTCGTCGACCTGGAACTGGTCGCGGCCTTGCGCGCCGCGGTGCCCGTACCCCTCGTGCTGCACGGCTCCTCCGGCCTGGACGACGCCGGCCTGACCGCCGTGGTGCGTGCCGGGATCACCAAGGTGAACGTGGGAACCCGCCTCAACGTCGCGATGACGCACGCCATACGTCGCGTCCTCGACGCCGACCCTGCCGTGGTCGACCCGCGCAAGTACCTGTCACCGGCACGCACGGCGATGACTGAGGAAGCCGCAATCGTGCTGCGCCGGCTGCGGTCAGGCGCCGGTGAGCTCCCGGGACACGTGCACGATCCTGCGGGTGACTGACTCGTCCAGGATGATGGGCGTGCGGTGCTCGAAGTCTCCGGGCTTTTCCCAGTAGGTCGCGGCCGGCCAGTCGTCGCGAATGCTGGCCTGGACGGGGTTGTGCGCGGACTGTTCGATGGAATTGAAGAACAGCGGGCCGATGACGACGGAGACGGCCCGCATGTACGACGGCATGTGGCGCAGGATATCGGTCTTGGCGGCGCCGGCGTTCACGACCGCGGTACGCAGCCCCGGCTGGGTACGTGTGAGGTGGGCGGCGTAGTGGAAGTTGCCCATCACCATCTGGTCACTCTGGCGCCTGAAGTTGAACGGCTCGAACCTGGGGAACAGGTCGAGGTCGACGGTGGTGGCAAGGTCGATCTTGGCGGTCATCATGATGACCCGGCGATCCTGGGCGGGCCGTAGCCCGGGCAGCAGCAATTGGGTGAGGTGGTAGCGACTCAGGTAGTTGACCGCGAAGTACAGGCTGAGCCCGTCCGCCGTCCGGAGGTCCTTGCCGGGCGTGTACACGCCGGCCGAGTGCAGGATGGCGTCGAAGTGGTCGTGTTCGTCCAGGACGCGTTTGGCGGCGTCTCGGACGCCGGTGTGGGTGGAGAGATCGACGGCGAGGAAGGTCGCCCGCTCCGCTGCGGTCCCGAAGGAGGACAGCGCAGGCCGATACCACTGTTTCCTCCGGTGATCAGAACCGATTTCACTGTTCTCCTTGCGAGTCGCGACTGCTTTGTATCCGAGCCAGAAGTTCGGGGTCGATGGCTTGCAGGATGCGCTGGCCGATGGCACCCATCTGCCGTTGTTGCGCCTTGGTCAGCGGGTCGAAGACCAGGCGGCGGACCTCGTTGACGTGTCCGGGCGCGCTGGTAACGACCTTGTCCCAGCCGTCGTCGGTGAGGATGGCCAACGTGTAGCGGCCGTCGATCGGATCCGGTGTACGCCGTACCCAGCCGCGCCGCTCAAGCTTGATCACGACGTTGGACAGCCGGCCCAGGCTGCTGGCGGTGGCGTCCGCCAGATCGCTCATCCGCTGGGTACGGTCCGGCACCATGGACAGCGCAGCGAGCACCAGGTAGTCGAACTGGCTGATGTTCGCGTCCCGCTGCATCTGCGCCTCCAGCGCCGCCGGCAGCCGGATCAGCATGTAGGCGAACGCGAACCAGCTCTGCTGCTCCTCGCCGTCGAGCCAACGAGGTTCTTCAAGGTCGTCCATGGTGGCCAGCTTAGTTACAAGCTTGAAGTGATCGGCGGAGGTGAGCTATCTCGGCCGAGGGCACGGGCTATGCGGTGAACGAGCCTGTCGGCTTCCTCTCACTACTCAAAGCTTTGAGTCACCGTAGCAGCAGATTACTCTAAGCTACAAGTGATCGGCGGCTCGGGTTACTCCAAGCTTGTAGTTATGGTGGTGGGATGGACGACCCCGGTGGAGCCCTTGCCCAAGGACCTGGAACGACAAATGGGCGTCATCAGCCAGCGAATCCTGCGAGCCATCGACCCGAGCTGGCCGCCGCCCACCTGATCACTTCCGACCGAACGAACACCAACCAAAGGAGTGACAATGCCCACGATCGCCATCGTTGGCGCCGGTCCCGGACTGGGCGCCTCGATCGCCAAGACCTTTGGCGGCCACGGCTTCCAGGTCGCCCTGATCGCCCGGAGCAAGGACAAACTCGAGGCCCTCGCCGCTGAGCTGGGCGAGTCCGGGATCAGCGCGGCCGGCTTCCCGGCCGACGTTTCCGACCGGCTGGCGCTGAGCACCGCGCTGGGAAACGCCGCCGCGCAGTTCGGCACCATCGACGTGCTGGAGTTCTCCCCGTACGGCGGCCTGGTTCCGGTCTACCCGCAGGAGATGACCGTCGACAACCTCCGCCCCCAGATCGAAGAAAGCCTCTACGGGGCGGTGACCGCCGTCAACGCGGTCCTGCCGGCCATGATCGAGGCCGGCACCGGGACACTGCTGTTCACCACAGGCGGCGGCGCGATCAATCCGTACCCGATGTTGGCGACGACCAACGCCGCGCACGCTGCCCTGCGTAACTGGGTGTTCAATCTCAACGGCGTGCTCGCCGACAAGGGCATCCACGCCGCCAACGTCGCCATCAACGTCTTCATCGGAGCCCAGCCGCCGTCCGAAGGTATCCCGTACGCCGCGCCGGACGACCTCGCCCAGATCTACTGGAACCTGCACGTCGACCGCGACCAGGCCGAGGTTGTGGTCACCGGGTAACCAGAGGCTTCGCTCACCCCTCAGGGGCCGCCGCCCTGCCCCGGCGGCGGCCCCTACCCAACCGTGGCCGGCGGTTGACAGGTGGTGGTCCGGCACGCCGGCCGTACATCTGGCGATGTAGCCGGGTCAGCCCCCAGTCAGCGTCGCGACGGCACCCGATTCGCCCTGCAGCAGGTCGTGCCGGACAGCTCCGCTTTCTACCGTGAGAATTGACCAACACAGACCCGTGAGGACCAGGAACCCGATGATCGAAGCGCATGCGCCGCAGCGGCGGCGCGGGCTGCCAGCCCTGGCGTGGCGGGTCTGCGTGCGGCACCCGCTGCTGGTGGACGCGGCGATCGCGGGGCTGCTGCTGGTGCCCGGCGGGGACACGCTAGGACACCAGATCGCCGAGCGTCCAGTACTGCTTCCACTGCTGGCGGGCTTGGTGGTGCCATTGGTGTGGCGACGACGGGCGCCGCTGACGGTGTTCGCCGCGATCGCGGCCGCCGCGTCCGTGCAGTGGCTACTGGCGATCTACCCGATGCCCGCCAACGTCGCCCTGCTGGTCGCCCTGTACACCGTCGCCGTCCACCGGACCCGGCGCCAGACGCTGCTGGCCGGCGCCGTCCTGGGGCTGGGCATCCTGCTCGTCTGTCTGCGGTGGGCGCCCTTGGACAAGGTCCTGCACAGCTTCGTCGCGTTGGGCGCGATGGCGGTGGCCGTCGCCGTAGCCGGCGTCAACATCCAAACCCGGCGCGCCTACCTGGCCTCACTGGAGGACCGGGCCCAGCGCCTGGAACGCGAACGCGACCAACAAGCCCAGCTCGCGATCGCCGGAGAACGGTCCCGGATCGCCCGCGAACTGCACGACATCGTCACGCACAACATCTCCGTCATGGTCGCCCTTGCCGACGCGGCCGTCTTCGCCCAGCAACGTGCCCCCGTCAAGGCCACCGCCGCACTGCGCCAGATAGCCGGCACCGGCCGCCAGGCCCTCACCGACATGCGCCGCTTCCTCGGCCTGCTGCGCCACGACGAACCCGATGCCCTGCGGCACCCCATGCCGGGCATCGCCCAACTGGAAGCCCTGGCCGACCACGTGCGCGCGGCCGGCGTGCCGGTCCGCCTCGACATCGCCGGCGACATGGCCGCGCTGCCCGCCGCCGCCGAGCTCACCGTGTACCGCCTCATTCAGGAGGCGCTCACCAACACCCTCAAACACACACCCGCCGGCACCTCAGCGACGGTACGGGTGCACCGCACCGCTAGCGCGATCGCCGTGAGCGTGACCGACGACGGACCACCCGTCCGCGCAGCGGTTGCGGCCGCTGGTGGCCACGGTATCCACGGCATGCGCGAGCGCACCGCGGCCTACGGTGGACAGTTGGAAGCCGGCCCGAATCCGCACGGAGGATGGCGCGTAACGGCGTTGCTCGACTTGACCGGAGCGCGGGTATGACCCCGATTCGGGTGCTGCTGGCCGACGACGAACCGCTGCTGCGGATGGCGTTCACGATGGTCCTGGAAACCCAACCAGACATGACGCCGGTCGGCGAAGCCGGCGACGGCGCCACCGCGGTCCGCCTGGCCCGGCAACTGCGACCCGACGTCGTCCTCATGGACGTCCGCATGCCAGGCATGGACGGCATCGAAGCCACCGCGTCCATCGTGGCCGACCACCCGAACACCCGCGTGCTGATCCTGACCACCTTCGACCTGGACGAGTACGCCTTCGCCGGGCTGAAAGCCGGCGCGTCCGGATTCCTGCTCAAGAACGCGCTGCCGGAGGAACTGCTCTCCGCGATCCGCTGCGTCGCGGCCGGCGACGCCGTTGTCGCACCTCGCATCACCCGCCGGCTGCTGGAAGCCTTCGCCCATCAGCTCCCCGGCCCGAACGGCACCGCCGACGGGCCGGATCCCCGCCTGGACCGGCTGACCACCCGCGAACGCGAGGTGCTGATCGAGATGGCCGGCGGCCTGTCGAACACCGAAATCGCCGCCACCATGCATTTGGCCGAGGCCACCGTGAAGACCCACGTCAGCCGAATCCTGGTCAAGCTCGAACTACGAGACCGGGCCCAGGCCGTCGTCTTCGCCTACGAAACCGGTGTGGTGCACGCCAACGGCGGGCGCGCACCGACGACCTGAAACAACTGACAGCCGATAACCGCAACCGTTCACCATCCAGAGTGGACGGACGATGTCGCACACTCTCGAACAGGAGACAACCTCTCATGGCCACGTTTCTGTACCGGCTGGGCCGGCTCGCCTTCCGCCGACGGTGGTGGGTGGCCGCTACCTGGCTGGCGGTCCTGGCAGCCGCGATCGTCGGTGCCGCCACCCTGTCCGGATCGACCTCGGACACGTTCGCCATCCCGGGCACCCCGTCGCAGAGAGCGATCGACCTGCTCGGCGAGCGATTCCCGCAGGCGTCGGCCGACGGAGCCACCGCCCGGATCGTGTTCGCCGCCCCCGCGGGACATACTCTCAACGACCCCGCGAACAAGGCGGCGATCGACACCACCGTCGCTGAACTGAGGCAGGCGCCGCAGATCGCCTCGGTCACCGACCCGTTCGCCTCCGGCGCCATCAATCAGGCCGGCACCGTCGGGTTCACCCAAGCCACCTTCCAGAAACGATCCGAAGAACTGTCCGACGCCGCCCGCGACGCTCTCACCACGACTGTTGACCACGCCCGCGCCAGCGGACTGACCGTCGAGGTCGGCGGCGACGCGGTCGAAGCTCCACCCGAGCAAGGCATCGGCGAGATCATCGGCCTGGTAGTCGCCGCGCTCGTCCTGGTCATCACCTTCGGGTCGCTGGTCGCCGCCGGTCTGCCGCTGCTGACCGCGATCCTCGGCATCGGTATCGGCATCACCGCCATCACCGCGGCGTCGGGGTTCGTCGACCTGTCCTCCAGCACCCCGATCCTCGCCCTCATGCTCGGCCTGGCCGTAGCCATCGACTACGCCCTGTTCATCGTCTCCCGGTACCGGCACGAACTCGCCGCCGGCCGCGAACCGCACGAGGCGGCCGGCCGCGCGGTCGGCACCGCCGGCTCCGCCGTCGTCTTCGCCGGCCTCACCGTGATCATCGCCCTCGCCGCACTGTCCGTCGTCGGCATCCCCTTCCTGACCCAGATGGGCCTGGCCGCCGCGTTCACCGTCGCGGTCGCCGTGGTCATCGCACTCACCCTGCTACCCGCGCTGCTCGGATTCACCGGCCGTCGCATCGCCGGCGGCCGCATCCCCGGGCTGCGCGCCCGCGATCCAGAAACCGACACCCGACCTACCTTCGGCCTGCGCTGGGCTAGGGCCATCGCCCGCCGGCCCGTGGCCGCGCTGCTCCTGGCAGTCCTCGGCCTCGGCGTAGCCGCGCTACCGGTCCTGGATCTGCGGCTGGGCATGCCAGATGACAGCACCGCCGCACCCGACACCACCCAACGCAAGGCGTACGACCTGATCTCGACCGGCTTCGGGGCCGGATTCAACGGCCCGCTGACCGTCGTCGTCGACGCGAACGCCGGCACCGCCCAGACATCCGCCGACCAGGTCGCCCAGGTCATCCGCGGAATCGACGACGTCGCCGCCGTCACCCCACCGGTCGTGAACCAAGCCGCCGACACCGCCATCCTCACCGTCATCCCGGAAAGCGGCCCCAGCGACGCCGCCACCGAAGACCTGGTCCGGGCCATCCGGGACCGCGACGGCAGCATCCCCGGCGCGGCCATCGCCGTCACCGGCCTGACCGCAGTCAACATCGACATCTCCGCCAAACTCGGCGACGCGCTCCTGCCCTACCTGGCCGTCGTGGTCGGCCTCGCGCTCGTGCTACTCATGCTGGTCTTCCGGTCCCTCCTGGTACCCCTGAAGGCGACCGCCGGATTCCTGCTCAGCATCGCGGCCACCTTCGGCGCCGTCGTCGCGGTCTTCCAATGGGGCTGGCTCGCCGACGCCCTCGGCGTCGAACAAACCGGGCCGATCATCAGCTTCCTACCGATCTTCCTGATCGGCGTCGTGTTCGGCCTCGCCATGGACTACCAGGTCTTCCTGGTCACCCGCATGCGCGAGGAATACGTCCACGGCACACCGGCCCGCCAAGCCGTCATCACCGGCTTCGGACACGGCGCCCGGGTCGTCACCGCCGCCGCGATCATCATGATCAGCGTCTTCTCCGGCTTCATCCTCGCCCCCGACGCCATCATCAAATCCATCGGCTTCGCCCTCGGCGTCGCCGTTCTCTTCGACGCCCTCATCGTCCGCATGACCATCGTGCCCGCGGTCATGACCCTGCTCGGCGAGGCCGCCTGGTGGCTGCCCCGCTGGCTCGACCGGATCTTGCCCAATGTGGACGTCGAAGGCGAGAAGCTACGCCCCATCGCTCCCTGGGGACGACTATCGCGGAGGACGGCCGGACAAGGCGATGACGAAAAAGATGAAGGAGACGAGGAACAGAACGGCCGCCAACCCCGCGGGAACGATGGAGGACATGACCGCCAGGACGCCCCATCCGGAGGCATTGGGATCGCCGCCGTTCGACAGCGCCAGCGGTAAGATCCACAATGCCGCCGTCACGAAGACACAGATCACAGCGATGATGAGCGCGCCAACGGCGATACGCATGTTCGTCTGCATGGGCTCAGCCTTCTCATCCGCATGCTCGATCGCATGAGTTCCCGGCCTCATTTTCCGCGCGTAGCGCGGCGGCCGAGGCCGCCGCGCTACGGGTGCTGTGCTGGAGGTTGGTCGGGGCTAGCCTGTTCGGCAGGTGGGTGTGGGCCAGGTCCAGTTGCCGTTGGCCATGATCGTCACACCGAAGTTGTTGCCACTGCCGTTCGGTCGGGCGGTGATGGTTCCGGTGGTTCCGGTGACGGCGGCGTTCCAGCTGTTCTGCAGGCTCTGGCTGCCGTTCAGGGCAAGGGTGACGACCCAGGTGTTGGTGCCGCTGACCGCGACGTTGAGGTTGAACCGGTCGCCCCACTGTTGGCCTGCGGATAGCGTCGCGGTGCAGTTGCCGGTGGTGGGCCCGGGAGTGGGGTTGCTGCCACCGCCTTCGCGAACGGTGATGTCGGAGCTGCCGCTGCTCTGGTAGCCCTCGGTGGCGATGACTTGGTAGCTGTGGTTGGTGCCGAGGTTCAAGCCGGCTCGGGCCCAGGCGTCGAAGTGGTTGGCGGTGGTGATGGTGCCACCGGTGCGCTTCTGCTGGCGGACGCTCCAGTACTGGTAGAACGTGGCGGTGCCGTCGATCGACGGCTGGTTGACCCGCTGGGTGCGGTAGAGGTCGTAGGTGCTGCCATCGGTGGTGACCGAGCCCATGCGGGTGGCGCCGGTGCTGGGGTTGTAGGTGCCGAAGTTCTCCACGACGTAGTACTCGATGAGCGGGTTACGCGTCCACCCGTAAAGGGCGAGGTAGCTGTTGCCGTTCGGGCTGTAGGAGCCCGAGTAGCTGATCGTCCTTCGGCTACCGGTGGCCCAACCCTTGCCGCCGACCCAGTTGTTGGTGCCGCTACCCCACTGGCTGGAGTACCGGCCGTCGGCGCGCAGCGTCATGCTGGCGTTGCCACTGTCCTTCCAGAACGAGAAGAAGAACCCGTTGTGCGTCCCGGTGGTGTTCGAGCTGACGGTTCGATCGGCCTCGGCGTACGCGTTGGTGGCCATCACCGTGCCGCCGACGGCCAGCACCGCGGCGCACGTGGCGCCGAGCAGCAGCCGCAGGCGGCCACGCTTCCTCGGTCGAGCGGAGCTGTGATTCATGTCGGTCATCAGGGTGCTTCCTCCTTCTGCAGCGCGGATCGATGGTTGTCAACGTCTGCCGACGCGGCCAGTATTGGTCGACTCTCGCGGCCCTGTCAACAGATCCCGGAAAACTACCGGGAACGACTACCCAACCCTCCCTAAGAGGACCGGGACAAATAGCAGGCAGTAGCCACTGGAAGCGCTCCGAGTCGCGGGCCGCCGTCCGGAAGTTTTCCGGAAATTGATTGACGAGTTTCAACTCCCGCTGCAATACTCCGTTCCGCGCGGCCGGCGCCCCTCCTCACCCACCTCCCCGAAGGAGAGCTCGGATGTTCGACAAACCCCGCCCACCGACCGCCTCCCGGCGGCTGAACCACACCGCCCGCTTGGCCGTGCTCGCCGCCGCCGTCGCCATGGGCGGCGTCGCGGTCACGGTCACCCCGACCCCGTCCAGCGCCGCGGCCTGCAACGGCTACGTCGGGCTCACCTTCGACGACGGACCGACCGGCAGCACGAGCGCACTGCTGAACGTGCTGCGAAACAACGGCGTACGGGCCACGATGTTCAACGTCGGGCAGAACGTGCAGAACAACCGGTCGGCGGCGCAAGCACAGGTCAGCGCGGGCATGTGGGTGGGCAACCACTCGTGGAACCACGCCCACATGACGTCGATGAGTCAGGCGCAGATGCAGTCCGACCTGTCCCAGACCAGCAACGCGATCCAGTCCGCGACCGGGACCCGGCCGCAGCTGTTCCGCCCGCCGTACGGCGAGACGAACTCCACGCTCCAGTCGGTCGCGTCGTCGCTGGGCATGCGTCAGGTGATCTGGGACGTCGACTCTCAAGACTGGAACGGCGCCAGCGTCAGCCAGATCGTTTCCGCCGCTTCCCGGTTGCAGAACGGCCAGATCATCCTCATGCACGACGGCATCCAGAACACCCGCGACGCCATTGCGCAGATCATGGCCAACCTGTCCAGCCGCAACCTCTGCCCCGGCATGATCTCCCCGTCGACCGGCCGCGCCGTCGCACCAGACGGCGGCGGTGGCGGCAACCCGACCACCCCACCGCCCGGCGGCGGCAGCTGCACCGCCACCGCGACAACCCCCAACGTCTGGAGTGACCGCTACAACACCTCAGTCACCGTGAGTGGCGCCAGCAACTGGACCGTGGTCGTAGGCATCACCCCACCGCAGAAGGTCTCCACGACCTGGAACGGCAGCTTCAGCTGGGACAGCAGCGGCAACCTGATGACCGTCCGCTCGAACGGCAGCGGCAACACCTTCGGCTTCACCACGATGATGAACGGCAACAGCAGCGCCCGACCACAGATCCGCTCCTGCGCCACCGGCTGACAGCGGGATGGCTGTCAACCGACGTCGAGGGAGTCGATGTTGGGTAGTCCGACCGCGGTGGTGGGATCCAGCCGGATGGTGTTGCTGCCGGCATTGAGTGAGACGGTCAGGCTCTTGGTCGACCACGTCGTCCAGGCGCCGGTGGTTTCGTACGAGACGGTGGCCACTGTGGAGCCGTTGACGACCAGGTTCGCCGGCCGGGCGCCGCTGGCGCCGTTGGCGAACCGAACCCCGAGCGTCGCAGTGCCCGCCGTGGACGCGTTCACGGTGAACTGGGCGTAGGCGCCCACGGCGGCATTGCCGTTGCAGAACCCGCTACCGGAGAAGCCCGCGTGATTGGAATCGATCGTGCCCTGACACACCGCGGGCGCCGTCTCCGCCTCGTACCGCGTCGGCGTCGGCGTGTCGCCGCCGGACGTCCTGACGAGTCCGAGGCCGTCGACGAACAGGTATCCGTTGCTGCTCGACGCCCGCACCGTGACGGTGGCGGTGCCAGCCGACAGCGGAATGCCGGTGAGCTCGCGAGCGGTCCAGCCGCTGGATGCCGGGATGTTGAGCGTGCGGGTGCTGCCGCTGGCGTCGGCGACCGTGACCTGCGCGGCGCTGAGCGTGCCGGAGGTCCTGGCGGACAGGGACAGCTTGTACGTACCGGCCGGCACGGTGATCTGTTGCCGCACACCACCCGCGTACGCCTGCGCGGCGCCGATCTGTAGCCCGAAGCGGCTCCCGTTCGCGCCGCCGCTGACGTTGGTGACGATCGCGCTCGCCCCCGACTCGCTGAAGTTCGTCCACCCCTGTACCGGAGAGATGATGATGCGGTCGGCCTGGAAGTCGGGGTTGAGGATGTAGTTGTTCTGCGGTCCGACGCGCCACTCTCCGGTCGTGGCGTTGAACTGCCACTGGCTCACCGAATGGAACTGCGGCCGGGTGCCGGTCTTGGTCACCGGCATCCACTGGTTGTAGCCGATGCCGTTCCAGGCGAAGTCGGCCCAGCGGTCGCCGGCGAAGATGACCGTGTTCTGCACCGTGCCCTTGACCGTCACGAAGAACCCGGTCTGGGTCACGTGGCTGTAGTCCATCTCGGTGCCGGCGAGCGTGTACTCGGCGGTGTAGGCGCCCTGGATACTGCTGGTCGTCGACTCGATGACGTGCGCGACCGAGCTGTTCCAGCCGTGCAGGTCGGAGGCCGCGTGGTAGTACCTGCCGTCGAGCTTGAACATGGCGTTGCCCTCGCGGCCGCAGCCCGAGCAGTAGCCGATCTGCACTGCCGGCTCGGCGTATAGGGAGTCGGACTCGCGGAGTTTGGAAACGAAGGCGCGGGCGCGTCCCGACGCGTTCGAGAAGATCAGGTAGTCCTTGCCGTCGTCGTCGGTGAAGATGGTCTGGTCTCCGGTGCCCGCCGTCGGGGAGTTGGTGATCTGGGCCTGAACGGCGGCGCCCTCGAAGGTGTCGGTGGGCGAGTCACCGCGCAGGAAGACCACCCCGCCCGGCCCCTGCACGACCAGGATGTACTTGCCGGTGTTCTCGTTGTACGCGACGCCCAGGCGGCCTACCCAGCCGCCGAGCGGGGTCCCGTCGGGCAAGGTCGTGGAGGTCGTGGCGACGTTGTTCTCGAATTTCCAGTTCACCAGGTCCGTTGAGGAGTACACCGGGATCGAGACGAACGTGACGTCATTGTTGAACTGCCTCGTCGGGTTGGCCCGGTAGAGCTCGGCGCCGACGTAGTGCACGCCGTACCAGTAGTAGGTGTCGCCGAACTTGAAGACGCCGCCACCTTGCGAATAGATGGGGTTGCCGGCGGTGTCGTTCCAGAAGGTGTTGTTGGTGATGGTCTGGAACGTCCCCTCATCCGCGGCCTCGAGGTCGGCGGCGGCGGCCATGAGGGCGGTCTTCGCGGCGGCGACGTCCGGTGCGGTCGCCGACGCGTCGCCGGCGACACCGGTCGCGGTGGTCAACGCCTTGGCGAACGGGGCCCAGGAGGCAGGGGTGTACTTGGCCGGGACGCGTGTCTGGTAGTCGGCGACCAGGCTGTTGAGGCCGCGAACCATCACCCGGGATGTGGCCGTGTAGTCCGTGGCCTCGTCGTTGGTGGTGGTCTCCGCCGCGGCGAGGCGAGCGGTTGCCCCTACCGACACCAACAGCAACGCGGCGAGGACCAGCGCCCCTCGCTTCAAAGTCATGATTCCTTCTTCCCTCATGCGTCGAGGTAGTCGAGGTTGGGGAGTCCGCCTGCCGTGGTGGGATCCAGGCGGATGATGTTGCTGCCGGCGTGGAGCGAGACGGTCTGGGACTTGGTGGACCACGTCGTCCACGCGCCGGTGGCCTCGTACGAGACGGTCGCGACCGTGGCACCGTTGACGATCAGGTTCGCCGGCCGCGCGCCGCCGGTGCCGTTGGCGAACCGGATGCCCAGCGTCGCCGTACCAGCGGTGGACGCGTTCACGGTGAACTGTGCGTAGGCTCCCACCGCGGCGTTGCCGTTGCAGAACCCGCTGCCGGAAAAGCCCGTGTGGTTGGAGTCGATCGTGCCCTGGCACACCGCCGGCGCGGTCTCCGCCTCGTACCGCTGGGTCGACGGCGGCGTGCTGCCGGACTGCTCGAAGGCGCCGAGGTCCGGTGCCGCCCCGCTGTACGGCAGGCCGACGTTGGTGCCCTTGTCGATCAGGGTGCTGCTCGCCGCGAGGCGGAGGTGGGGCAGGACGGGCAGGCTGCCGTCGGCCTGGCGGGCCGCGTCCCAGCCGGACGTCGACACGCTTTGGAACTGGGCGTCCGACAGGGTGAGGCCCAGGTTCCAGGAGTTGTAGGCGGCGCTGGTGCCGGTCATGTTGGACGTCAGCGTGCCGGTGTAGGCGAGGTTGTTGCGCAGGTTGCCGCGGCCGACGGCGGCGCCGCTTGAGTCGATCCCCAGCATGTTGAAGTCGGGGTTGTTCGCGTAGCTGGTGTTGTTGAAGTAGTCGTTGGCCACCGGGTGGTGGTTGGTGTAGAAACCCGCCGCCCGGTTGAGGAACGCCACCGAGAAGCGGACCGTGTGCTTCACCGCGCCGGCGTCGTAGTCACCGCCGAAGCCACCCACCTTGTAGCCGTTTCCGTTGCCGGAGGCCGTCGTCGTCCCCGGCATGTACCCGTTGCGCCACGCCCACGAGTTCTCGATGGTCACCGGCGAGTACGTGGAGATGAGGTCGAACCCGTCATCGGCGTTCCACCACGCCCGGCAACCCCGGAACACGTTCGCGGGACTTCCGGCCGGTGTGTAGTGCGATCCGAAGCCGTCGGCGTTTTCCCCGGGCCCGTCCGAGCTGTTCGCGTCGTAGTTGTCGTGCGAGTCCGAGTTGAGCACGAGGTTGCCGCCGCCACCGTTGATGAACAGGCCGGTCCCCATGATGTGGTGGACGTTGAGCTGCTCGAAGGTGTTGTTGCTTCCCGAAATCCAGACCCCCAGGACTCGGCGTTCAGGTTGTTGTTTTGCCGTACCCCGGTGACTTCCAGACCCTTGAGGTGGATGTAGCTTCCGGTGACGTCGAAGCCCTTGATCCGGCAGCTGTCCGTCATGCCGGAGAAGTTGAAGACCGGCTTCTCTCCCGGATGGGCCCAGTAGCGGATCGGGTTGCCCGAGCTGCCGCTCTTGTTCAGGGTGATCGCGTCGACCCGGGCCGTCTGGCTCGCGCAGGTGCTGTTCGCGCGGGTGTAGGCGTAGGTGCCGCCCCGGAAGTAGACCGTGTCACCGGCCTGCGCGACGGTCTGCGCGTGGGCGATCGACGCCCACGGAGCGGCCTGCGAGCCCGCGGCGTTGTCATTGCCATTCGGGGCGACGTAATAGGTTGTTGCGGCCGCCGCGTTGGTCGCCGAGATGGCGACGATCGCGAGAGGACTCACCAAGGCCGCCGAAATCATCACGCCACGGGCGACCTTCATGCGAAGAATCCGTCCATGGCGACGGTCGGTCGGCGGCTGGCCTCGTCCCAGGCGGAGCTGTTGTAGTTGTTGAACGACGGGTAGCCCTCGGGCTCCCAGAAGAAGGTGCCCAGGCCGCCGAAGCCCCTGATGCCCGTGATGAACCCGCGCAGCGAGTCGCGCACCTGGGTGGGCTTGCCCACCGGTCCGCCGTACTCGACCTGCATGATCGGCTTGCCGTAGCCGGTCTGGATGGTCTGCATGTTGGCGACGATGGGCGCCACGTTGCCGCCCTGCCCGTACGAGGACAGGCCGGTGATGTCCCACCTGCCGCCGTTGTCGCGGTAGGCGTTGAGGAAGTTCTGGACGCTTGCCAGGTTTTGCGGCTGGGCCAGGTGTACCAGCACCGGGGTGCTCGGGAAGACGTGCTTGGACATGTCGTAAGCGGCGTTCAGCAATCCGGTCATCTGGGCCGGCCGGCTGATGCTGCCGGTCGGCTTGCAGATGCCGGAGTTTGTCTCGTTGCCGATCTTCACCCAGGCCGGGGTCACGCCGTAGTACTTGATGACGTTGCAGGAGTGGTAGACGTAGTCGTACATGGCGTCGAGCATCTGGCTGTACGTCATGCCCGCCCAGGCGGCCGGCGGGTTCTGCACACCGACCGAGTTCCACGTGTCTCCAAAGTGGAATCCGAGCAGGACCTGCAGGCCGGCGTTCTTGCACCGCACGGCCAGCTGTGCGGTCTCCTCGATGCTGCAGTGCCCGTTGGCCCGGTCGCTGGACGGGTTGACCCAGGTGCGCAGGCTGATCGCGGTGATGCCGTATCCCTTGAGGATGGTGAACAGGTCCTGCCGCTGCCCGGCGCTGTTGTTCCAGTAGTAGCCGTTCGCCTCCATCTGTGGCAGCCAACTGATGTCGGCGCCTTTGACGAAGGCCGCGGCGTGCGCCGGTGGTGCCAGCACGGCGTTGGCCCCCAGAGCGAGGGCTCCGGCGCCGGTGGCCGCACCGAGCAGCACGGCGCGCCGCCGCAGGCGGATGGGTACGTCGGTTTCCTTGTCGGTCATGGTGCCCTCCCAATAGATCGAACATCGTCATTGTCTCGCGGAAGGGGTGGGGCGTCAATAAAGCGTTTACATGGCCAGAGACCTCGCCTAATGATGGAAAATTATGTAAGCGTTTACTACGCGCTCAGGTCGAGTCGCGCGCGACGAGCTCAGCGGGCAGGACGACGGCGGCCGGTTGCTCGCCGTCGATCAGGGCAAGCAGCAGCCTTGCCATCTCGGCGCTCTGCCGCGCCCAGGGTTGGCGGATCGTGGTCAGCTTCGGTGTGGTGGCCGTCGCGACCTTGGAATCGTCGAAACCTCCCACGGCCACGTCGTCCGGAACCCGGCGGCCGGCGCGTCTCAGCGCTGTCAGCGCTCCGGCGGCCATCAGATCCGAGGCCACGAACACCGCGTCCAGGTCTGGCACCTCGTACAGCAGTCGTTGCATCGCCGCCTCGCCGGACGCCTGCGTGTAGTCGCCGGTGGCGATCAGCCGGGGATCGGTCTGGCCGAGTACGTCGTGGTAGCCGGCCAGCCGGTCCACGCCGCCGGGCAGGTCCAGCGGACCGGTGATGGTGGCGATCCGCTGCCGCCCGCGCGAGCGCAGGTGTCGGACCATCCTCCGGGCGCCGTCCCGGTCATCGATCGCCACGTAGCTGACGTCCCGCTCGTGGCCCAGCGGCTTGCCGCAAGCCACCACCGGCACGCCCCGCGCGTTCAGTTCGTCGAACAACGGGCTGCCGGCGTGCGTGGAGACCAGCAACGCTCCATCCACGTGACCTGCCGTGACATAGCGACTGATCCGCTTGCTGTCCTCGGCGGTGCCCGCGATGGTCAGCAACAGGGTCATGTCATGGATCGCCAGCGCCTGCGCACAGCCACGCAGCAGCACGCTGTAGTTGGGATCCTCGAAAAAGGCGTCCGGCGACTCGGACAGGATGAACGCCACGGAGTGCGCGCGCTGGGTGGCCAGGCTACGAGCGTGCTGGTTGACCACGTACCCGGTCTTGCTGATCGCCTTGCGGATCGCCTCCTGCGCGGCCGGACTGACGTTGTGCCCGCCGTTCAACGCTCGGGACACCGTGCCACGAGAAACCCCGGCCATCGCCGCCACATCATTCATGGTCGGCGGCCGCGGCCGCCGCGGTCGGGCCCCGGAGGACGGGTGCGGCGACTCCGCGGCGCTCATCCCTTGACCCCCGACATCACGACGCTGCGCACGAAGTAGCGCTGGGTGAAGAAGAAGATCAACATCACGGGTACGACGTAGAGCGCGGCGGCGGCGGCCTGCACGGTGGGGATGTAGTTGCCGTGCGGGTCCCGGTATGCCTGGGTGATCGCCACCGACAGCGTGGTGTGGTCGATGTCCAGCAGCAGGGCCGGGGCGAGGTAGTCGCCCCAGATCCAGGTGAACGAGAGCAGGAACGAGGTGAGCAGCACCGGCCGGGACAGCGGCAGGAAGATGCGCACGAAGATGCGCCCGTATCCGCAGCCGTCGATGATCGCGGCGTCCTCCAGGTCCTTGGGGATGGCCGCGAAGAACTGCCGGAACAGGAACACCAGGTACGGCGAGGCGGCCAGCCCCCACAGCACCCAGGGCCAGTACGTGTTGACCAGGCCCAGCCGCGCGTACAGCACGTACGTCGGGATCAGCGTGAGGATGCTGGGCAGCATCATCGTGGAGAGCAGCACCACGAACAGGGGGCGCTTGCCGGGGCCCTTCAACCGGGCGAAGCCGAACCCGACCGCGGCGCTGGAGAACGTGACCAGGACGGCGTACGTGGCGGACAAGAACAGCGAGTTTCCGGTGTAGGCCAGAAAGTTGATCCGGGTGAACGCCTCGGTGAAGTTGCTCCACTGTGGAGCCTCCGGCAGGAAGTGGATCGGGATCGCGACCCACTCGGACTGCTTCTTCAACGCGCCCAGCACCAGCCAGACGAAGGGTCCGGCGAACAGCACGGCCAGCGTCATGAGAAGCAGGTAGGTGCCGCCAGCGCGGTCAGTCCTTCTGGTCACGATCCACCTCGTAGTACACCCAGAACCGGCTGGAGCGCTGCACCAGCAGCGTGATGATCAGAATGATCACGAAGAACACCCACAACATCGCCGAGCCGTACCCGAACCGCTGGTTGGCGAAGTACTCCTGATACACCTGGACCATGTACAGGTGGGTGCTGGGCGGCACGTTGGTCACCGCGCCAATGCTGTTCGTCTCCGCCAGCAGCAGCGGCTGCACCAGTACCTGAAACGACATGATCACCCCGGTGACCACCTGGAAGAAGATCACCGGCGAGATCATCGGCACGGTCACGTGCCAGAACACCCGCCAGCGGCTGGCCCCGTCGACGACCGCCGCCTCCTCCAACTCGACCGGCACACCTTGCAGCGCGGCCAGCATGATCACCATCCCGCCGCCCAGGCCCCACAGCGTCAGGATGATCAGCGCGTAGAAGGCGGTCGGGTCCACCAGCCAGGTGACCGTGCCGAGCCCCAGCCGCTCCAGGATCGCGTTGAGCAGCCCGGCGTCACGGTTGAAGACGAGCTTCCACATGATCGCCGTCGCTACCACCGGCACCACGGACGGCAGGAAGAAGACGGTCCGGAACAGCCCGACGGCCCGCAGCCGCCTGTTCAGCAGCACCGCCAGGCCCAGCGCGACCGCCACGCTCAGCGGCACCACGATCGCGGTGTAGACGAGCGTGCGGGCCAGGCTCGACCACGCCGCCGAGTCGTGCAGCAGCTCCCGGTAGTTGCTCAGGCCGACCCATCGCCACAACGACGAGCTGCCGTCGAAGTTGGTCAGGCTCATCGCGAACGCGTACCCGAGTGGCACGACCGTGAGCAGCAGAAAGCCGAGCACCCAGGGCGATACGAACAGGTAGAAGGTGCGGCCGGAGTAGCGCGACCACCGCCGCCCTGGCCGCGGTGCGTCCCGGCCGGCGGGCAGCGCCCCGGCCGGCGCCGCCCCCCGTACCTTTTCGACAACCACGTCGGCCACCTATCCGATCCGGTCCTTGCCCTGCTTGAGCAGCTTGTTGACGTCGTCGGTGATCTTCTGAGCCGCGACGTCCAGGGTGATCTTCTTGCGCGCCGCCTGGTCGACGTACTGGTTCAGGCTGGTGATCCAGTTGCCGATGGTGACGTACGGCGAGTCGGGCAGCGGCACGTTGTGGGCCAGCTCGGCCTGGGCCGTCTGGAACGCCTCCTGCTGGTACGGCAGCTCCTGCGGCATCAGCGGCAGCAGCGATTTGAGGGCCGGCATGCCCCACCCGCTCTTGGCCCGCTCCTGCGCCGGCGACCCGGCCATGAAGTACTCCATGAGCTTCCAGGCGGCGTCCTTGTTCTTCGACTTGGCCGGGATCCACGCACCTTGGCCGGCGTAGCACGGGCTGACCCGCTTGTCACCCATCACCGGGGCGGGCGCCATCCGGATGTTGGCCTTCAGGTCGGCGGCGGCCTCGACGAAGTTGCCGCCGTACCAGTAGCCGTCCTGGCTGATGGCCATCCGCTTGGCCATGAACGTGGACAGGTCCGCCCCGTCGGCCAGCGGGCTGAGGGAGGACGGCGCCGCGCCGGACTGGGCCAGGTCGACGAGCCATCGCAGGGCCCGCTTCGCTTGTGGGGTGGTCAGATCGGTCTGGGTGAGGTCGTCGTTGTAGAGGCTGCCGCCCTGGGACAGGATCATCGAGCACAGCGGCCCGTACAGGCCCCATTGCCACTCGATGCCCAAGCCGTACACGACGGTCTTGCCGTCCTTCTCCACGGTCAGCTTGCGGGCGATCTCCAGCAGTTGGTCGTAGGTCACCGGCTCGGTGGTGCTCAGAGGCTCGACCTTCGCCTGCGCGAACAGCGCTCGGTTGTACCAGAGGGTGGCGTCCTGGCTCCAGTCCTTGGTGATCCCGTAGTACGGACCGGCGCCGATCTGCTTACCGTCCCACCGCCAGCTGTCGTTGACCGGCAGCAGGTCGTCCTTCTTCAGCACCGAGCTCTTGTCCAAATACGGGTCGAGGCTGGCGGCCAGACCCCGGGCGTTGTTGTTGGCGCTGCCGACCGCCGCGCCGCGAACGAAGTCCGGCGGGTTGCCCGCGGCCAGCATCGCGTTGAGCCGGGTGTCGTCGTTCTCGATAAGAGTGATCTTGATGCCGGGGTTTTTGCTCTCGAAGTCGGCTATGTGTTCCTTGGTGAGCTCGTTGCTCGCGTACATGACGGTGAGGGTGGTCGTGCCGCCGCCGCTGTCGCCGGAGCCAGAGGTGCCGGCGTCACAGGCGCTGAGCAACGGCGCGGTCACCGCGCCGCCCGCCACCAGCGCCGATCCGGCCAGGAAGCGACGGCGGCTGAACAGCCCCGGCGTAGGTCCGTCGGGCATTATGTGCTCCTTCCCCTCGCCGCGACAGCGAGGTTTACCGGCACGAAACAACTGTGAGCGCTCACAGTGCAGCCACGGTGCGCCGCTAAAGTACTGTTGTCAAGCCCTTCAAAGTAACTTTATAAAGTTGTACGGTGAGGCTCCGACGACGAGGAGAATCCATGCTTGCCATCCGCTCGCGCCCCTGGCCGGCGCCGCAGTGGGCCCCGCGGATGGGCAACGACGAGGACGT
Source organism: Phytohabitans rumicis (assembly GCF_011764445.1). NCBI lineage: Bacteria > Bacillati > Actinomycetota > Actinomycetes > Micromonosporales > Micromonosporaceae > Phytohabitans > Phytohabitans rumicis. The sequence goes on from NZ_BLPG01000001.1 coordinate 742,183, forward strand.
GCGGCCCGGCCTGTCGCTGACCAGCCGCTTCCTGCGCCGAGACGGGCAACCCTGGATCCCGATCTCCGGGGAGCTGCACTACAGCCGGGTGCCCAGGGAACGGTGGGACCAGCGGCTGCGACTGATGCGCTCGGGCGGCATCACCGTGGTCTCCAGCTACGTGCCTTGGATACATCACGTACCGCGCCGAGGGGCGCCGCGCTTCGAGGGCAACCTCGACGTCGCCGCGTTCGTGGATCTGTGCCGCGCGACCGGCATGGAGGTCGTGCTGCGCATCGGACCCTGGGTCCACGGCGAGCTTCGCAACGGCGGCTTCCCCGACTGGGTACAGCAAGCGCCCCTCGTTCACCGCAGCGACGACCCCGCGTACCTGGAACTGGTGGGTGAATGGTTCGGCCAGCTCGGCGCGGCACTGGCCGGGCGGTGTACGCCGGCCAACGTCCTCGCCATCCAGCTGGACAACGAACTCTACGACCAGCCGGGTCACCTGCTGACCCTCAAACGCCTGGCGCGCGAGGCGGGGATGTCCGCTCCACTGTGGACAGCCACGGCGTGGGGCGGTGCGCAGCTGCCCGCGGAGCAGATCATGCCGCTGTACGGCGGCTACGGCGACGGCTTCTGGGTCGACGCCGACGCGCCCTGGGATCCGTCCTTCCGGGAGCACTTCTTCTTCTCGCACACGTGGGACGACCCGGGCATCGGCGCGGACCTGCGCACCGAAACGGCCTCGACGCACGAGGTGTCGGAGCTGTTCCCGCCGGCCACCTGCGAGCTCGGCGGTGGCATGGCCACGGCGTACCACCGCCGGCCCCGACCCTCCGCTTTGGACATTGCCGCCGTGGCGCATTGCAAGATCGGCAACGGGTCGGCGTGGCAGGGCTACTACATGTACTCCGGCGGTACCAACCCGCCCGGTACCCAGGAGTCCCACGCCACCGGCTACCCGAACGACATGCCGGAGCTGAGCTACGACTTCCACGCCCCGATCGGCGAAGCCGGCGCACTCTCCCCCACCCACGCCGGGCTGCGCCGGCAGCACGCCTTCCTGGCCGCCTTCGGGTCGCGCCTGGCGGACATGCCCAGCAGCCTGCCGCAGGTACGGCCCGAGGGCGTGGACGACACCACGACGCTGCGCTGGGCGCTGCGCAGCGACGGCGGCAGCGGCTTCCTCTTCCTGGCCTGGCACCAGCCGCACGTCACGCTGCCGACGTACCAAGGCGCCCAGTTCCAGGTGACGCTCGAAACCGAGCAGTTCCTGCTTCCGTCCAAGCCCGTCGACATCCCCGCCGGCACGCTGGCTCGTTGGCCGATCGCGCTGGACGTGCAGGGCGTACGCATCGACTGGGCCACCGCCTCCGCGCTGACCCTGCTGCCGGGCCCGGTCCCGACCGTGGTGCTCTGCGCCGAACCGGGGATCCCGGTGGAGCTCGCCGTCGCCGGTCAAGCCCCGCAAGCCGTTCAGCCCGGCCGGGAACCGCTGCGGCTCAGCGACGGTTCGCGCGTACTCGATGTGCTTGTGCTGTCTGCGACGGACGCCGATGCCGCTTGGGTCGAAGGCGGTCGCCGGCTGCTGCTGTCCGACGACGATCTCGCCTGGGGCGCCGACGGACGCGTCACCGCCCGCACCACCCGCCCCGCGCCGGACGTGCGGGTCTACGACCCGGTGCGGCGCGAATTCCGGCCACTGCCCCTGCAGGGCGACGCCCCCGCCGCCGCCGACGTGCCCGTGACGCTGCACCGGCCGGCGCACCATGCCGTCCCCGCGATCTACGGCAAGCGGGACACCCGGCAGTCCGCACCCTCGACCGCCGCGTTCGACGAGCTGGCCGCGATATGCGAACTACAGCTGCCGGCCTGGGCCGCCGACCCGGATCGGGATGCCCTGCTGCGAATCGACTGGGCCGGGGACGTGGCACAGCTACGGGTCGACGGCCGCACCGTCACCGACCGCTTCTGGGACGGCTCCGCCTGGCTCGTCAGCCTCCGCGACGCCGACTACCGGCCCACCTCCACGCTCACCCTGCACGTCCTACCCCTGTCCGCGGACTCGCCCGTCCACCTGCCCGCCGACGCGGCCGAGCGCGCCGCCGGCAGCCGCGGGCAACTCCTCGCCATCGACGCCGTACGGGTCGAGGCCCAGCGCACGTGGCGCGAGCCCACCCCGCGACCGAGGCCCGCACCGCGCGGCCCGACCCGGCCACGGTGCGCGGCGTCATCGACGTCGACCTGCCCGGACCCCGCATCAACCGGCACGTCTACGGCCACTTCGCCGAGCACCTCGGCCGCTGCATCTACGGCGGGTTCTTCGTCGGCGAGGACTCCCCCATCCCCAACGAGGGCGGCATCCGGCTCGACGTCGTGCAGGCGCTGCGAGCCATCGCCATCCCGAACCTGCGCTGGCCCGGCGGCTGCTTCGCCGACGAGTACCACTGGCGCGACGGGATCGGCCCGCGCGCGCAACGCCCGCGGATGGTCAACAGCCACTGGGGCGACATCGTGGAGGACAACAGCTTCGGCACCCACGAGTTCATGGCGCTGTGCGAACTGCTCGGCGCCGAGCCGTACGTCTCGGTCAACGTCGGCAGCGGCAGCGTCCGCGAGGCAAGCGAGTGGGCGGAGTACCTCACCCGCGGCGACGACAGCCCGATGGCGGCGCTGCGCCGCGTGAACGGCCGCGACGAGCCGTGGCGGGTGCGGTTCTGGGGTCTGGGCAACGAACCGTGGGGCTGCGGCGGCGGGATGCGCGCCGAGGCGTACGCCGACCTCGCCCGCGTCTTCGGCACCTACAGCCGCGACCACAGCGGCAACCGGCTCTACCGGATCGCCGCGGGTGGCTCCAGCGACAACTACCACTGGACCGAGGTGTTGATGAAGGCGCTGGGTCGCACCGCCGGATCCGGCGCCGCCCCCGCCGACCGCACACCCACCTTCCAGGCGATCTCCTTCCACCACTACACGGTCCCCGGCTCCTGGGAGCACAAGGGCAGCGCCACGGAGTTCGACCTCGAGGAGTACTACTGGACGATGGCCCAGGCGGCCGAGGTGGACCAGATCCTGGCCGGACACGCCCGGATCATGGACGCGTACGACCCGGACAAGACCGTCGGTCTCGTCCTGGACGAGTGGGGCACCTGGTTCGACGTCGAGCCGGGCACCCACCCCGGCTTTCTGTTCCAGCAGAACACGCTGCGGGACGCGCTGGTCGCCAGCCTGCACTTCGACGCCTTCCACCGGCACGCCGACCGCCTCGTCATGGCCAACATCGCGCAGACGATCAACGTCCTGCAGGCCATGCTGCTGACCGACGGCGAGGCGCTCGTCCGGACGCCCAGCTACCACGTCTTCGCCATGAACTCCGGCCATCAGGACGCCGAGTCACTGGCCGTACGGCTGCCACGGCCCGCGCCCGTGCGCCGTGTCGCGCACACCGACCTGTCGACCTTCTCCGCCACCGCCAGCCGCAAGGACGGGCACGTGCTGATCTCGCTGACCAACCTCGACGCCGAGGGCGGCCTGGACGTCGAGCTCGACCTGCGCGGCGCGCGCGTCGGCGCCCCGACCGCGGCCGTGCTCACCGCCGATGCGCTCAACGCGCACAACACCCCTCAAGATCCGCATGCGGTACGCCCCGAGCCGCTGGACGAAGCTCGGATCGAGGGCAGCCTGCTGCGGGTACAGCTTCCGCCGCACGCCTTCGTTACCGTCAAGCTCCCCCTTGTCTGATGTCCCGGCGACAGCACAACCGGGCCGGTTATACGATCGAGCACACCACCGACCCGACACGGACGATGATCATGCCTGCCCCGAGAGTCACCATCGCTCAGGTCGCCGCAGAAGCCGGCGTGTCGGCCATGACGGTGTCGAACGTCATCAACTCGCGCCCGGGCGCGTCCGAGTCGACCCGACAGCGCGTCCTGGAGGTCGCGGAACGGCTCGGGTACACCCCGCCCAGCACCCGCAACGGCAAGCGGGGACGCACCGGCCTGGTCGGCGTCCTCACCCTGGACCTCACCGGGGAATACAGCCTCGAGATCGTACGAGGGATCGCCGAGGAGATCGCCGACGACGAACGCGAGCTGCTGCTGAACGCCTCCGTCGACGCCATCCGCGAGCGTGACCGCATCGCGTTCCTGGCTAACGGTCTGGTCGACGGTCTGCTGCTGATCGCCCCCGTGCTGGAACCGGAGACGATGCAGGAGGTCCAGGCGGGCGAGCTTCCGGTCGTCGTCATCGATCCTCGGCGGCTCGACATGGACCTGCCGCGCGTGATGGTCGACAACTACGAGGGTGTGCGGGCCGGCACCCAGCACCTGCTGGAGCTAGGCCATCGGCGGATCGCCTACATCCGCGGGGAGGAAGACCACGAGAGCACCGAGCGGCGCTTCCGCGGCTATGCCGACGCCCTGCTCCTGGCCGGCCTCCAGCCGGAGCCCGCACTGGTGGCCTCGTCGAACTTCAACCGCCAAGGCGGCGTACACGCGGCCACGCAGTTGCTGACCACGCAGCGTCCGACCGCGATCGTCGCCGGCGCGGACCTGATCGCCTTGGGCGCGTTCGATGCCGCCCAGGAACTCGGACTGTCCATACCGGACGACCTGTCGATTGTCGGCTTCGACGACCTGCCGCAGGCGGCTCACAGCGTCCCACCGTTGACGACGGTGCGGCAGCCTTTGCGGGACATGGGCAGAGCCGGCGCCCGGGCGCTGCTGTCGCTCATCGCGAACCAGCCACTGCCGACCGACGACATTCGCCTGCCCACGAAACTCATCCTCCGCGACACGACGACAGCCCCGGTGGACATCCGCTAGCCCGAGATCGCCGACGACCTCGTCGCATCGGAACGCTAGGGCAGCTGGACGACCAGTTTCCAGGCTTGGCCCTCGCCGATCCGCCAACTGGTCACGACGTGGCGGGGGTCCGCGGAATACACCGCCCTGGCACCGCGGTAATACGCGCCGTAGCTGCGGGCGCTGTCCTCGGTACGGCAGATTTCGCGGAGGGCATCCCGAAGTCCAGGATGCTCCACGGCGGCCAGTTTTGCGTCCCAGGACGGGTCGACGCCCCAGTTCGGATCGTATTCCGGCAGATGCTCAGGGCCACGGTGGGTGCCGGTGACGAACCGCATGGCGTCGAACAACGACCCATCGGTGTGTGCCCGGAACTGGATGTCAAGGAATGTCCGGTAGACGTCCTGTGGGGACAGGCCCCGCTCGGTGAGGATCCTGCCGAGGTCCCGGCCGCGGAGCGGGGAGTCGAGTTCGGGCACGCCATGGTTCGCACCGCCATCGACCACCGATGCCTCGAAGATCGACTCACCGAGGTCGATACTCCAATATGGAACGTCCAGGTCCCAACCCTCCAAGAGCTTCCCCAGCTCCGGGATCGCGGTGAACGGCGACCGGACAATGTCGCCACGGGCGAGCGGCGCGACATCGAAGCCCGCCTTGAACAGCTCGATGGACAGGTCGTTGCAGAGGTAGTACGCCGCATAGGCGGCTTCCGGGAACTCCTCCAGCGGGCGATCGAGCAGTATCTCGAAACCCTGGCTGAGCGCCTCGTACCAACCATCAGGCTGTACCGACCTGTCCATGGTCACCAATCTGTAAGATCATTGCCACGAAAAACAACGACTACCACGAGGACCCTCTTCCGCGACTCTAACCGATTTCCACACAGGACGTTCGCCCGTCGAAAACCCCGTTCCGGTAGCGCGCCGTTGTGGGTTGTGGGACGCGGAGGGTGCGGCTGCGGGAGCGACGGCCTGGACCGCGGCGGGCGTCGCGGTAGCTCAGAACTCGATCCTGAACCTGAACCTCACCTCAAAATTTCCATAGGCACGACGACCGGGGACGGGTCGGGTGTCGACGGACAGTTGGAAGATGTCGGGCCGGTGGTAGTGGCCGACTGGATCGAAGTAGCGGCGGGCGGCTCGGACGGCGGCGAGGTCGACGTCGGCGTACAGAATGGTTTCCTCGTGCCGGGCCGGCCCGGCGAGGACCTTTCCGGTGGGGTCGATGATGACGCTGTTGCCGGGCTCCACCCATTCGGCGTCATGTTCCGTGCGCCAGACCCGGTCGCGGTGCGGGAAGCCGGTCGGGATCTGGTCGACGTGTACGCAGGGGTTGACGCCGATGACGTAGCAGCGGCCTTCCAGGGCGATGTGCCGCATCGCCGCGATCCAGCCGTCGCCGGTGGCGAGCGTGGGTGCGGTCCAGATGTCGACGCCCTGGCTGTAAAGGTAGAAGCGGGTCAGCGGCATGTAGTTCTCCCAGCAGGTCAACCCGGAGAGCCGGCCGTTTGGGGTGTCGACGACGGGCAGGGTCGAGCCGTCGCCCATGCCCCACACGGTGCGTTCGGAGCCGGTGGGCATCAGCTTGCGGTGCTTGCCGAGCAGCGCGCCTTCGGGCCGAAGTACAGGGTGGTGTTGTAGATCGTGGCGCCGTGCGGTTCGCGTTCGTCCACGCCGATCACGAGGTAGGTGCCGGTGTCGCGGGCGGCCGCGCCGAGGGTTTCGGTGACCGGGCCGGGCACGACGACGGCTTGGTCGACCAGCAGCGCGTACCAGTCGCCGTCGCCGTCCCAGATTGGCTGAGCGTCGATCCAGATCGGCGTGCCGGGGATGAAGACCTCCGGGAACACCACGATCCCGGCGCCCGCGGCGGCCGCCTGGTGCAGCAGGTCGACGGCCTTGCCCAGGCAGGCATCCTGGTCCATCAGGGTGTACGCCGCCTGCACGGCCGCGACCTTCACGGTGGTCATCGCGCGCCTCACCGGGTGGCGGAGATGACGAGCATCTCGCACGGACCGACGAACCCGTCCGGCCCCTCGAACTGGGCGAGGGCCTGGGCGATCTCGGCCCAGGCGGCCTGCCGGTCGGGTTCGGTCAGGCTGGACAGCATCTGGTGCAGCGCCCCGAACGACTCCCGCTCGAACCGTACGCAGTCGGCCGCGCTGCCCATCCGCAGCGGCGACGCGACGGCCTCGACCGCGATGTCCCGGAAGCCGGCGGTGGCCAGGATCTGTTCGGCGACGCCGGGGGTGCCGAGGCTGAACGGGCCCGGCTGGCCGGGCGCCGGCGGTGGCAGTTGGGCGCGGCGGCGGATGATCCCGACCGGGATGGCGAAGAACCCATTGCGGTCCGCGGTGGAGTAGACCACCGCGGACAGCCGCCCGCCGGGGCGTAGCGCGGCGCGCATGCCCGCCAGGGCGGCCTGCTGGTCCGGAAAGTAGATCAGCCCGACCCGGGAGATGACCGCGTCGAAGCCACCATCGTCCACGTCGAGGTGTTCGCCGTCGAGTTCGCGGGTGGTGAGGTTGGCCAGGCCGGCGTCGGTGGCGGCCTTTGCCGCGTACTCGAGGATGGCCGGGGAAATGTCGGTGGCCAGCACGCTGCCGGTGGGGCCAACCCGCCGCGCGGCCGCCAGGCTCTGCCCGCCGGCGCCGGCGGCCACGTCGAGGACCCGGCTTCCGGCGGTGAGCCCGGCCGCGTCGAGCATCTGCCGCGTGGCTTGGCCGAGCCAGTCCTCGATGACCTGGCCCCACCGGTGCCACGCCTCGGCGGCGTCCTCCCACTGCGCCCGGGTTGTGATCTTGTACTGTCGCGGATCGAATGTGCTGGTCACGGAGCCCCCCAAGGCGGATACACACGCTGATACTGGGTACGCGCCAGAACAGGCGTGGCTTCCGCCAGAAACCGCCTGGCGATTCCCGCCGAGCCGTCCGCCGGCTGGGAGACAATGCCGGAATGCCCGCCTTCGTCGGTCGTACCGAGCCGCTGGCCCGGCTGACCGCCGCCTACCTGAGCCTCACCGCGAGGCCGGCCGGCCCGGCACCCCGCTGGGCGGGGCTGGTGCTGGTTACCGGTGAGGCGGGGATCGGCAAGACCACCCTGCTCACGCGGTTCACCGATCAGGTCACCGCCGCGGGCGGCACGATCGTCTGGGGTACGTGCTGGGACAGCGACCAAGCCCCGGCGTGGTGGCCGTGGACCCAGGCGCTGCGGGCGTTGCTCGGGCAGCACGGCGACCTCGCCAGCACGGCCGGCCCCGAGCTGGCGGCCATCGTGCCGGAGCTGGTCCCCGACACACCTGCCGCGAGCGGCGCCGGCACCGAGGGCCGGATCCGGGTCCTCGACGCGGCCGCGCAGTTGCTGCGTCGAGCCACCTCGCACACCCCGGTCGTGGTCGTCCTCGACGACCTCCAGTGGGCCGATCCGTCCACTGTGGATCTTCTGCGGTTCGTGGCGCGCCAGCCGCAGCAGGGCGCGCTACTGCTGGTCGGCGCCTACCGGCCGGACGAGCCGGCAACCGGCGCCACCACTGCCCTGGCTGACCTGGCCAGCATTGCGGAGCTGGTGTCACTGCAGGGGTTGTCCGCCGGCGAGGTGGCCGACCTGGTTCGGGCGGTCACCGGTACGGAAGGGCCGGAGCAGTGGGTGCGGATCGTGCACGAGCGCAGCGGCGGGCACCCGTTCTACGCCCGCGAGCTGTGCCAGCTCCTGGCGACGACCGGCGCCGCGAAGGACGTACCGGTGGCGGTACGGGATGCGATCGGCCGGCGGCTGGCCCGGCTGAGCACCCGGTGTGCCGCGCTGCTCGACGCGGCGGCGGTGGCCGGCCGGACTCTGTTGCCCGACGTGCTCGCCGAGGTGACCGGCGACGACACGACCCGGGTGGCGGCGCTGGCGGTCGAAGCGACGGCGGCCGGTATCCTCGCCGCAGCCGGCGACGACGGCACGGTGCGGTTCGTCCATGACCTGTACCGGGAAACGATCTACGCGGCCCTCACCCCGCAGCGGCGCTTGGACCTGCACCACCGTGTCGCCACCGCGCTGCTGCACCGGCACGAACGCGGCGGCCAGGTATTCGCGGCCGAGCTGGCCCACCACTTCACCAACGCGATCCCGGCGGCCGGCACCGCCCCCGCGGCGGCCTGGACACATACGGCCGCGCAAGCCGACACCGCCCGGTTCGCGTTCGCCGAGGCCGCCGGCCACCTCGCCCGGCTGCGGTCGGCGGTCGCCGCCGCCGGCCACCGGCTGGCCGACACCGACCTGGTCGGCGTACTCACCGCCGAGGCGGACCTGCGACTGCGCTCCGGCGATGCGGCCCGGGCCCGCGAACTGCTCGACACCGCGTGGGCCCGAGCCGCCGCCACCGGCCAGGCCGACCTGCTGGGCACGGCGGCACTGGGCCTGGACCGCGTCGATGCCCGCTTCGCCATGCCCCGCGCGGACCTCGTCAACGTGCTCAGCACCGCCCGCGACGCGTTGCACGGCACCGGGACCACCACCGAGGCGACGGTGACCGCGGCGCTGGCCCGCCAGCTGCAACACTCCGTGCCCGCCGACCGGCCGCAGGCCCGGCCACTGGCCGAACGCGCGGTGACGATCGCCCGTACCCTGGACGACCAAGCGGCGCTGGCCAGTTGTCTGCTGGCGCAGCACGACACCCTGTGGACCCCGGGCACCGCCACCGAGCGGGCCGCGATCGCCGCTGAGATCGCCGACCTGGCCAGGAGCGCCGGCGACCCGGAACGGCATGCCCAGGCCCTGCTGCTCTCGGCGACCGCGCAACTGGAGAACGCCTCCGCGGCCTTCCGCGCGACCTTCGCCGAGTACGCCCACGTCACCCAGCAACTACGCCAGCCGCGCCACGACTACCTGCTGCGCACCCGGCAGGCCGCGCTCGCGCTGCTCGATGGCGACATCGCCACCGGCGAACGGCTCTCCACCCAGGCGGCCCGCCTGGGTGAGGCGGTCGGTGACAGCGACACCGGAAACGTGCGCATGTCGCAACGCCTCGAAGTGGTCCGCGCCCGTAACGACCCGGGTGAACTGCGAGAGACGGCGGCCGAGGCGGTCGCCTGGTGGATCGGCGCACCCGCACACGCGCACGCCATCGCCGCCGGATTCCACGCACGAGCCGGCGACCTCGACACCGCCCACCGGGAGCTCGACACGGTCCTCGCGCTGGAAGACTGGCGTACCGACCGCTCCTACCTATGGTCGATCTTCGTCGGCGAAATGGTCACCGCCGCTATCGCCATCCAGGACCGGCCACTGTGCCAGCGGCTCCTCGAAGACCTGCTCCCCCTCGCCGACACCTGCGCGGTCAATGCCGCCCTCGTCTGCTTCATGGGCGCCCACGCCCATCGGATCGCGCTCCTGCACGCCGCTCTCGACCAGCCCGACCTCGCCCGCCGTTGGCTGCGCCAAGCCCTCCAGACTCACCGGCGGCTCGGCGCCCGCGCCTGGCAGGCCGAAACGCAGCACGCCCTGGCGAACCTCGGCGACCCGTCACCGTCGGCGCCCACCGGCCCCGACCAGGACGCACCGCTACTGCACCGGGTCGGCGACCTGTGGCAGGCCAGCTACCACGGCCGCTCCGCGTACATCCGCGATGCCAAGGGACTGCGCGATCTCGCCGCGCTGATCGCCCACCCGGGCACCGACCTGCCCGCCCTGGAACTCGCCGGTGGCGACACGTCCCTCAGCGGCCACGCCCCGTCAAACCAACCCGTACTCGATCGCGCCGCGCTGATCGCCTACCGGCGACGCCTCGCCGAACTCGACGACGAACTCCAGACCGCCCAGACACACGCCGACCTTGCCCGGCAACAGCACGCCACTGACGAACGCGAACAGCTCCTGGCGGAACTACGTCGGGCCACTCGACCGGACGGCAGCCCTCGCCCGTTCGGCAACACCACCGCCGAGCGCGCCCGCAAGGCGGTAACCGCCCGCATCCGGGACGCCATCCGCCGCATCGCCGACGCGCACCCCGAACTCGGGGCTCACCTCGACCGCACCATCCGCACCGGCACCACCTGCCGGTACGACGTGCCTACCGCCCCGTGAGCCCGCCCCGGCGCTGACCGGTTCGCGACCGGCCGGGGGTGTGTGCCATCGTCGCGGGCATGAGCGTGGAACCGACGGCGTGGCAGCGGCCGGGTCCGACCGCCGAGCAGCGGCGCAACGATGTCGTCGTCGGGGTGGCGGTCGCGGCGGTCGCCCAGCTCAACCTCGTGCTGTCGACGAGCGCCGGCGTGTTCTTCGGAGACGACCCGCCAAGCCGGCCGGAGCAGATCCTGTGGACGCTCGCGATCACGCTACCGCTCGCGGTACGCCGGCGGTGGCCGGCCGCGGTCGCGATCGTGATCTCCGCCGCCTTCATCGCGGCCCAGGTCCGCCACTCACCGGAGCAGCAGGTCACCAACGGGGCCCTCTGCTCCGCGATCTACACAGTCGGCGCGTGGGGCCGCGACCGGGCACAGGCCCGGTGGGCGCGGATCGGCATCATCGCCGCGATGTTCGCCTGGCTCGCCATCGGGATCGCCCAGACCGCGGCCGACCTACCCGCCGACGCCTTCCCCGACGCCGCCGGTCCGCTGGAGCCGCTGCTCGCGGCCATCGTCAACGGGGTGCTGCTGAACGCGCTGTTCTTCGGGTTCGCCGTCTTCGTCGGCGAGACCGCGTGGATCTCCGCCCGCCGCCAGCACCTGCTGGAGGTACAGGCCGAAGAACTGCGGCGGTTGGCGGCCGAGGCCGGCGAGCGGGCGGTCATGGGCGAGCGCGTACGCATCGCCCGCGAGCTGCACGACGTGGTCGCCCACCACGTCTCGGTGATGGGTGTGCAGGCCGCGGCCACCCGCCGGGTGATGGACAAGGACCCGGCCAAGGCCCGCACCGCTCTCGCGGCGGTCGAGCAGAGCGCTCGCACCGCCGTCGACGAACTGCGCCGGATGCTCAACCTGCTGCGCGCGACCGGCGGCGCGCCGGATGAACGGCCCAGCGGGTCCGGTGTGGACCACCTCGACGAGCTGGTCGCCAACGCCCGCGACGCCGGGCTCACCGCGACACTCGGCGTGTACGGTGAAGCGCTGCCGCTGCCCGAGTCGCTGTCCCAGGCGGCGTACCGGATCGTGCAGGAGGCGGTCACGAACACGCTCAAACACGCGAACGCGTCCGCGATCGAGGTACGCGTCCGGTACCACGCCGCTGAGCTGGAGATCGACGTCACCGACGACGGCCGCGGCGCGCCGCCCGGCGCGGCCGCCGGGGTGGGGCTCGGCCTCATCGGCATGCGGGAGCGCGTCGCCGCGCACGACGGCACCTTGACGGCCGGGTCCCGCTCCGGCGGCGGTTACCGGGTGCGGGCCCGCTTCCCGCTCGCCCAGTCCCCGGCGGTGCTGGCATGATCCGGGTGCTCGTGGCCGATGACCACCACCTGGTGCGAACGGGGTTCCGGGTCATCCTCGAGGCGGAGGACGATGTCGAGGTGGTCGGCGAGGCATCCGACGGGGCGCAGGCCGTCGACCTCGCCGCCCGCACTCGCCCCGACGTGGTGTTGATGGACGTGGAGATGCCGGTCTTTGACGGGCTCGAGGCGACCCGGCGGATCGTCGCCGCCGACGCCGGTCCGGCGGTGTTGATCCTCACCACGTTCGACCGCGACGACTACCTGTTCGCCGCGCTGCAGGCCGGAGCCAGCGGCTTCCTGTTGAAGAACGGCACGCCGGAGGCCCTGATCGACGCCATCCGCGTGCTGGCCCGGGGCGACGCGCTGCTGGCGCCCGAGATCACCCGCCGGGTCATCGCGACGTTCACCAGGCCGGGCGCGACCACCCCTTCCGACGGCACCCGGCTGTCCGTGCTGACCCCGCGTGAGCACGAGGTGCTGGTGCTGCTGGCCGGCGGTGCGACCAACGCCGAGATCGCCGCCGCGCTCTTCCTCGGCGAGGCCACGGTCAAGACCCACGTCAGCCGGGTGCTCGCCAAGCTGGGCCTGCGCGACCGTACCCAGGCCGTCGTGTTCGCGTACGAGCACGGGGTCGTGACGCCGCGCGGCTGACGCGGGTCCGTCGCGCGACGGACCCCGACGATCATTCCGGCGCTGGACGCGGCTGCGCTCGGCGCTGCCTAGCGTCGAGGCATGACACAGTTGCTGCGTCTCGACGGGCTGAACCGGGCCTTCGGCGAGCGGCAGGCGCTCAAGGACGTCACGTTCGACGTGACGCCGGGACGGCTGACCGGCTTTGTCGGCGCCAACGGCGCCGGCAAGACCACCACCATGCGGATCGTCCTCGGCGTGCTCGCCGCCGACTCCGGCGCGGTGACCTGGGGTGGCGCCCCGCTCACCCGGGCCCACCGGCGGCGCTTCGGCTATATGCCGGAGGAGCGCGGTCTCTACCCCAAGATGACCGTCCGGGAGCAGCTGACCTATCTCGGCCGGCTGCACGGCCTCACCGCCGGCGCGGTCGCGCGGAACATCGCCGGCCTGCTCGACCGGTTGGGCATCGGCGAGCGGGCCGACGAGCAGCTTGAGAAGCTGTCGCTGGGCAACCAGCAACGGGCCCAGATCGCGGCCGCGCTGGTGCACGAGCCGGAGCTGCTGGTCCTCGACGAGCCGTTCTCCGGCCTAGACCCGATCGCCGTGGACACCGTGGTGACGGTGCTGCGCGAGCAGACCGCCGGTGGTGTCCCGGTGCTGTTCTCCAGCCACCAGCTCGACGTGGTCGAGCGGCTCTGCGACGACCTCGTCATCATCGGCGACGGCGCCATCCTCGCCGCCGGCCGTCGGGACGACCTGCGCTCCGCGTACACCCTGCCCAGGTACGAGATCCGGGTCGACGGCGACGCCGGTTGGCTGCGCGACCAGCCCGGCGTGACCGTGGTCGACCTCGACGGCCCGCGCGCCGTGTTCGACCTCGACGGAGGGGGCGAGGACCAGTCCGTGTTGCGGGCGGCGCTCGCGCGCGGGCCGGTACGCGCGTTCACACCCGTCACCCCGTCCCTGGCCGAGATCTTCCGAGAGGTCGCCCGATGACCACATTCGACACTGTCCGCCTCGTCGCCGCCCGGGAGATCCGGGTCAAGCTGCGCGACAAGGCATTCATCTGGGGTACGGTCCTCCTCCTGCTCATCGTCGTCGCCTCGACGGTCCTGCCCGGGATTCTGGCCGGTGGGCCGTCGTCGGTGGCCGCCGTACCGGGCACCGCCGCGACCGCGCTGGCCGATGCCGGCCTCGACGTCCGTACCGTCGCCGATGACGCCGCGGCCGAGCGGCTCGTCCGCGACGGCGACGTCGACGCGGCCGTCGTCGCCGGCCCGCGGGTGCTCGCCATGGACGATGCACCCTCCGACGTCCTGAAGGCGCTGAGCGCGCAGCCGCCCGTGGAACTGCTCGACCCGGACGCCGTCGACTCCGGGCTGGCCTTCCTCATCCCGTACGCGTTCGCGCTCGCCTTCTTCATCACCTCCCTGACGTTCGGGCTGCAGATCGCCCAGAGCGTCACCGAGGAGAAGCAGACCCGTGTGGTGGAGATCCTCGTCGCGACGATCCCGGTACGCACGCTCCTGGCCGGCAAGCTGGCCGGCGGCGCCGTGCTCGCGTTCGGGCAGATCGCGCTGCTAGCGGTCGCGGGCGTCGTTGGTGCCCGGCTGGCCGGCGCGCCGGACACCGTGCTGTCGCTGCTCGGCCCGGCGATCGGATGGTTCATCCCGTTCTTCGTGGTCGGCTTCGTGATGCTGGCGGCGCTGTGGGCAGCCGTCGGCGCGCTGGTCAACCGCCAGGAGGACATCGCCGGTGCGTCGATGCCCGTCCAGATGGCGATGATGCTGCCATTCTTCGCAGTGATCATCCTGCAGGACAACCCGGTGGTGTTGACGATCCTGTCGTACCTGCCGGTGTCCTCGCCGACGGCGATGCCGGCGCGGCTGTTCGCCGGCGAGGCGAGCGCCTGGGAGCCGGTGCTGTCGCTCGGAATCCTGGCGCTGACCGCGGTGGCGATGGTGTTCGTGGGGGCACGGATCTACGAGGGCTCGCTACTGCGGACCAACGGCCGCACGAAAATGGCGACCGCCTGGCGGGACCGCGAGGCGGCCCGGTTGTCCGGCTGAAAGCGTTCCTCCGCGCCTACCGCGGGAACTCGCGGTCGAGGGCCAGGTTGAGTTGTAGGACGTTGACGGCGGGTTCGCCCATGAAGCCCAGGGCGCGCCCGTCGGTGTACTCGTCGATCAGTTTTTGGATGGTGGCGACGTCGGTGCCGCGTTCCCGGGCGATCCGGGGTGCCTGTAGTTCGGCGTAGGCCGGGCTGATGTGGGGTCGAGGCCGCTGCCGCTGGCGGTGACCGCGTCGGACGGCACGGCGGGCTTGTCCGGGGCGTCGCCGCGGATCGCGACGATGACGCCGCCGCCGGCGACGTAGTCCTCGCCGGCCTTCGCGCTCTGTACCGGAACGCCGTCGTAGGTGGCCAGGAACGGCGTGCCGGTCTGGTTGACGCTCACCACCCGGGTGACCGGACCGGTGAATCCGTCCCGGCGGAACACGGCCAGGATCGCGCCGACCCCGTCGGAGGTGCAGAACGGCCGGCTGCCGTCGACGCCCTCCAACTCCCCGATCGCCTTGCTGCGCGCGCACACCTGGGTCAGCAGGCTGGTGCGGTCGACGGTGTCCACCACGTCTTCCGGGCCGAGGTTGCTGGCGGCGGTGGCGGTGGGGTCGTACCCGTCGCCGGCCGCGGACGGGCGGGACTGGAAGTAGGTCGGGATCGGGTTGCCGTCGGCGTCGGTGAACGCCTGCCCAATGATCTTGCTGCCGACATCCTTGCCGTTCACGCTGACGAGCGAACCGTTCGCGTGGTCGCGCAGGCCGGGTAGCTGCGCGACCCCGACCATCACCAAGGGGTACGCGAGCCCGACGAGCACGGTGAAGACCAGCAGCGCGCGTAGCGCCGCGAGGTGTTGGGCGAGCCAATTGGGTAGACGCATCTCAGATCCCCGGGATGAACTGGACGAGCAGGTCGATGAGTTTGATGCCGATGAAGGGCACGATGACGCCGCCGAGGCCGTAGATCCACAGGTTGCGGGTCAGCAGCTTGGAGGCGCTGGAGGGCCGGTACTGCACGCCGCGCAGCGCGAGCGGGATCAGCGCGATGATGATCAGCGCGTTGAAGATGATCGCGGACAGGATCGCCGAGGTCGGCGAGTGCAGCCGCATCACGTTCAGCGTGTCCAGTGACGGGTAGACGGCGGCGAACATGGCCGGGATGATCGCGAAGTACTTCGCGATGTCGTTGGCGATGGAGAACGTCGTCAGCGCGCCCCGGGTGATCAGCAACTGCTTGCCGATCTGAACGATCTCGATGAGCTTGGTCGGGTCGGAGTCGAGGTCGACCATGTTGCCGGCCTCCTTGGCGGCCGACGTGCCGCTGTTCATCGCGACACCGACGTCCGCCTGGGCCAGGGCCGGGGCGTCGTTGGTGCCGTCGCCGGTCATCGCGACCAGCCGGCCGCCCTCCTGCTCCTTCTTGATCAGGGCCATCTTGTCTTCCGGCTTGGCCTCGGCGAGGAAGTCGTCCACGCCGGCCTCGTCGGCGATCGCCTTCGCGGTCAACGGGTTGTCGCCGGTGATCATGACGGTGCGGATGCCCATCCGCCGCATCTCGTCGAACCGCTCCCGCATGCCGGCCTTGACCACGTCCTTGAGGTGGATCACCCCGAGGGCGCGGGCGGGCTGGCCGTCGATGAGCTCGGCCACCACCAGCGGTGTCCCCCGCTCGCGGAGATGCCGTCGACGACCGGGCCGACGTCGGCCGCGGCGTGGCCGCCGTTGTCGCGTACCCACTTCATCACCGCCGCGGCGGCACCCTTGCGGATCTTCCGGCCGTCGATGTCCACACCGGACATTCGGGTCTGCGCGGTGAACGGCACGAAATGGGCGTGCGGGATGAGGCCCTCGTCGCGGGCGCGCAGGCCGTACTCGTTCTTGGCCAGCACGACGACGGAGCGGCCTTCCGGGGTTTCGTCGGCGAGGCTGGACAGCTGGGCGGCGTCCGCGACCTGGGCGGCGGTGAGGCCGTCGACGGGCAGGAACTCGGACGCCTGCCGGTTGCCCAGCGTGATCGTGCCGGTCTTGTCCAGCAGCAGCGTGTTGACGTCGCCGGCCGCCTCCACCGCGCGGCCGGACATCGCCAGGACGTTGCGCTGCACGAGCCGGTCCATGCCGGCGATCCCGATGGCGGACAGCAACGCCCCGATGGTGGTCGGGATGAGGCACACCAGCAGCGAGACGAGGACGATGCCGGTGACGCCGTCGGCGTTGATCGCCTCGGTGTTCGGGGCCGCACCCTGGTAGTTCTTGGCGAAGATGGCGAGGGGCTGCAGGGTCACCACGGACATCAGGAAGATGATCGTGAGCGCGGCGAGCAGGATGTTCAGCGCGATCTCGTTCGGGGTCTTCTGCCGGTTGGCGCCTTCGACCAGGGCGATCATCCGGTCGATGAAGCTCTCCCCCGGCTTCTGGGTGATCCGCACGACGATGCGGTCGGAGAGAACCTTCGTGCCGCCGGTGACCGCGGAGCGGTCGCCGCCGGACTCGCGGATCACCGGTGCGGACTCGCCGGTGATCGCCGACTCGTCCACCGACGCGATGCCTTCTACGACGTCACCGTCGCCGGGGATGATCTGCCCGGCCTCCACGACGACGATGTCGCCCTGCGCCAGTTGCGGGCCGGCGACCTCTTCTTCGCGGTACTGGTCGGCGCTGGCGCCTTCGGTCCAGCCGAGCAGCCGGCGGGCCATCGCCTCCTGTTTCGCCTTGCGCAGGCTGGCCGCCTGGGCCTTGCCCCGGCCCTCGGCGACGGCCTCGGCGAGGTTGGCGAAGACCACGGTCAACCACAGCCAGATCGTGATCAGCCAGGCGAACACCGTCGGGTCGGTAATGGCGAGGACGGTGGTGAAGGTCGCGCCCACTTCGACGATGAGCATGACCGGGTTGCGCCACAGCGTGCGCGGGTCCAGCTTGCGCAGCGCGTCCGGTGTGGAGCGCCACAGTTGCTGAGGGTCCAGCAGGCCACCGCCGACCGGCTTGGCAGTCATCTGATTCTTCCTTTGCTATGGCGGCTTAGAGACCCTCGGCCAGTGGACCAAGTGCGAGGGCGGGCAGGAAGGTGAGCGCGACGAGGATGAGCGTCACGCCGACGACCATGCCGACGAACAGCGGCTTGTGTGTCGGCAGCGTGCCCGCCGACTCCGGCACCGGCTGCTGCCGGGCCAGGGAGCCGGCCAGGCCGAGCACCAGGATGATCGGCAAGAACCGGCCCAGCAGCATGACCAGGCCTAGTGCGACGTTCCACCACGCGGTGTTGACGGTGATGCCGGCGAACGCGGAACCGTTGTTGTTGGCCGCCGACGTGAACGCGTACAGCACCTCGGAGAAGCCGTGCGGGCCGACGTTCAACGCGGTCTCGTGGTTCTTCGTCGCCATGGCGGCGGCCGTGCCGATCAACACCAGCGCCGGCGTGACCAGGAAGTACAGCGACGCGAACTTGATCTCGCGGGCGCCGATCTTCTTGCCCAGGTACTCCGGCGTGCGCCCGACCATCAGCCCGGCCACGAACACCGTGATCACCGCGAGGACCAGCATGCCGTACAGGCCCGAGCCCGTGCCGCCGGGCGCGACCTCACCCAGCATCATGTTGATCATCGGCAGCATGCCACCCAGCGACGTGTACGAGTCGTGGAACGAGTTGACCGCACCCGTCGAGGTGAGCGTGGTGGCGGCGGCGAAGGTGGCCGAGTCCGGGACGCCGAACCGGACGTCCTTGCCCTCCATCGCGGCGGCCACCGCCTGCGGCACCGTCCCGCTGCCCGCCAGCTCGAACGCGTTCGTCAGGGCGACGCTGGCGATCGCCAGGACCCCCATGACGGCGGCGATCGCGTACCCCTGCCGGTTCTGCCCGACCATCCGGCCGAACACGCGCGGCAGGCTGAACGGGATCAGCAGCAGCAGATAAATCTCGATCCAGTTCGTCCACGACGTCGGGTTCTCGAACGGGTGCGCGGAGTTGGCGTTGTAGAAACCACCACCGTTGGTGCCCAGCTCCTTGATGGCCTCCTGGGAGGCGACCGGCCCGCCAGTGATGTGCTGCGTCGCCCCTCCGAGGGTGGTGACGTCGGTGCCGCCGGACAGGTTCTGCACCGCGCCCCCGATGATCAGCACGATCGTCGCGAGCACGCTGATCGGCAGCAGGATCCGGATGGTGATCCGGGTCAGGTCGACCCAGAAGTTCCCCAACTGGTCGGTCCGCCTACGGGCGAACCCGCGTACCAGGGCGACGGCGACGGCGATACCGACCGCGGCGGAAACGAAGTTCTGCACCGCCAGGCCGGCCATCTGCACCAGATGCCCCATCGTGGACTCGCCCGAGTACCACTGCCAGTTCGTGTTGGTCACGAAGCTGACCGCGGTGTTCCACGCGCCGTGCGTCATCACGCCCGTAAAGCCCAGCGACAGCGGCAGGTGGCTCTGCAAGCGCAGGAACGCGTACAAGAACAGGATGCCCACCGCGGAGAACGCGAGGACGCTGCGGGCGTACACCCCCCACGCCTGCTCGCCGTCCGGGTTCACCCCGACCAGACGGTAGATGCCACGCTCCACAGTGGAGTGTTTGGTGCCGGACACGACCCGGTACATGTAGTCGCCCAGGAACCGGTACGACACGGCCAGAGCCAGCACCAGCGACACGATGAATACCACGCCAGCGGCGGTCGTGCTCATCAGAAACGCTCCGGGAACAGCAGAGCCGCGACCAGGAACACGCCCAAGCCGGCGGCGACGATCAAACCAATCAGGTTGACCACGCTCACAGCTTCTCCACCGCCCGGACGACCAAGGCAAGGACGGCGAACGCCCCCACCGTCAACAGCACCAGGGCTATGTCAGCCACCGTGCGACTCCTTCGAACGCCTGTTGTGGTGTCGTGCGGTCGCCGATCGACCGCCCCGAGCCATGTAAACGCGGGCAAGGGCGGGTGGAGGGGTTTCTTGACGCGATCCGTACGCCAGCACCGCGAATCTTTATGCGGTCTTGACGCAGGACGCCGGTAGCGGAACAGATGGGCGACCGGGTTGCCCTCGGACCACTGGAAGTAGCAGCGCGGGATCGCGCCGGTGGCGTCGCGGAGCGCGAGCAGGATCACGTCGAAGCCGCAAGTAGATCTAGACGAGAAATGGCTGAGATCGAGCCCTAACTCGTCTAGATCCACTCCGGCCGGTCCACTGTTAGGTTCAGGATCGAGTTCTGAGCTACCGCGACGTCCGTCGTGGTGCGGGCCGTTGCTCCCGCGGCCTCACCCTGCGCGGTCCACAATCGACAGCCCCGGCGCGCGGTGCGGGTGGGTTCGCGGCGGCGTCCGAGGCGGGGTGGGTGTGGGACGCGGAGGGTGCGGCCGCGGGAGCAACGGCCTGGACCGCGACGGGCGTCGCGGCAGCCCAACACGTCACCAGGCAAGGCGCGGGACGGCCAGGTGCTCAGCGGACGGAGTGTTTGTTGATCGCGTGGAGCAGTGCGCCGCGCAGGTAGTCGCACACCCGCGGCGTGCCCGTCGACTCGTCCTTGACGATCGCTATCAGCTCGGTGGCCAGCCGCTTCTTCTCGACGGTGTTCCGCTCGGCGAGCATCTTCGCGTAGGACGTGTCGAAACCGTGCGGTAGCAGGCCCTTGTCGAACAGGATGCGGCAGCCCTTGGTGGCGAAGTAGGACGTGAGCACCATGTCGCTCTTGGCCCCGCGGCCACCTCCAGCATCGGCACCTGCGCGGCGATGCGCATGATCTCGTCGTCGTTGAGGGACGGGAGCAGCTTCGGGTCCAGCTTCTTGATCACCTCCGCGAACTCGGGGACGCCGGTGGGCGCCAGCCGCGTGCCCGCCAGCTTGTCGGCGGCCTCCATCGCGGTCTTCAGGTCGACGATCTCCTGCTTATCGACGAACTCGCCCTTCCTGGTGAACATGACGATGTCCTTCAGCTCGTCCCAGCGGGTGAGGATCACGCGGATCTCGGCCAGCGTGATGCATTCGATGTAGGCGTTGCCCTTCCCCTGGAGGAAGGTGTTGATCCGGCTGGTCTTGAGCTTCTTGTAGCCGATGACGTCGGCGTCCTTGATCCCGTCGAGGCAGTAGTAGACCCGCGTGCCCTGGTTCAACGCCCACCACAGCCCGGCGTTGCACCCGAACGATCCCAGGTACGCGCTGAAGTCGTGACCGCGCTTGGCCGCGGTGGCGTACTTGGCGCGGGGCGGCTGTTCGGCCAGCGACCGGAGGTACGCGGTGCACTGCTTCTCGAAGGCGGCCTTGAAGTCCGGGAGCTTCCACCAGAGGTAGTCGGCGGGCCGGTTCACGAACTCCTTCTCCACGGCCGCGACCCCCTCGGCCACCAGCTTGGGGATCATCCGGTCGGGATCCGACAGGAGGGCCTCGTACTCCGGTTTCTCCGCCGCCCGCGCGACCACCTGCCACAGCTCCCACATCCGCAGCGGCTGGTTCCCGCTGGGGGTCGCGTGCGCCGCCTGTACGTACGGCAGCCGCACGTGCTCGAAGCCCCAGATCGTCCCGGGCTCGCCGACGAACTCGCGGAGCAGCGCCGAGCTCTCCACCGCCGCGAAGCTCGTCAGGATCTTGGCGGATCCCTTGACGGTGAGCGCCTGGAGGATCTGCGCGGCGCCGGCCACCTTCCGCGCGCCCAGGTCGCGCCGCTCCGCCGGATCGAGACCGGCGGCCGCCGGGGACTTCCCGCCCAGGGCGGTCAGCTCGACGGCGACGTCCGCACCGCCGGGATCGGTCTGCGCCGGCAGGGACGGCAGGCTGGCCAGGCGCAGGTAGTAGCCGAGCAGGTGTTCCAGGGGCTGGACGTACCCGCACCACAGGCCCTCGTACTTCGGCGCCTCGTCCGAGCCGTAGTACGCGGGTTGCGCGGTGTCGATGCCGTCGGCGATGAGGTCGCAGATCGTCGCGTAGTCCCCGTCGTTCCAGAGCATGCTGAGCAGGCGGGCGGCGAGGCCGCCCTCGGCGTTGTTGAGGCCGCCGGCGCCGAGCCGCAGCCGGATCCACCCGCGGAGATCCTTGCCGATGATGGACGGGTAGCCCCAGCCGGTGGCCACCATGCGCTCGGCGACGGCGGCCGCGCCGGGCTGGTCGAGCTTGTCCAGGTTGCCGCGCAGCCAGGCGTCGGTGTACTCGGGCGGACCGAGGTCCGAGTCGAGGATCAGGTCCCGGGCCGCGCCGACGAGGTTGGTGAACAGCACCGGTTGCGTAGCGGCCTCTGCGCGCGCCTCCGGGCTGCCGAAGACCCCGTCGATCCACTGTTTCAGGGCCGCGCCCTGCTCCTGTTTGGACAGGTTGTCCGCGTTGGCCCACAACCTGTTGAAGGCGGCTGCCGCGACGTCGAACTGGCCCGACTGCAGCTGCGGCAGGTGCGTGGCGAGGTCCGGGGACGTCGGGTCCGGCCCGGTCGCGACCACGATCGGATCGGCGTCCGCGGTCGAATCCACGTGCGGCTTCGTCTTCTGCAGACCCGAGTCTGACGCGGTGGGGTCGAGGTTATGACTGTCTGCGGCGTCGGGCGTCGGCTTGCGGGACCGCGACGGGGATCGGGATCGGGACGGGCTGTTCGATCTGGACATGGCGGTGCTCCCTTCGTCTGCCCGATGCGGCTATTTCGGGTCGCCGAAGCGCTCGATCGCCGCCTTCAGCAGGCCGCCGAGGGGCTCCGGCACCTCGCCCGCGTCGACGTCGATCTCCAGTTGGGCGGCGAGCTCTCTCTTCCGGTCCGGGTCCTTCTCGTCGATCATCAGCCGGTACGCCTCGGCGAAGCCAAACGGCAGCACGATGGCTTCGAACAGGTGCGCCGCGCCCTTGCTCTCCAGATATGAGGCAAGCACCTGGTCGCTCTCCGCTTTCAGGGCCATGGTCAGCAGCAACAACTGCGAGACGACGCCGTAGAACTCCTCGTCGGTCAGGTCCTGGAAGGGCGGTTGGTTCAGGTCGGGTAGGTCCTTGCCGACGGATTCGTCCTTCTGGGCCGCCTTGATGACCTGCTGCCGGAGCGGGGCCGTCCGGCTCCCCGCCTTCAGGTCCGCCGCCTCCATCTTCGTTATCAGCGTCTCGACCTCGCCGGGGGCAGCAACTCTCCCCTCCGGTAGAACTTGACGACCGTCTGCAGTTCGTCCCAGTTGAGGAGGATCTCCCGGGTCTCGGCCAGCGTGATGACCTCGACGTGCCGCTTGCGGTTCAGCGAGCCCTTGAGGAACTCGTTGATCGCCGCGGTCTTCCGCGTCTTGTAATAGATCACGTCGTCGTCCTTGATGCCGTCCAGGCAGTAGTAGACGGGCACGTTCTCCTTCTTCGACCACCAAAGGCCGGCCTTGCAGCCGAACAGGCCGAGGTATTTGGGGAGGTAGTTCCCGCGCGGGTCCGCGGTGGCGAACTTCGCGGTCGGGGGTCGCTCGGCGAGCGTGCGCAGGTAGGCCGAACACTGCTCGATGAACCCCTTCTCGAACTGCCCCTTGCGCCCGGGTCGGTCAGTCCCGCGTACTCGACCGGATTGCTTTTGATCTGATCGTCGAGCTTCCTGACGCCCGCGGCGACGAGCTTCGGGATCATCGCCTCGGGGTTCAACAGGAGTTGCAGGTACCTCCACTCGTTCAGGATGAGCTCGACCGCCGCCCACATCTCCCACATGCGCACCGGGTGCTTGCCGAACTCGGTGGTGTGCACCGCGTTCACGAACGGGAGTCGCACGTGCTCGAAGCCCCAGATGGTCCCGGGGTTGTTCGCGAACTCCTTGACCAGCGAGCAGTCCAGCACCTCCGTGTAGCTGGTCAGGATCTGGGCCGTGCCGGCCTCGGTGAGCGCCTGGAGCACCCGGCGGGCACCGGCGATCTTCTCCTTGCCCTTCAGGTAGTTCTCCTGCGGGCCCCGCAACTCCGGGCTCTGCCCGCCGAGCAAGGTGATCCCATCCCGGACCTCCTCGCTGAGCGTCATGTCGTCCACCGGGCCCACGCCGTCCGGGTACACCAGATCGACCAGGCGCAGGTAGCTGCCGAGCAGGTGCTCCAGCGGCTCGATGTATCCATTGTAGAATCCCTCGAGTTCGAGCTGCCCCTCGATGTCGACGTACGAGGCGGTGGACGTGTCCGCCCCGCACGCGATCGCCGTGCAGATCGACTCGAAGTCACCGTCGTTCCAGAGCATGTTCAGCAGGCGGGCGTCGACCGCGCCCGGCTGCCGCACGATCCAGTCGCGCAGCTTCCCGCCGAGGATGTTCGGCCTGCCCCAGTGCCAGTTGACCAGGGTGGCGGCCACCCGCGCCGCGGCCTTGGGCGGGAGCGCGTCCAGATACTGTTTCAGCTGGTCGTCCAGGCCCACGCCCAGGCCCTCGTCCTGCGCGTGCAGGGTAAGGAGCCGGTACGCGTTGATGACCTCGGCGAACAGCCCCGGGTGCTTTTCGGCGCGCTTGAGCACGTCCTTGTCGGTGAATACCGCGTTGGTCCAGGACTTCACCGGCTCCTCGGCGTCCTGCGACTCCTCGATCATCTTGCGGAAGGCACCCACCGCGGCCTTGAAGTGGCCCTCTGCAGGTTCGCCAGGTGGTCGGCGACCTTCGGGCTCTGCGCGGGCGCTTGCACCTCGACGGTGTCGAGCACGATCGAGTCATTGTTCCGCTTTTTCTTGTCGAGCCCGTCCGTCGTGGTGTCGTCGCCGGAGTTGTGGGCGGTCTTCTGGCGTTTGACCGGGTGGTTCGCCGAGGGCCGGGTACTGGTAGGTCGCTTCTTGTTCGAGCGCATCGCCGTTCTCGCTCCCTTACTGGACGCGGGCCTGGTACGTCAGCACGAGGCCGACGTTGCGCAAGTTCTCCTTCGCACCGTCCACTGTGAACGTCCAGGCCGACGGCGCGGTCGACCGGAGCGTCAGGCCCGGGGTCGGCAGCAGCTTCCCCTCGGACAGGGTCTGTGCCGGGTCACCGCCCAGCACCAGGCGCGTCACCGCGCCGTCCACCAGGTCGTACGTCGGGTAGATGCCGGTGATCTGGGAGCCGGCCAGGTCCGGGAACATCTGCGTGGTGAACGGCAGGGCCAGCCGCGGGTCGTCGCCGGCGAGGAACTCGCCCCACTCGTCGGGGAAGTCGCGCGCCAGGTCGAACAGGCGCGCCGCCGGGTGCGGCTTGAGTAGCCCCCGCACCGCGTTGGCGAAGACCTCGCCGCCCTGCTCGGCCGTGTACTTCACGGTCACCACGACGTCGGCCAGGTCGCGTACGGCCCGGCCGCCGCGCGCCAGCCGCCAGCGGGACACCGCGCCGGTGCCCTCGAACGGCAGGTAGCGGTCGTCGTCGAAGCGCAGCTCGAACAGGCCGTTGTTGTCCCGGCCACCGTCCGGTTCGGACAGTGCGATCTGCTGGCTGGCCCGCCAGTCGCCGCGTACGGCGGCCGGCGGGGCGCCCTGCGGGTCGAGCAGGTGCCGGACGGCCTGCGGGTCGGGCTCCAGGACGGTCTTGTGGTCGAGCTGGGTCAGCGTGGCGGGCACGGCCAGCGTGTTGCCGTCGGGGTCGAGGAACGTGACGGTGACGGTGCGGATCTGGCGCCGGTAGTGC
Source organism: Phytohabitans rumicis (assembly GCF_011764445.1). Lineage (NCBI taxonomy): Bacteria > Bacillati > Actinomycetota > Actinomycetes > Micromonosporales > Micromonosporaceae > Phytohabitans > Phytohabitans rumicis. The sequence goes on from NZ_BLPG01000001.1 coordinate 767,607, forward strand.
CCCGGGAAGTCGTCGTCGAACAGCGCCTCCGTCAGCGTGAACTCGCAGCCGCCGGCGTCGCGCAGGCGGAGCAGGGCGATCGGGTCCAGCGCCCGCAGCGACACCTGGCGGGTGATCTCCAGGCCGCGGCCGCCGGTGTCGAACTGGGCCTTGCCGAGCCGTTCCAGGTCCAGCGCGAGGCTGTCGCCGGCGAGCAGCCCGCCGCGGCGGCTCTGCCAGTACGCCGGCCGGATGAACGTCGTCGCCTCGCCCGCGGTGCGGCCGTGCTCGAAGTGGAACGCGCGCTCGGCCGCCCGGGCCATCTCGTAGGCGAGGTTGTACGCCTGGAAGTACAGCCCGGCCAGCGTCCCGGACATCCAGCCGTACAGTTCGGCGTTGGTGAACTTGTCCGTCAGGAACGCCGCCACCGACTCGTTGTGCGCGATCTCGCGTTCGAGCAGGTCCGCCTCGCGCCGGGCGATGGCGACCTGCTCGGTGGCGCCGCCGATGCGGTGCTCCAGTTCGGTGATGTCGCTGCGCGCGGTGGCGAGCTGCAGGTCCCAGTCCTCGACCATGCGCTCGTGCTGTGCCCGGATGCCCAGCACCTCGCCGACCATGCCGAACCCCTCGCCGAGCGACTCGCCGGTCTCGGCCGCCTTGTCCAGCGTGTCGCCGAGCTGCCGCCCGCTGGCCGTGGTGCCGATGATGAACGGGCCGGCGTGGAACTCCGGCACGGCGTACGCGATGGCGGCCGCGACCTTCAGCACGCCGGACGCGAAGTGCAGGCTCGCGGCGGTGGACATCAGGTCGACCTGGGCCCGTTCCAGCTCGTTCATGCCGCCGGCGATGAGCGTCTCGTAGTGGCCCACGCGTTGCTGCGCGGCGTCGCGGCTGGCGGTCAGCTCCGCGAGGTTCTCCTCGGCGATGCGGATCTGGGCCGTCTTGACGGCGCGGGTCATCGTCAGGATCTCCTGCTCCTGGCGCCGCTGGAGCAGGCTCAGCTCCTCCGCGCTGCCGCGTTCCAGCACGCTGAGCAGGTCGGAGCCGAGCTGGCGCAGCTTGTCGACCAGTTCCTGGGCCCGGCGGAACACGACCGCGAAGCGGTAGTGCGGCACCGGCGCCGCCGCCCCCGCGGTGAGCTGGTCCAGCCCGGTGCCCGCGGCGACGCTGCGGACCAGCGCCATCGGGTCGATCGGCGGCTCGAACAGCGGCAGTGGCTGGCTGATCCCCATGATGTTCAGCGACTGCCGGATCTTCCGCAGCCGGTCCTCGACCCGCGCCCAGTACTCGTCGAAGACGCTGTTCTCGGGGATGTGGAAGTACGCGTTGGCGACTCCGGCGTGTACCGCGCCGGCGCCGGTCACCATGGTGCCGCCGCTGGTGAAGTATCCGACCAGGTCGAGGTCGCCCGGCTCGGCGTCGAGGCCGGCGTACGACGCGGCGGGCGCCGGCAGCCCGGTGCCGAGCCGTTCCGGCCGCTCGCCGAGCAGGTCGTACGCGAGGACGTAGAGCATCCGCGCCTCGTCGACGCTCTCCGGCGTGTACTGCCGGAACAGCAGGTCGCCCCAGTCGAGCAGGTTGTCGACGTACCGCATGACGACGGCCCGCCGGTACGCCACCGGGCGCAGGTCGGCGATCGCGTGCGGGTCGAACGGGTCGTCCCGGTACGCCGTGAGCAGGTTCTCCCGGTCGCCGAGCGCGTCGAACTGCTTGGCCAGGTCGGCCGCCATGAGGGTGTGCTCGCGCAGCGCGGCGACGGCGTCGCGCTGCGCCGGGGTGAGGTCGGTGCGCGCGGCCAGGTCGGCCACCGCCGTGGCGACCTCCTCGTGCGCCGCCGGCGCGGTGACCGCGAGCAGCGCCGCCCGCTCCTGCTCGGTGACCGGGTCGCGGTTCTGGGCCACGGCCGGGGCCAGCGCTCGCATGGCGGCGAGGACGGGCGCCAGCGCCGCCGCCACCGGCTCCTCGGGCAGGCCGGCGTCGCGCAGCGCGGCCAGGTCGCCGGTCAGCGCGCTGGCGAGCGCGTCCAGGTCGACGGCGAGGAACGGCAGGAACCGCCAGTACGAGTCGGGGTGGGTGGGGTCGAAGACGTACTCGTACCACCGCTTGGCGTCCTCGAAGCGCTGGGCGCCGTTCAGCGCCTGGGCGATGAGGAACGGGGCGTGGAAGAAGATCTCCCAGTAGTACAGGCCGTTGGCGCTGCGGAAGTCCAGGTGCGATCCGGTCGGCAGGCGGGTGGCGTCGACCAGGCCGGGGCGTACCCGGATCGCGGCCGTGGCGGCCGGGTCGGTGGTGACCGCGACCTCGTCGGTCTCCTGCGTGGCCAGGTCCAGCAGCGCCGGCACGCCGCCGGACAGCAGCTTGTGCCCGAGCGCGGAGGCGGTCCCGGTGGTCAGCCGGATGATCTCGAACGGCAGCCCGGCCAGCTCGTACGGCCGGCGCACCGGCACGGTCTTGGAGTACCGCACGTACTCGCCGTCCACGAACAGGTACAGGCCCGACTCGCTGTCCAGCGCGGCGTCGAACGGCGGCGCCCCGTCCCGGGGCAGTTCCCCCAGGCGCCGGCGACCGGCAGCGGGTCCGGCAGGTCCGCCGGCTCCCGTTCGGCGTCGATCCGGGCGTACCGGTCGCCGGAGAACAAGTAGAGGTCGTCCTCGCGCCGGAACGCGGTGTCGATCTGCCACGGCAGCGCGGCCGGGTAGCCGTCGTCGACCAAGGGCGGCACCGAGCCGTCCGGGCGCAGGGTGTACCGCACGTACTCCAGGCCGGTGGTCAGGTAGAGGCGGCCGGCCGCCACCCAGGCGGCGTCGACCCGGCCGGTCTCGGTGAGGGCGCTGTGCCCGTACGTCGGGCGGGTGGTCCGGGTGCCGTCCGGCGCGACCTCGTGGTATTCGCGGCGGTCGTTGTCGAACCAGTACATGATGCCCTTGCGCAGCACGCCGGCGGCGATCCGGAAGTCGGTCGGCAGCTCGTCGTCGTTGTCCGCCAGCGGGCGCGGGTAGCTCGGGTCGGTCGCCGGGACCGGGGCGGTGGCGGCGGTCTTGCCGGGCCGCCGCGGGCGCCGGGGCGTCGACGGGCGCGCGAAGCGGACGTACCGGTCGCCCGAGATCAGGAACGTGGCGCCGTCGGCGGCGACGGCGGCGTCGATCGTGGTGACCCCGTCCGGCAGGCCGGGCCGCCGCCAGAACTCGGCGATCGGGCGCGGCTTGTCCAGGTCCTGCGAGGTGACGTAGCGGTCGCGGGTGTTGTCGAAGAAGTACTCGACCCCGTCCGGGCCGGTGAACGCCACGTCCACCTTCGGCCAGTCGGGCAGGCCGTCGTCGTTGCCGGCGAGGTCAGCGGGGTAGTCGGCGTCGATCGCGCCGAACGGCGTACCCGTGAATCGGAGGTAGCGGTGCCCGGCCAGGACGAAGGTCCGCTCGCCGCGGACGATGACCGCGTCGACCGCGCCCGGCTCGGCAAGCACCGTGCGGACCCGGCCCCACGCGGACCCGGTCGGCTCCGGGTCGCCCAGCTCGCCGCGCGTCGGGGTCAGCAGGAACCGCCGCTCCGCGTTGTCGAAGAACAACCGCTTGCGGTTGGGCAGCTCGACGGCGGCGTCCACCCGCGGCCACTGCGGCAGCCGGTCCCGGTTGGAGATCAGCGGCAGCCGCGTCCCCTCGGTGCCGGCCACCGGGACCGGGCGGCACAGGAAGCTGCCGCCCTTGTGGTCGACGCTGAACCAGAACTCCGAGCCGCTCGGGGCGTCGAACCGCACCACGTCGGCGGGGTCCACCGGGTCGACGAAGATGCGCGCGACGCGTTCGGCGGTGGCCGCCTGGTCGCGGGCGGCCTCGATGTCCGTCATGACGGCCAGCACCTGCCCGTGGTCCGGCGCCGCCGCGGCGTCCCCGGCCATCAGGTCCTCGCTGTACAGCTCGGGGTTCAGTTCGAACAGCGCCGCGGCCCGCCGGACGGTGGGCCGTGCCGCGTCCCCGGTGGCGCCGGGTGCGGGCGGCGTCGTCACGGTGTACGAGCAGGACACGACGACCGACATCTGGTCGGCGTTCTTCATGCGCGGCATGAGCAGCAGCGTGACGTCGGAGATGGCGCCGGGCTCGGCTCGGCCGGTGCCGAGCGTCTGAGTGGGTGCCCACTCCTTGGTGAGGTTGTGGAACGAGTAGCAGATCCGGATCCGCTGGGTCTGCCCCAGCCCGGTGATGTGCTGCTGGTCGCCGTCGGTGCGGGCCACGACGGTCGTGCCGGTCGGGTCGTCGGCGGCGACCACCTCGGGCACCGCCCAGAAGACGAACACCCGGCCGAACGCGTGCACCGGGTGCACCTGGTCGGCGTCGATCTGCACCTCGACCGGCTGCCAGGGCTCCCACGTGGCGGACAGCTTCTCCCGGCTGGCGAACTCCGCGCGCCGGTAGTAGTAGCGCCGCGGGTCGGTCCTGGTCCGGCCGAACAGCACCAGCCGCCGCGCCCCGCCGGGCTCCTGGTCCTTGGTGTAGACGTAGCCGCCGGCGATGGTCAGCCGGGACACCTCGGTGTACTCGTCGAGATAGCGCTTGTACGCGCGCTCCACGGTGCTGGCGGTGATCTCGCCCTGCAACAGGTCGCTCTCCAGCGTCCGGAACGCGGGCGTCCTGGTGTCGCGCAGCTCCGGCCGCAGGTAGTTCTCCGGGTACAGGAAGACCTTGCGGTTCGCCTCCCAGACCCGGTAGTTGCGCATCCACCGCCACCACGCCTTGACCCGCTGCCGGGCCTGCTCGTCGCCGCCGGGCAGCTCCAGGTTCAGCAGGTACCGGTGCAGGTACAGCTGCGCCGCCGCGATGGCCTCGCGGACCCGCGAGGTGTTGCCCTTCGCGCCCATGTCGACGTCGATCAGGAACCGGGCGAACAGGTCGCGGCTGGTGCCGCCGGCGTCCGCGAGCACGGTCGCGACGAGCGCGTCCCGCTTGCGCAGGTTCAGCTCGTCGTGCAGCTGGCGGGCCAGCACCGGCCACCGCTCCGGCCCGGCGCGGCGGGCGAGCAGCTCGTACAGCGCGTCGGCCGCGCCGTGCGGGTCGGCCGCGCCGTGCACGCGGGTCCAGATGTCGGTGTACGCCCGGGACGGACCGGTGCCGAGCTTGTCGGCGAGCGCGAACAGGTCGGCCAGTTCCAGCAGGAACTCCAGCTCCAGCCGGTCGCCGTCGGCCCCGTCCGGCCCGCCGGCCGCCGCGCCGGTCAGCAGCCGGACGTTCCGCCGGCACCAGGCGACCTCGGCGCCGTCCCAGCCGAACAGCTCGGCCAGGTGGGCGTACGGGTCGGTCAGCACGCGCCGCCCGGGCAGCACGAACGTGGCGAGCCCGCCGTCGGCGTCCCGGCGGGTACGGGCCAGCGCCGCGAACCGCGCGATCGTGTGCAGGTCGCTCGGGCGGTAGTCGGCCGCGCCGGACCAGCGGTACCGGAACGGCTGCGGGTAGGTGCGGTCGACGGTGTCGAACCGGTCGCCCGAGTAGCGCACGTAGTCGTCCCGCGGGCCAGGTAGGTGCGGCCGGCGAACCGGAACGCCCCGTCGACGCCCCGCTCGAACGCCGCCGGCAGGTCGCCCCAGGCGTCCCGGATCCGCCGCGGGTAGCCGGCCTCGACGGTGGCGAGCTGCCCCCGGGCGTACCGCACGTACTGGTCGCCGGCGAACGCGTACAGCTCGCCGGTGGCGGCGACGAACGCGGCGTCGAGCCCGGCCCGCTCGCCGCGGAACGCGTTGCGCACCACACCCCAGGCGCCGCGGATCGGCGTGACGGTGACCGCGCCATCCGAGATCCGCGCGCAGCTCCCGCCGGCGAACAGGTAGGTGCTGCCGTCGCCGTCCCGGAACGCCGCGTCGATGCCGTCGCCGAACTCCACCGGCAGCGCCGCGGCACCGAGCTCGCCCGGCAGCCCGGCGGCGATGGTACGCGGGTAGGCGTCGTCGACCCGGGTGTAGTCGCCGCCGGTGTAGCGCACGTACTGGTCCCCGGAGAACAGGTACGTGTGCTCGCCGGCGACCAGCGCGGCGTCCACCCGCCCGCGGTCGGCGACGGTGTTCCGGACCCGCCCGAGGATGCCGGGGTCGTAGCTGGCGGCCAACTCGTGCGAGACCGCGTGGCAGGTGCGCCCGACGAACAGGTGGACCGTGCGGTCGTCCGCCACCGCGGCGTCCACCATGGACCGGCTGCCGGCGGCGTGCCGCTCCGCCAGGTCGTCCTCCACCGCGGCCGGCAGCCCGGCGAACGCCTTCTCCGCGCGGATGTTGCCGACGATCGGCTTCGGGTAGCCGGGGTCCACGTACCGGTAGTCCGCTCCGCTGTAGCGCACGTACTGGTCGCCGGAGAACAGGAACGTGACGCCCCGGTGGACGACGGCCGCGTCCACGATGTCCTCGCCGGTGGCGGCCAGGAAGTTGTTGCGGGTACGGGCCCAGCGCGCGCGGATCTGGTCCCGCGCGCCCGCGGACCGCCCGTCGTGGCGGACGAACTCGCCACTGGCGAAGAAGAAGTAGGTGGCGCCGTCGCGCCCGGTGAACGCGGCGGTGAGCCCGTCGACCGGCCCGATCCCGCGCCAGAACCGCTCCACCGGCCGCGGGTACGACCAGGTGCCGGTGGCGTCGTTGTGCTGCAGGCACACCTCGCCGGTCAGCAGCAGCGTGCTGGTGCCGCTGCCCAGCACGGCCCGCGGCAGGGTGAAGCCGTCCGGCCGGTGCTCGTCCGGCACGTCCCAGAACGTCGCGTCCGCCGTCCGCGGGTACCCCTCGTCGGGCCGGGCGTAGCCGGGGCCGGAGTAGGCGACGTAGCGCATGATGCCGCTCGGGTCCGGCGGCTCGAACAGGTAGGTGACGCCGTCGCGGACGTAGGCGAGGGCCACCCGGTCCAGCCCGCCCCAGTGGTCGGCGATCGTGCGCGGCTCGCCGTCGACCTCGGCGTCCAGGTACGCGTCGCCGGTGTACGTCACGAACTGGTCGCCGCGGAACACGTACGTGCGGCCGTCCGACCCGACGAACGCGGCGTCCACGGCGTTCTCGTGGTAGACGGCGTTCCGCGGCCGGCCCCACTCCTCGGCGAGCGGGTACTCCCGGCCCAGCTCGACGTTGACGCACGTCGTGCCCTGGAACAGGTAGGTGTTTCCGTCGGTGCCGCGCAGGACCGCGTCGAGCCCGGTCCGCCGCTGCGCCGGCAGCGAACGCAGCAGCCGGGGCCGGACCGGCTCCCGGGCCACCGCCGTGCCCTCAAGCGCGCTGTACCGGTACCAGCCGTCCGGGTGCTCCACGCACACCGCGCCGTCCTCGACGAACGCGCACCCCACCGCGTCGGCGGCGAGGTCGTCGTACCGGCGGTGGGCGGCGCCGGACACCGCGTGGCAGCGGCCGCCGCTGAACAGGTACACGGTGCCGCGGTCGGCGAACGCGGCCGACACGCTGTCCACGGTGGTCCGCAGGTTGTGCAGCCGCGGCTCCTGGGCCAGCGCGCTCAGCTTGCGCGGGTAGCCGATGTCGACCAGTCCCGGGTCCTCGGGGTACGGGCTCCCGCCCTCCGCCCGGGTGTACCGCACGAACTGGTCGCCGGAGAACAGGTAGGTGTGCTCGCCGGTGACCAGCGCGGCGTCGACCCGGCCGGTCCGCGCGATGTTGTTGACCACGTTGCCCAGAACGGCGTGATCGCGGCCGGGTACCGGTCGTCCACGCGGCTGTGGTCGGCGGTGGAGTAGCGCACGTACCGGTCGCCGGAGAACAGGTAGGTCCGCCCGTCCGCGCCGACGAACGCGGCGTCGACGCGGTCGAAGGGGAGGCTGTCCCAGTGCTCGGCCAGCGTCCGCGGTTCGGACCACCAGCGGCGCTTGTTGTCGTACACGATGAACCGGCCGCCGGAGAACAGGTAGGTGCGGTTGTCCCGGCCGGTCAGCACGGCGTCCACGCGGGCGAACGCGGCGTCCGCGCCGACCAGTTCCTCGGGCAGGTTCCACCAGTTGTCCGTCAGCGGCCGCGGATACCCCGGGTCGGCCGCGGCGTAGTCCTTTGTGGAGTAGCGCACGTGGAAGGCGACCTCGGTCTGCGGTGCGCAGTGCACCTCCAGGCGTTCGCCGGCCCGGCGGAGCAGCAGCCCGATGCCGCGCTCCGCCGCGACACTCCACTGTGTGCCCTGGCTGGACACGGCCGCGCCGTCGGCGACCGAGATGCCGTGCGCCTGCAACCGCTGGCGCAGGCTCCACGGCAGCCGGCCCGCGTCGAGCTCCTCGGCATCCGGTCCGACCGACACGTCGAACAGCAGGCCGCCGGCCCCGAACAGGTGCGTCGCCCCGCCGGCCCCGAACAGGTGCGTCGCCCCGTCGGCGACGAACGCGGCGTCCACCCGGCGCAAACCCTCCCAGTCGCCGGCGATGCGGCGCGGGTAGCCGGCGTCCACGATGGAGTAGTCCGCGCCGGAGTAGCGCAGGTACGTGTCGCCGCTGAACAGGTATGTGCAGCCGTCCAGGCCGACCAGCGCGGCGTCGACGGCGCCGCTGGGCAGGGCCGGGTGCAGCCGCCCCCACCGGTGCCCGGTCGCGGCGGCGCTGGCGGTGCCGCCCCGGAGGGCGACGGTGCGACCGTCCCGGAACAGGTGCGTGACCCCCGAGCCGTCGGCGAAGGCCGCCTCCACGCCGCCCTCGAACTCGGCCGGCACGTCGCCGAGCTGCGCCTCGATGCGCCGCGGATACCCTTCGTCGGCGACGGCGCCACCGGCCTCGATGCCGGCGGAGTACCGCATCACCTGGTTGCCGGCGAAGACGTACAGGGCGGGACCGTCCACATAGGCCGCGTCGATCTGGGGGGCGGCGGCGATCGCGTTGGCGATCCGGCCCCAGGTGCCGGCGACCGGCTGCGCGACGGCACCGTCCCGGACCGCGAGGAAGCTGTCACCGGCGAACAGGTAGGTGGTGTCGTCGCGGCCGTGGAACGCGGCGTCCAGCGACTCGCGGAAGCGTGCCGGCAGCGGCGTGGTGCGCCCCTCGGTCTCCCACCAGCCGCTGATCGGCCGCGGGTACCCCTCGTCGACGTGGGTGTGGTCGTCGCCGCTGTACCGGACGTACTGGCCGCGGTGGAACAGGTAGGTGCGCCCGCCGCCGTCGACGAACGCGGCGTCGATCCGCGCCGGGTCGTCGAACGCGTTCGCCACCACGCCCCACTCGTGCGCCCACGCGAGCCACCGCGGGTGGTCGGGCTGCCGGACGAACGTGTGCGGCGCGCCGGCTGCGTCCCGGCCGACGATCCACTCCGCGCCCGTGGCGTCGGTGAACGCGGTGTCCACGCCGGTGAGGGCGGCGAGCGCCGGCGACAGCGCGGACAGCGACCGCGGCCGCTGCTCGACCAGGTCGTGGGTGGCGGCGGAGTACACCCAGACGTCGGCGCCGTGGAAGACGTACACGTTGCCGTCGCCGCTGGACAGCAGCGCGTCGATCCGGTCGACGCCGGCCGGCAGCGCGAGCGGCTCGGGGAACTTGGCGGCCAGCTCCTGGTCCAGGAACGCGGCGGACACCTCGTCGGCCGGCAGGGCGAGCGCCGTGGCGAAGCGCGCGAAGCCGCGCATGCGGCGCAGCGCCCGGCGCAGGTCCGGGTCCGCGGCGGCCGCCTCGGGGTCGTCGAGCAGGGGCTCTACCAGCAGGTCGAGGGCGCGACCGCCGCCGCCGACGACGGCGTCGCAGATCGCCCCGGCCGTGCCCGCCGGCACGCCGAGCCCGTCCTGGAGGGTGTCGAGCAGGACCGCGCGCTGCTCGGTCGCCGTCCGCGCGAGCACGGCGGCGATGTGGGCGGCGCCCGCGGCCAGCTCGGTCGCCACGGCGTGCAGCAGGAAGAAGATGTCGGTGGCGAAGTCGGCGAGGCCGGGCAGGGCGAAGTCCGCCGCGTTGGGGGCGTACCCGAAGTAGTCCACCCGGTCCGCCGGGACGGCCAGGTCGTCGGTGAGATGACCGGCGTCGACCAGCTGGGCCACCAGGCGGCGGCGTTCGTCCGCGGTGAACCCGAGCGCGGCCAGCGCGTCGAGGTCCAGCCGGTACGGGCGGGCGTCGTCCAGGACGACCCCGAGCTGGTAGGCGATGGTGGCGTTCTCGGCCTCGGTGAACGCCGGCAGGGTCAGCGTGGCCGCCGGGTCGGCGAGCAGCGCGACGGCCTCGTCGGTGAGCCGGCCGTCCCGCAGGTGGGCGTCCGCGAGCAGGTCCGCGACCCGCCGGGCGGCCGCCGCGTCGGCCAGGTCGCGCAGGTCGTCCGGCGTCACCGTGTACGCGGCGGCGCGCGCGTCGATGAGCTGGGCCCGCATGGCGTCCAGCACCCGGCGGCGGTACGGGTGGAACTCCACGGCGAGGCGCAGGTCGGCCAGCTCCAGGTCGACGAGCGCGGCCGGGTCGGCGTACCGGTCGTCGGCGTCGAGGTGGCCGTTGAACCGCAGGCTGTCGACGAGGCTAGCGCGCTGCTGGTCCCCGAGCGGCAGGCCCGCGAGGATCGCCGGGTCGAGCGCGGGCCGGTCGGCGGCGAACCGGATGAGCCGGTCGACCAGCAGGTCGTGCACGTCGGCCGCCACGTCGCCAAGGTCGGCGTCGGCGGTGAACGCCGCGACGTTGTCCGGGTCGGCGAAGAAGTCGGGCCGCCGGATCGCGCCGGACGGGTCCAGGTCGCCGTTGAAGATCAGGTTGTCGTACAGCTCGGCCCGCTCGGCGTCGGTCAGGTCGGGCAGCGCGGCGAGGTCGGACGGGTAGCACGACGGGCTGCCGGCCGCCGCGCACAGGTCGGCGATCAGCTTGAACAGCGCCTCCCGGTGGGGGCCGAACTCGCCGCACAGGCGCAGCTCGTCGGCCGGCTCGGGGATCCGCTCCGGCACGACCGTGCCGCCGGCCGCCAGGTGGCCGGCGAGCATGAGGTTCGTGTAGATCTTGGTAATGAGCCGATCGGCGAGCCCCAGCCCGAGGAAGTCGTTGCTCGCGACCACGCCCAGCTCGGCGAGGGCCGCGTGCGCGGTCGCGGTCACCCGGTCGGGCTCGACGCGCAGCAGCCGCCCGCTGCCCGGCTCGGCGGCCGCGGCCTCGGCGGCGACGTCGTGGATGACCTGGGCCGCCCGCGGGCCGAACCGCTCGGACTCGAACACCTCGGCGGTCGGCTCGACGGCCGCGAACCGCTCGGCCAGGCTGGAAAGCAGGGCCTGGTCGGCCTCGTCGTCGGCCGGGCCGCCGGCGCGCAGGATGCCGGCCAGGTCGGCGGCGGCGATGCCGGTCGCCTGGGTCCAGCGCACCACGGCGACGAGGGTCTGCAGCAGCCACAGGCTGGCCCCGACGTCGCCACCGGCCAGGATTTGCTCGTAGTCGGTGCCGTTGACGTCGGTGGCGATGAGGATCGGGAAGGTGTTGAACCGCTGGATCGAGGGGTCGCTGGCCAGCGCGTCCAGCACCCCGAACAGGTCGGCGACCGGGATCTGCAGCGCGGCGCTGAGCCGGGCGATCCGGTGCAGCAGCGACAACTCCGCGAGGCCGGTGTCCGCGCCGCCCCAGACCGGGCCGGCCCGGCGGTCGCGGTACCGGACGACCGTGGCGGTCAGGTCCCGCTCGGTCAGCCCCACCGCGGCGGCGACCCGGCGGCGGTACTCGGTGTTCGCGGCGGCCAGGATGTCGCCGGTGCCGGCGAGGTCGGCCAGGGCTTCCCGCGGCGCCACCAGGCTCACTACGACGTCGATCGGCAGGTCCAGGGTCTGGCTCAGGTGGCGTACCACCGCGAGGTGCCGCAGCGCCGCCGGGTCGATCCGGCCGCCGCAGCAGGTCCGCACCACCAGGTCGAGGTCCACAAAGGACATTCCGGTGCGGCGGGCCAGCCGGACGAAGCGGTTCACCCGGTCGTACCAGCCGGCCGGCACGGGCTCGGTGGCGTCCGCGACCACCAGCCGGCGCTCGACCGGGTCGAGCGACACCGCGGGGCCGCCCTGGTGGACGGCGGTGGTCGCGAGCAGCTCCCGCAGCTCGGCCCCGGTCAGGCCGGCGGCGTGGCGGAACAGGTCGACGTCCGCGAGCCGCTCGAACGCGTCGGCGGTGTCGTCCAGGTGGTAGCAGTCGCGCAGGTCGGGGCCGTCGGCGAGGACCGTGGTGACCATGGCGACGTCCGCGGGGGTCAGGCCCAGGTACTCGCGGGCGACGACGTCCGGGGCCGGGCGGGCGGTGAACCGCCGGTACAGCTCGACCGGGTCCACGCCCAGCTCGCGCAGGAACACCCGGAGCCGCTCGTGGCCGAGCGAGAACGGCGCGCCGAACGGGTACCGCAGCCCGGCGAGCCGCTCGAACGCGTCGGCGTCGCCGCCGGTGAGCTGCTTCGCGAGCACCTCGTTGACGACGTCCAGGTACGGCAGCTCGGTGTAGCTGTTCACCCCGTCGAGCGGGACCTCGGCGAGGTCCCGCCGGCGCTCGCCCAGGCGGTCGCCGGTGCCGTCCGCGGTACCGGTCGCGCAGTCGTCGGCGAGTTGGAGGAGGTCGGCGAGGTAGGCGGCCGGCGAGTACACCGACCGTGACTCGTCGGCCGCCCGGAAGTCGAGGTCGCCGAAGAGCGTGTCGTAGCTGGGCAGAGAGCCGTCCGGGCGCATAGGTGTCCTCCCGAGGAGCGAATCACCGGAATGGGCCGAGGAGCCCACCGGCCGCGCCCTGATACGCCGGTGTCGGCATGCGGACCGTCGGCGTCGAATATTTCGGGCCGGTTCCTGTAATCCGTGGCGGTGCAGCCGACAAGTACCCGCGACGAGGCGATCTTCGGAGGTGCCATGCGAGAACGGGAAGAGCGGTTGACCGAGCTGTTCCGCCGACATGCTGACGACATTCACGCGTACGCGACGTGGCGGGTTGGTCGGCAGGATGCCGCGGACGTCGTGGGTGAGGTGTTCCTGGTGGCCTGGCGGTCCATGGACCGGGTCCGGGTCGGTGAACCCTGCCTTAAGCAGTAGCCCGCCGCTAAGCGCCACCGCGCCAGCGGAGCAGGCCCTCCTGGGCCACCGTGGCCACCAGGTCACCGTTCATCGCGTACAGGCGTCCGGTCGCCAGGCCGCGACCGGACGCCGCCCACGGGCTGCGGCAGTCGTACAGCAGCCACTCGTCCGCCCGGCAGGGCCGGTGAAACCACACCGTGTGGTCGATGCTGACGCCAGCGTCACCCGGCCCCATGCCTGCCGGTGCCCGGCCACCATCGAATCCAGCAGCAGCGGCAGATCCGAGATGAACGTCAGCGCGCCGGCGTGTACCAACGGGTCGTCGGGCAGCGTGCCGGCCACCCTCACCCAGGCCCGGCATGGCGCGTCGAGCGCTTGCTCCCCGGCCTTCTGCTCCCAGGGTGGGGGTCCGATGTACCTGGCGTCGAACGCGAAGAGCATGTGCTCCACGGCGGCCAGGGTGCGTGGCGCGTCGGCGAGCAGCTGCGCCAGCGTCGGCACCTCGTCCGGTGCAGGGACCTTCGGCGCGGGCTGCTCGTGCTCCAGCCCGCTGCCCGGGTCGTGGAACGAGGCGGTCAGGAAGAAGATCGGTGTGTCGCGCTGGATCGCCACCACGCGCCGGGTGGACATGGACTGGCCGTCGCGAAGGGTTTCGACCCGGTAGGTGATCGGTCGGCGGCTGTCACCTGGGCGGGTGAAGTACGCGTGCAGCGAGTGCACCGGTCGACCGGACTTCACGGTGCGTCCGGCCGCGGCCAGCGCCTGGGCGGCGATGAGCCCTCCGTACCGGCGAGTGGTCCCACGCGCCGCGCCGCGACCGATGAACACGCCGGCGAGGGGGACCAACGGATCCATTGTGGTCGGCGCGCCGGCGGGCTCGACCGCTGCCAGGTCGAGCAGCCCGACCAACTCGTCGACGGCCGCCCGGCCGCGGTCGACCGCGGCTGATCCGCCGCTCATACCGCGAGGTACTTGTCGACCTCGTCGGCGGCGACCAGCGTCCCATGAGGTTCCGCGCGCATCCGCTCGCCGAGCTGTGCCGCACGCCGCCGTACCGGATCCGCCGTCAGGCGGGACATGCCTGACCGCAACGCTTCCTCGGTCAGGTCGGTGAACCGGATGTGGACGCCGGCACCGAGCCGTTCCAGCTGCCGGCCCCAGAACGGCTGGTCGGCGAAGGATGAGCAAACCATCGTCGGGATGCCGGCGCGCACGCCGGCGGCGGTGATGGTGGCGCTGCCGTGGTGCACCACCATGGCACAGTGCGGCAGCACGACGTCATAGTCCACATAGCGCAGAACGCGCAGCTCCGGTGTCGCGGACGGCTCGACCCCGGACAGGCCCCAACCGGTGACCACCAGGCCACGCAAGCCTAGCGACCGGCAGACCCGCCCGATGCCAGCCAGCATCGCGGCCGGATCGGGCACGTGCGTGCTGCCGAACGTTATCAATGCCGGCGGCTCGCCCGCGTCCAGCCACCGCGCCAGCTCGGGGTCGAGTGTGGACACACCGACGCGGCGCAGGTCAGGCGGGGTCAACCGCAGGTCGCCGACGATCGGCCGGTAGGCATCCCAGGTCAGGCCCGGGACCAGGGTGGGGCTGTAGCCCTGCAGCTCCAGCGGCCGCCGGAGGTGCGTCGGGCGCGGCGGCATCGGTGCGAGCCCGAGGCGTCGGCGGAACCGAAACACCTGGTCGCGCCGGAACCGCCAGGCCCGTCGAGCGAAGTTCACGTAGGTCGCCCGGTTCGCGGCGGGGTCCGGCAGCGGATCGGGAGTCACCAGCGGATGCGGCACCACGTCGTTCGGCCGGGCCGGCGTGAGGTCGTACGCGATGAGCGGGACGTCGCGCGCCTCCGCCAGCGCCGTGGCCCACTGCTCGCTGACCACGGCGCACATGATGGCCTCGCAGCCGGCGCTGATTTCGATCGCCTCTTCGCCGAACCGTTCGCCGTGCTCCTGGAATGTCTCGTGCGAGCGCCGGAGGAAGGCGTCGAGGTCGGTCATGGTGACCCACTCCCGGCCGCGCTCGGACTGCATTATCTTCTGCTGATCCCACCCGACCGGTACGACGTCGAGCCCTAGCCGCCGAGGCATGTCCACCAGGTTGGGCGACACACCGATGCGTACCTGGTGGCCGCGGCGGGCCAGCTCGGCGGCGAGCGCCGTCAGCGGGTACACGTCACCGCGGGTGCCGAGCGCCAGGACGGCGATGCGCGTCATGATGCGATCCCTCCATTGAGGTCGGTGGAGAGCGCGATGTGCTTCTGGTCTTCCAGATCTGCCAGGCGCGCCGTCAGCCCGCGCCGAATCAGCCGGTACGCGTCGCTGCCGAGCGCTAGCCGCAGCGGGGCGGTCGGACGCGTGGCGACGTCGACGATGGCGCCGGCCATCTTCGCCAGGTCGCCGCAGCACGACAGGCGACCGTCCTCGACCCGACGGCGAATGATCGCGACCGGGGTGCCCGCGTAGGCGGGCAACGCGGCGGCCACCTCCTTGCCGCGGTCGAGGAAGCTGGTGCGTACCGTGCCGGGCTCGACGATCGTCACGCCTATCCCGAAGCCCTTCACCTCGGCGGCCAGCGACTCGAAAAAGCCCTCCACGCCCCATTTGGTGGCGCAGTAGACCGCCGCGCCGGGGGCCGCGCGCTGCCCGGCCATACTCGAGATCTGGATGATCCGCCCGTGGCCTTGCGCGCGCAGGTACGGCAGCACCGCCTGGGCCAGGTGAATGGGCCCGGTCAGGTTCGTCTGGATCTGCCGCTCGATCTGGTCGTGGCTGGCCTCCTCGGCCGCGCCGAACAACGCGTACCCGGCGTTGCTGATCACCACGTCGATGCGGCCGAGCGCGTCGACGGCGTCGCCGACCACCTGCCGGATCCGCTCCGGGTCGGTGACGTCCAGCCGTGCCGTCCACAGTGGTCTCCCCGACGACGGCCGCAGGTCCGACAGCGCCTGCGGATCGCGCGCGGTGGCCGCCACCGTCTGGCCCCGTGCGAGCAGCTCGGTCACCAGCGCCCGGCCGATACCGGCCGAGCTTCCGGTGATGAGCCAGGTACGGGTGGGCGCGGTCATGCCCGTGCCCACGCCGGGACGTCCAGGATCTCCAGGACCGCGCAGGACATCGTGGCTGGCGCACCGCTGAACAGCAGCAGGTGGTCGCCGGCCGCGAGCTGCCCGGTAACCAGCAGGTGGTTGAGGGACAGCAGTTGGTCGCTCGCGCCGGTGTGCCCGATGCCGCGGCCGAACTGCCAGGTGGTGCGCTCCATCGCGATGCCCAGCGGCTCCAGCAGATCCTGCTGCACCATGTAGGCCGCGGAGTTTCCGCAGACGACCCGGGTCATGTCGACCAGCTTCCGGTCCGCCTCGTCCAGCGTCCGTTCGATCAGATCCAGCCGTGCCCGGGTCCTCAGCTCGGCGGCGTCGGTCAGCGACATCACGTTGTCCCGGAAGTACTCGGCACGCTCGCGCATGTCTATCGTCCGACCCTCCCGCACGAGCGGCGGGTACAGCGGCTCGCCGCCGCGGTACAGCGGCTCCATCTCGGGCACCGCCGCGCTGCCCACGGCGCGCAGCCGGGCGAAGCCGTCGTCGCGGTCCAGCAGCAGCGCGCTGCCGGCGTCGCCCAGGATGAACCCGGGGGCCGAGTTCCACCGGTCGATCAGCGGTGAGCCGAGGTTCTCCGCGGTGGTCACCAGCACCGTCTGGTCTGCCGCCGTGACGGCCAGGTGCCCGGCGGCGATCTCCAGCGCTGCGAACACTCCGTTGCAGCCCAGCCGGATCTCGAACGCGGGGGCCGACGTACCGACAATCTCCCGCTGGATGTACGGACCGGGCAGCCACATCTCGGGGCCCTGGGTGTAGATGGTCGCGTGCAGCACCAGGCCGATCCGGGCAGGATCGGCAGCGGCACGGGACAGCGCCTGGCGGGCCGCACGCACGGCCATCTCCGGAGGCGAGATGTCCCCCGCGATGCAGGCACCGGTCAGCCTGTTCTCCAGGTATGAGGCCGGGCTGTACTCGCCGCGCCGGGCGGCATGTCCGGCGTCCGACACGGGGGGTTGAAAGACACCCAGCCCGGAGAGGTAAACGTTGGTGACTTTCAAACGCGTCTCCCCAAATCGGCCGGCCAGAGCGCCACATCCGCCTTTCGGAAAGACTCTAATGGCCCATATGGATGAACGCGGTACAGGCCGACTCGACGCCGGGCTGAGGAATGCTTGAATCTCGCCACGGCTTCGGCTGCAGCCTGCGTTGAGGCTGTATAACCCGGCGTTGACCGACCGGCAACCCGCTGATAGCTTCGGACCACGCATTTCGGAATGTTTTCGGAAAGGCGCAATTGTCCTGGGGGCCGTCGGTGGCAGAATTCAACATTATCGACTGACTCCACCTTGTCCAGTGGAAGGTAGCTGAACCATGTCAGCCGACGATGTCATGGCGTTCACCATCCAGTCACTGCGGGAAATGAACTTCTACACCGACGAAACCGGTCCGGAGACCATGCTTGGACCCTCCGGTGCTGACCTCGACTCGCTCGCCGTGTCCGAGCTCGCGCTGCGCATCGAGGAGGAGTACGGCGTGACGTTCGACGACAACGACATCGAGACCCTGGCCATCATGACGCTCGGCGAGTTCGCCGCCGAGGTGGCCAAGCGGGCCGAGTTGGTCGCGCAGGCCGACGGGGCGCGCAGGTAGCACTGTGGAAGGCAACCCGACCGAGGACGGGCACGCGCAGCTGTACCGGACCATCCGGCTGATCCGCCGCTTCGAGGAGCACGCCATCGACCTCGTGCGCTCCGGCGACATCCCCGGCATCCATCCCTGCATCGGCCAGGAGGCGGCCGCCGCCGGCGTATGCGCGGCGCTGCGGAAGGACGATGTCGTGCTGTCCAACCATCGCGGGCATGGGCACCTACTGGCCAAGGGGTGCGACCCGGGGCGGCTGATGGCCGAGCTGCTCGGGCGGGTAACCGGCATCGGGCGCGGAGGCGGGGGGTCGCTGCACCCGGCCGACCTCGACAGCGGCGTGTACGGCGCCACCGCCACCGTTGGCCACGGTGCCGCGATCGCCACCGGAGTCGGCTGGGCGCTGGCGAAGGAGGGCGGAGACAGGGTCGCGGTCGCCTTCTTCGGCGACGGCGCGGTCAACCAGGGTGCGCTGCTGGAGTCGTTCAACCTCGCGTCGCTGTGGCGCGTGCCCGTGGTGTTGGTGTGCGAGAACAACTTGTACGCGACCACGCTCGCCGCGGGCGAGGGGAACGCCGGTTCTGTCATCGGGCGGGCGGAGGGCTTCGGCATCCCGGCGTCCACCGTGGACGGACAGGACCCGGTCCTGGTCCGGGAAGCGGCGCGGCAGGCCGTACACAGGGCCCGGACCGGGGGCGGACCGAGCGTGCTGGAGCTGCTGACGTACCGGTACGAGGGCCACCACACCTTCGAGCTGAAGACCCGCCTGCGCTACCGGGACAAGGCGGAGGTGGAGCGGTGGCGGGAGCGCGACCCGCTGCGCATCCAGGGGGAACGGGTTCGGGCCGAGGATCGGGAGCTGATCGACGCGGAGGTCGAGGCGACCCTCGAGGAGGCGGTCCGGTCCGCGCTGGACAGTCCGGCACCGGATCCCACCGACCCCCTGCGCTACCTGTACGCCGACGGCCTGCGTACCCGTGGAGGAGTCTCCTATGCCTAGGCTGCACTACCTCAAGGCAATGAACCTGGCGCTCCGCGATGAGATGGCACGCGACCCCGCGGTCTTCCTGATGGGCGAGGACATCAACCTGGCACTGACCAATGTGGCCACCGGCTTGCTGTCCAGGTTCGGACCGGACCGCGTGGTCGAGACGCCGCTGTCCGAGCAGGGCTTCACCAACTTCGCCACCGGCGCGGCCCTGACCGGTCGCCGGCCGGTGGTGGAGTACCAGATCCCCTTCCTGCTGATGCTCGTGCTCGAGCAGATCGTCAACCAGGCCAGCAGGTTCTCGCTGATGAGCGGCGGCCGGTTCCGGGTGCCGGTGACCTACCTGCTGCCGGCTGCGGGCTGGAAGCCCGGCTGGGGTGCCCAGCACTCGGACCAGCCGTACCCGCTGTTTGTCCACATGGGAGTAAAGGCCGTCCTGCCGGCCACACCGACGGACGCGTACGGGCTGCTCACCAGCGCCATCCGGGACGATGATCCGGTGCTGGTGTTCGCCCCGGCCGCGGCGCACGGCGTCCAGGAGGACGTGGCGTTCGCGGACCTGGTGCCGGTGCCGCTCGGCGTGGGTCGGGTGCACCGCGCGGGCGACGACGTGACCGTGGTGGCCGTGGGTCACCTCGTCCATGACGCGCTGGCGGTGGCCGAAGACCTGGCCGATGAGGTGTCCGTGGAGGTGTTCGACCCCCGCACGCTGCACCCGTTCGACTGGCCGGGGCTGGCCGCCTCGGTGGAGCGCACCGGGCGGCTGGTGGTGCTGGACGACAGCAATCGGGCCTGCGGGATGGCGGCGGAGATTGTCGCCACCGCGGCCGAGGAGATGCGGCTGGTCGCACCGCCGAGGCGGATTACCCGCCCGGACGGCGCGGTGCTCGGCGGCGTGCCCGCACTGGACCTGGCCATGCAACCCAACCGGGAGCAGCTGGCCGCCGCCATCCGGCGAGTCATGAAGTGAGCGCGATCAGGCGGGCACCGCTTCTATCGCATCCTGGGTGATGCTCTTCACCGCGAAGCCGTTGTCCACCAACAGCTTCGTGTACTCCTCCGCGGTGCGGTCGCGGCCCTCCATCAGCACCAGCATCAGCAGGTCCACGATCCGGGTGCGGGGCGCCGCCCAGGCGCCCGCACTCGCGGTGAGCGGTTGCGCGGTGGACGGAAGCAGTTCCTCCAGCACCGCCAGGCGGGCACCGGCCGGCATCGCCGCGCGCACCCGCGCCAGCACCCGGCCGGCGTTCGCGTCGTTCCAGTTGTGCAACACGTGGCATAGCACGTACAGGTCACCACCGCCGGGCACCTCGTCGAAGAAGCTGCCCGCCACGATCCGCACCCGGTCGAGCACACCGGCCTCGGCCAGTCGTTCGCGTGCCTGCGCGGCGGCCTCCGGCAGCTCCGCCAGCACGCCCCGCCGGTCCGGGTCTCGCCGCAGCGCCTCGGCGAGCAGCCCGCCGTCGCCACCACCGACGTCCACTATGGTGCGTGCGCCGTCGAGCAGGTCGGCGGTGAGGGCCCGGGACACCGGTGCGGCGGACATCGCCGCGTTGAAGGTCGCGGCGAAGCCCGGATTCCCATCCAGGTACTCGTAGAACGGCAGCCCGAAGCGCTCGCTGAAGCTGGGCCGGCCGGTACGTACCGTCTCCAGCAGCCCGTCGAACGACCGGTAGACCTCTTCGCCGTACAGGACCGCGGTGGAGCGGACCGAGCCGGGCACGTCCGAGCGAAGGTACTCGCCCACCGGGCTCAGCTCGTACCGGCCGGTGGCGGCCTCGCGCAGGATGCCGGCTTCGGCGAGCGCACCGAGCAGCCGCCGCAGGGCCACCGGCTCGACGTTTGCCACGGCGGCCAGCTCGGCCGCCGTGTTCGCCCCCGCCGCGATCCGGTCCGGCAGACCGAGGATGGTGAACACCGAGCACGCCTGCGCGACCCAGGTGGCGCGCAGCATGCCGAGCAACCGCTTCCGTTGGTAGTCGCGCTTTTCGCTCACCGTCGCAAGTGTACCGGCGGTGGCCGTAGCGTGCGTCCTATGTGTAGCTGTGCTCAAGGCGATCCCGAGCCCGGCCCGATAGCGTTGAGCCGATGAAGACCGCCCTTGTTCTCGGCGGCAGCATCGCCGGCTTGGTCGCGGCGCGCGTGCTCGCCGACCACGCCGACGAGGTATGGATCGTCGAGCCGGACGTCCTCGGCGACGCTCCGGCCATCCGGCGCGGCGCGCCGCACGGCAGCCAGGCGCACAACCTGCTGGGGCTGGGCCGGCGGACCATCGAGCAGCTGCTGCCCGGGATCGTCCGTCAGATGGTCCGGGAGGGCGGCCAGCTGCTGAACAGCGGCGCCGGCGGGGCGCAGTGGCTGCTGGACGGCCGAGCCAAGACGCCGGTGCGCGGTGGCAGCGCGGTCAGCGTGTCGCGCCCGTTCCTCGAGTGGCACATCCAGCGCCGGGTGCTCGCACTGCCCGGGGTGGCGTTGGTGCGCGGCACGGCGACCGGGTTGACCATGACCGGCGGCCGGGTCGACGGCGCGCTGGTCCGGCCGGCGGGCGCGGTCGAGCCGGTGCGCCACGCGGCCGACCTCGTGGTGGACGCCACCGGGCGGTCCAGCCGGCTCGGCGACTGGCTCGGCCGGCACGGGTACCCGGCGCCGGCCAAGCGCCGGATGGTCCTCGATCTCGGCTATGCGACCTGTTTGTTCCGCCGCACGCCCGGACAGCGTCTGGCCGGGCACACCGGGGCGTTCTCGGTGTACACGCCCAGCCGGGCGTACGACGGCCCCAGCTCACTGGCGCCGATCGAGGGCGATCGCTGGCTGGCGCTGATCAGCGGCTACGGCGAGCGCCGTCCGGGTCGCGATCTCGCCGAGTTTCTCGACCGCTGCCGGGCCACCCCGGCAGCGCCGCTGCGGGAGCTGGCCGACACCTGCGAGCCGGCCAGCGAGGTGTACGCGCACCGTTTCCCGGAAAGCGTCCGGCGCGACTTCGACCGGCTCGACCGGTTTCCGGCTGGCCTGGTTGCCATCGGTGACGCGGTGGCGTCGTTCAACCCGACGTACGGGCAGGGCATCTCGGTGGCCGCGCGGCAGGCCGTCGCGCTCGCCGACTGGCTGCGCGAACCGGGTGCCGTGGACGCCCCGGCCCACCCGTACTTCCGGCAGGTGCGCCGGATGGTGGACGAAGCCTGGCGTACCTCCGCGGAACAGGACTGCTACCTGCCGCACGTCAAGGCCCCGAAGCCGTTCGGCTGGCGGGTCCGCCGTGGTCTCTTCGAGGCGACGC
The DNA here is from genome assembly GCF_011764445.1 of Phytohabitans rumicis. Taxonomy (NCBI): domain Bacteria; kingdom Bacillati; phylum Actinomycetota; class Actinomycetes; order Micromonosporales; family Micromonosporaceae; genus Phytohabitans; species Phytohabitans rumicis. The sequence continues at coordinate 789,455 of NZ_BLPG01000001.1, forward strand.
TCTCGGCCACCGTCACCGACGAGGTGGTGCACCGCGCCTTCCTGGAGGTGGTCAACATGACCGCCGGCCCGGAGCACCTTCGCCGGCCGGGAATCCTGTGCCGGACCGTGGTCGCCGCGCTGCGGCGCGCCACCGCCCTTTGATCAACGGCCGCCACGGTCGCCCAACTGGCTGAACACCTCGCCGGCCAGATCGGCGACGCTGTGGCCGCCGAGCATCTTCGCGATCGGCAGCATCATGCCCAGGTCGCGCTGGACCCGGGTGCGGACCTCGACGGCCATCAGCGAGTCGAGGCCCTGCCGCTTGAGCGGGCGCCGCAGGTGTACCTGCGCCGACGGCATGCCCAGCACGTCGGCGAGGACCTGGGCGAGGTAACGTTCCACGGCGGCCTGATCGGTCAGCGTGCCCGCGACCCCATTGCCCGTACCCCCGTTGCCGGTAACCCCATTGCCCGCGACCGCCACGGTGTCGGCGTGTCCGTTGCCGGTACCCGCGCTGTCGACCGGCGGCGGGCTCGTGGGCGCCGAGGTCGGCGGCGCCCACGAAACGGCGGGCACCGGGGATATCGGGGCGGGCGAGACCGCCGGTGCGGTGGGGCCGGCGAGCAGCCCACGCAGCAGGGGCGACGCGGCCGCGTCCGGATGCGCGGTGGCCCACCGCGGCCAGTCCGCGGGCAGCACCACGCCGTGGGTGGCGCCCCTGGCCAGCAGCAGGCGCAGCGCCTCGATGCCTTCCCGCGGGCTGAACGTGTCCATCCCGGTCGGGTTGATCGCCCGGCCCTGCTGTTGCCCGGCCCGGGCGGGCATGCCGACCGACCAGAACCCCCAGTTCACGCTGAGCGCGGTCAACCCGGCCAGCCGGCGCTGGTCGGCCAGCGCGTCCAGAGCGGCGTTCGCCGCCGCGTACGCGCCGAGCATCGGGGAGCTGAGCACCGCCGAGCCGGAGGAGAACAGCACGAAGAAGTCCAGCGGCCGCTCCGCGAACAGCCGGTGCAGCACGGCCGCGCCGGTGACCTTCGGCCGCAGGACCGCCGCCAGTACCTGATCGTCCAGATCGGACAGAGCACTGTACTCGATCACGCCGGCCGTGTGCACCACGCCCCGGATCGCCGCGCCATCCTGCCCGTGGTGCCGCACGACCGCCCGCATCGCCTCCTCGTCGGCCACGTCGACCGCCTCGTACGCCACCCGCACCCCGTGCCGCCGCAGGTCCGCCAGCCAGCCGGCCGCCCCGGTCCGGTCGAGCGGGGTGCGCCCGGTCAGCACGATGTGCCGGGCGCCCTCGCGGACCAGCCAGTCCGTGACCACCCGGCCGAGGTCGCCCAGCCCGCCGGTGACCAGGTAGCCGGCGGCCGGATCGATCCGGACCGGCCGGTGCGGGGCCGGGGCCTCGTCCTCCTTCGGCTCGGTCAGCTCCACAGTGGACACCAGTACCTTGCCGATGTGCCTGGCCTGGGCCATGTGCCGGAACGCGCCGACCAGGTCAGCGGCGGGAAAGACCCGGTGCGGCAGCGGTTCGAGCACGCCGGCCTGTACCAGGGCCAGTGTCTCGTCCATGAGCGCGCCAAGCCGGCGTGGGTCGCTGAGCCCGAGGTCCACCACGTCGACCACGAAGAACGAGGCGCCACGCGCCAGCAGCCGCATGTCCAGCTGGGTCCCCTCGATCAGGTCGCGCCGGCTCAGCTCGATATACCGCCCCCGGTCAGCCAGCAGCTCCACACTCTTGAGCAAACCCTCCCCGGCCAGCGTGTTGAGCACCACGTCCACGCCCTCGCCCCGGGTGGCTTCCCGGATCTCGTCGGCGAACTCGGTGCTCCGCGAGTCGGACACATGTGCGACACCCATCATGCGCAGCATCGCGCGCTTCTCCGGGCTGCCTGCGGTGGCATACACCTCGGCGCCGCGCCAGCGGGCCAGTTGCACCGCGGCCATGCCCACCCCGCCGGTGGCGTGATGGATCAACACCCGCTCGCCGGGCCGCAGCTGAGCCAGGTGAATCAGCGACTGGTACGCGGTGACCAGGCCGACCGGCACGCTGGCCGCCTCCTGTGCCGTGAGCCTGGCCGGGCGCCGGCGCACCAGGTGCGCGTTGAGGCACATGTAGGTCGCCGCGGGCGCCTCCAGCGAGATCGCCACCACCTCGTCGCCGGGCCGTAGCCCGGCCACGCCCGGGCCGACCCGGGTGACCGTCCCGGCGCACTCACCGAGAATCATCGCGGGCCGGCCGGGCATGCTCGGATACCAGTCCATGGACACCAGCACGTCGCGGTAGTTCAGCGCGAGGTAGTCGGCACGCACCTCCACCTCGCCCGGTCCCGGCGCGCGCCGCGGCACCGGCTCCAGACGCATCCCGTCCAGCGTCCCGGGCGTGGTGGCCTGCACCTGATGGGCAATTTCGGCGCCGGCCGGCTGGCCGGCACCGACGGAGCTTTGCAGCAGACGCGCGGCGTACCGCTGGCCGCCACGCGGGGCCAGTTGGTCCTCCGGGCCGGCGCCGGCCAGCTCCTGGCCCAACGCGGTGGCGAGCTCGGCCGGTGACCCGGCCGGATCCAGGTCGACCAGGGCGCAGCGCAGCTCCCGGTGCTCGTGTGCGATCACCCGGCCCAGGCCCCAGATGGCGCCCTGCGACATCGACACCGTCCGGTCCGTGTCCAGCACCCGGTACGCTCCCCTGGTCACCAGCGACAGCCGGGGCGGCTCGGGCAGGCCGGCGTCGGCGAGCGCCCGCAGCAGGCGCAGGACGCTGGCGCAGCCGAGGCGTTCGGCGTCCTCGGCCAGCCGCTCTGCCAGGGCGGAGGTGTCGGGCTGGTCCGCGTCCAGCGCCCAGAGGTGCACGACCTCGGTCGGCGCCAGGCCGTCGAACTCGGCCCGGACATCGGCGAGCAGCCGCCGGTACTCCGCCGGCGCGGTCGGGTCGATCTCGTACTGGCCGGGCGCCAGCCGCTGGTAACCGGTGCCCGCGAAGACCCGTACCTCGGCGTCCAGCGCGGCGCCGACGCCGGACCGGTCGGCGAAGACCAGCCGGCGGCCGCCCGTCCTCGCCACGACGGGGAGCGCCGGCAGCGGCTGCCAGCGCAGCTCGTGGAACCAGCCGTCGGGGTCGCGCACCGAGTCCGGCGGCTGCAGGTACTGCAGGCGCAGGCCCTTGATCTCGACGATCACCCGTCCGTCCACATCGGACACTACCAGGTCGCCGCAGAACGAGTCGGACCGCCAGGCGGTGACCGGGACCGCGTGCGCCCAGGCGGGCGTACCCGGGCTCGGGTGGATCGACACCTCGTCGACGCTGCCGAGGACGAACGCGGACGACCGGTCCTGCGCCGGGATCAGCGACGCGAGCACCTGCCCGCACGCGTCGAGCAGCGCCGGGTGGCAGGTGTACCCGGTCGGATCGACGCCGGCCGGCACCTGGATGCGGCCCAGCGCCTGGCCGTCACCCACCCAGAGCTCCGCGATGCCCTGGAACGTGCCGCGCCACTCGTTGCCCCGCGCGGCGAAGCGGCGGTAGAAATCGGCGCCGGCGCTGTGGCCGGGGCACGCCGCCCGGATCGTGTCCAGCGGCAGCCGGCGCTCCTCGGGAGGCGAGGTCCGGGTCACCGTCCCGGTGACGTGCACCGCCTCCTCGCTGGTCACCTCGAAGTCCCAGCTATCCGGCCCGCTCGACGTGAACACTGTGGACAGTGCGGGCGCCGGATGGTCCGGCCGCAGGAACAGCGCGTCGACGTACCGGATGTCGCGCAGCGAAGGCACGTGCCCGCCGCAGAGCTCACGAGCGGCGCCGTGCACCATCTCCACGTACGCCGTGCCGGGCATGACCACGGTGCCCTGCACCTGGTGGTCGAGCAGGTACCGCTCGCGGGCCAGGTCGACGACCCGCTCCACGCGATGCCGGGCCGGCCGCTCGGTCGCGGCGCGGGCGGCCGGCGGCGCGACGAACCAGTATCGCTGGCGCTGCCAGGGATAGGACGGCAGCCGCACATACCGGGGCGTCGGCTCGCCGAACACCCGGTGCCAGTCGACCGGATACCCGGCCCGGTGCAACGCGCCGACGGTGTCCAGCAGATTGGCACGCTCCGGCTCATCCCGGCGCAGGCACCCGACGGCGGTGCCGTCGGTCTGCGCCAGGGCTTCCCGGATGGCCGGCAACAGGATCGGGTGCGGGCTGATCTCCACGAACACCGTCTCGCCCTGCCCGGCCAGGCGTGCCACCGCGGCGCCGAACCGCACCGGCTCGCGCAGGTTGCGCACCCAGTAGGCCGCGTCCAACCCGGAACCGTCACACGACGCGTCGTCCACAGTGGAGTACAGCGGGATCCGCCCGGCCCGCGGGGCCACCTCACCGAGGCTGGCCAGCAGGTCCTCGCGCAGCTGGTCCATCTGCGGGCTGTGCGAGGCGACGTCCACCTTCACCTGCCGGCAGAACACCCCGCGTTCGTCCAGGCCCTTGACGATGGTGGCCAGCGCCTGCGGGTCGCCGGAGATGACCGTCGAGGTGGGGCTGTTGCTCACCGCCACGGACACCAGGTGCTCGTGGCCGGCCAGCGCGGCCTGCGCGTCGGCGACGGACAGCTCCACCGAGTACATGGCGCCCTGTCCGGCGACGGTCTTCAGCAGCCGGCTGCGCCGGCAGATGACCGCGCCCGCGTCGGCGAGGCTGAGCGCCCCGGAGGCGCACGCCGCGGCCACCTCACCCATGCTGTGCCCCACCACGTGGTCCGGCTCGATGCCCCAATCCCGCAGCACCGCGCAGAGCGCGGTCTGCATCGCCCACAGGGTCGGCTGGATCGTGTCGATCGACGCCGGGGCGTCCGCCGCCCCGGTCAGCCCGTCCAGCAGCGACCAGCCCACCTCGGACCGGATCACCTCGTCGCAGCGGGTGAGCACCTCGCGGAACACCGGCGAGCTGGCCAGCAGCTCGCGGCCCATGCCGTCCCACTGGGAGCCCTGTCCGGGGAAGACGAAGACGACGCGTGGCCGGCCGTCCTCTACCGGCGCGGCCGCGGTGGCGCCCAGCCGCGGCCGGGACTCACCGGCCGCGTACGCCCGCAGCCGCTCGGCCAGCTCGTCCGGCGACGCACCGACCGCGGTCAGCCGGCTCTCGTGGTGATCCCGCCGGGTGGCCGCGCTGAAGCACACGTCGCGCAACGGCAGTTTCCGCCCGGCGCCGCCCGGCTCCAGGAACTGCGCGTACCTGGCGGCGAGCGCGGCGAGCGCCTCCTGGGTGTACGCGGACAGCACCAGGAGCTGCGCCTCATCCCCGCCGGCGGGGGCAGGCGCGGTCGTCGCGGCCGGCTGGTATTCGCCGAGTACCACGTGCGCGTTGGTGCCGGAGATGCCGAACGAGCTGACCCCGGCGAGACCCGGCCGGTCGGTCTGCGGCCACGGGGTGCTCTCGCGCACCAGCCGCATTCGCAGCCCGTCCCAGTCGACCGCGTCGCTCAGCTCCGCGGCGTGCAGGCTCGGCGGGATCTGCCGGTGCTGGAGCGCGAGTACCGCCTTGATGAACCCGGCCAGCCCGGCGGTCGCCTCGGTATGACCGATGTTCGACTTGACCGAGCCGACCAGGCATGGAGACTGCGCGGTCCGGCCTTCGCCGAGCACCGCGCCCAGGGCGCCGAGCTCCACCGGGTCACCGGCCGCGGTGCCGGTGCCGTGCGCCTCGACGTAGTCCACCTGCCCGGCCGGTACGCCCGCGTCGGCGTACGCCGCGCGCAGCGTCTCCTCCTGACCCGACTGGGACGGCGTGAGCAGGTACCCGCCGGACTGGCCGTCGTTGCCGACCGCGGACCCGTGGATCACGGCGTGGATCGCGTCACCGTCCGCCTCGGCCCGGTCCAGCGGCTTGAGCACCAGCACCGCGACGCCCTCGCTGCGCACGAAACCGTCACCGTGGGCGCTGCCGAACTTGCATCGGCCATCGGCCGCGAGCATGTTGGCCGCCGAGAACGGGATGGTCTCCACGGGCGAGATGACCAGGTTCACGCCGCCGGCCAGCGCCAGCTCGGTCTCCCCGTTCCGCACGCTCTGGAACGCCAGGTGCAGCGCCGCCAGGCTGGAGGAGCACGCGCAGTCCACCGACACGCTGGGCCCGCGCAGGTCGAAGGCGAAGGACACCCGGCCGGACAGGAAGCTGCGCGCGCCGCCGGCCGCCGCGTGCAGGTCCAGCACCCCGGCATCGTTCAGCATGTTCCCGTACGCGGAGGACATGCCGCCGATGTAGACGCCGCTGCGCACTGTGGACAGTCGTTCGCGGGTCATCCCGGCGTCGGCCATCGCCTCGGCCGCGGTCTCCAGCAGCAGGCGCTGCTGGGGGTCCATGCGCTCCGCCTCCCGCGGCGCCACCCCGAAGAAGCCGGCGTCGAACTCGTCGATCTGGTCGAGGAAGCCGCCGCCGCGGCTGACGATCCGGTTCGGCGTACCCGGCCGCGGATCGTGGTACGCATCGATGTCATACCGGCTGGCCGGCACCTCGGTGATCGCGTCACCGCCACCGCTGAGCAGTTGCCAGAACTGCGCCAACCCGTTGGCGCCCGGGAAACGGCAGCCGATGCCCACCACCGCAACCGGTGTCCCGGTCGGTGTCCAGACCTTCGACTGTGCCGACCTGCCCCGTCTGGTCATCCGCCTCGCCTCTCATGTCGGCGTCGTGTGATGGCTCCGGCCTGAGTCTTCCGGCCGCTGCTAGAGGACGGCTCGACAACAGCTCTTGCGACAGGCCAGGACGGGTGGTGCTTCTCGACAACGACCGCCATTGATGGGTAGCTTGACACCCGGTCACGAGCCGCCATGCGATTGGACGCCGGATATGAAGGTTGTAACAATTGCTACCGACCTCGAGCATCCCTTCCTCAGGAGATTGTTGGTTCCGTCCTGCGACGCGATGGGACTCAATCTGGTTGTCATACAAGCAAACAAGAAGGGATTCAGACCCAGGGACAAGCTGGCAATCCTGACGGACCACCTCGCCCGGTGCGCACCTGACGAGCTGGTTATGTTCACCGATGCATACGATACGCTGTTCATCCGGGGAGAGGAGTACATCCGAAAGGTACATGCGAGCTTTTCCCACCGTGTCGTATTCAGCGCCGAACCCAACAGCTGGCCGCTCGGCAACCTTGGCCTCGCCCTCCAGAAAGACCCGCCCGTCCGCCCCTATCCCTATCTCAACAGCGGCGGCTTCATCGGACTCGCTGGCGACATCCTGGCGCTCTGTGCAAAGTATCCGGAGCCCCCGAGCGAGCAGTTCCCACTCCTCAGGCACCTGCGGACGCATGACTACGACACGGACAAATTGTTCAGATTCAGCGACCAATATTACTGGACGCTCGTCCATCTCCTCGAGTCGGATACCGTCGGACTCGACAACGGCGCGGTCCTGTTCGAAAACTTCGCGCCGGCGGTGGCCAACTTCTGCGAGCTAACACGCTGGACAAGCGACTTTCGCGCCCGTGGCAAGCAGGCTGCCAGCTATCGACGGGAGCACGCGAGACTTCAGGCGCGGCTGCAGTCACCAAGCGGCGCCGCTCAGGTTCATTTCGCTGCCTCCTTGACGAAGGCGGTGGTGCTGGACCTGCTCGATGAAGGACAGCTACCCTCCTGGCTGGTTGGGGTGTTGCGGCAATGAACGGACAGTCGAACTACGAAGGTCGCTATCGCACCACGCTCGAGCGCAATGACCTGCTGGCCATGCAGGCATTGGCTCCGCTGTCGTCGACCTACCTACCGTGGAGCGCGAGCGCCATGCGGCCGAGCGGAGTCGTCGCGGTGCTCAATGAGATATTCGTCAACCGGCGCCGATTTGTCGTCGAACTGGGCAGCGGTGTCTCGACCTTCTATATCGGCCGCCTGCTGCGGCGGCGTGGTGGGCATATCTGGACCGTCGAGCATGACGAGCGCTGGGCGGATCTCGTCGATCAGGAGCTGACCAGCGAGGGCCTGGGCGACGTCGTAACCGTGGTGCGCGCTCCCCTGACGCCCATTCAGTCAAGATGGCCGGACGAGGAGGCGACCTGGTACGAACAGAGTCGTCTCAAGGAGATGACCGCGGGCCAGTCCATTGATCTACTCGTCGTCGACGGGCCGCCCGCCTACCAGGCCGGACGCGGACACTCTCGGTATCCCGCCGGCCCGTTCTTCGCGTCAATGCTCGCCGACGACTACGCCATCGTCCTCGACGACATCGACCGGCGCGGTGAGCAGGACATCATGGAGTGTTGGGAACGCGAGCTCGACGTCACGTTCGAACGTCGCGTCGCTAATGGCCGAATTGGCATCGGCCGGCCTGGAGCGGCATTTACCGTCTGAGCAAGGTCTTGTGCCGCGGGGCTGGCAGCGCTGGTCGGGGGTTTCGGCGAGCGCTAGCGAGCCGCCGACCTGCGCGGTGCCCGCGGGAGCATGCGGTCCGCAGCTGACGCGGACCGGGGCAAATCTGCCCTCCGTCAGGACCGATCCTTGACACCCGCGGTGTTTCATTCATACATTTGCTGTCGATCTGTATGAATGACCTGGGGGGTGGTGAGCGATGAAGCTCGGCATGACTGCCGTCGTCCTGGGTGGGAGTGCTGCTGGTCTCTGTGCGGCTGGCGCGCTCGCCCCGTACTTCAGCCAGGTGCTGGTGCTGGAGCGTGATGAGCTTCCCGCGGACGCCGAGCACCGGCGTGGTGTGCCGCAGAGCAAGCATCCGCACTTCTTGTTGAACTCGGGGCGGCGTGCGATCGGGGAGCTGTTCCCCGGGTTCGAGGACGAGCTCGTCGCGGGGGGTGGGCTGCACCTGATGCCGTCGATGGATGCCGCCTACCTTGACGGGGCGGGCTGGTCGGCGCGTAAGAGCAGCGCGATGACGATGATCTACAGCTCGCGCATCCTCATCGAGCGGGTGTTGCGCGACAAAGTCCGAGGGCTTGCCAACGTGACCATCCGCGAGGGTGTCCGCGTGACCGGGCTGAGTACCCGGGACGGCACAGTCACCGGGGTTGACCTCACCACGTCCATCGGTGACGAGCACCTTGACGCCGACTTCGTGGTGGACGCGATGGGGCGTGGCTCCCCGGTCAGCAGTTGGCTGGTGGCGGCGGGCTGGCCCGCGCTCGAATCACAGACCCTTGACGCCAAGGTCACGTACACCTCGCGCTGGTACGAGCTACCCGCACAGCGACCGCCGAGTTGGTGGTGGCAGCACCTCGTGATCATGCCGACCCGGGACAAGGGCGAGCACCCGGCCGAGCACGAGTTCCTGGTGAACTTCTTCCCGATCGAGGGCAACCGCGTCATCGCATGCATGGGGTCGTGGGGCACGCCATGCCGCGTACCGACGACACGTTCGTCGAATCGGCCCGCCGGGTACGGGCGCCGCTGTTCGCGGCCGCGATGGATCGGTGCACGCCTACCTCGGAGGTCCATCTGACGCGGTCGACCGGCAACGTCTGGCGGCGCTACGACCGGTGGGCGACGCCGCCCACGGGGCTGGCGTTCGTCGGCGACTCGATCTGTGCGTTCAACCCGTTCTACGCCCAGGGCATCAGCTCCGCGTCGCTGTCCGCGTTGCTGCTGCGCGAGCACCTTGCCCGCGCCGAAGCCCGCGCCGAACGACTCGACGCCACATTCTTCTCGCGGTTCCTCACGGCACAATGCAAGCTGCTCGGCGTGCCGTGGCGCCTGGCGATGGCGCGGGACCAGGGCTACGCGTTCGCGGTGGGCACCGAGAAGCCGTCCGAGTGGCGCCGTCGCGTCCTCGCCGCCGTGTCCGATCCCGCGTTCAGCTTCATCGTCGGCGCCGCCCGCGAGGACCCGGTGATTGACTCGCACTTCGCCAAGGTGTTCAACCTTGACGAGTCACTCGGCGACATGCTGGGCAACCCGGGTGTGCTCGCGCGACTCGTGCGCCACGGCATCCGCGCCGCGCTGGGGCGGCGCCGGGTGCCCTTCGGGTTCGACCCCAACGCCGAGCCACCGGCCACGGACTACTCATCGGCCACCGCGGCAGCGGCGGTGCGGTGAGCGCCGAGTGCGGGCCCGGCGCGGAGGCCGTCACCCGCGAGCTCGGCTTCGACTGCCACGACGTCTCCCCCGTGGTCTCGGTCCGCTTCCCGTGGGAGCTCGCCGACTGGACCATGCCGCTGCTCGAAGTGATCATCATCGGCGGCGCGGTCTTCGCACTGGTACACGCCATCCGGCGGCACCGCGCCGGCGATCCGACCAACCTGGCGCTGTGGTTCGCCTCGCTGGTCTACCTCCTCGTGACCGAGCCGCCGCTGTACTTCCCGGAATGGTTCGGTCTCGACCAACTCTACGGATTCATCTTCGCCCACAACCGGTTCACCGTGCAGTTCATGTGGGACCGGTTGCCGCTCTACATCGTGGCGTTCTACCCGGCGTTCAGCCAGCTCGCGTACGAGCTCGTTCGGTCGCTCGGGATCTTCGCCCGCCGCGGCGCGCTGACCGGATCGGTGGCCGTCGCCTTCACCTGCCAGGTCTTCTACGAGGTATTCGACCACATCGGTCCGCAGCTCAAGTGGTGGGCCTGGAACATGGACAACGACATCGTCAACCACCCCGCGCTGGCGTCGGTGCCGATGAACAGCATGTTGCTGTTCGCCTCGGTCTCGATGGGCGCCATGACCTACCTCGTCGTGCGCCTGGCCCGCCGGTGGTCGCTTGTGCCGAGCATCCTGGTGGCCGGGGTGCTGACGCCGCCGACCATGACGATCGCCGGCATCCCCGCAAGTTTCTTCAAGGGGAACAGCACCGCGCAGGCATGGGTCCTCGGCATCGAACTGACCCTGCTCTGGCTCGTGGGCACCTGGATCATGGTGTCCTACCTACGGTCCACCGACCGCACCCCGGACGTGTCGACCTTCGCCCGGTACTACCCCGCCGTCTACCTCGGTGGGATGGCGGTGATCTGGCTCAGCGCACTCCCGGCCTACCTCGCCGCGGACAACGGCGTCACCAGCGACGGCACGCCGATCGGCAGCGGGCCCTACGCGCTCGCCTGCTTCGCCGCCGCCGGCCTGCTGCTCGTCGCACTGCACCGGCGCACCGCCCCGGTCACGGTCTGACCTGCCGCGTTCGGGAAGATGGGCGCATGGGGTACCACGGATGGCAGGGCAACCCGCCCGGCACCGAGAACGAGGCACGCCGCCGGATCGTCGAGGCGGCGACGGCGTGCATCGACCGGCTCGGGCTCGCCAAGACCAGCCTCTCCGACATCGCGACCGAGGCCGGCGTCACCCGCCAGACCGTTTACCGCTACTTCCCCAGCCTGGCCGACATCCTCACCGCCGTCGCAGAAGCCGGCGCCGAGGAGTTCGCCGAACGGATGGAGCACCACCTGGCCTCGTTCGAGACGCCGGAAGAAGCCGCCGTGGAGTCCGTCGTGTGGGCCGTGCGCACCATCCCCCAGGAGCCCTACATGGGCCTGCTCCTCCAGGCCGGCGAGACCGACTCCTTCACTGCGGGAGTCACCTCACCGCTCTCGTTCTCCCTCGGCGCACGGATCCTCGGCAACCTGCCCGTCAACTGGTCGGCGGTCGGCGTCACCACCGACGCCGACCTGCGGAGCCTCGCCGAGATCCTCATGCGACTGTTCATCTCGTTCCTGCGATACCCCTCGACGCCGCCACTCACCGACGACCAATTGCGGGCCCTCGTCCGGCGCTGGATCGGACCGGCCCTGCGTCGGTGACCAGTCACAGTGGATGATGTGGGTCATGTCGGCTGCCGGTCCTGCTTCGCCGTTGGTCGGCCGTGGGCCAGAACTGGCGGTTCTGGGCGATCGCGTTGATCGCATCCGCGACGGTGGTGGCGCGGTTGTGGTGCGTGGTGCGGCGGGGATCGGCAAGTCGGCATTGTTGTCCGAGGCGGGCCGGCTCGCGGCCGATGCCGGGTGGCGGGTCCTCGCGACGGCCGGGGTTGAGTCGGAGACCCACGTTCCCTTCGCGGGGCTGTATCAGCTGCTGCGCCCGGTGCTCGGCGACCTTGAGCGCCTGCCGGGTCCGCAGCGTGCGGCGGTGTTGGCGGCCATCGGTCGGGCTGATGCCCCCGCGCCGGACCTGTACCTCATCGCGTTGGCCACGTTGAACCTGCTGGGCGACGCGGCGACGCGTGCGCCGATCCTGCTGCTGGTCGAGGACGCGCACTGGCTCGACCGGCCCAGCGCCGACGTGCTCGTGTTCGTCGCGCGGCGCCTCGAGTTCGAGCCGGTGGTACTGCTCGCGGCGACACGAGACGGGTTCCGGCGCGCCTTCGACCGTGCCGGGCTGCCGGAGTTGAACGTGGGACGGCTGGACGACCCTACGGCGGCCACGCTCTTGGACATTCATGCTCCAGGACTGCAGCCGGCGGTGCGGGAACGGATACTGAGCGAGGCCGCCGGCAACCCACTCGCCCTCATCGAGTTGCCGACCGCCGTCGGGCACATCGACGACCGGGTGGCGTCGACGGCATGGTTGCCACTGACCACGCGCTTGGAGCAGGCGTTCGCCGCACGCGTGTCCGAGCTGCCGACGGCCACCCGGCTGCTGCTCCTGGTGACGGCGCTCAACGACCGCGACGTCCTGTCGGAGGCGCTGGCCGCCGCCGCCCTGGTCGCCGACGCGCCGCTCACCGCCGACGCCTTCACCCCCGCGGTCGAGGCGCGGCTTGTCGAGGTGGGCGACGCGAGCGTGCTGTTTCGGCATCCGCTGATGCGTTCGGCAGTCGTCCAACGGTCCAGCATCGGCCAGCGGCACATGATCCACGCCGCGTTCGCGCAGGTCCTGGCCGATGACGCAGACCGCCGAGTATGGCATCGTTCGGCCGCCACGACCGGGCCGGACGAGGGTGTGGCGTCCGAGTTGGAGGCCGCTGCCGAGCGGGCACGACGCCGAGGCGGCGTCGATGCGGCCGTCGCGGCGTTGGAACGCGCGGCGCGGGTGAGCGAGGATCCGGTCCGGCAGGGCGAACGGCTGCTCCGGGCGGCCGAGCTCGCGTTCGAGTTGGGTCGGCCCGATCTGGTCGCCGGCCTGCTACGCCAGAGCGCGGCGGTTGAGCTGTCGGCGGGGCAACGCTCCCGGATGGTGTGGATTCGGGAACGGTTCGACGACGGCATCGGCGACGTTGTCGCGGGGGTGCGGTCGCTGACCGAGCTCGCGGAGCGGTCGGCGGCCGAGGGCGACACCGGTCTGGCGTTGAAGCTGCTGTGGGGAGCGGCGTTGCGCTGCTTCTGGACGGAGCCCGGTGGCGTCGTACGGGACGAGGTCGTGTCGGCGGCCGAGCGGCTGCCGGTCGACGCGCACGACGGGCGGCTGCTGGCGATTCTCGCGTTCGCCGCGCCGATCGAACGTGGTGCGGTGGTCATCGAGCGCCTGCGCTGGCTGGCCGCCAATCCGAGCCGGCACGGGCGCGCGTCCCGCCGGGCCGACGCGGCGCTGCTGGTAGGCGCGTTCGATCTCGCGGTGGGCTTCTGTGCCGCCGCGATCGGTGAGTTGCGGTCGGAGGGTCGGCTCGGCCTGCTGGCGCGGTGCCTGGCGTCGCAGGCGTGGAGTGCGGCGCACGTGGGAGACCTGAGCGTGGCGATTCCCGCTGCCGAGGAGGCCGCGCGGCTGAGCCGGGAGACGATGCAGCCGATCATGCTGGCCACGGCGCAGGTGACCCAGGCTCTGCTCGCCGCGGTCCGCGGCGACCTGGACCGCGCCGCGGCGCTGGCCGCCGAGGCCGAGCAGGCCGCTCTGCCCGTGGCCGCTCGGCCGGTGCTGGCGCAGGTGCAGCACGCCCGGGGCCTGGCCGCGCTCGCCGATGGGCACCACGCCGAAGCGTACGAGCAGTTGCGCCGGATGTTCGACCCCGCCGATCCCGCGTACCACACAGCGCTTCGCTGCTACGCCGTGGGAGATCTGGCCGAAGCCGCGGTGCACGCGGGGTACGGCGACGCGGTCGAGGCCATCGTGACCCAGATGGAGACGGTGGCGCAGCTGACTCCGTCGCCGGCGCTGCACGCCGGCCTGCGCTACGCCCAGGCCCTCCTGGCCGACGACCGCGACGCGCAGGCATTGTTCGAGGCCGCGCTGCGGGCGGACCTGGCACGGTGGCCGTTCACCAGGGCCCGCGTCCAACTCGCCTACGGCGGATGGCTGCGCCGCCAGCGTCGATCCGCCGAGTCCCGGGGACACCTACGCGCGGCACGGGAAACGTTCGACGCGTTGGGCACCATCCCGTGGGGCGAACGGGCCCGCCAAGAGCTGCGAGCCTCCGGGGAAACCAGCCGCCGCCGGATCCCGGACGCCCGCGACCAGCTCACGCCGCAGGAGTTGCAGATCGCCCAGATGGCCGCCGAGGGCCTGACCAACCGCGAGATCGGCCAGAAGCTGTACCTGTCGCACCGCACGATCAGCTCGCACCTGCACAAGATCTTCCCCAAGCTCGGGATCACCGCACGGTCCGGGCTGCGGGTGGCCCTCCAGTCGCCGGCATGAACACCGTCATGTGACGTACGCGAACCCGCGCCCGCGTTGCCTACGGTGCGTGCATGGACCGGTCGCGGGCGTACGTCAATGGCAGTACCCCAACCGTGCTGCTCGTGCACGGCGGGTTCGCGGACGCCTCGATCTGGGCGGAGGTCATCGCCGACCTGCACGCCACGGGTAATGGTGTCCTGGCACCGGCGAACCCGCTGCGTGGCATCGCCACCGACGCCGCCTACCTCGCCAGCGTCGCCCGAGCGATCGACGGGCCGGTCCTACTGGCCGGCCATGCCTACGGCGGCGCCGTGATCACCCAGGCCGGATGCGGACTCGACAACGTCGTCGGACTCGTCTACGTCGCCGCATACGCCCCTGCCACCGGCGAGAACCTGCTGGACCTCGCCGCCCACTTCCCGAGCACCCGACTCGCGTCGGCCCTGCGACCAGCCACCTTCCCCACCGAAGACGCCGAATCCGGGGTCGAGCTCTACCTGACCGCCGACGGATACCGCGAGGTATTCGCCGCCGACGTACCCGAACGAGCCACCGCCGTGGCGGCGGTCGCGCAGCGCCCGCTCGCCGCAACCGCGTTCCAGGAACGCGTCGCGGCCGCCGCCTGGCGGACGCTGCCGTCCTGGTTCGTCGTCGCCACTGCCGACCAGGCCATCCACCCAGATGCCCAGCGCTTCATGGCGCGACGGGCGGGCGCCACGACGATCGAGGTCGACGCCTCACACGCCATCGCCCGATCACGGCCGGCCGAGGTCGCCCAACACATCCGCATGGCCGCCACCACCCACATGTCGCACGTGCGCCCCACCTGAGAGAGGCGATCATGACCACATCCACCCCCGTCATCTTCATCCACGGGCTCTGGCTGCACGCCAGCTCCTGGACCCCCTGGCTGGACCTGTTCCGCCAGGCCGGCTACGCACCATCCGCGCCGGGTTGGCCCGGCGACCCGGACACCGTCGAGGAAGCCCGCGCACATCCGGAGGCCATCGCCGACCACGGCATCGACGACGTCGTCGCGCACTACGCGAAGATCATCAACGATTCGGGTACCAAGCCGATCCTGGTCGGGCATTCCTTCGGCGGCATGATCGCGCAGAAACTGCTCGGCCAGGATCTCGCCGCGGCCGCGGTGGCGATCGACGCCGCCCAGATCAAGGGTGTGCTGCCGCTACCGTTGTCGGCACTGCGCGCGACGCTACCGGTGTTCAAGCACCCGACCAACCTCCACAAGGCCGTGTCATTGACCGCGCAGCAGTTCCGGTACGCGTTCGGCAACGCCATCTCCGAGCAAGAGTCGCAGGAACTGTACGAGCGATGGGCGATTCCCGCGCCCGGCAAGCCGTTGTTCGAGGCCGCCGCCGCCAACTTCAACCCGCACTCGCCCGCCAAGGTCGACACCGACAACGAGAAGCGCGGACCACTCCTGCTGATCACGGGCGGCCGGGACCACACCGTGCCCGAGGCGGTCACCCGAGCCACCCTCAAGCAGTACCGGCACTCCGATGCGGTGACCGACCTCATCGACTTCCCTGACCGGGCGCACTCGCTGACCATCGACCACGGCTGGCGCGAGGTTGCCGACGCCTCGCTGTCCTGGCTGAACAAGCACAGTCTGTGAAGCCCGATCCATCGAACCCACCGGGAGACGCCATGTTCAACCCGTCGCGGGTCACGTTGCCCCGCCTCCTCACCGCCGCCGTCCTGGCTGTCATCTGCCTGGCGGCGCCGGCAACCCTCGCGTCGGCCAGCGCCGTGGCGACAACCTCGGGATCGGCACGGCCGAAACCGACGATCGTGCTCGTCCACGGCGCGTGGGCCGACGCGTCCAGCTGGGCCAAGGTGACCGGCCGCCTGCAGCAGGACGGCTACACCGTGCTCGCCCCACCGAACCCGCTGCGCGGGCTCGGCAGCGACGCGGCCTACCTCGCGGCGTTCATCCAGCAGCGCACCACCGGCCCCGTCGTCCTGGTTGGACACTCGTACGGCGGCGCGGTCATCACCAACGCCGCCCTGGCCGACCCCGACGTGCGGGCCCTGGTCTACATCGACGCTTTCGTCCCCGACCAGGGTGAAACCATCCTCGGGCTGCAAGGCGGTGGCGCGGATCCGAACGCACTGTTCGACGCCGTTCAGTACCCCGGCGCTCCGACCGGCGACGTCGACCTCTACCTCAAGCTCGCCGTGTTCCCGCAGGTGTTCGCCGGCGACCTGCCCGCGGCCACCGCGGCAAACCTGGCCGCCGCGCAGCGACCGATCACGCTCAGCGCACTGCTCGAGCCCTCCGGGATCCCGGCCTGGAAAAGCCTGCCCAGCTGGTACCTGCTCGGCACCGAAGACCACGCCATCGCACCCTCGCTCCAGCGGTTCATGGCCCAGCGGGCCGGTAGCCACCTCGTCAAGGTGCGCGCGTCGCACGCCTCGCCACTGTCCCGGCCGGACACCGTCGAAGGGCTCATCGTCGCCGCCGCCCGCTCCACGAACTGACCGACAAAAGGGGAACCGTCGTGGACACGCACCTGTCCGGCAAAGTCGCGGTCGTCACCGGCGCCAGCAAAGGGATCGGACTCGCCATCGTCGAAGCACTCGCCGGCGAAGGAGCAGCCGTGGTCGCCGGCGCCCGCAAACCCACCGCTGAGCTGTCCGAACTCGCCGCGGCGGCCTCCGTGCTGGCAGTCCCGGTGGACCTGGCCCTCCCGCAGGGCCCGGCCCAGCTCATCGACGCCGCCGTCACCGCATTCGGCGGCCTGGACATACTCGTCAACAACGTCGGCGCGGTCCACCCCCGCACCGGCGGGTTCCTGACCGTCACCGACGACGACTGGAACACCACGCTGAACATCAACCTGCTCGCCGCCGTACGCACCACCCGCGCCGCGCTGCCGCACCTGCTCGACCGCGGCGCGGGCGCCATCATCACCATCACCTCGGTCAACGCGACACTGCCCGATCCGCTGGTCATCGACTACAGCGCCGCCAAGGCGGCATTGGCCAACTTCTCCAAAGCACTGTCCAAAGAGGTCGGTCCACACGGAATCCGGGTCAACACCATCAGCCCCGGCCCGGTAAGCACTCCACTGTGGCTCGGTGAGAGCGGCGTCGCCGCAACCGTCGCCCTCGCCACCGGCAGCGACCCGCAAGCTGTTGCCAAACACGCCGCCACCGACTCGGTCACCGGCCGGTTCACCCAACCACGGGAAGTCGCCGACCTCGTACTGCTGCTGGCCAGCGACCGCGCCGGGAACATCACCGGTGCCGACATCACCATCGACGGCGGACTCATCACCACGCTGTAAACCTGAGGAGTCAATTCATGTCGGAACTCACCGTCGTGTTCGTCCACGGCGCATTCGCGGAATCATCGAGCTGGGGCGGCGTGATCAGCGAGCTGCGGCAGGCCGGGCACGGCACGATCGCAGCCGCCAACCCGCTGCGCAGCCTGTCGGGCGACGCCGCGTCCGTCTCCAGCCTGCTCGGCTCGATACCCGGACCGATCGTGCTGGTCGGGCACTCCTACGGCGGCGCGGTGATCAGCAACGCGGCGACGGGGCACGACAACGTACGGGCACTGGTGTACGTTGCCGCGTTCGCTCCGCTGGAGGGCGAGAGCATCTTCGAGCTGAGCGGTCGCCTGCCGGGCAGCACCCTGGGGGACACGCTGGATGCGGTGCCGCTGGGTGACGGTTCCGTAGAGCTGTACATCCGGCAGGACCGGTTCCACGAGCAGTTCGCGGCGGACGTACCCGCCGCTGAGGCAGCCGTCCTCGCAGCCACGCAGCGTCCCCTGCGCGACATCGCCCTGCGCGAGCACGCCGGCCCGCCGGCGTGGCGGTCGCTGCCGTCGTGGTTCGTCTTCGGCGACGCGGACCGCAACATCCCGGTCGCGGCCCACCGGCTGATGGCCGAACGGGCCGGTGCGAAGGCCACGGTGGAACTCACCGGCACGTCACACGCGATCACCATCTCCCGTCCCGGCGAGGTCGCGGAGGTGATCACGTCCGCGATCGCCGCCGTGAACTGACCCAGCGGCCCCACCACGACGGACAGAGCAGCCCAAGCCTGTCCCTTGGCAGTTAGATCTAGACGAGAAATGGTTCGCAGCTAACCATTTCTCGTCTAGAGACGTTTTGGGTTTGGGGTCAGGCGGCGTCTGTGGTTTGTCCGAGCAGATATGCCCCGGCCCGCGTCACCTGCGGGCCGCATGCTCCCGCGGGCACCGCGCAGGTCGGCGGCTCGCTGGCGCTCGCCGAAACCCCCGACCAGCGCTGCCAGCCCTGCGGCACAAGACCCAATGACAACGGCCGAGCGCCGCCCGGGAGACGGCCCTGTGAAGGTGTCACGGGCTGTGAGGTCCATCTATTGGATCTTTCCGTGGTCCACACCCCATCGCCGCGCGGGCATCGCCCGTCTCTGTTGGTTGTGGACCGCGCAGGATGCGGCCGCGGGAGCGACGGCCTGGACCGCGACGAGCGCCGCGGTAGCTCAGAACTCGATCCTGACTCTGAACCTGACCCCGAAAGGTCTCTAGATCCATGGGAGCGGACTGTTCATGCTCCGAGCTGTGCGAGGTCGTCGTCGGTTAGCTGTAGCTGGCCGGCTGCGATGTTCTGTTCCAGATGTGCCAGCGAACTGGTCCCGGGGATGAGCACGATGTTGGGCGATCGGGCCAGCAACCAGGCAAGCGCTACTTGGGGCACGGTGGCGCCGAGCCGACCGGCCACTGTGGTTAGGTGCTCGGCGGTCAGCGGCTGGAACCCGCCGACGGGGAAGAACGGTACGTAGGCGATGCCGGCGTGGGCGCAGGTGTCGACGAGCGGGTCGTCGTCGCGCGCCGCGATGTTGTACAGGTTCTGCACGCACACGATGTCGGCGACGGCGCGCGCCCGGGCGACCTGGGTCTGGGTGACGTTGGAGACGCCCAGGTGCCGGATAAGACCCTCCGCGCGCAGGGACATCAGGGTTTCCAACGCGGCTTCAAGCGGCGTGTCGGTGTGCCCACGGTCGCCCATGCGCAGGTTCACCACGTCGAGCTGGTCCACGCCGAGTGAGCGCAGGTTTGCCTCGACGCCGCGGCGCAGACCTTCGGGGGTGAGGCCGCGTTGCTCGGCGGGGGCCGCGTGATGTCGTGACCCTCGACCAGCGCACCGACCTTTGTCACGATCACCAGATCATCGGGATATGGGTGCAACGCGGTACGGATCAGCTCGTTCGCGGCCACGCCGTCGCGCGCGTAGTAGTTCGACGTGTCGAGGTGGTTGACGCCAAGCTCCACGGCTCGGCGCAGGATCGCCAGGGCGGTGTCTTGGTCGGGCCGCTCGCCTCTCGGCCAGCCGGTGAGCTTCATGGTTCCGTAGCCGACTCGGTTGACGCTCAGGTCTCCGCCGAACGACCACTGTTGGTTAGCCATGATCGTCGAACGTACACCGGTTGCACGACGGCGACGCCGTTGAGCCTCTCCGCGCCGATCCACAGGTCACCGATGAGTTTGACCGGCACGCCGAGTCATACACAGCACAACGACCTACCGATAGGACAATCCAATGACAGAGCTGAACGCGGAACAGGCCCGGCGAGCGATCGTCGAACACACCCGACGTCTGGCGGAATCAGCCGCCGCGGCCGGACCTGACGCCGCCGTGCCGACAACCCCGCAGTGGACCATCACTGACCTGGTCGAGCACGTGGGCCAGACCCAGCACTGGGTCGCGGAGATCATCGAACGGCGCATCACCGACCCCACGCAGTTGCCCACCCAGATGGCCGTACTCCCCACCGACCCCCGCGAGTGGCAGGCGTGGCTGTCGCAGTCCGCGCAGCGGGTCGCGAGCGCGTGCTCCGATGACGCGCTCGACGCGCCGGTGTTCAACGCCGCGGGGGACGGGCGGCCCGGGACGCGATTCTGGATGTCCAGCGTCCTCAACGAGACGGTCGTCCACGGCTTTGACGCAGCCAACGCGGCGGACCGACCGGCCGACATCGACCCCGACATCGCAGCCGCGCTCATCAGCAACCACCTCGCGATGCTCACCTCCCCACGTGGCAGATGCTGCGGTCCGAGTCCGCCAACACCATCCGGGGCACCGGGCAGACGCTGCAGTGGCTGGCCACCGACACCGCGGACGACACGGGCGCCTGGTTCGTCGAACGGCGGCCTGACGGGGCAACGTGGCGGCCCGGAGCCCAGCAGGCCGATGTGACGGTGGCCGGCCCGGCACGATCGCTGCTGCTGACCTTGACCCGACGACTCCCTCTCACCGACCGCGAAGCCACCGACATCAGCGTCAACGGCGACACCGACCTCGCCCAACACTGGCTCGACAACACCGCCCATGACAGCGACTGACCGGCGGCTCGGCGTAGCCGGGATCTACCCGGCGGCCGAGGCAGGCGGCTGTCCGTGCGCGGCCCCCGCAGTGCATCATGGGACAAGCCCGAGTTGATCAGGGCTTCCTTGACCTGCGGGGTGGTGGATGGCGAGCACGGCTCTGCGTGGCCGGCGCAGCGAGTGCGAGACGCTGGACCGGTTGGTCGCGGACGCCAAGGCGGGGCAGAGCCAGGTGCTGGTGCTGCGCGGCGAGCCGGGCGTCGGCAAGTCCGCGCTGCTGGAGCACGTGGTGGGGCGCGCGGCAGGATGCCGGGTCCTGCGGGCGGCCGGCGTCGAGTCGGAGATGGAGCTGGCCTACGCGGGGCTGCACCAGTTGTGCGTACCGCTGATGGGTCATCTCGACCGCCTTCCCGGCCCGCAGCGCGACGCGCTGGCCATCGCGTTCGGCCTGCGCGCGGGCAGCGCGCCGGACCGCTTCCTGGTTGGGTTGGCGGTGCTCAGCCTGCTCGCCGAACTGGCCGAGGAGCAGCCGCTCGTCTGCGTGGTGGACGACTGCCAGTGGCTCGACCTGGCCTCCGCGCAGACCCTCACGTTCGTCGCGCGCCGGCTGCTCGTGGAACGGGTCGTCCTGGTGTTCGCGGTGCGCACCTCGACACCCGACTCGGGCAACGACCTGGTGGGGCTGCGGGAGCTGGTGGTCCGGGGGTTGCGCGACAGCGATGCACGTGCGCTGCTGGACTCGGTGGTCCCCGGGCTGCTGGACGAGGGCGTCCGGGACCGGATCGTCGCCGAGACCCGCGGCAACCCCCTGGCCCTGCTGGAGCTGACACGAGGGTTGACGGTGACGGAGCTGGCCGGCGGGTTCGGGCGTCCCGACGCGCAGCCGCTGGCGAGTCAGATCGAGCAGAGCTTCCTGCGGCGCATCGGGGCGCTTCCGGGTACGGCGCGACGGCTGCTGCTGGCGGCGGCCGCCGAGCCGGTGGGCGACCCGTCGTTGCTCAGGCGGGCGGCCGAACGGCTCGATATCGGCGCCGACGCCGCGGCGGCGGCCGAGGCGGCGGGGCTGATCGAGTTCGGTGTACGGGTGCGGTTCCGTCATCCGCTGGTGCGCTCGGCCGCCTATCGCGCGGCAGACCCGGCAGACCGCCGGGACGTGCACCGGGCATTGGCCGAGGCGACCGACCCCGACTCCGACCCGGATCGCCGGGCCTGGCACCGCGCCCACGCCGCGGTCGAACCCGACGAGGCCGTAGCCGGCGAACTGGAGCGCTCAGCCGACCGGGCCCAGGCCCGCGGCGGTATCGCGGCAGCCGCCGCGTTCCTGCGGCGGGCCACCGAGCTGACACCCGACCCGGCCAGACGCGGCGCCAGAGCGGTGGCCGCGGCGCGGGCCACCTTCGAGGCCGGGGCGGCCGACGCGGCGACCGAGCTCCTCGCCACCGCGGAGATGGCACCGCTGGACGAGCTCCAGCATGGGCGGCTGACCCGGCTGCGTGGCCAGATCCTCGTCGCGCGCCGGCGTGGCGGGGACGCCCTGCCGTTGCTTCTCGACGCGGCCCGCCGGCTGGAGCGGGTCGACGGCGGGCAAGCGCGGGAGACGTACCTCGAAGCGATCGGAGCGGCGTTCTTCGCCGGCCCCCTCATCGACCGCGGCGGAGTGCGGGCGGTGGCCGAGGCCGCCCGCACCGCACCGCCGGGACCGCAACCGCCACGGCTGGTGGACGTGCTGCTCGACGGCCTGGCGACCCGGTACGCCGAGGGCTACGTCGAGGGTGCGCCGCTGCTGAAGCAGGCCCTGCGGGCGGTCCGGCGGGACGCCGGCCACGACGCGGACGCCGTCATGCGCTGGCTGTGGCTGACCTGGCTGGTCGCCGGCGACATGTGGGACGACGAGGCGTGGCACGAGCTGACCACGCAGGCGGTTCGGGCCGCCCGGCAGGCCGGCGCGCTCAACTTCCTGCCGCTGGCCCTCAGCTACCGCGCCGCCGTACACGTGCACACCGGCGAGTTCGACCTGGCCTCGGAGTTGCTCGAGGAGTCCCACACCCTCGCGGACGTGACTGGCCACTCGACTCTCGGGTTCGTGAGGCTGCTGCTCGTCGCTTGGCGTGGCGAGGATGCCCAGGCGCCGGAGCTGATCCGGGCAGGCATCCAGCACGCGACGAACTGGGGCGAAGGGCGAGCGATCGGCCTGGGCAACTATCTGCTCTCGGTGCTGTACAACGGCCTGGGCCAGTACCAGGCCGCTCTGGCCAGCGCCGAACGGGCGGGCGAACAGGACGACCTGGCAAGCTACGGCTTCTCTCTCACCGAACTCGTCGAGGCGGGCGCCCGCGGCGATGCCCCCGACGCGGCCGCGGCCGCCCTGCGACGATTCGAGGAACGCGCCACCGCTGGCGGCACCGACTGGGCGCTCGGCCTCCTGGCGAGGTCGAGAGCGCTACTCAGCGACGGCCAGGCCGCGGACCTGCTGTACCGCGAGGCCATCGAGCGCCTGCGGCGGAGCCGGATCGCCGTTCAACTTGCTCGCACCCACCTGGTGTACGGCGAGTGGCTGCGCCGCGAGAACCGGCGCCTTGACGCGCGCGAGCACCTGCGTACGGCGTACGAGATGTTGCGGGGTTTCGGCGCCGGAGCCTTCGCCGAGCGCGCCCGCCGCGAACTCCTCGCCACCGGCGAGACGGTCCGCCAACGCACGGCCGACATCCGCGAATCGCTCACCGCGCAGGAAGCCCAGATCGCTCGGCTCGCCGCGGCGGGGAAAACGAACTCCGAGATCGGCGCCGAGCTGTTCATCAGCCCCCGCACGGTGGAATGGCACCTGCGCAAGGTGTTCACCAAACTCGACGTCAACTCGCGGAACAAGCTCCGCGGAGTCCTGGCCGGCGCCTGACTGTCACGAACCGGAGCGCCCGTCCGGTCCTAGCTGACGACCGGCGCCCATCACGACATCGAGGTGTATGCCATGACGACCACCCAACACCCCACCGGGCGCGTACTGGACAATATCCAGTGGATCTTCGTCGGGCTCGCGGTAACCACGGCGATCCTGCTGCCGCTGACTGGCATCAACGCCGTGTTTGTCACGCTGCTGCTCACGATCCCATTCGCGGCCATCCACGGCCTCCGCCGCTACGGCTGGCGACGATTCCTGACCTTCTTCGCCGTGACGTTCGTGGTGAGCAACGCCTTCGAGAACCTCAGCATCGTCACCGGCTTTCCGTTCGGCAACTACCATTACACCGGCGACCTGAAACTGTTCCACGTGCCGATCTTCATCGGCCCGATCTACTTCGGCCTGGGCTACATCAGCTGGCTGACCGCCTCCACCGTCCTCGACCGCGCCGACGAACGCCTCAACTGGCGCGAACGCATCGGCAAGCTCAACGTCGTCGCCCTGCCTGCCCTGGCCGCCGCCGTCATGACCATGTTCGACGTGGCCAGCGACTCCCAGGCGTCCACCTTGCTCGAGACGTGGATCTGGCACGACGGCGGCGGCGTGTTCGGCGTCCCGTACACCAACTACCTCGGCTGGTGGCTGGTCACCTACGTCTTCTTCCAGATCTTCGCCCTCATCCTGGCAGCAGCACAGACCCGCGACTCCCAGCCGAGCGGTGTCGTCGCGCCGGGGTCACTCACCCAGCCGGTGCTCATCTATGCCGCACTGGGCCTGACCTCGATCCCGTATTTCATCGCCGCCGAACCGGGCACCGTGGTCGACATGGCCGGCGCCCAATGGAGCATCAACGCGATCAACGAGACCATGATGACGATCAACATCTTTACCGTCGTCACGGTCGCCTTCCTCGCCCTGACCAAGATCGCACGAGGCGACACGGCCACCCCGTATTAGTGGTTGGTCTGGCAGTTAAAACCGACTTCCGGATCCCTCTCCCCGACCAGTTACGGGATGCTTACCCAGCGATACGCGCGGCGTTCGGTCGCGCTACAAACTGGCGGGTGACTGGATGCCAGAACAATCATCACATCGGTTCCTCGGAAAGCTTGTCCTGGCTGGCTCGGCCATCGCGATAGTGGGGCTCGGGACATGGTCGCTCACCCGTGATCTGACGGACGGCGCCGCGTGGGCCGGGGTGGCGGGCCTGTTTTGCGGCTTCGCGCAAGCGGCCCTGTCCGCCGCCAGTTACCTGCGCCGCAGCGAAGCCTCCTGGCGCGACGCCGAAGGGCTGGCCGACAACCTGGCGCAGATCGTTCAGGCGGAGTGGCTGGGCGAGGTCGCCGCCCGGCACCTGCGCGATCCGAAGGTACTGCCGCTGTCCTGGACAAGCACGCGTGGTGACCTCGACGAACGCCCACACCGGGTCGTACGGGACCGGCTGGCCGGGCGGATGGACGGTCGCTTCGACGACGTTGTCGTCCAACTCGCCGACGGATACCGACGCATACCCAGCGGCCGGTTGGTGATCGTCGGCGAGCCCGGCGCGGGCAAGACCGTCCTGGCCATGCTGCTCACGCTGGGCCTGCTGAAGGCACGAGCCAGCGGCGCGCCGGTACCGGTGCTGCTGGCAGCCTCGTCGTGGGATCCGGTCCGCGAGGGTCTCGACGACTGGGTGGTACGCACGTTGGCCGACTCCTACTACGCCGGCCGGTCGGTCGGAGATCCCACGCCGGTTGCTTGACCATCGGCTCCTGATGCCAGTGCTGGACGGACTCGACGAGATACCCGAGTCGGCCCGCCGCGGCGCGGTCCGCGCGCTCAACCACGCCATCGGTGCCGACCACCCGATCGTGGTGACGTGCCGCACCGCCGAGTACGCCGACGTGATCACCGATGGCGCGCCCACCCTGCACCGGGCGCCGGTTGTACAGATCGTGCCGGTGCCCGCGGCCGATGTCATCGGGTACCTGTCCCAGGTCGACTGGCCCGACGGCACCGCGTGGGAAGCCGTCTACGCCGACGTGCGAGCCCAGCCGCAGGGTCCGGTGGCCTCGGCGTTGTCCACCCCGCTGATGCTCGCCCTCGCGCGCATGGTCTATCAGCGCCTCGGCGGGGACCCCGGCGACCTGCTGGACGCCACCCGGTTCGACTGTCGTCACGCGGTGGAGGACCACCTCACCGACCGGGTCATCGATGCCGCGTACGCCCCGGATCGCCTGCCCTCCGGCAACCCGGTGCACCAGACACCTGCTCGGTGGACAGCGCGGCAGGCGCGGCCCTGGCTGACCTTCCTGGCCATCTACCTGCATCGCTACCGCGAACGTGACCTGGCCTGGTGGCGGCTCAGCCAACGACTGCTCTCACCCTGGGTCGCCCCCGGCATCGGCATCGGCGGAGGCATCGCGCTGATGAGTGGGATCTCAGCCGGGATCGCCGCCGCGAACACCAACGCGAACACCGAAGACGCCATCCCGCTGGATGAAGCGCTGACCGTCGCAGCCGCTGTCGGCGGCACGTTCACCATCTTCGCGATCGTGATCTGGTACGCGGGAGCCGGTCGGGCACCAGGACGGCTGTCGTTCGCGATCCGCGGCTCGCTGGGCCGGCTACGCCGCGGGTTCGCGACCGGCGCGGCGCTGATCGCTGTCCCCGCCGTGCCCGTCCTGCTCGTGGCCGCAGGTGCCATCCAGGTCAGCGACGGATGGTCCTTCACCGTCATCCAGACCTACATCGAGGCGCTCGCTGCCGTGACCGCCCTCGCCGTCGTGGTCGCGGTGGCCCTGGCCGTACACAACTGGCTTGATGCCCCGCCAACAAGTGCGGCGCAGGCCAGCCCGAGGGCTTCCTGCGGCAGGACCGTCGATCCTCCTGGGTGGCGGCGGCGGTCGGGGGAGCGGTCGTGGCTGTTCTCACGGCTCCGGCGCTCGCCGCCGCCCTGATCCTCGGCAGCCTGTCCAGTCAATGGCTCACCGGCTGGCCTGGATGGCCCGGCAACCCCGACGTGTCCGCGACCGTCTCGACCCGCTGGTGGGCGGACACCGACACGGACACAACCCTGCCCACCCCGGACGGCAGCGTGAAACTGATGATCATCGGTGCGGCGTGCGTCGTCCCCGGGCTGATCTTCGCGCTGCTGGCCCTGCTCACTCGGGCGTGGCCACGGTTCACGCTCACCCGGGTGCTGCTGGCCGGACAGGGTCGCCTACCGCTGCGCCTGCTCAGCTTCCTCGCCGACGCCAGGGACCGACAGCTGCTTCGCCAGTCCGGCGGCGCATACCAGTTCCGGCACGTCCGCCTGCAGGAACGCCTCGCCGACCAAAGCACCGCGACCCCTGACATCCCCGGCCGGGCCACGCCCGCGACACCCGGGTCCGATCGGCGCAGATACCGCCGGCCGATCGTGGCGGCGACCGCGACCGCGGTCGCCCTGACAGCCTCGATCGTTGGTGTCATCCACCTTCCGCGAGACACCGCACGGGCCACCTTGACCGATCGCCCCGCAATCGTGACCGACGTGGCGTTCAGCCCTGACGGGCAGACCGTGGCCACCGCCAGCGACGACGGCACCGTAAGACTCTGGAACACCGCCACCGGCCGCCCCATCGGCGAGCCCATGACCAGCCACGGCGAGGAAGAAGCGTCCTACGTGATGTTCAGCCCTGACGGACAGACCTTGGCAGTCGGCGGCGACAGCGACGATCACGGCACCGCATGGCTGTGGAACGTCGCCACCGGTCGGCGCATCGCCACCCTGAAGGGCTACTGGGCATTCAACCCACACGGACAAAACGCTGCCTCCGCCAGCGACGACGGCGCCATACAGCTGTGGAATACCGTAACCGGCGAGTTGATCACGACCATGGCCGGCCACACCGACCGCGTGGACCGCGTCGGATTCAGCCCTGACGGACAGCTCCTGGCAGTCGGCGACAGCGCCGTCGATCACGACACGGCACGGCTGTGGAACGTCGCCACCGGCCACCTCATCGCCACCCTCACCCGCAGCCTCAGCACCCCGCCGCCCGGCGACTACTTCGCCGGTCACAACTGGGAGTTCAGCTCCGACGGGCGGACGATCACCACCCTCGGCGGCGACGGCACCGTACGCCTCTGGAACACCGCCACCGGACGGCTCGTCACAACGCTGAACGGCAACACCGCCGACGCGGACGATGCGGTGCTGGCTCCGGGCGGGCAGACCGTCGCCGTCTTCGGCGCTGACCGAGTGGTCCGACTGTGGAATATCGCCGCCGGACAACGCATCACGAGCCTGGCCTACGAGCTCCCCTCGTTCGTGGGTACCGGCGTCGACTACATCGACGGCCAGACATACACCAGCGCTGTGGTGTTCGGCCCCGACGGGCGGACCCTCGCCGCCGAGGACTGCGGCGGGTTCCGGCTGTGGAACATCGCCACCGGCAAGCCCGTCATCGCCCAGCAGGAACCCTGCCTTGGCACCAACACCGTGACCGTGTGGTTCAACCCCGACGGGCGAACACTGGCCACCACCAGCGACGACGGCACCGTACGCCTCTGGAACACCGCCACCGGTCACCCCATCGGCGAACCCCTGACCGGCCACACCACCACCGTGACCACCGTGGTGTTCAGCCCCGACGGGCAGACCGCGGCCACCGCCAGCCACGACGGCACCGCACGACTGTGGGACATCCAGACCCGATAGCAGCCCAACCCCTCGCCCTGGCCACCGCGTTCGGTCAGCGGGCCGGAGGGTGCGCGTGCACGTACGCCAGCACGTGGTGCGCGACCTCCGTCGCGCTCGAGACCACGGCGCGATGCAGGGCGCTGTCCAGCCGCATCGAGAACGCGATGGCGTCGAGCATCCGCGCCATCCCGAACATGGCGTACTCGCCGGGTGGATGGGAGCGGTAGACACCCATCTCGATCCCGTGACGCAGCCGTTCCGCGGCCTCGACGAGCAGGTCGGGGTCGCCGTGCAGCCCCCACGACATCGCATCTTGAGTGGTCATTCGACGAGCTTGCCCACAGTGGACACCTCGCGCATGAGTGCGGCGAGGTCTTCCGGGATCGGGGGCAGCCCTTCGCGTTCGATCCGCCCCGGCCCGGACCAGACGAGGTTGACGCGAAGCGCATCGTCGAGCTCCGGGTAGTCGGCGCGATTGTGACAGCCACGGGTCTCACGCCGCTCGAGCGCCGCCTCAAGGGTGGCGCGTGCGGCCAGAGCCGCGGTTTTGAGGTCGAACGCGTGCGCGAGATCCTGAAAACCGGCCAGGTCAGGGTGTACGCCCACGTCCTTCATCCGCTCTTCGAGATCGTCCAGTTCGGACAGTCCGGCGAGCAGGCCGGTTTCGTCGCGGACTACGCCGGCGTGTTCGGTCATGGTGTTCCGCAGCCCGCGCTGCAGGGCCCGCACGTTCTCCGGACCGTCGGCCGCCAGCAACTCGTCGATTTCGCCGCGGGCGTCCGCTGTTGCCGACGGTGAGCGCCGCTGTGCCCCCAACTCGCGCGAGTAGCGCGCGGCGGCCTCGCCGACTATGCGGCCGTAGACCAGCAACTCGATGAGGGAGTTTCCGCCGAGCCGGTTGGCGCCGTGCAGGCCGCTCGCCGCCTCGCCGATGGCGTACAGGCCGTCGACGCCGGTGCCGTGGTCTTCCGGACGCACCCAGACCCCGCCCATCGAGTAGTGAGCGGTCGGCGCGATCTCGATCGGTTCCCTGGTGATGTCGAGCATCTGCAGTTCGAGCAATGTCTGGTACACGCGGGGGATTCGCCGCATGATGGTTTCCCGAGGCAGGTGGGAGACGTCGAGCCACACGCCTCCGCCTGGCGTCCCGCGCCCCTCTTTGATCTCCGTGTACTCGGCCAGCGCCACTCTGTCGCGAGTGGACAGTTCCATCCGTTCGGGGTCGTAGCGGGCCATGAACCGCTCCCCCAGCGCGTTACGCAGCACCCCACCTTCGCCACGTGCCGCCTCCGAGACGAGCGTTCCCGCGGCGTTCTCCGGCGCGATGAGACCGGACGGATGGAACTGGACGAGCTCCGCGTCCCGGATCCGGCCGCCGGCGAGTACGGCGAGGCGGAAGGAGTCGCCGGTGTTCTCGTCGCGGCGCGACGAGGTGCGGCGCCAGATGCGCGTGTGCCCGCCGGCGGCGAGGATCACCGCGTCGGCGTGGATCACATAGCGTTTCCCGTCTACCACGTCGAATCCGTATGCGCCGAAGACGACGTTGTCCCGCACCAGGATCCGTGTGACGTAGACCGTGTCCAGTACCGGGATGTCGAGCTGCGCCGCCCGGTTCATCAACGTGCGTTGGATCTCCAGTCCGGTGTAGTCACCGGCGAACGCGGTACGCCGGTAGGTGTGCGCACCGAAGAAACGCTGCGAGATCCTGCCGTCGGCCTCGCGCGCGAAGGGCATTCCGTAGCGTTCGAGATCCGCGATGCCGCGGGCGGCGTTCCGCGTCACGATCCGCACCGTCTCCGGATCAGCCAGCAGGTAGCTCTCCAGCAGCGTGTCGGCCGCGTGCTGCTGCCACGAGTCTTGCGGGTCCATCGTCGCCAGCGCCGCGTTGATGCCACCGGCGGCGAGCGCGGTGTGCGCGTCCGCCTTCGGCCGTTTGCCGACCGCGAGCACGTCGACCCCGCGCTCGGCCAGCTCGATGGCGGCCCGCAAGCCCGCCCCACCGGTGCCGATGACGAGGACCGAGGTCGCGATCTGGTGCTCGTTGCCGTTCATCGCTCTCCCCGCGCGTCGGAACGTCGTCGATAGCTAGGACAGGACGGGCCCTCGGTTCGTGACAGGTCACGGAACCGACCCCGGGCCGGTCCTAGTTGGGCAACTGCTCGGTGAGCCCGATGAGGAGGGATGTCATGAGACGAGGTAGAGCGAGATGAGCGGACCGATGACCCTCACCAGTACCGGCAGCGGCCTCATCGTCGGCGTGGACTCCGAGATCGGCGCGCTGTGCGAAGTGATCGTGCACCGCCCCGGCCTCGAACTCGAACGGCTGACCCCCGGCAACATCACCGACCTGCTCTTCGACGACGTGCTGTGGGTCAGCCGTGCCCGCGCCGAGCACGACGCGTTCGTCGAAGCCCTGCGCGAGAACGATGTGACCGTCCACCTGTTCGCCAACCTGCTCGCCGAGGCACTGTCCACTGCGGATGGTCGAGCGTTCGCCCTCGACCGCACGCTCACCGCCGAGCGCCTCGGCGCCAGCCTCGCCTGCGAGGTGCGCGCTCTGTTCGACGACGCCGACCCGGCCATGCTGGCCGAGTACCTCATCGGCGGGGTGACCAAGGCCGACCTGTCGCCGCTCCGCCGGCCCAGCCTGCCCTGGCAGACCCTCGACGTCGACGACTTCGTACTCACCCCGCTGCCCAACACCCTCTTCCAGCGCGACAACGTCGCCTGGATCGGCGCCGGCGTCACCATCAACCCGATGGCCAAGGCGGCCCGCCGCCGGGAGTCCATCAACACCCGCACCGTCTACCGCTACCACCCGCTGTTCCGCGATGCCGACTTCTGCGTCTACTACGGCGGCGACGACGCCGACCACGCGCCAGCGACCTTGGAGGGCGGCGATATCCACGTCATCGCCCCGGGCGTCGTCCTTGTCGGCATGGGCGAACGCACCACCCCGATGGGCGTCGAGACGCTCGCCCGCCAACTGTTCGCCACCGCACAGGCCCGGCTCGTCCTCGCGGTGGAGCTGCCCAAGACACGCGCCGCCATGCACCTGGACACCCTGCTCACCATGGTCGACTTCGGCACCTTCGTCGCCTATCCGTACCTGGACTGGGACGAGGTCCGGTGCTGGCGCATAACTCCTGGCGGCTCGCCCACCGACATCGACGTGGAGGAGAGCCGGGGCCTGCCCGCGACGCTGGCGCAGGCTCTCGACGATGTCCCGCTCAAGGTGCTGACGGTCGACGCGGACCGCTCCAGCGCCCAGCGGGAGCAGTGGGACGACGCGAACAACTATCTGGCCATCGCGCCCGGCGTGGTCATGGGTTACGACCGCAACGTCGTCACCAACACGATGCTGCGCCGGAGCGGCATCGACGTCATCACGCTCGCCGGCAGCGAGCTCGGCCGCGGCCGCGGCGGCGCCCGCTGCATGAGCTGTCCGATACGCCGCCACCCGCTCTGAGCGATGGGAGACCTTTCATGAACGGTTCGCTGCTGCGGGACCTGGATCTGGACAAGCGGCAATTCCTCGACCTGCTGACCCTGGCCGCCCGACTCGCTGCTCGTTCGAGGCCGCCGCCTACGACCAGGGCGCACAGGTCACCTACCTCGGACCAGAGGGATCCCACCTCGGCCGTGAGGAGTCCGTCGCGGACGCCGCCCGGGTGCTGGGGCGCGCCTTCGACGGCATCGCGTTTCGCGGCTACGCCCAGGACACCGTGGAACAGTTCGCCGAGCACGCCGGCGTTCCGGTATGGAACGCGCTCACCGACCTGTGGCACCCGACCCAGAGCCTCGCCGGCATCCTGACCATGACCGAGCACCACGGCGGCGACATCGAGGACATCGCCCTCTGCTTCACCGGTGACGGTCACAGCAACGTCGCCCGATCGTTGCTCGTCACCGGCGCCCTGCTCGGCATGGACGTACGCATCGCGGCGCCCGCGGACCTGCAGCCGCCCGCCGACGTCATCGCCGCGGCCGAGGCCGCCGCACGATCCAGCGGCGCGCGCCTGCTGATCACCGACGACCTCCACACAGCGGTACGCGGCGCGGACTTCATGCACTGCCTGCCCGCGATTCACAACCGCGGCACCGCCATCGGCGCCCGCCTGCACCAGCAATTCGGACTCGACGGCGCCGAGGTGACCGAAGAGGTGTTCGAGTCCAAACGGTCCATCGTGTTCGAACAGGCCGAAAACCGGATGTACACCATCAAAGCCCTCCTCGTCGAGGCACTGGCGGACTGAGCCACCCCCGGGGCACGGGGCCCCGGGGGGTACCAGGGACCCGACCACGGGTTCTACGGGCGCGAACGGGACCCGAACCGCGGGACGGTGCTTGTCATGTTGAAGACAGACTCGGCCGAGGCGACGGCCGCGTTCCAGAGCGTCCGTTCCCGACTGTTCGGGATCGCCTACCAGATGCTGGGTCGGGCGACCGACGCCGAGGACGTCGTCCAGGACGTGTGGATCCGCTGGCAGGGCGCGGACCGGGCACAGGTCCGGGATCGGGTCGCGTTCCTGGTGACCGTGACGACGCGGGTCGCACTTAACGCGGCGACCTCCGCCCGCGCGCGCCGGGAGATCAGCGCCGGCGGTCAGCGGCTCAAGCCCGACCTCGCGGCCGCCGATCCGGCGCTGGAGGCGGAACGCGCCGAGGAGCTCGAGGTCGCGGTCCACCTCCTGATCGAACGCCTGTCCCCCGTCGAACGTGCCGTG
Organism: Phytohabitans rumicis; assembly: GCF_011764445.1. Taxonomy (NCBI): domain Bacteria; kingdom Bacillati; phylum Actinomycetota; class Actinomycetes; order Micromonosporales; family Micromonosporaceae; genus Phytohabitans; species Phytohabitans rumicis. The sequence continues at coordinate 822,521 of NZ_BLPG01000001.1, forward strand.
TACGTGCTCCGGGAGGCGTTCGACTACCCGTTCCGCGAGATCGCGGAGACACTCGAGATCAGCGAGGCCAACGCGCGGCAGCTGGCACATCGAGCGCGCCAGCATCTCGCCACCCAACGACCGGCCCCGGTCGATCCGGCGGATCGGGGCGGCCTCCTGGACGCCTTCCTCGGCGCCGCCCGAGCCGGCGAGATGGCGCGCCTCATCCACGTGCTCACCACGGTCTGAGGCTGTCACATTTCGCCCCTCGTCCTGGTCCATGTTCTGTAGGTCACGAGAAGGGACGGACGCGATGAAGATGGCGGTGGCCGGGGGGACCGGCTGGGTCGGCAAGCTGGTGGTGGAGCGGGCGCGGGAGCGGGGCCACGAGGTCGTGGTGATCTCCCGGTCGGGCGGCGTCGACCTGATGACGGGGGCTGGTCTGGACGACGCGCTGCGTGGTGTGGACGTTGTGATCGACGTGGCGAACGTGTCGACGCTGAGCCGTAAGGCGTCGGTGGCGTTCTTCGAGACCGAGACGCGCAACCTGCTGGCGGCTGAGCAGCGGGCGGGCGTACGCCACCACGTGCTGCTGTCGATCGTGGGGGTCGACCGGGTCGACTCGGGCTACTACATCGGCAAGCGCCGCCAGGAGGAGCTGGCGCTGGCCGGCCCGATCCCGGTGACGCTGCTGCGGGTGACGCAGTTCCACGAGTTCGCGGCGCAGATGCTCGACAAGGTGCCTGGCCCGGTGAAGGTGGCGCCGTTGATGTTGAGCCGGCCGGTCGCCGCCTCCGAGGTCGCCGCCGAGCTCGTACGCCTGGCCGAAGGCCCCGCCCAGGGCCGGACGACCGAGCTGGCCGGCCCCGAGGTGCTGACGATGGCGTCGATGATGCGCCGCCTGGCCAAGGGCAAACTGGTGCTGACGGTGCCCGTCGGCAAGGCGATGGCGAACGGTGGCGTACTGCCGACCGGCGACTTCAACCGTGGGAAGATCACCTTCGAGCAGTGGGCGGCGTCGCGATGACCATGACGGCCAAGCGCTGGATGGCCGCCGTGCTGGCGGTGGCGGCGGCGTACCAGGGGTGTGGGCGGCGGGCTTCCCACTGTCGTTCTACCAGGACTTTCCGGGGCCGGGGCTGCACTGGGTGGCGGCGCTCGGCCCGTACAACGAGCATCTGGTCCGCGATGTGGGGGCGCTCAACCTGTCGCTGCTGGTGCTGAGCGTGTGGGCGCTGCGCCGCCCGACACAGGACTCCATGGTGGTGACGGGGGGCGCCTGGCTGATCTACAACGCGATCCACTTCCTGTGGCACGTGCTGCACCTGGAGGTCTTCCCGACCATCGACAAGATCAGCGTGGTGGTGATACTGGCTGGCCTCCTGATCCTCTCGATCCTCCTGATGCTGCCCGTGAGGTCGTCGGGCAGCGCCGCCCCTACTGAGGCGTGATCAGGGCGTCCTTCAAGTCGTTAGAACGACTTGAAGGACGCCCTGATCACGCTGGGGATCTCCTTGCGGGAGCTGATACCGAACTTCGAGTACACCTTGCCGAGGTGCCATTCGACCGTGTGGGGGCTGATGAACAGCCGGGCGCCGATCTCGGGGTTTGTGAGGCCGTCGGCGGCGAGGCGGGCGATCCGCGCTTCCTGGGAAGTGAGCTCCTCGTGCGTCGCGACGGCGGGTTTGCTCACCGTCGCCCCCGTGGCCCGCAGCTCGCGACTCGCGCGCTCCGCGAACGCCGCGGCCCCGAACTGGCTCAGCATCTCGTGCGCGCCGCCTAGTTGAGCGCGTGCGTCGACGCGGCGGCCCTCGCGGCGCAGCCATTCGCCGTAGCAGAGTCGGGCGCGAGCGAGCGCCATCCGGTTCTCGGTCTTGCCGAGCCGTTCGATCGCCTCGCGGTACCGGTCGTCGGCTGCCGGCCCTTCGCTTGCCAGGGCTCGCACGTAGGCCCTCGTGCCGAGAGCCCAGTCGGTGCCGGCGGCCTGCGCCATATCGCTGATTCTCTGGACCGCCTCGGCCGCGTCGGCTGGGCGCCCGAGTCGCGCGGATGCCTCGATGAGCTCAACCATCGAGTCGGTGGCCAGGCCGAATTCCTCTGGGTTCTCGCAGCCGCGCTTCGCGGCCGCGGCGGCCTCCTCGTACCGACCGAGGCCGTTGTAGAGCACCGCCGCCGCCCATTGCGTGTCGGCCAGCATCCGTCCGTGCCCGGCCACGTGACGGGCCGCTTGAGTGATCGCTTCGATCGCCTGGTGCGTCGCGGATTCTCGGCCTCTCCACGGCTCGAGAAACAGCGCGCCGTAGTGCGCCCAGAAACCGCTGCCAACCGCCTCGCCGACCGCAACCACCTCCGCTGCCAGGGATTCCGCGCCGGCGAGGTCGCCGGCGCGGACCCGGTTCGGCAGGCGGTGCAGGAGCGCCGATCCCAGCACAGTCAAGGCCCCCGCCCCGCGCGCCAGGTCGACCAGTCGGGCAGAGAGTACGGACCAGCCCTCGAAGTCCCAGGTATCCGAAGCCATCCGGCACGCGAGCGGGAGCCAGCCAAGGCCCTGTTCCGCCGAGACCGCACCGGTCTGGAAGGCAGCGAGCGCCTCCAGCAGCACAGGTGCCCCGGCGGCGTACCCCTCTGCGGTCCTCCGCGCCAGGCCCGCCAGAATCAGAACCTCGCGCGTTGGCTCAGCCGCCTTCGGCGCGGCAAGAATGGCCTCGGCCACCTCGCTTGGCAGTGGGCCAGCGGTGAGAGCCGTGAAGCACGCCTCCCAGTAGGTGGCGCGGGCGATCCGGGCGTCGAGCGGGTCCAGCCGCTTGGCCGCCTCGATCAGTAGCGGCACGCCTGCGCTCGCACCCCTCGTATAGAACGTGAGCCGACCGCGCAGCAACGCCAACTTCGCGGCATCGAGCTCGTCGAGAGGGCTCAGCTCCGACGCGTCCGCCAGTTCGAGCGCGGCGTGGAACGCGCCGGCCTGATACGTGGCCTGTGCCGCCGCCAACGTTCTGGCTCCGCGACGTGCGGGGTCGGGGGTCAGCTCGGCGGCGCGACTGAGGAAGGCCGCCGCCGCGGCGACTCCGCCGCGCGCCTGCGCCCGATCCGCCGAGCGCTCCAGCTCGGCGGCCACCGTCTCGTCAGGTCCGGCCGTCGCGCGCGCCAGATGCCACACCCGACGATCAGGATCGAGCTGAGCGTCGGTCGCGTCCGCCAACGCCATGTGTACCTCGCGACGCTCGTCAAGCCCCGCCGCGTGATAGGCCGCCGAACGCACGAGCGGGTGCCGGAACCGCACGCTGGTGCCGAGGGTAACCAGCCCGGACGCTTCGGCGTGCAACGCGGCCTCATCTACCGCGATCCCCAACCTTCCGGCCGCACGCCGCAACAACATCACATCGCCGACCGGCTCGGCGGCGGCGGCGAACAGCAGGCGTTGCGTCTCGGCGGGCAGTGCTCGAACGCGGCGCAGGAAGCCGTGCTCGAGCTGGCTCGACAAGGGTCGCGCGTCGGGGCGCATGAAGCCGCCCGCCATCTCGGCCGCGGTCAACCCGCGCGGCAGCTCGAGCAGAGCCAACGGGTTGCCGCTCGATTCGGCGACGATGCGGTCGCGCACCCCTTCGTCGAGGCGGCCGGCGACGACCGATTCGAGGAGTGTTCGCGAGTCGCTGTCGGTCAGCCTCGTCACCTTGAGCTCGGGCAGGCCGCCGAGCGTCTCGCCGGGACTGGGCTCACGTACGGCGAAGACGAGCAGGATCGACTCCGCGTACAGCCGCCGGGCGACGAACTCCAAGGTTTGTGCCGACACGCGATCCAACCACTGCGCGTCGTCGACGAGGCAGACCAATGGCTGATCACCGGCGGCATCCGCGAGGAGGCTCAGCGCCGCCAGGCCCACGAGGAACCGGTTGGGCGGAGCACCGTCACGCAGACCGAACACCGTGCGGAGCGCGTCGCGCTGAGGCTCGGGGAGGCGGTCGAGGCCGGCGAGCAGTGGAGCGCACAGCTGATGCAGGCCGGCGTACGACAGCTCCATCTCGGACTCGACGCCGGCGGCCCTGAGGAGGCGGCAACCGGTGCTGCCCTCCAGGAGGTACGTCAACAGCTCGGTCTTCCCGATGCCCGGCTCGCCACGCAGCACGAGGGCCCCACTACGCCCCTCCCTGGCTCCCGCCAAGAGGTCGTCAAGGGCCCGGCACTCGTTTCGCCGCCCGAGGACTCTCGGACCGCTCCTGGTCACGGCAGCCTCACGCAGGTCAGGGTACCGCTCCACCGGCGATGCCCAGCTTGGCGAAGATCTTGCGCAGGTGCCACTCGACGGTGTATGGGCTGAGGAGGAGCTGGGCACCGATTTCGGCGCTGGTCAGCCCGCTGCGGGCGAGCGCGGCCATGTGCGCCTCCTGCGCGCTCAGGGTGTCGCTCGTGCGGGCGGCGTGTTCGGCTACCGCCTCGCCGGCGGCGGCAAGCTCGCGGCGGGCGCGGTCCGCGAACGCGTCCGCGCCGGCCGCGGTGAGGATGTCGTAGGCGCTGCGTAGCTGAGGGCGGGCCTCCTGGCGCCGGTTCTCCCGCCGCAGCCACTCGCCGTACAGCAGGTGGGCGCGGGCCAACTCCATCCGCAGTTGGGTCCGGCCGAGGTGCTCAATCGCCTGCCGGTACAACGCCTCCGCCGCGCCTCCCGTAGCCAGCAACGCACCCGACCGGGCCCGCACGCCGAGCGCCCACTCGGTCCCGCAGGCTTGGGTCGTCGCCGCGAGCCGCTCGTACGCGCCCGCCGCGAGCTCCGGCCGGCCGCTGCGAACGGCCGACTCGATCAGCTCCGCCAGTGCCCAGTAGACGACGGCCGTCTCGAGCGGATGCTCAGCCGCGGCGCGGGCCGCCGGCAGGGCCTCGGCATACCGCGCGAGTCCGTTCAGCAGCAGCGACCGCGCCCAGTGCGTAACCATGACCCCGGTGTCTTCTCCGCGGGCCACCACGTCGGCCATGCTCGCCTCGATCAACGGGACAGCCTCGGCTTCGTCCCCGCGCCAGGCCGCGAGCGCGAGCGCGCCGTACGGTGCCAGCCCGCGCCCGGTCGCCTCCCCGATCGCCTTGACCTCCGCGACCAGTGACGCGGCCGCCGCGCGCTCGCCGGCGAAGAGGCGCACGACGACGAGCGAGTTCAAGGCAAGCGGGAGTTCGCTGAGGGCGCCGACATCCCGCGCGGCCTGGACGTGCCGAGCGGTCAGGATCGACCAGCTCTCGTCATCCCACGTATCGGCGGCGGTGACCGCCGCCAGCCACAACCAGGGCAGCTCGCTCGCCTCCGACGCGTCCTGCATGCGGAACGCCGACAGGGTCGCCTTCGCCAGCGGCACGAAGGCTTCGTACCCGTCGGTCAGCAACGCCGCGCGGCTGTCCAGCAGGAGATCGCCGGGACGGTCCCGGGTCGGCCTCGGCGCTGCCCGCACCGCACGCACCATCTCCAGAAACCCGGCATCGTCGGCGAACCCGCCGGCCAACATGGCGGCCGCCATCGCGTCGCGGTATGTGGTGCGGGCGAGCGCACCGTCCAGCGGTTCGAGCCGGCGGGCGGCTTCCAGGAGCAGCCGCGGCGCGCTCATGTCGTGACCGGAGGCGAATGCGAGCTGTGCCCGCAACAGACTCACCCGCGCCAGGTGGAGTTCATCGGCCAGGCCCTCCTCGGCTCCGCGCAGCAGCTTCAGCGCGGTCTTGAAGGCGCCGGCCTGCATCTCTGCCTGGGCTGCGGCCAGTGCGCGGATCGCGCGCGTCGCCGGGTCCGGAGTCAGTTCGGTCGCGTGCCGCAGCAGCTCGGCCGCGGCCGCGACACCGCCGCGGCGCTGCGCCCGGTCGGCAGAGCTGAGCAGTTCGGCGGCGATTCGCTCATCGGCGCCGGCCGCCCCGTGCGCCCGGTGCCAGGCGCGCCGATCGGGGTCGACAGCCGGATCGGTCGCCTCGGCGAGGGCCCGGTGCACGTCACGACGGTCCGCGGGCGTCGCCGCACGGTAGACCGCCGACCGCACCAGCGGATGCCGGAACCGCACCCGGACACCCAGCTCTATCAGTCCGGCAGCCTCCGCCGGCACGACCGCGCTCATCGCAAGATCCAGCAGCTTCGCCGCGCGGAACAACAACGTCACGTCACCGACCGGTTCAGCCGCCGCCGTGAGCAACAGCTTCCGCGTCGGCGACGGCAGCGATCCCACCCGCAGGGCGAAGCTCCGCTCGATCCGGCTCCACAATGGTCGCGCGTCGGGACGCATGAACCCGCCCGCTATCTCGGCCGCGGTCAACCCGCGCGGCAGCTCAAGCAGGGCCAGCGGATTGCCGCGCGTCTCGGCGACGATCCGATCCCGCACCCTCTCGTCGAGCCGCCCGGGGACGACCGAGTCCAGCAGTGCGCGGGCGTCCTCGTCGGCCAGGCCGCCGACGACCAGCTCCGACAAGCCTCGCCAGGTCGACCCGGTCGCCGGCTCCCGGACCGAGAACACCACACCGATCCGCTCGGCGAACAGACGCCGCGAGACGAACGTCAACGTCTGCGCCGAAACCTGATCCAGCCACTGTGCATCGTCAACCACGCACATCAGCGGCCTGTCCTGCGACACCGTCGCCAGCAGACCCAACACGGCCAGTCCGACCAGGAATTTGTCCGGCGGACTTCCGACGCTGTAGCCGAACGCGACAGCGAGCGCCTCGCGCTGCGGAACCGGTAAGCGATCGCGGAGGTCCAGCATCGGCACGCACAACTGATGCAAAGCTGCGAACGGAAACTCCATCTCGGATTCGACACCCGCGGCACGCGCCACCCTGCATCCGGTCGAACGCCCCACGACGTATTCGAGCAGAGCCGACTTCCCCACACCCGCGTCACCACGGATCAGCACGGCCCGCCCTCTGCCGGAGCGAACCTCAGCGACCATCCGGTCCAGGACCGCGCACTCCTTTGCCCGGCCGCGCAGCCCGTGATAGCGCTCATCCACGCGAGCCACCGGTCGCTGGTACGACCGCGACCGGACAGGCGGAGTGGTGCAGAAGCGTCTGACTGACCGAGCCGAGTAGCAGGCCCTTGACGGCGCCCCGGCCACGGGATCCCAACACCACCAGCTGTGCGCTCTTCGAGCGCTCGACCAGAACGTTTCGCGGGTGTCCACGAATCAGTTCGGGCCGGACCACGACATCGGGGTACCGCTCCGGCCAGGCGGCCAACCAGTCGGTGCGGGCTGAATCATTCCATGCGAGCATCGGGACCAGTTCCGCCCCGCGGTACGCGCATTCCTCGAAGGCGAAGCGGACCGCGCGTTCGGCTCCCTCGGACCCGTCGACGCCCACCACGACCGGACCGGCCGCCGGCTCCGCACCGCGAATGACCAGGACCGGGCAATGGGCGTGTGCCGCCGCGTGTACGGCGACCGAACCGACGACCACACTGCTGATGCCGCCCATGCCCCGATCGCCAAGCACCAGCAGCGTGGCCCGACGGGATTCCTCGAGGAGCACGGGCGTCGCGGCCCCGTCGATCAACGCCGCGGTGACCGCTACCTGCGGTGCCGTCTTTCTGGCCTCCGCCGTGGCCTCCCCGAGAAGGCTTTCCGCATGGTGCCGCAGGCCCGTCCCGGGTAGGTCACCGGCGACCGGTCCGACGTCCACGTGCAAGGACGGCCAGATGAAGGCATGCACGATGTGCAGCGGCTCGCCCCGGTGGTACGCCTCTGTGGCGGCGGCGCGCACCGCGGCAAGGGCCTGTTCCGATCCGTCGATGCCCACGACCACCCGCTCGGTGTTCATGCAGCAAGGACCGCGCGGCGCCGCGGCTTGTGACATCGGCCGCTGCCCGGTGTCCGCGTCACGGATCCGCGGGCCGCCCGGTCCTTGATTCGGCGCCGCCCACCGACTGCGGGCGGCGAAGTCATTCGTCGGACAAAGGGGTACGTCATGAAGGTCGTGGTAATCGGAGGCACGGGGCTGATCGGCTCGAAGCTGGTGACCAAGCTGGGCGAGCATGGTCATGAGGCGGTGCCGGCGGCCCCCGACACGGGCGTGAACACGATCACCAAGGAAGGGCTGCCCGAGGCGCTCGAGGGCGCGGCCGTCGTGGTGGACGTGTCGAACTCGCCATCATTCGACGAAGCCGCGGTGGTGGAGTTCTTCGGGACCTCCACCACCAACCTGCTGGAGTGCGCGGCGAAGGCGGGGGTCGGCCACTACGTGGCGTTGTCGGTGGTGGGAACGGAGCAGTTGTCGAATTCCGGCTACTTCCGGGGAAGGCCATCCAGGAGCGGCTGATCCGTGAGTCGGGTCGGCCGTACTCGATCGTGCACGCCACCCAGTTCTTCGAGTTCGTCAAGGCCATCGCCGACTTCAGCACGATCGACGGCGAGGTACACCTGCCGCCGGTGCTGTTCCAGCCGATGGCGGCCGACGACGTCGCCGCCGGCGTCGGGCGCGTCGCGGTGGGGCAGCCGGTCAACGGCATCCGCGAGATCGGAGGTCCGGAGCAGTTCCGGCTCGACGAGCTGGTGCGCAACGCTCTCGCGGCCAAGGGCGACCCGCGGAAGGTCATCACCGACGACAACGCCGGCTACTCCGGCGTTCGGGTGAACGAGCGGACGCTGGTCCCGGGCCCGGACGCCTGGCTCGGCGAGATCACCGTCAAGATGTGGCTCGCACAGCAGTAGCCGCGAGCCCAGCACTCCTGCGCGCGCGGTGCTTGACGCCCGACCACGCGGACCGGCCGTCGGTCCGCGTGGTCGCTCGACCTCGACGACGTGGTACCGGGTGGCTCCCGGCCTGCACCGAGTGACGGGCGAGGTAGGCATCGGTTAGCGTCACCGTATGGCGGAACAGGACGGGCGTGGACGTTCGGTGTTTGTCTACCGTGTCGGGGCCGGTGCTGGCACACAGGACGTCATTTCGGTGATGGAGCACGAGTGGGTCAGCAAGCACGGCCTGCCCACCGAGGCGATCCTGGGCGTGATCCGAAGGCCGCAGGGCTTCGGTGACGACGTCAGTCCCGACAAGTTCGAGGAGAATCCCGGCTTTGTGGGATTCCTGCACGAGTTGATCGCGGCGCATGTCCTCGAACTCCGGCAGGTGGTGCGCGGGGCCGCAGGGCAGGACGGCGCTTTCATCTACCTCGTGGATGGCCGGACGACCAAGCAGGGCGGCGAGGTGGCACTGCAGGATGTGATCGGCATGGTCGCGGTGGACGCGGGCAGACTCGTGCCTGGCTCCTATCAACCGAATCCCGCCCATCGCCTGTACACCGCCGATGGCTTCTTCGTCCTTCCGCCGGAGCTGGAGTCCGTACTGCGCCGCGAGATTCTCGCGCGCGGCGGCCAGCGCTGACCGCGCATCGACGGCTTTCAGGGGGCGGCATGTACGACGAACTGCTCGCCGCTGTGCGTGCCCGGGTCAATCGGTACGGCAACAGCGGTGACGCGCAGGATGTGCTGCACCCCGCCGGGGTTCGCGATGCGCAGGCGCTGCTGACGGCGGCACGTGAGTTGTCCGGTGGCGATGGCCGGACTCCGCTGATCGATGCGCAGCACGCGGCCGGGCTGCTGTACTACGCCCGGCACGTCGTGCTGTCGGCTGGCGATGACGAGACCGACCTGGACCTGGCCGAGCCGTTGCTGCGGCCGGTGTTCGACCACATCGCCGACCTGGCCGACCAGCTGCGGGCGCTCGCCGACGTGCTAACCCGGCCGGTTCGGCTGAACCCGCAGCGGGTCGCCGTGTTCACCTTCGCTGGTCGGCCGCTCGCCGAGATCGACGCCGTCATCGCGGTCACCCGTCACGCCATCCTGGCCGCCGGCGACGGCACGGACAGCATGCCGCTCCACATGAACCTCGCCGAGGCGCATCAGCTGCGGTACACCAGAACCGGCGACGTCGCGGACCTGACCGACGCCGTCGACATCGCCCGGCAGGTGCTGGCGGCGACACCCGCCGATGACCAGATGTACGGCAACCGGCTCACCACGCTCGCCACGTTCCTGCAACTGCGGTTCGCGTCCGCAGCGACCATCGCAGATCTGGACGCCTCGATCGAGGCGTACGCCGAAGCGCTGACCTCGGCCGGGGACGACGACGAGGACCGTCCCATGTATCTGTCGAACCTCGGCCGGGCGCGCATGACCCGCTACGTGTACGTTTCGCGGGATCCCGCCGACCTCGACGCGGCCGTCGAGCTGGTCCGGACGGCGGTGGCCAGGACCCCCGACGGTGACCCGGCCCGGGACACCCGCCTGCACGCGCTCCACCAGGCATACTGGCTGTGCTACGCCCGCACCGGCGACCTCGCGGACCTGGAGGCGGCGCTGCGAGCCGCGCACGAGGCGATCGAGGCGACCCTGCCGGAGCACCCGGACCGTCCCGAACGAATCTTCAACCTCGGCGCCACCCACCTGGCCCGCTACGAACGGACCGGACACAGCGACGACGCCGCCGCGGCCAAGGACGTCGCGAAGCGGCTCATGCGCGCCGTGCCAAAAGATCATCCGCTGTACGCGGCCGCCCACGACCTGCTCGACCGCGCTCGGCGCAGCCATCGCTGAGGCGAGCAGTCCGTCAACGAGCAAGACTTAATTTAAGTCCTGTATTGACCACGAGCCGGGCACCGGCATAGCCTCTGATGGATCTGTTAAGTAACCTCACAGATCCCAGATGGGAGGTACGCCGGTGCGAAGACTCAAGTCGTTGGGCTCCGCCGCGCTCGTGGCGTCGATGTTGGCGACGGGCTTGATCGCCTTGTCTGCCCGAGGCGCCGCGCAGGCCGCGGTCGTGTGGAACGAGGACTTCAACGGCGTGTCGGGGCAAGGAGTGGACACGTCGAAGTGGAACTTCGACACCGGTGGCGGCGGCTTCGGCAACCAGGAGCTCCAGTACTACAACAGCGGCACCAGCAACGTGTACCAGGACGGCCAGGGACATCTGGTGATCGAGGCGCGGCGCGAAAGCGGCGGGCGCAGCTGCTGGTACGGCACGTGCCAGTGGACGTCCGGCCGGATCCAGACCGCTGGCAAGTTCACGCAGCAGTACGGCCACGTCGAGGCCAGGATCCAGGTTCCGAAGGGCACCGGCCTATGGCCAGCCTTCTGGATGCTCGGCGGGGCAACTGGCCCACCGACGGCGAGATCGACATCATGGAGAACGTCGGGCGCGACCCGAACACCGTGTACGGCACGATTCACGGCCCCGGTTACTCCGGCGGGAACGCAGTGGGCGGCACCCGCAACATCGGCCAGCCGGTCGGCGACGCGTACCACGTCTTCGCGATCGACTGGTCGCCGAACCTCATCATCTGGACCCTCGACGGCGCAGAGTATTTCCGCGCCACCCCGGCCAGCGTCCGCGGCAACAGTTGGGCGTTCGAGCACCCCTTCTTCATCATCTTGAACCTCGCGGTCGGCGGCACCTTCCCCGGCAGCCCGAACGCCAGCACGCCGTCGGTCAACCGCATGCTCGTCGACTACATCCACGTCAGCACGACGAGCACCCCGCCGACCGGCACCAACGCGCTCCGCGGGACCGAAAGCGGCCGCTGCGTCGACGTACCCGGCGCCAACCCCGCGGACGGGATCCGGTTGCAGGTCTACGACTGCAACGGCACGGCGGCGCAGCAGTGGACGGTCGGGTCGGACGGCACCGTGCGCGCACTCGGCAAGTGCATGGACGTGGCCGGGGCAGGCACCGCGAACGGCACCGCGGTGCAGCTGTACACGTGCAACGGCACCAACGCCCAGAGGTTCACCCTCTCCGCCGCCGGCGACCTGGTGAACACCGGCGCCAACAAGTGCGTCGATGTGGTCGCCCACGGCACCGCGAACGGGTCGCAGCTCCAACTGTGGGACTGCACCGGCGGCGCGAACCAGAAGTGGACCAGAATCTGAACCTTAGGTTGCCGCCCTCCCAGCCGCGTCTGTCGCACGGCTACCCTGCCCCAGGCCGTCGCCAACCTGATCAGGGAGGCTGCTGGCTGAATTCGGTAATCCGGGTCCGCTCCCACGGGTCTCCGCTTAGAGAGCACCTGCCCGGAGTGGACCCGGGCGACCGGGGTCCGCAGGAGGAGTGAGACATGGCGTCAACCGGCCGGCAGCTACCCGACGCGGGGCTGGTCGTCGCGGCCCAGCACGGGGACCAGCAGGCACTCGATGACGTGGTCGCGGGATCGCTCCCACTGGTTTACAACATCGTCGGGCGAGCGCTTCGCGGCCACGCCGATGTCGACGACGTGGTTCAGGAGACCTTGGTACGAGTCGTGCGCCACCTGTCCGACTTGCACGATCCGACGGCGTACCGCTCCTGGCTGGCGGCGATCGCGATCCGGCAGATACGCGACTGGGAGCAGCGCCGACGGGTGATCCGCGATCGCCTCGCCGGGCTTGATGCCGCCCAAGACGTGCCCGACCTCGGCTCGGACTTCGCCGAATTGACCATCCTTCGGCTCGGTCTCACCGAGCAACGGCGCGAGGTCGCCGAGGCGACCCGCTGGTTGGACCCGGACGACCAGGACCTGCTCTCGCTGTGGTGGTTGGAGGAGACCGGCGATCTCGACCGTACCGATGTCGCCGAAGCGCTCGGCCTTTCCTCCGGACACCTCGCGGTGCGGATCCACCGGATGAAGGAGCAGATCCAGAGCTCCCGGACCGTGGTGCGGGCGCTGCGTGCGTACCAGGGCTGCCCGGCCCTGCGCACGGTCACCGCCGGCTGGAACGGCGTGCCCACTCCACTGTGGCGCAAGCGCCTGGCCCGACACGTGCGGGACTGCCCGTCCTGCGGACGCCAAGGCGGCGCCCTGGTGCCGATCGAGCGCCTGCTCGCGGGTATCTCCCTGCTGCCCGTGCCCGCCGGCATCGCCCTTCACGCCAAAGGCTCGGCCCTGACGCCGGCCGCCTGGCGCCACGCGCTGCTGAGTCGACCACGAGGATTGCTTACACCCCTCGTCGTCGGGACAGCCGCCATCGTTCTCGGCGTCACAGCCGTGGTCGTGACCAGGTCGGACGATCCGCCGCCGGCGACGTACGTCGCGCCGGCCCCGAGGCCCAGCGCCTCGATCGCGGCGCCGTCGCCCACGCCGTCGCCGAGCACGCGACCGACGACGGCGGCGCCGGCTGTGCCTGCGGTCAGTTCGCCGCGCAAGGGGGTCGGAGTGTGGAACTTCACCGGGGTCAGCCAGGCCCTGGCCAACTCGAAGGCCGGCTGGTACTACACCTGGGGCACCCAGCACCCCGGCATCACCACCCCCCGCGGGGCGACGTTCGTGCCGATGATCCGCGCCGAGGAGAACGTCACCAGCACCGAACTGGCACGGGCGAAGGCGGCCGGACCGTACCTGCTCGGCTTCAATGAGCCGGACCTGCCCGGGCAGGCGGACATGACCGTCGAACGGGCCCTGGACCTGTGGCCGCGGCTCATGGCCACCGGCAGCACACTCGGCAGCCCCGGCGTCGCCTGGGGCGCCGCGGACCCCGGCGGCTGGCTCGACCGGTTCATGACCGGGGCCCGCACGCGCGGCCACCGGGTCGACTTCATCACCCTGCACTGGTACGGCGCGGACTTCACCACCGCCAATGCCACGGGCCAGCTCCGGCAGTACATCGAGGCGGTCCACGAGCGCTACGGCAAGCCCATCTGGCTCACCGAGTTCGCCCTCATCCGGTTCGTCGACGGCCGGCAGGTCTTCGCCACCGAGAAGCAGCAGGCTGCCTTCCTCACCGCCGCCGCCACCATGCTCGCCGCGCTCCCCTACGTCGAGCGCTACGCCTGGTTCGGTCTTCCCGCCACCGACAAGGACCGCAGCGGCCTCTTCCGCGGCGCCACCGAGACCACCGCGGTCGGACGTGCCTTCCAAGCCGCCCGCTGACCGGACCGGGCCGATCTGGCGGATCGCCGGCGTTGTCGCCGCCCTGGTCGCGACGACGCTGGCCGTCGTTCTCGCCCAGGGTTGGGGCCGTCCCCCCACCCCGCCAGCGACCGGACCGGTGGTACTCAACGGCACCGATAACGCCTTCATCCAGTTGGTGATCCCGATGACCGAGGGTGCGATCGCCCTCTTCGACTACCTGGACTCCAGGCCTGCGGACGTCGACCCGCCGCTGCGTGCCCTCGCCGGCAGGATGCGGGTCGAGCACCGGAGCGAGGTACGCGAGATGCGGTCGATTCTGGCCGCCGGCAATACCTCGGAGCAGAACGTCCACGAGGGACACCAGATGCCCGGCATGGTGACCGAGGCCCGCCTCGCCGGGCTGCGCGCGGCGCCCGCCACCGAGACGCGATCCCGGGCGGTGGCCCTGATTCGGGCGCACCTGGAGCAGACCGTGCTGCTGTGCCGGGGCGTGGGAACGTCCGGCGCCAGCCCGGTGCTGAAGGAGCTCGCCGGCCGGATACGGCAGGCCCGGACCGCGGAGCTCAGCCAGTTGGACGGAATGGGTGGCGCGGTGGCCCGCCTGGAGGCGGGCCACCGTCCGGGTGGTGTCAGCCGAAGCTAGGTGTGGTGCCGCACTTGGCGCTCGCGACGATGCAGACCTTCACCAGCGCGCCGAGGTTCGCCGGCTTCCAGGCGTTGGCGAAGTCGCCGTGCATGGAGGACGCCATGCCCGAGGACAGCGACAGGCCGTCACCGCCCAGGGATTCGTAGTTGACCATGAACGAGAGGTTGGGCACCGCGACCGGATACTCGCCGGTGCATCGGCCGTCCTTCATGGGGCCCATGTGTGACTTGTGGTTGGGCGAGTCGATGTGCTTGCCGTCCCAGCAGTCCTGGAACACCAGCTGGAAGATCAGGTTGCCGCCGGGGGCACAGATCGGCCAGTTGCCGTCCGCGCTGCGCCCGATCTCGGCGCTACCGGCGCACCAGAATTCGCCGCTGCCGCCGTTTCGCGTGGCTACCTGTCGCTTCGCGTCACCCTGCACCACCACCAGGCCCGGCGGGAACGGCACGACCTTCGACGGGTCCTTGACTCGGGCGCCATAGTAGACGCGGAAGCTCTTGATCTTGACGGGCTTGCCGTCACGCATCAGCTGCGGCACCCAGTAGGCGCTGTTGTCTCCGGGCGCGTCGCAGGTCGTGCGGCGCGCGAGCAGGTCGGCCGTGGTCGTGGTGGCGTCCACGACAGGGCCGAAGAAGGTGTGCATGTGGGAGGCGCCAGCTAGGCCGGGCAGCACGATCGGGTCATCGGGCGCCTCGTTGGACACGGTGCAGTTGGTCTGGAACTCGGGGACCCGCACGACTCCCCTGGCACCGGCTTGGGCGCGGTGTCGTTGAACACCTTGAGCTGCTGTCGCCATGCGGTCTGAGCCACCGGCACCCAGCCGCCGGCCGGGGCACCGCCCACCGGGCTGCCCGACGGGGTCGGCGCCGGCGCGGACGATGCCGAGGGCGCGGCGGACGGCGTTGCGGACGGTGGCACCGTCGCCCTTCCGGTCGCGTGCCCGAGACCGGTGGACGGAGACGAGCCAGGGGCGCCGGAGCGCAGCGGCGGGTTCTTGCAGCCGGCCAGGGCCAGGCTGACCAGGAGGACGACAGCCATCGGACGGAGTGTCGTTGCGCGGATTCGCCTATTCATCGAACGCACCTTTCTTTCGGTCAGGAAGATTACGTTCTCAGGGCCCTATTTCGCGACTTAGAATGGTTATGTCTTACTTAATTCTCGACCATCCAAACACCGTCTGACCTGCTATGTTGTCCCCACGAGGTCGTTTTTCTAACTCTTTCTGAGAAACCGTAATTCGCGAGCACCTTTAGCGGTCGGCACAATTCGTAAACGTCCTCGCTGACCGGTCATTGCGATTTCAGGGGTGGCCCGTGCGACCCTCGCCGCCACCCGAGGCGATCATGGAGCGCCGCAGGCGGGCTCGGGGTGATTTACACCTTGAATTAAGTACCGATATGCGCGTAGGTTGTCACTCACATCGATCTGTTAGGAGTGTTGCCTGATGCGCAGGACAGGAGTCGCGCTGCTCTCGCTGTGCACGGCCGCGGTGACCGCCTTCGCGGTGACCCCGGCGGCGTACGCGGCCAACGAAACGGTGAACATCGCTCTGACCACCACATCGGACTCAGGCGGCCGCGTCGTCACCCGCGGCCTGCAGCAACAAGCGCCGATCGCGTTCGCCGCCACCAGCCCGGCCGCCACGCACACCATCACCGTGAACGAGAACGTCCGATACCAACAGTTCGACGGCGGCGGCGCCTCGATCACCGACACCACCGCGTACCTGCTGCGCGGCGGGCCGATCAGTGCGGCCACCCGCGACGAGGTGATGCGCCGGCTCTTCCACCCGACCGACGGCATCGGACTGTCCTTCGTCCGCAACCCGATCGGTGCCTCCGACCTGTCCCGGCCCGGCATGGTCTCGCTCGACGACACCTGCTGCAACCTCAACGACTTCAACACCAACGGGTACGACACCAACGTGCGACTGCTGACCGGGCAGGCCCGCACGCTCAACCCGGCCCTGCGGGTCAAGGCCGTACCGTGGAGCGCGCCGGGGTGGATGAAGGACAACGGCCGGATGGACCAGATGGGCTGGCTGAAGTCGGAGTACTACCCGATGTACGCCCAGTACTTCGTCAAGTACGTCCAGGCGTACCAGGCGGCCGGCATCCCGGTCACCTACGTCTCCGTCCAGAATGAACCCAACTGCTGCCAGGCCGGCAACCCGACGGCGATGAACTATCCGGGCATGAGCTGGAACGCCTCCGGGCTCATCGAGTTCACGAAGAACCACGTGTTCCCGGCCTTCCGCGCCGCCGGCATCTCCACGAAGGTGCTCGTGCACGACTGGAACTACGGCGACTACCCCAACTTCGGCGGCCAGATCCTCGCGGACGCCGCGCTGCGCAACGACCCGCTCTTCGGCGGCATCGCTTGGCACGGCTACTTCGGCGACCCGGCCGTGGGCACCCAGGTGCACAACCAGTACCCGGCGGTCCCGCAGTTCAGCACCGAACACTCCGGCGGCACCTGGATCGGCAACCAGCACAACGAAGACCTGGCCGACATCGTCAACTACGCCCGGAACTGGAGCGGCAGCCTCGTCAAGTGGAGCCTGGCGCTCAACCAGTTCATGGGCCCGCACAACGGCGGCTGCGGCACCTGCACCGGCCTGATCACTGTGCAGGAGGGCGGCGCCCGCGCCGGCCAGGTCGACTACACCATCGAGTACTACACGACCGGGCACCTGACCAAGTTCGTCCGCCCCGGCGCGCAGCGGATCGAGTCCAACAACACCGCCGTGCAGAACGTCGCCTGGCGCAACACCGACGGGTCGAAGGCGCTCATCGCCCACAATGGAGGGACCAGCGCCCAGTCGGTCCGGGTCGTCTGGGGTGGACAGTCGTTCACGTACACGCTGCCGGCCCGCACCACCGCGACCTTCACCTGGTCCGGGAATCAGTCCGGCGGTGGCAGCACCGGCCCGATCACCGGCCTCGCCGGCAAGTGCATGGACGTGGCCGGCGCCGGCACCGCCAACGGCACCCCGGTCCAGCTCTACGCCTGCAACGGCACCGCCGCGCAGCAGTGGACCCGCGGCGCCGACGGCACCCTCCGCGCGCTCGGCAAGTGCCTGGACATCGCCGGACCGAGCACGGCCGACGGCGCCCAAACCCATCTGTGGGACTGCCACGGCGGCACGTCGCAGCAGTGGACGTACACCGCGGGCCGCGACCTGACCAGCGTGTACGCCGGCAAGTGCCTGGACGTCACCGGAAACAGCTCGGCCGACGGCACCAGGCTGCAGATCTGGACCTGCACCGGTGGCGCCAACCAGAAGTGGACGTTGCCGGCCTGAGTGCATGGAAGGGCACCTTGTTATGCAAAAAGCGATAACAAGGTGCCCTTCCATGCACTTAAGCGGCGCCGCCGGTGCTCAACAGGCGAGCCATCGGCAGCGTCGCCGCCCCCACCGAGACGGCATCCGGCCCGAGCCGGCACAGCTCGATGGACGCCTCGGCGTACGGGTGGCGCAGCGCCTGCGCGGCGGCAGCGCGGCGGATCTCGGGCAGCAGCCGGCCGCCCAGCGCCAGCCCGGCCCACCCGCCCAGCACGACCCGCTCCGGATTGAACAGGTTGATCAGGTTGGCGAGGCCGGCGCCGAGGTAGCCGGCGGTCTCCGCCAGCACCCGGGCCGCCACCTCGGAACGGTCCGCGGCGGCCACCAGCGCGGCGATGCCGGACTCCTCGTCGGGGCCCGGCACCGCCCGCCCGCGTCGCGCCTGCCGCCACCGGTCCAGCACACCCTCGGCCCCGACGTACGCCTCCAGGCAGCCCTGGGCGCCGCAGCGGCAGCGCCGGCCGCCGTACACGATCGTGGTGTGGCCCCACTCCCCGCGCTGCTGCTGACTCCCCGGTAGCTGACGCCCTCGGCCAGCACCGCCGCGCCCACGCCGGAGCCGACCAGGGCGACCACCACGTGCCGGGCGCCGCGCCCCGCACCGAACCACTGTTCGGCCCGGCCGAGCGTCTTGGCGCCGTTGTCGACGTAGAGGTTGGCATCGGTGCCGCGGCGCAGCATCGCCTCCAGGGGTACCGCGTCCCAGCCGAGCGTCTGTGCGTGCACGACCGCCTCGGCGCCCTGCTCCACCACGCCCGGCACGCCGATCCCGACGCCGAGCAGGTCACCGCGATCCAACCCGGCGGCCCCGGTGACCGTCTCGATGCCGGCCAGGATGTGCCGCACGACCGTGTCCGGCGCGGGCCGTGCGGAGTCCACCGGAAAGTCGGCCTTGGCCAGCGCGGTCATGGCCAGGTCGAACAGCTCGACCCGCACGCGGGTCTCGCCGACGTCGACCCCGACGAGGTAGCCGTACGCCGGACGCACCCGCAGCAGGGCCCGCGGCCGGCCGCCGTCGGAGTCGACCGCGCCCGCCTCCTCGACAAGGCCCTGCTCGATCATCTCGCCGATGACGTTGCTGACGCTGGCCGGGCTCAGGCCGGTGCTGCCGGCGAGCTGGTGCCGGCTCATCGGGCCGTCGAGATAGAGCCGCGACAGCAGCGCCGCCCGGTTACGGCGGCGCAAGTCCCGTACCGTCGCCCGCTTCGCCTCCACCGGCAGCAGTGTACGTAGTGCCTTCCTACCTCCGCGCCGATCAAGGCTTTTCCCGTCGATCAAGGGCAAACGGTCGTGGATCGGAGATCAAAGCACGACCGTTTGCCCTTGATCGGCGGGAAAAGCCTTGATCGGCACGCGGTAGCCCCTGACGCGTACGCGTACGCGTACGCGTCAGGGGCTACCGCGTGCCGCCGGCTGCGAGGAGGTGGGCCACCGGGAGCGTGGCGGCGCCCAGCGCCACCGCGTCCACGCCCAGCTGGCCCAGTTGGATGGTGGCCTGCTCGAACGGCTTGCGCAGTGCCTGCTGCTGGGCGGACCTGCGGATTTCCGGCAGCAGCCGCGCGCCCAGGGCCTGGCCGGCCCAGCCGCCCAGCACGACCCGTTCGGGGTTGAACAGGTTGATCAGGTTGGCCACGCCGGCGCCGAGGTAGCCGGCGGTCTCGTCGAGCACCTGGCGGGCGGTCGGGGTCCGGTCCGCCGCGGCGAGCAGCGCGCCGATCTGGGACTCCTCGTCGGCGCCCGGCACGGCGCGGCCACGGCGGGCCTCCCGGTACCGCTCGATGATCGCTTCGGCGCCGACGTACGCCTCAAGGCAGCCGCGGGCGCCGCAGCGGCACGCGCGGCCGCCGTACACGAGGGTCGTGTGTCCCCATTCGCCGGCGCTGCTGGCGACGCCGCGGTAGGTGGCGCCGTTGGTGACCACCGCCGCGCCGACGCCGGAGCCCACCAGGGCGAAGACGGCGTGCCGCGCGCCGCGCCCGGCGCCGAACCACATCTCGGCCTGGCCCTGGGTCTTCGCGCCGTTCTCGATGAACAGCGGCACGTCGACGGCCGCGTGGATCATGCGTTCCAGGGGTACGCCGTCCCAGCCGAGCGTCTGCGCGTAGACCACGGCCTCGCGGCCTTGCACCACGACGCCGGAGACGCCCACGCCCACGCCGAGCAGGTCCGAGCGGCGGACCCCGGCCCGATCGACGACCGTGGCCAGCCCGGCGACGATGTGCCGCACCACGGTCTCCGGGTCCGGCTTCGGCGCGTCGAGCGGGTAGTCGGCGCTGGCCAGCTGTGCCATCGCCAGGTCGAACAGCTCGACCCGGACCCGGGTCTCGCCGACGTCGACGCCGGCCACGAGTGCGAAGCGGGGCGCGACGCGCAGGCTCATGCTGGGCCGGCCGCCGTCGGACTCCAGAGCGCCGGCGTCGACGACCAGGCCGGCGCTGATCAGCTCACCGACGACGTTGCTGACCGCCGGCTGGCTCAGGCCGGTGCCGCGGGCGAGGTCCTGGCGGGTCAGCGGGCCCTCCAGGAACAGCTTCGACAGCAGCGCCGACCGGTTGCGCAGCCGTACGGTGCGGTTCGTCGTGCGTTCCAGGGTCACCCACCGCCTCTGTCTGAGCAAGTCACTGTACGGCGTCATGCCTTGACGCGCCCACTGGAAACATACTTTAATGACGTCGTAATTTAAGCCCTGATGTAACCCCCACTTCGGAAGGGCGTTCTCGTGTCTCGACGACTCTTAGCAGTGACCGCGGCGGCCGCGATGCTGGCCGCGTCCCTGACCGCGTGCGGCGACTCGGACGACTCGTCCGGCGGCGCCAAGACCCTCACCTACTGGGCCAGCAACCAGGGCGCCAGCCTCGAGTTCGACAAGCAGACCCTCCAGCCCGAGCTGGACAAGTTCGAGCAGCAGACCGGCATCAAGGTGAACGTCGAGGTGGTCCCCTGGTCTGACCTGCTCAACCGGCTGCTGGCGGCGGCCACCTCGGGCCAGGGCCCGGACGTGGTCAACATCGGCAACACCTGGTCGGCCTCGCTGCAGGCCACCGGCGCGTTCATCCCGTTCGACGACGCCACCATCGGAGCCGTCGGCGGCAAGGGCCGCTTCGTGCCGGCCGCGCTGGCCGCCGCGGGCGCGCCTGGCCAGCCGCCCACCGCCGTGCCGCTCTACAGCCTCGCGTACGCGCTCTACTACAACAAGAAGATGTTCGCCGACGCCGGGGTCACCGCCCCGCCGGCGACCTGGGAGGACCTGGTCACGGTCGGCAAGAAGCTGACCACCGGCAAGCAGTGGGGCCTGGCGGTCGAGGGCGCCAACATCTCGGAGAACTCGCACCACGCGTTCGCGTTCGGCCAGCAGTGGGGCGGCGAGTGGTTCGACAGCGCCGGCAAGCCGACCTTCGACACACCGCAGAACGTGGCGGCCGTGAAGCGGTACATCGACCTGATGGCCGTCGACAAGATCGTCAACCCGAGCAACGCCGAGTACGCCCAGAACCAGTCGGTGTCCGACTTCGCCAACCGCAAGGCGGCCATGCTGTTGTGGCAGGCGGCCGGCTCGGCGTTCAAGGCGCAGGGCATGGCGGCCGACGAGTACGGCGTGGCGCCGGTGCCGTTCCCGGCCACGCCGCCGGCCGGCGGCAAGAAGGTCAACAGCATGGTCGCCGGCATCAACATCGCGGTGTTCAAACACACCAAAGACAAGGACGCCGCCCTCCAGTTCGTCAAGTTCATGACCAGCGACGCGGAGCAGATCCAGCTCAACAAGGTCTACGGGTCGCTGCCGTCGGTCACCACGGTCGCGGCGGACACGGCGTTCCAGGCCGAGGAGCAGAAGGTGCTGGCCGGCGTGCTCGCGCAGAGCGCGGCGCCGCTGCCCCAGGTGGCCGACGAGAGCAAGTTCGAGACCCTCGTCGGTACGGCGATGAAGGAACTCTTCGCGGACGCGGCCAGCGGCAAGCCGGTCACCGATGCCTCGGTCAAGGAAAAGCTCAGCAAGGCCCAGGAGCAGATGGCCGGCTGAGCGGGACCGCGATAGTGACCACCACGACGGCGCCGGCACGGCGGCAGCGCCCCAGCCTGCCGTACCTGCTGCTGCTGCCGGCCATCGTGTTCGAACTGCTCGTCCACGTCGTACCGATGGTCGTCGGGGTCTGGATGAGCCTGCTGGAGCTGACCCAGTTCCAGATCCGGGACTGGTCCACCGCACCCTTCGTCGGGCTGGACAACTACCGGACCGCGCTCGACGTCAACGGCGCGGCCGGCGAGGAACTGCTGCACTCGTTCTGGGTGACTGTGCTCTACACCGTCGCCTCGGTCGGCCTGTCCTGGGTCTTCGGCCTGGCCGCGGGCGTGTTCCTGCAGCGCCCCTTCGCCGGGCGCGCACTGCTGCGGACGCTCTTTCTCACCCCATACGCCCTGCCGGTGTACGCGGCCGTGATCACCTGGACGTTCATCTTCCAGCGCGACACCGGCCTGCTCAACCACGTGCTCACCGCGACCGGTGCCGTCGACGATCCGCCGTTCTGGCTGATCGGCGGGAACAGCTTCTGGGCGCTGCTGGTCGTCTCGGTCTGGCGGTCCTGGCCGTTCGCGTTCCTGTGCATCATGGCCGGCCTGCAAAACGTGCCGGCCGAGATGTACGAGGCCGCGGCGATCGACGGCGCGGGCTTCTGGCGCCGCCTCAAGGACGTCACGCTGCCCATGCTCCGGCCGGTCAACCAGGTGCTGATCCTGGTGCTGTTCCTGTGGACGTTCAACGACTTCAACACGCCGTTCGTCCTCTTCGGAGGGTCGGCGCCGGACCAGGCCGACCTGATCTCCATCCATATCTACCGCAGTTCGTTCATCACCTGGAACTTCGGCCAGGGCTCGGCCATGTCTGTCGCGCTGCTGCTGTTCCTGCTGCTCGTGACGGCCGCCTACCTGCTCGTCACGAACCGGAGGAGGGAGAATGCGTGAGACCGCCGCCGAACGCTGGGCCCGGCGGGTCGTGCTGAGCCTGCTCACCGCCTTCACGGTCACGCCGCTCTACGTGATGATCACGTCGGCGGCCAAGCCGCTGCGCGACGTGCAGGGCGCGTTCACCTGGCTGCCCAGCCGGCCCAGCGCGCAGGCGTTCATCGACATGTGGAGCACCGTCCCCTTAGGACGGTATCTGGTCAACAGCCTGGTGGTGTCCGGCGTCGCGGCGCTCATCTCGGTCGCGATCGCCATCTTCGCGGCGTTCGCCGTCAGCCGGTACCGCTTTCGCGGCCGGCAGATCTTCACGGTGACCGCGCTGTCCACCCAGATGTTTCCCGGGATCCTCTTCCTGCTGCCGCTGTTCCTCATCTACGTCAACCTCGGCAACGCCACCGGAATCGCGCTCTACGCCAGCCGTACCGGACTGATCATCACGTACCTGACCTTCTCCCTGCCGTTCTCGATCTGGATGCTCGTCGGCTACTTCGACTCGATCCCGCGCGGCCTCGACGAGGCAGCCCAGGTCGACGGCGCCGGCCCGCTGCGTACCCTCTTCCGGGTCATCCTGCCCACGGCCGTGCCCGGCGTGGTGGCCGTCACCGTGTACGCGTTCATGACCGCGTGGGGTGAGGTGCTCTTCGCCTCGGTCATGACCAATGAGACCAGCCGCACCCTCGCGGTCGGGCTGCAGGGCTACTCCACCCAGTACAACGTCTACTGGAACCAGGTCATGGCCGCGTCGCTGGTCGTGAGCGTGCCCGTGGTCGCCGGCTTCCTGATGCTCCAGCGCTATTTCGTGGCCGGCCTGACCGCCGGCGCAGTCAAGTGAGAGAAAGGGGTAGTCACGCGTGCCGGACCTAGCCAAGCTGCCGCCCGAGTTCACCTGGGGTGTCGCCACCGCGGCGTACCAGATCGAGGGCGCGGTGGCCGCGGATGGCCGTCAACCGTCCATCTGGGACACCTTCAGCCGGATCCCCGGTGCCATCGACAACGCGGACAACGGCGACGTCGCCTGCGACCACTACCACCGCTGGGCGCAGGACATCGACCTGATGCGCCGGCTCGGCGTGCAGGCGTACCGGTTCTCGGTGGCCTGGCCGCGGGTGATCCCCGACGGGGACGGCCAGGTCAACCGGGCCGGACTGGCGTTCTACGACCGGCTCGTGGACGCGTTGCTGGCGGCCGGCATCCGGCCGCTCGTCACGCTTTACCACTGGGACCTGCCGCAGGCGCTGCAGGACCGGGGCGGCTGGCCCGAACGGGCCACCGCCGAGGCGCTGGCCGACTACGCCACCGTCGTCGCCGGTGCGCTCGGCGACCGGGTCACCGACTGGGTCACCGTCAACGAACCGCTGTGCATCGCGTGGATCGGCCACCTGGAAGGGAAGATGGCACCGGGCGAGCGGGAACTGGGCCGGGCGGTACGAGCCGGACACCACGCACTGCTCGGCCACGGGCTCGCCACCGCGGCGATCCGGGCCGCCGCCGCCCGGCCGGCCTCGATCGGCATCGTCTGCAACCCCAGCCCCTGCGAGCCGGGCAGCGACCGGCCCGAGGACGTCGCGGCGGCGGTACGCGCCGACGGGCACACCAACCGATGGTGGCTCGACCCTCTGCACGGGTTGGGCTATCCCGCCGACATGATCGAGACGTACGGCGTGGAGCCGCCCGTCCGCCCCGGCGACCTGGCACACATCGCCACCCCGACCGAGTTCCTCGGGCTCAACTACTACTTCCGCCAACTCGTCGTCGACGACCCCGACGGCCCGGCGCCGTACGCCCGGCAGATCCCCGTGCCCGGCTCGATGGAGACCGCGATGGGCTGGGAGATGTACCCCTCCGGCCTGACGCAACTGCTCGTCTCGGTCGCCGAGCGCTACCGGCCGGCGCGGATCACCGTCACCGAGAGCGGGTCGGCCTGGCGCGACGAGCTGACCCCGGCCGGTGCGGTCGACGACACCGAACGCACCGCGTACCTGGAACAGCACATCGACGCGGTCGCGGCGGCCGCCGCGAAGGGTGTACCGGTCGACGGCTACTTCGTCTGGTCGCTGCTGGACAACTTCGAGTGGGCGTACGGGTACGACAAGCGGTTCGGCCTGGTGCACGTGGACTACGACACCCAGCGACGCACCATCAAGGCCAGCGGCCACCGGTACGCCGACATCATCAGCGGCCACCAGCGCTCTCACATCGCGTACACCTCGAATCAGAGTCCACAGTAGAACCGCCTTCCCGATCACGGGAAGGCGGTTCGTCAGGGGTTACAAGATGCCGAGGTCCGTCATCGTGCCGCGGTACCAGATGAAGGCGTGTGTCGCCATTGATGGCAGGTGCGATTGGCCGACGACCTCCCCGCGGTCGTTGATGCCGTAGGCGTAGCTGTTGGTGCCGCCGAGGGTGCCGATGTCCGTCAGGGTGCCCCGGTCCCAGACGAAGCCGCGGGTGGCGACCGTGGTGTAGCCCCAGCCAACCACCTCACCGCGTTCGTTGATGTCGAGCGCCGCGGTGGTGCTGCCGCCCATGGTGCCGAGGTCGGTTTCCTGGTACGAGCCCTGCGGCCCGCGGGTGAAGAGCCGGCCATGCGTACCGTTGATATCGCCGAAGTTGCCGACCAGTTCGGACCGGTCGTTGATGTCCCCGGAGCCGGTGACGATCTCGCCCAGCGAGATACGTGCGCCGCCACTCCAGAGCACGAGATAGCCGTCAAAGGCGCCGACGACCTCGCCGCGGTCGTTGATGCCCATGGCCCAGGCGCTGCCCTGGCCGGCGTTCAGGTCGGTGATCTGCCCATCGGACCACAGGACCGGGCGCTGCTCGATGTTGGACCCGCGCGGCACGGTGCAGATGCCCACGACCTGGCTACGGTCGTTGATGTCCTTGGCCTGGCAGGCGGTGGCGCCGGGCAACCCGCCGAGATCGGTCATCTGGCCGAGCGCGCTCGACCACAGGAAGGCGCGCACGACACCACTGGCATCGTGGCTCCAGCCGACCACCTCACCGAGGTCGTTGACGGCGTTCGCCCGGCTCACGAGGCCGCCCATGGTGCCGAGGTCCTGGGCCGGCCCGTACGCCGATCCCGTCGGTGACCACACGACGGCGTGGGCGGGGCCGATGCTGTCTTCTCCCGCCCAGGTTTCCGACCAGCCCACGACCAGGCCAGCGTTGTTGACCGCGTTGGCTTCACTCATGCGGGGGCGAACGGCCGCTATCGTGGTCGCGGCACCGGCCGGTTCGGGGACGATGCCAACGGCCCCGATGATGGTCAACACGGACATTGCGGCTGTAGATATCCTTCGCAAGACGCCCTCCCTTTGAAGATCATTGCCCTGGGCCGGGAGTGTACAAGCCGCGTCCAAAGTGGCCAGTCGACGACGTCGCGCGGATGGCAAACAAATGGCAAACCCAGTAGTCAAGCCTGATCGCCGTGAGACTCACCGCGACTGAACAGGAGGCAATCATGACGACCGTCCGATCCCGACTCTTTCGGCTCCTCGCCCTCACCACCACCGCGATCCTGGCACTGACCATGGTGAACCCGCTGCGCGCCGAAGCGGTGTCCGGCCCCTTCCAGCTGATCGCCTTCAACGGCGAAGGGTCGTTCGACGACCGCTGCATGGCCGTGGCCGGCGCCAGTCAGCTCACCAACGCCAAAATCGTCAGTTGGGACTGCGCTCCGGACCACCCGAGCAACTCTGGTACTGGACCGACGACCACATGCTCAAGAATCTGAACAGCGGCAAGTGCATACACGGCCTCCCTCAGGGCTACCAGCTGTGGCAGGACGCCTGCGGGTCGTCGGACAAAGTCTTTGAGAAGATCTCCGCCGGCGCGGGCAAGGGCTGGTACCTGCGGAATCTCTACTGGGGCGCGGTGATCGCCGTCGCGAACGGCAGCTCGGCCAACGGAACATGGATCGTCCTCTGGCGCTTCACGGGCGGACAGGAACAGAGGTGGAAGGAGAACCACATCTGACCTGGGCGGCATCCTGACCCACGTGGGTCCGCGCCGACGCTGGCCGTATCGGTCAACGTCGGCGCGTTCACGTGGCATCAGGTTAGGTTCAGGATCGAGTTCTGAGCTACCGCGACGCCCGTCGTGGTCCGGGCCGTCGCTCCCGCGGCCTCACCCTGCGCGGTCCACAATCCTCACTGCGAGACGCAGCGACCTCCACGCCCGCCTCACGGCTCGGCCCTCAGCTGGTGTTGTAAACGTGCCGCCGGTTCCGGCGATTGCGAATTAGCGATTTCCGCTATCGAAACTAGACTCCGCACTATCCGGACTCCGGCGTCGAGGAATGGACAAATGGTCGCGACTTCCCGAGGAATCATCTTCCCGATTGCGGAACAACGCGACCAGCGGAGTCGACCGTTGCAAAAGATCCACCAGATCGGTAATCTTGCGTCACCGGCAGGGGGTACCTAAGTACGCCACCGGGGGATTAAAGCTCTCTTTCTACCACCTCTTCGGAGCTGGACTCAGTATGCCAGCTCACGGTCGAAAAAGCACGCTCCGATCGAGGGAGGAAAAATGGAGGATCGAATTGAGCGGGCCGTCAAGCGCACAATCGCCATCATGCAGGAAAATCTCAGCGAACAACTGTCGGTAGACGATCTGGCGCGCGAGGCTTTCTTTAGCAAATTCCACTTCACCAGGGTCTTTCAGCGCACCACCGGTGTATCCCCCGGACGATTCCTGGCCGCGTTGCGGCTGCAAGAGGCGAAACACCTGCTGGTGTCCACGTCGCTGAGCATCGCGGACATCTGCATGCGCGTCGGCTACAGCAGCGTGGGCACCTTCAGCTCGCGCTTCACCCGCAGCATCGGCATGCCGCCGAGCGACTACCGCCGGCTCGCCGGCTACGCGCCCCACATCGCCACCGAGGCCGCGAAACGGTCGGGCCAGCCCTTCACCGCCCGAGCCTACGGCCACGTCTGGTCGCCTGAGCAGCTGCTCGGCCCGATTTTCATCGGGCTGTTCCCCGAGCGGATTCCCGAGGGCCGGCCCGTGCGGTGTGCGGTGCTCCCGAGTCCGGGACCGTACCGCTTCGACGCGGTACCGCCCGGGTCCTGGTACCTGCTCGCCCAGTCACTCATCGACGAGCCAGCCGACCTGGTGGACCCGACGAAGCGGGCAGTCGCCGTGGCCGCCCACGGGCCGGTGACGATCCGCCAGGGCGACGTGATCAGGGCGGATGTGGCGTTGAAGCCGGCGCGGGAGTTGGACCCGCCGGTCCTGCTCGCGCTCCTCGACGCCCGGCAGGCGGCGCTGGCGTCCGCAACGGACACGGTCACGCCGCTGCCCGCTCACGTTGGGCGACCGGCCGCCTAGGGCGTGTCGCCCAACGGTGCCACTTCGGCCCTTTGTGCTGACGGTGCTCGATGGGAAACTGCCACGATGGCCGTCGAGAGCGGGGGACCAATTGCGCATTTCCGAGTTAAGCAGGGAAACCGGCGTACCGGTGGCGACGATCAAGTTCTACGTACGCGAACGACTGCTGCCGCCCGGCACGCCGACCGGGCGGAACCAGGCCGAGTACAACCACGGCCACCTGCGCCGACTGGGCCTGATCCGGGCATTGACGATCATGGGACAGCTCGACCTGTCCTCGGTGCGGGAGCTGCTGACCGCCATCGAGGACGAGACGCTACCGCTGTCGGACCTGTACGAGGTCCTCAACCAGGCATTGTTCCCGGACGACCCGGCGTTCAGCGATCCGGACGGCGTCCGGCGTGCCGAGAACGATGTCGACGGATTCATCAAGTCTCTGGGCTGGCAGGTGGAGCACGACACCTCCGGCCGTGCGCACCTCATCCACGTGCTGTCGTCGCTGCAGCGGCTGGGATGCGACTGCGGGGTCGAGTTCTTCACGCCGTACGCCGACGCGGCGGAGCGGCTGGCCGAGCAGGAACTGGGCCTGGTCCCGACCGAGGACGTCGGCCGATCCGACCGGGCCGCCGCCGTGGTCCGGGCGGTGCTGCTCGACGTCGCCATGTCCGCGATCCGCAGGATGGCGAAGGCACACCTGCTGTCCGGTGATCCAGCACGCCGGGAGATGTCCGCGACGGCCGACGGATGACACCGTCGGGTGAGCCGTCGTGGGGGGAGGGAGAGTTCGGTGAAGGTAGTCACCATTGCCACCGACTTGGAGAACACATTTCTCCGACGGCTACTCGTGCCGTCCTGTCACGCCTTCGGAATGGACCTTGTCGTCCTGAATCCGAAGACGTCGCCATTCGGCTTGGCGGATAAGCGGGCAGCGCTTGCCGGGTATTTGTCCACCGTCCGGGACAGCGACGAGCTGGTCCTGTTCACCGACGGTTACGACGCGTTGTTCATTCGCGACGAGCGTCACATCATGGCGGCGTACGCGAGCTTCTCCGAGCCGGTGGTTTTTAGCGCCGAGGTGAATCCTTGGCCGCTCGGAATCGTCGGGCTGGCCCTGCACGACGGCCCGCCGGTGGGCCGCTTTCCGTACCTCAATAGCGGCGGCTTCATCGGCCCCGCCCGGATGCTGCACGCGCTCATCACCAGATACCCCGAGCCGCCCACCGGCCGCTTCGAGCTGCTGCGCCAACTGCGGGCGCACGGGTACGACACCGACCGCCGGTTCGGCTGGAGCGACCAGTACCACTGGACGCTGGTCCGCCTGCTCGAACGCGAAACGACGGGGGTGGACCACGACGCTCGGCTGTTCGAGTGCTACGCGCCGCCGGTGCCCGACGTGAACTTCCGCGAGATCATGCGTGAGGTGGAGGACTTCCGCGCCCGCGGCCGGGAGTCGGACAGCTACCAGCGGGAACGGACCCGGCTGGCGGAGCGTCTCCAGGTGCCCAGCGGCGCCGCCCACATCCATTTCGCCAGCCCGGTCACCAAGGCAGTGGCCGAGGACCTCCTCCACGAGGGCCAACTGCCCGGCTGGCTCATCGGTCACCTTTCGACCGCGATGCCACCGGCGCAGGTCCTACCCGTGTGACCGGATCCCGGGCATCGCCGACATCCTCAGGGGGACACATGCTGCGAATCACCGACCCGGTCCGGTACCAGGCGGGCATCGACGCGATGACACGCGGCTGCCCGAGCCCCAAGGCGATGATGAGCTTCCTCGACGCCGAGATCTCCGAAAGGGTCTTCCTCGCCGTGGTCCGCCGCGGCCAGGGCCTTCCGCGCATCCTGGAGTGGGGCAGCGGGCTCAGCACCCTCTACTTCGCCCGGCGGCTGGCCGAGTTCGGTGACTTCCTCTGGGTCACCGTCGAGTACGACCGCGGCTTCTTCGACCAGCGCGTCGCGCCGTACCTCCAACTCTGGTCCGACGTCCACGTGATCAGGGTCGACGGTCCGGGCGACCTCGCCCGCGGGCTGGACGGAGGTCTTCCGGCGCGCGGCCTGGTCGCGATCGTCTACGACGCCGGCGGCCTGATTCCGCACGAGCGGGCGCAGGACCGGCTGGTCGACCTGGACGACTACGTGGCGGCACCGGCCCGGCTCGGCACATCGTTCGACGCGGTGCTCGTCGACGGGCGCAAACGCCGCCGCTGCCTGATCGAGGCGAGCCGCCTGGTCACCGACGACGGCGTGGTAATGCTGCACGATGCCCAACGGCCCTACTATCACTGCGCGTTCGGGCGGTACCGGCAGTCCCGGCGAATCGGCAACGAGCTGTGGATCGGTGCCAAGGGATCGGTTGACCTCGCCCGCTGGCTGCCGCCCGAGGTCCTGGCCGCGCCGGGTGAGCTGGACGACCTCAAGCTGCGGGTCCGCTACCTGCTGGCCAAGTACGGCGAGCTGACGGTCGACGGGCTGGCCGAGAACGGGTGGATCTCGTGGCTGTATCAGCCCGACTCGGTGGAGCGGGCTGTCGCGGAGCTGGCCCGCGACAGCGCCGTCCTGTGGGACTCCCCCACCGCGCCGGTCGCGCTGGCGGAAGTCCCGGCCGGGTCTAGCTAGGCCGGCCGTCCCGGCCACGCTGGAGGAACTCCTCGGCGGTACGGCCCCCGGTGAAGCGCGTCTTGAAGTCGATGACGCCGACCCAACTCGGGCGTACGGCGATGCGCGCCATCCGGGTGCCCGGGTGGTCCACCTCCGCGATCCGGGACGCCCCGAACTCGGGACCCCCGTACCGGTAGTTGGCCAGCTTGAACTCCTCGGTGACGCCGTCCACGTCGGTGACCTCGGCCAGGCCGCGGATCAGCAGGATCTCCGGGGGTGGGAGTTGGTGTCGATGGTGAACGCCACGGCGGGCCGGGCGCGGATCGCGTTGTTCTTCAACGCCCCGGCGAACGAGGACACCACGATCTGTTCGCCGTTCCAGTGGAACATGACGGGCAGCACGCGCGGTGTCCCGTCCGCGGCGACGTACGCGAGGCGGGCCAACTCCTTGCCGTGCAGCAGGCGCTGCGCCACGTCGGTCTCCAACAGCCGCAGGTCGCCCTGCGGAAGAGTCACTGCTGGTGCGGTCATGTTTCCGCCCTCCTCGTCGCCGGAATGCCTTGACGGTAGGCAAGGAACGCGAGCGCGGGCGACTTCTCGAGTGCGCCCTGATCCGGCGCGGTACGGCATTCGGGAAGGTGCCTGCGGCCTCGCCGGACTGCCAACATCGGCACGCGCCCTGCCAGCCACCTTCTGAAAGGACCATTCATGGACCGGCGAACCGTACTCACTGGACTGTCCGGCCTGGCATTCGCCGGGACCGGTCTGCTGGCTGGCGCGCACGCGCCGGCCTACGGCGCCCGCAATGGCGCGACGGCCATCGGCACAGACGATCGCACGGACGAGTTGACCGGGTTGCTGGCCGCCGAAACGGCCGGCGGCATGCCCGGGGCGTACGCCGAGGTACGCGAGTCCGATCAGACGTACCGGTTCGCCGTCGGTGTCGCCGACGTGGCCACCGGCCGGCCGGCCCGTCCGGGGGCCTACCACCGGATCGGCGGCGCCACCAAGACCTTCGTGGGTGTGGCCATCCTCCAGCTCGCCGGCGAGCGACTGATCGACCTCGACGCCCCGATCGGCCGCTACCTGCCCGACGTGGTGCCGGACGAGCGGGGTCGGCACATCACCGTCCGGATGTTGCTGAATCACACCAGCGGCCTGGCCGACTTCACCCGGATCAGCCTGGCCGCCGAGGGCGAGACGGTGCCGGATGGTGTGCTGTTCGGCAGCCTGCGGAGCATCGCCGACACCGCCACCCGCACGATCAGCCCGCGCGCGCTGGCCCGGCTCGGTCTCGGCCTGCCGGCGGTGGCGGCACCCGGGGCGAGGTGGTCGTACTCCAACACCGGTTACGTCCTGCTCGGCCTGCTGATCGAACGGGTCACCCGGTGCGCGTACGAGGACGTGCTGACCCGGCGGGTGCTCCGCCCGCTGGGGCTGCGGAACACCTTCCTGCCCCGCCGCCGGCGGCTGCCCGACCCCCACCTGGATGCCTACGTGCCGTGGAGCGACGGCGCGTTGCGCGAGTTCACCACGTACGACATGTCCTGGGCCTGGGCGAACTGCGACCTGGTCTCCACGGCGGCGGACATGAACCGGTTCTACCGCCTGCTGCTCAGCGGCCACGCCCTGGCCCCGGCGCTGCTGCGCGAGATGAAGGCGACGGTGCCGATGTCCGAGCAGTTCCCCACGTTCGCGGGCTACGGCCTCGGCCTGCTCTGGCTGTCCAGCCAGTGCGGGCGCAGTTGGGGCCACGACGGCTTCGCGATCGGGCACAACGTCTTCACCCGATGCACCGAGGACGGCACGACCGCCCAGTTCACCGTCATGGAGAACCTCAACTTCTATCCGACCATGTCGCCGCAGTTCCCGAGCCACCCGATCGACGTCGCACGGGCACGGTTCATGGTCGGGGCGATGTCGGCCTGCCTCGCCGGCACGGCACGGCTGGCCGAGGCGGTCGAGGCACCTGTCGGGTTCGTCCCGTCCCCCGGGTGGCTGCAGCGGCTCGGCGCCCCGGCTCCGGCGCGCTGAACGGCACATAGGTGGCGATGAGGACGCCGGCCGCGGTGATCACGGGCCGGCGATCCTCAGCGCCCCGGAGGGGCAGAGCCGGCCGGCCTCGTGGACGGCGGGGTCATCGGCATCGGTGCTGGCGCGGACGACCACCCGGCCGTCCGCGTCACTCTGGTCGAAGAGCTCCGGCGCCGACAGCACGCACAGGCCGGCCCCGACGCACCGCTCGCGGTCGATGATCAGGCGCATCGCGATCCCCGTCACCAGGTCACCGGCAGCCGATCAAGGCCGTAGACACTGGCGTCCCGCTTGAACGGCAAGTCCGCCAGCGGCACGGCCAGCCGCAGCCCGGGCACCCGGGTGAACAGCGACCGGAACACGATCTCCAGCTCGGCCCGCGCGAGATTCTGCCCCAGGCACTGGTGTGCGCCATACCCGAAGGCGACATGCTGCCGGCTGCCGCGACCCAGGCGCAACCCGGCCGGGTCGTCGAAAGTGTCCGCGTCGTGGTTGGCCGAGGCGAAGCTGAGTAGTACCCCGTCGCCGGCCGGGATGGTCACGCCGCCCACCTCGATGTCCGCCGTGGCGACCCGGGGCATCGTGTCCACAATGCTCAGATAGCGCAGCAGCTCCTCCACCGCCAGGCCGAGCGCCGCCGGGTCCTTCGGCACCGCCGCCGCTCCCCCGTGCTCCAGCAGCACCACCACGCCCAGCACGATCATGCTGGCCGTACTCTCGAAGCCGGCGATGAGCAGCAGCATGGCCAGCCCCACGAGCTGGTCGTGATCGAACTCGGCGTTGCGCCGCGCGGCCAGCCGGCTGAGGAGGTCGTCGCCGCCGTCTCGCTCCTTGCCGGTCACCAGCCGGTCCAGGTACGCCCTGAGCTCGCCGCCGGCCTGGCGCCGCCGCTCCGGCGGCACATCGCGGCGGACCTGAACAGCCGCCCGGTCCAGGAAGAAATCCCGGTCGGCGTACGGCACGCCGAGCAGCTCGCAGATGACCGTCGAGGTGACCGGCAGGGCCAGCGCGGTGACCAGTTCCGCCGGGCGCGGGCCGGCGAGGAGGGCGGCGATGCTCTCGTCGACCACCCGCTGGATGTGCGGGCGCAGCCCGTTCACCCGGCGCACGGTGAACTCGGGCATCAGCATCCGCCGCCGCGGTCCGTGCTCGGGCGGGTCCAGGCCGATCAGCGACCGCCCGACGGCCGCGATCGCCGCCCGACCCTGCGCGGTCACGAGTTCCGTGTACGGCGAGTTCGGGTGCCCCCGGTCGGCGCTGATCCGCGGGTCGGTGGCCAGCCGGCGGACGTCCTCGTACCGGGTCACCAGCCAGGCGAGTTGACCGTCCGGCAGCCGGACGCGGCTGACCGGCCGCTCGGTCCGGAGCGCGGCGTAGCCGGCCGGAAGATCGAACGGACAGGTTCGCGGGACCGGAAAGGCCATCGCGCACATCTCGGCTTCTCCCCTCGACCGGAGCCTTCATCGTCGGCGGGCCGGCCGGGGCGGCGCATCTCTGTCCGTGCCAAGCGATGGCGCGCCGGAAGATGCGGGCGGCGCCGGGCGGGCGGCAGGCTCAGCCGTAAGCCTTACCCGACCCGTGAAGGGAGCCGGCTATGCGCGTGCTGGTCACGCCGCTGGCGGTGCACTCGCACTTCTTCAGCATGGTGCCGCTCCTCTGGGCGTGCCGGGTCGCCGGGCACGAGGTGCTGGTCGCCTCCCAGCCCAGGCTCGTCGGCTCCGCCATCGGGGCCGGCCTGCCCGCCGTCGCGGTGGGCCGGTCCGGCGACTTCCAGACGGACGCGGTCGACCTCATGCGCCGGCACATGGCCGGCGACCCGGAGGTGCCCAGCATGGCCGAGCCATGGATCAGGACGGCGCGGACCTGTGCCGCCGACCTGGTCGACCTGGGCCGCTCCTGGCGGCCCGATCTGGTGCTCACCGACCCGATGGCGTACGCGGGCCCCCTGGTCGCGGACGCGCTCGGCGTGCCGCTGGTCCGGCTGCTGTGGGGCCCGGACTGGCCGCGCTTCGGCTTCGGCTTCGGCGGCCACCCCGAAGGCGGCCACCCCGAGCGCTGGCCGGCGTCGCTGGTCGAGCTGTTCGAGTCGTACGGCGCCCGTACCGCCGTCGACTTCGCCGTCCACACGCTGGACCTCTTCCCGCCGAGCCTGCAAGTGCCGGGCCTGGCGAACCGCACGTCGGTGCGGTTCGTTCCGTACAGCGGCCCGGGCACCGTGCCCCGCTGGCTTGCCCGGCCCCCGGACCGGCCACGGGTCTGCGTCACCTGGGGCACCAACACCACGGTGTACGCCGGCCCGCAGAGCTTCCTCGTACCCGAGATCCTGGCCGGCCTGGACGGCCTGGACGTCGAACTGGTGCTTGCCCTGTCCGGCCCGAACCTCGCGCTGTCCGGCCCGGACCGGGAACGGCTGGGCGACCTGCCTGCCGGCGCCCGCCTGGTCGAGCACCTGCCGCTGGACCTCGTCCTGCCGTCCTGTGCCGCGCTGGTCAGCCAGGGCGGGGCCGGGGCCATGGGCACCGCCGCCGCGCACGGCGTGCCGCACGTCGTCGTGCCGGTGATGGCGGATCAGCCCACCAACGCCGGCCTGGTGGCCGCCACCGGGGCCGGCTTCGCCCTGTACGACCGTCCACTGGACCCGGCCGACGTACGCGCGGCGGTGACCGCGGCGGCGTTCGACCCGCAGCCGCGCGCCGCGGCGACGCGGCTGCGGGAGGAGATTCTGGCTCTGCCGACGCCTGCGCAGACCGTTCCCCTGCTGGAGAATCTGGCCGCCGCCGGCGTCAGTCGACCAGGCGGACGCGATACCGGCTCAGCCACTCGTTGAGCTGGAGCACCATCTCCACGCTGGCCCGGCGCACCCAGCCGGAGGCGTCCGGCACCGGTTCGGCCGCTCGACCGCGCGCGGCCTCAACGTCGAGCAGCGGCAGCACCGGCGCGTCCAGATCGGCGAGCAGCTCGCCCAGCTGGACGCGCCCCGCCAGCTCGTACGCCGGATCCAGGGTGGTCGGGTAAATGACCTTGCGGCGCTGGACGATCGAGGCCGGCAGCAGGTCCCGCACCGCGGCGCGCAGCAGGCTCTTCTCCATGCCGTCGAACGTCTTCATCGCCCACGGCGCGTTGTAGACGTACTCGACCAGCCGGTGGTCGCAGAACGGCACGCGGACCTCCAGCCCGACCGCCATGCTCATCCGGTCCTTGCGGTCCAGCAGGGCCGGCACGAAGCGGGTCAGGTTGATGTAGTTGGCCACCCGCAGCCGCGCCTCGTCCGGCGTCTCACCGGGTAGCGGGGGTGTCTCGGCCACCGCGTCCCGGAACCGCTGCCGCCGGTAGCCGTCCAGGTCCAGCCGAGCGGTGAGCCCTGGATCCAGCAGCGCGCAGAGCGGGTCCCCGGGCCGGAGGAACGCGATCCAGGCGAACGTGTCGGCGGCCAGGGCCGGTGGGCTGAACAGCCATGGGTAGCCGCCGAACACCTCGTCCGCCGACTCACCCGACAGGGCCACAGTGGAGTGTTCCCGGATGGCCCGGAACAGCAGGTACAGCGAGCCGTTGAAGTCACCGGCGCCGCTGGGCACGTCCGCCGCCCGGACGGTGGCGGCGCGTACCGCCGGATCCGCCAGCTCGATGGTCTTCAGCAGGATGTCGGTGTGCTCGGTGCCGAGGTACGCGGCCAGCTCGTGGGCGTACGGCTTGTCGTGGCTCGACATGAGCGGGCTTGGCCGGAACGCCTCGGCGTAGCCGAAGTAGTCCACTGTGAACGATCGCAGCGGCCCGCCACCGCCGGCTCGCAGCGACCGCGCGGCCAGCGCCGTGAGCGCGCTGGAGTCCAGTCCGCCGGAAAGCTGTGCGCACAGCGGCACGTCGGCTACGAGCTGTCGGGAGACGATGTCGGTGAGCAGGTCCCGCACGGTGTTGACGGTGGTGGCCAGGTCGTCGATGTGCTCCCGAGCGTCCAGCGCCCAGTACCGGCGGCGGCGCAGGCCGCCCCGGCTCACCCGGACGAGGTGGCCCGGTCGTACCTCGTACATGCCTTGGAACGCGGTGACCTCCGGCGTCTTGGCCTGAGCCATCAGCTCGCGCAGCCCTTCGAGGCCGACGACCGCCTCGGCCAGCGGGTTGGCCAGGATCGCCTTGGGCTCCGAACCGAAGAGCACGCCGGCCGGCAGCGGGTAGTAGAACAGCGGCTTGACCCCCATCCGGTCACGGACCAGCAGCAGTTCCTCCCGGCGGGCGTCCCACATCGCGAACGCGTACATGCCGTTGAGGTGGTCGACGAAGTCTTCGCCCCACTCCAGGTAGGCGCGCAGCACCACCTCGGTGTCGCTGCGCGTCCGGAAACGATGGCCCCGGGCGCGCAGCTGCGACCGCAGCTCCCGGTAGTTGTAGACCTCGCCGCTGTAGGTCAGCATCGCGAGCGTCCGCCCGTCGGCCTCCGCCGGCATGGGCTGACGGCCGCCCTCGATGTCGATGACGGCGAGCCGGCGGTGGCCGAACGCGACGTGGGTGTCGAGCCACACGCCCTCGGCGTCCGGGCCGCGGCAGGCCATCGTGTCGGTCATGGCCTGGACGCACTCCCGTGCACCGGTGAGGTCCCGGTCGAAGTCCACCCAGCCGGCGATGCCGCACATCAGGAGCCGTCCCGCCACATGGCCTCCACCGTGACGACCAGTTCGGCGGTACGGGCGAACAGCTCGTTCATCCGCGCGACCGCCGCGGCCGGGGTCAGCCGGACCTGCCCGTCGTCGGTGATGTGCCGGCGGTCCAGCGGCGCCGGTGCCCCGGTGAGCCGCACCGATGGCCCGTCCAGCAGGCTCGTCGCCGCCTGCGGCCGGGAATCCCGCAGAGCCGCGGCGGCCCGGTCCACCACATCCGAGTACGCGGTGAAGACGTCCCACAGCGCGGTGAGGTCCACGGTTGCCGCGTCCCAGCGCTGTCGCGTATCCCCGGTGAGGCTCGCCGTGGCGAGCAGTTCCCGGCCCATGGCGCGTTCCAGGTCGAGCAGGTTCGCGCGGATGGCGTCGCGGTCCGCGACGGCCCGGGCCACCGCGGCGGCGGTCGGGTCCGTGGCCGGATCGGCCGCCGGATCGGGCGCGGACCCGATCACGGCGAGCCGGTCCGGTGGCCCGGTGCCCACGGCCGGCGGCCGGTCCGGGCGCCGCCGGCTCAGCAACCGGTCGCCCCACGCCGCCACCGGGCGCTCCAGCAGGTAATAGCTGACGGTGGCGGCCAGCACCGCACCGGCCACCGTGAGCGCTTCGAGTTTCCAGAACCCGCTGGTGCCGTACAGCTCCCGGATCGGCCGGGCCGCGCCGGTACGGACGCTGCCCGGCTGCAAGACGAAGTGCATGATCGCGAAGTGCCACAGGTAGATGCCGTACGAGACGCGGCCCAGATGCACCACCGGCCGGTTGGTCAGCACCGCGTCCAGCAGCCGAGAGCCGCGCGCGCCCGGTGCGACCAGCGGCGGCACGGTCAGCAGGCCGAAGGCGGTGACCATCAGGTACGTCACCAGCAGGCCGCTGACCGAGTAGATGGCGTCCATGCCGATGACGCTGAACGGGCGGGCGCAGTTGACCAGGTAGACAACCAGCGCGCCGAGGTAGAACAGGTTGGCCTTCCCGGCCGCCGCGCGCAGGAACCGCGGTGTGTCCACTGGGGACACCTGGGCCAGGGCGATCATGACGGCCAGCGCCATGCCGACCCCGATGGACGGGGCGAAGCCCTGCGGCCACCAGAACACGATCCGGTTGTCCCAGCCGTTCGCCTTGACGAAGAACAGCCATGCCAGGCCCATCCCGATGAGCAGTGGAACGGGCAGCATGAGCCGCCGGGCCCGGATGGCCGGGGTGGCGCCCCGGATGGCGTACCGGTGCGACGCCCAGGCGATCAGCGGCAGGGCGAGGTACCACTGCACCATCGTGGGTACGGTCCAGGTGACCTCCAGGCCGGTCAGCAGCTTTGGTACGAACGGGCTCGGCGCGTACACCTGGAGCAGCAGGACCGGCCGCAACACGTACCAGACGCCGTCGACGACGCCGCGGTGGAACGCGAGCAGCACGACGGCCAGCATCAGGTAGTACGCGGGCAGCAGGCGCAGCAGCCGGCGGACCAGGCCGCGGCCCTGCGCCGGCCTTCGGGTGCCGGCGATGACGGACTTGGCCAGCGGCAGGTACAGGTACAGCGCCGGCAGGACGAAGAAGACGCCGATGAACGACGGCAGCCCGCTGACCAGAAACGCGCCCAGGGCGTTGCTGGGCGGGCGCGTATCGCCCAGCGCCCGGGTGCCCAGCAGGCCGGAGAACATGGCGACGTGGACGGTCAACAGTGCCAGCGCGGCCATCCCTCGGATGCCGTACACGGCGGCGGACCGGTTACCGTCCACAATGGTCGTGGCCGCCCGGTGGCGTTGCGCGAGGTCGGTCATTGCCGGCTCAGGAAAGGGCCGACTTGACGAAGTCCAGGGTCGCGCGTACCTGCGGCCCGTCGACCACGTCCAGGGCCTGCTTGAAGCCGGGGATCCGGGCGTGCAGGAAGTTGCGCAGCACCCGCAGCTCGGCCGAGTTTACCGTGAAGGTTTTGGTGCCGTCCTTGTTGTCGACTACCTGCGGCATGTCGGCCTCCTCGCGATCGGTCAACGACGTTGCCATCGACGATCGCCCGTGCGGTTGGCGCGGCGCATCTTCGCTGATGCGCTCAAGAGGGCAAGCCAGCGGACGCCGGACCGGCGCCCACCATGGTGTCCTCGGCGCATGAACGCTATCGAGGGACGTCGACGCGCTGTCGTTGTCGGGGGAAGCATCGCCGGGACGCTCGCGGCCCGCGTACTGTCCGATGTGTACGACCACGTGGTGGTGGTGGACCGTGACGAGGTGCTCGGGGTCAA
This sequence comes from Phytohabitans rumicis, assembly GCF_011764445.1. Taxonomy (NCBI): domain Bacteria; kingdom Bacillati; phylum Actinomycetota; class Actinomycetes; order Micromonosporales; family Micromonosporaceae; genus Phytohabitans; species Phytohabitans rumicis. The sequence continues at coordinate 862,125 of NZ_BLPG01000001.1, forward strand.
CGGCCCGCGCCGAGGCGTCCCGCACGCCGTCCACGCGCACGGCCTGCACGCGCGCGGGTACCACATCCTCGCCGGCCTGTTCCCCCATCTGCTGGAGGAAGCCGGGAAGCTGGTCGGGCTGACGGTCCGCGACTTCGGCGGCATGCGGTGGTATTTCGACGGGCGGCCGATTGCGACCGCCGACACCGGGCTGCGATCGATCGCCGGCTCCCGGCCGGTTTTGGAGAACTACCTGCGCTCGCGGGTGGCCGCGCTGCCGAATGTGGAGTACCGCCAGTGCACCGAGCTGGTCCGGCTCGTCACGACGGCGGACCGCACCCGGGTGACCGGGGTCCGGCTGCGGGCCAGCGACGCCACCGGCGAGGGCGAGGAGCTGGCCGCGGACCTGGTGGTGGACGCCACCGGCCGGGGCTCGCGCACGCCCGCCTGGCTGGCCGAGTGGGGCTACGACCGGCCGCACGTCGAGCGCCTGAAGATCGGCATGGCGTACACCACTCAGACGTTCCGCCGGCGGCCCGGCACGTTCGGGCCGCCGCAGGCGATCAACCCGGTCGCCTCCCCGAACCATCCCCGCGGCGCGTTTTACGGCCAGGCCGTGACGGGTGACTGCCGGGTCTCCCTGACCGGCATCCTCGGCGACCACCCACCGGCCGACCCGGAGGGTTTTCTCGCCTACGCGCGCTCGCTGCCGGTGCCGGACATCTACGAGGCGATCCAGGACGCCGAGCCCACCAGCGCCGCGGTGTCGTTCGGGTTCCCGGCGAGCGTCTGGGTGCACTACGAACGGCTGACCCGGTTTCCGCAGCGCCTGGTCGTCATCGGCGACGCGATGTGCGCGTTCAACCCGGTCTACGGGCAGGGGATGACGGTGGCCGCGATGGAGGCCATGGTCCTGCGGGACCACCTGCGCCGGTACGGCGTCCTCGACCCGGTCGCGGTGCACCGCGGCTTCGCCCGCGCGATCCGCGACCCGTGGCTCCTGTCCACCTGGGGCGATCTGGACTTTCCCGGTGTGGCGGGCCCGCGGCCGTGGCGGGTCCGGCTGTTCAACGCCTACCTCACCCGGGTGCAGTACGCAGCCACCAAGGACGCGGTGGTGACGACGGCGTTCATGCGGGTGGCTGGGCTGGTGGACCGGCCGTCGGCGCTGTTGCGCCCCAGCCTGGTGGCCCGGGTGCTGCGCCTGGCCCGGGGTCGCCGGGAGTCGGCGACGGTGCACGCCGCATGACGTCGGGCCGGACAGGCTCCTGCCCGGCCGCGCGTACGGCGCCGCGGCCGGGCAGCGGGTCTGGACGGTCCTACAGGTACTGGGTGTTCGGGTCCAAGCCGCACAGCACCCGACCGTAGAGCTCAGCGTTGGTCGAGGGCACCATGAGCGCGTGCAGGTTCACCGCGTGCATGTCTCGCACGATCCGCTGCATCGGCACGTCGCTGAGGATCGACGAGCCACCGCTGGCCATCGCCAACACGTCCACCGCGTCCCGACCCAGTTGGCACACCGCACCGATGTCGGCCCGGGTGCGGACCCGGTCGAGCACCGTCCACGGTTCGCCGTTGACGCCCTTCGTGTCGACCAGCCGGGTCATCCGCTCGGCGTGGAAGTCCGCCTCGTCAATCTTCATCGTCGCCTCGGCGACCTGAAGATGGGTGATGGCCGCCTCGCCCTGGTGCGCGTAGTCGGTGTACGTGATTTTCCGGCTGCCCAGGCGGTTGAGGAAGTTCTCCCGGGCCGCACGGGCCATTCCCACGACGGTCCCGGCGGAGCAGGCGTTGGCCACGCCGACCAGCGGGCCCTGGTACATCGGCAGCCCGGTGTTGCGGACCGAGGTCGTCCGGCCGGCGAGCAGCGCCGGCAGCGGCAGGACCCGCTCGGCCGGCACCAGGACGTCCGTGGCGACGGTGCTGACGCTGCCCGAGCCGCGCAGCCCTGACGTGTACCAGTCGTCGACGATCTCTAACTCCTCGATCGGGATGAGGGCCACCACCGGCCACATGTTCACCCCGTCCGGCGCGGGCGCGATCGCCATTGCCGCCTGCCAGTGACTGTGCAGTGCGCCGCTGATGAAGCTCCACCGGCCGTTGATCACCATGCCGCCCGCGGTTGGCGTGGCCGACGCGGACGGCGTCAACGTGCCGCAGATCCGTACGTCCGGGGTGGCGAACACCTCGTCCTGAACCTCATCGGGAAACATGCCGACCATCCAGCCCGCGATCGCCCAGACGGACGCTGTCCACGCGACCGAGCCGTCGCCGCGGCCCAATTCGGCCAGCACGGCGTGCAGGGTCGCCGCGTCGGACTCGTACCCGCCGTGGTGGGCCGGGACCCGCATCCGGAAAACGCCGGCGTCGGCGAGCGCGGCGATGGTCTCCTCGTGCAGCCGCCGGTGCTCCTCCGCCCACGGCGCGTGCTCGCGCAGAAGCGGCACCAGCTTGGTGGCCCGGCGAACCAGCTCCACCCGTGGCGGCGCCTGCGTTGTGCTGGGGCTCATCCTGTCCTCCAATTCGGCTGAATGGTCATCCGGCGACGGCAGCGGCCGGCTGGCGTTCCAGTGGGGCCACGCCCTTGATCAGGTCGGCCGCGCGCTCCGCGATGGCGACGATCGGCGCGTTCGGGTTGCCGCGCACCAACGTGGGCATGACGGAGGCGTCGACGACCCGCAGCCCCGACACGCCGCGCACCCGCAGCTCGGCGTCGACGACCGTACCCATGGCGCAGGTACCGGCCGGGTGGAAGATCGAGTGCAGGTAACGCCGCACGTAGGTCCGCAGGTCCCGGTCGGACTCGGAGGCCGGCGGCTCGTGCCGCCCCTCGGTGTACGGCGCGAGCGCCTTCTGACCGGCGATGTGCAGCGCGATCCGGACTGCCTCAACCGCCCGCTCCACATCGGACTCTTCGGCGAGATAGTTGTGCGAGATCTTCGGCTTCGCCGTCGGGTCGTCCGACGCCAGCATGACGCTGCCGCGGCTGGCCGGGGTCAGCATCGACGGGCCGAACGAGAACGAGTGGTGGGTGGGCGTGCCCAAGCCGCTGTCGGCGAACATCACCGGCGCGCCGAGGAACTCGACGTCCGGGGCGGCCAGGCTGGTGCTGGTGCGGACGAAACCACCGGACTCCGGCCCGTTGGCCGTCATCGGGCCCCGGCCCTCGGTCAGGAACCGCTGCACGTTCTCCGGCTGGCCGGCGACCAGCAGGCTGATCGGGTGCGAGTGGGTGTAGACCAGCGGCACCAGCGCGTGATCCTGCAGGTTCTGCCCGACCAGCGGCTGATCGAGCACGACCCGGATGCCGAGGGCGCCGAGCAGCCAGCCCGGGCCGATGCCGGACAGCATCAGCAACTGCGGCGAGTTGTACGTCCCGGCGCTGAGGATGACTTCTCGTTCCGCGCGCAGGGTGACCGTTTCGTCGAGCCGCCGCCCGACCACGCCGGCCGCCCGGTCCTCCTCGATGACCACCCGGTGCACCTGCATGTTCGTCTCGACGGTGAGGTTGGGCCGATCCAGCACCGGGTGCAGGAACGCGGTGGCGCTGCTGCACCGCCGGCCGTCGCGCTGGGTGACCTGGAAGAAGCCGAACCCGTCCTGGGTGGCGCCGTTGAAGTCCTCGTTGAGCGGGTAGCCGGCCTGCACCCCGGCCTCGACGAACGCCGCCGACATCGGGTTGTTGGACCGGCCCTCGGAGACCGCGAGCGGACCGCCGACGGCGTGGTACGCCGACTCTCCGCGCTCGTTGTCCTCCGAGCGCTTGAAGTACGGCAGCAGCTCGTCGAACGTCCAGCCGGGCTGGTTCCACCCGTCGAAGTCGAGCCGGCTGCCCCGCACGTACACCATGGTGTTGATGGAACTGCTGCCGCCGAGCACCCGCCCGCGCGGCAGGTAGACCCGGCGGCGGTCGAGGGACGGTTCCTCGTGCGTGTCGTAGTCCCAGTCCAGGTGCGTCCGGAAGAGCTTGCCGAAGGCGACCGGAACGTGGATGTTGTCGGCGGTGTCCGCCGGGCCGGCCTCGATCAGGCACACCGAGACCGTGGGGTCCTCGGACAGCCGCGCCGCGAGGACACACCCCGCGGACCCGGCGCCCACAATGATGTAGTCGTACACTCGCTCCTCCTCGGGTTGTCCGGGCTCCGCCCGGCCGGATCAGCCCTTGACCGGGCTGCTGTGGTGCGACACGAGGCACGGCGGTCCGTCCGGCCGCCGCACGATGATCCAGGTGGCCCGGATGAGGTTGCCGGGCAGCAGGTCCGCGTCGTGCGGCAGCACGATTCCGCCTTCGGTGACCACCATGGCCACGTCACCGGTCAGGAATCGCACCGCGATCGGCCAGCCCTTCACCCGCGCGTTACGCAGCCGCCCGGCGAAGCCCTCGGCCATGTACGACCGGATCTCTTCCCGCCCGACCAGCTGGGTGTCCCGCATGAGCAGGCTGCCGTCGGCGGTGAAAATGCCGGCGAAGATGTTCGCGTCGTTGGCCGCCCACGCCGCCTGAATGCGCATCGCCACGGTGAGCGCGGCCTTCTCGTCCGGCGCCGTGAACTGCCGGTAATAGGAGGCGTCCTCCGGGACGCCCGCCTCGGCCAGGATGGCCGAGGCGTCGCCCCACCCGTTGGTCGCCACCGCCCGGCTCAGCCCTTGATCGGGCAGGTCTGGTGGGACGCGACCCGCCAGTCCCCGTCCCGATTCACGATGATCCACATGGTCCGGACCTCGTTCATCGGGTCCAGTTCGGCCTGGCCCCGGCGAATCACCCCACCCTCGGTCACGGCCACCGCGACCGTGTCGTTGAGCAGGCGGATCTCCCGCGGCTGCTCGGTGATCCGCGATCCGGCGTACGCACCGGCGAACGCTTCCGCCACGTACCCGCGGATCTCGTCCCTGCTCGTCAGCTGGTTGTCGCCGACGAGCTGGCTGCCGTTGTCGATGAACATGTCGGCGTACGCGTCGGCGTCGTTGGCGTCCCAGGCGGCGCGCACCCGCAACACTGCGGTGAGCACGGCGCCCTCGTCTCCGTTCGGAAAGTCGCCGTAGTAGCTGGCCCACTCCTTGGCGCCGGCCACCAGCGCCGCGGCTTGGTTCTCCATCTCCCGTCCTCCCGTCGTCACCAGCGCAGCGTGGCGGCCTCGCCACGCGGGCTGTTCTGGTATCCGGCCAACTGCCATTGCCCGTCGCGGCACACCGTCACCCAGGTGGACCGCACCGCCAGTTCGGGCGCGATCTCGGCCTCGCCGGGCGCGAGGATGCCGCCGTGCGTACGCAGCAGGGCGACGTCGTCGGCCACGAACCGGACGTCCACCGGCCGCCCGGTCACGCCGGTGCCCTTGAACGGCCCGGCGTAGGCGGCCAGCATGAACGCCCGGATCTCGTCGCGTCCGCGCTTGTAGACGTCGCCGGGCAGGATCAGGATGCCGTCGTCGGTGAACACCTGGGCGACGCCGTCCGCGTCGTTCTTCGCCCATGCGCCGACCAGCCGCAGCGGTACGCTGAGCGCGGCCTTCTCCCGTTCGCTGGTGAACCTTCCGTAGTAGGCGTCCAGCTGCGCGTCCGGGATCGGCGAGGGTCTTGAGGTCACTGTGGACATTCCGGTCTCCATCCTTTTTAGATGATCGGGTCAGGCGGATATGTAGCTTTCGGTGATGTGCGCGCCCAGCGCCGCGACGGTCGGTCGGCTCCACAGGATCGTGGGGGGCAGGTCGATGCCGAAGTGCCGCTGGAGGCGGATCCGCAGCGCAACGGTCATCACCGAGTCGACGCCCATCTCGACGAGCGGCCGGCGTGGGTCCACGTCCTCGACCGCCAGGTTCAACTCCGCGGCGACCTGCTCCCGGACGTCGGCGGTGACCAGGGCCCGCAGTTCGGCGTCGGGCAGGTCCGTCCAGCCCGTGCCGAATCCGAGTTGGGCGCCGGAGTCGGCCGGTCCGCTGGTCGCGGTCAGCTCCCGGAACATCGGCACCCGCTGGCCGGCCGGTGGCAGCGGCAGCAACCGCAGGACCGCCTTGTATGAGCCGCGGAACCGATCGGCGAACTGCCACGCCCGGAACGCCTCGGCGTCGGAGACGACGTCCAGGCCGCGGGCGTTCGCCTCCAGCATGGTGCTGGCGATCGTCTCCGACATGCCCATGCCCCGCCAGGCCGTCCAGCCGAAGCTCACCGTGTCGGTGTGGCCGTCCCGCTGCCGGTGCGCGGCGAGCGCGTCCAGGAACGAGTTGGCGGCGGCGTAGCTGGTCTGGCCGGTGAGCCGGGTGAACTGCCCGCAGGAGGAGAAGAACACCATGAAGTCGACCGAGCCCGGCGGGAACAGCCGGTGCAGGACCATCGCGCCGGATGCCTTCGGCGCGAGCACATCGCGCAGGCCCGCACGGTCCACTTTGTCCACCATCGCGTCGCGGACCACGCCGGCCGCGTGGACGACGCCACGGATCGGCGGCAGGCCGTGGGTGGACGGGTCCAGCGCCGCGGCCACCTCGGCCTGGTTGGTGATGTCCAGCGACAGCACCGTGACGGTGGCGCCGAGCGCTTCGAGCGCCAGCACGTCGTCGATCTGCCGGCGAACCCGTGGGTCGCGCACGGCCGCCCACCCGGCCCGCGGCGGCAGGCCCCGCCGGCCGGTCAGCAGCAGCCGCCGGGCGCCCCGGTCCACCAGCCACCGCGCGACGGCCAGGCCGAGCACGCCCAGCCCGCCGGTGATCAGGTACGTGCCGGCCGGCTGGCACCGGAGCGGTTCGCCGTCGACGGGCCGCTCGATCGGCGTGAGCCGGGGCACGGTCGGGCCGTCGCCGTCCAGCGCGATGATGTCCTCCTCGCCGGCCGCGCGCTCCAGCACCGACAGCAACCGCTGCTCGGTTCCGCTGTCGAGGCCGGTGTCCGGCAGGTCGATGAGGCCGCCCCACAGCTCGGGGTGTTCCCCGGCGATGATCCGGGCCGCGCCCCACAGCGGAGCCTGCCCGAGGGCGGATTCGCGTCGCGGGTCCCGGACACCCCGGGTGAGGCACCACAGCCTGGGTCCGGGCTCGGCCGGGTGTTCGGCGGCGGCTTGGACCTGGGTCAGCCGCTGTGCGGTGCGCACCAGCAGCCAGGTCGCCGGCTCGGCCGCGAGGTCCGGCGACGCCACGCCGGCCGATTCCACCGCCGGGATGACCAGTACGGCGTCGGCGCCGGCGAGCGCCGCGGGTAGCAGGTCGTCCGGCGCCGCCACCCGCTCGCACAGCACGCCGAGGCCGGTGCACCGCTGCGCCAACGGTCCGGTGTCGGCTTCGTCGCCGACCAGGACGAGGCGGCGCACCGGCCGGCCCGCGGCGGCCGGCTCGTACGGCCGCCAGGCGATCTCGTGCACCAGCTCGCGCGGCGAGGCGACGGCGCCCAGCTCGTCCTGGATGGGGGCGAACCGGAGCCCGCCCACCTCGCACACCAGCCTGCCGTGCTCGTCGGCGACTCGGACGTCCACAGTGTCCTGTGGCGAGCGGGGCGAGCGCCGCGAGTGAACCACGATCCGGGCCGGCGGCTCGTCCCGGAAGGCGACCGACCCGATGTGACAGGACATCCACAGCCGGCGCGCGTCCGGTGGGGTGACCACCACCGCGCTGATGGTGAGCGCGCCGTCGATCACGTGCGCCCAGCTGGCGGCACGGTCGGCGGCCGGCTCGATGGTGATCCGGGCGAGCTGCTCGTCGTCGTTGCGGCGCAGTTCCTCGACCTGCCAGGCGAACGCGTACCCGCCCACCCCCATGCTCCGGAACATCCCGTCGACGGTCTCCCAACCGGACTCGCGGTCGCACCGGGCCCGGATCTCCTCGGCATCCACCACGCCGGACGGCAGGTCGCGGCCACGGTCCACGGTCGCGGTGCAGTGCGTGATCCAGTCCAGTCCCTCGTCCTCGGCGTCGCCGGCCTCGCTGGCGGGGCTGGCGGCGACCCGGCTGGCCAGCCGGACCGAGTTCTCCGCCAGTACGACCTGGACCACCCGCGGCGGCGTCACCGCGACCGGGGTACGCAGGACGATGTCGGCGAGGCCCGGTGGCCGGCCGTTGCGGGTAGCGGCCGAGACGAACGTGTCGATGAGCACCGCGGCCGGCGTGATCTCGACGCCGACCACCTCGTGACTCTGCGGGTACGGCCGGCAGGACAGGTCCAGATACGTCTGCCACACCTGCCGGGCCGGCGCACCGCTGACCGTCATCTTCCCGCCGAGCAGGGTGTGCCGGTCCGGGTCGTGGCCGCCGCCGGGGCCCGCCGTCGCGGCGGTCGCCGGGAAGATCCAATACGGGCGGTGCTGCCAGGCCACCACCGGCAGGTCGGCCAGGTCGCCGGCCGGGTAGGCGCACGACCAGTCCACTTCGGCGCCGGCGCAGTGCAGCCTGGCCAGGCCGGTCAGCACGGTGGCCACCTCGTCGGCGTTGCGGCGCAGCGTCGGCACCACCGCTGTCGGCTCCGCGTCCACCCGTTCGAGGCACTCGACGATGGAGTGGGCCACGATCGGGTGCGCCGAGACCTCCAGGAAGATCCGGTGCCCGTCCTCGACCGCCGCCGCGACGGCCGACGCGAATCGCACCGGCTGGCGCAGGTTGGCCACCCAGTAGTCGCCGTGCCGGAGCGCGGACGAGCGGGGATCGGGCAACGCCGTCGTGTAGAGCGGGACCTCGGCCGGGCGCGCCGCCAGCGCCGCGGCCGCGGCGGCCACCGTCGGCACGGCCTCGTCCACGTGCGGGCTGTGGAACGCGACGGTGGTGTCCACCCGGCGTGCCGCCAGTCCCTCCTGGGTCCAGCGCGCGGCGAGTTCCGCGATGGCCGCCTCGTCACCGGAGACCACTGTGGACATCGGGCTGGCCTCGATGGCCGCGACCGCGTCGGTGCGGCCGGCCAACCGCTGCGAGCATTCCGCGAAGGGCTCGTCGATGAGCACCATCGCGCCGCGGTTCTCCAGCCGGCGCAGGGCCAGCGCGCGGCGGCAAGCGAACCGGGCCGCCTCGACCACGTCCAGGCAGCCGGCGGCGACCGCCGCGGCGATCTCCCCTACCGAATGCCCGATCACCGCCGCCGGCCGTACGCCGTGCCGCCGCCACACCGCGGACAACCCGACCTGCACCGCGAACGTCAGCGCCTGCACCTCGACGGCGGTCCACGGCCCGCCCTCGGTCAGCGCGTCCCGCGGCGTCCACCCCAGTTCCTCGGCGAATACGTCCGCCAGCCCGTCCAGGGCCTCGGCGAACGCCGGCTCCTCGCGCAGCAACTGCCTGCCCATGCCGGACCACTGGGCGCCGTGCCCGGAGAACACCCAAACGGGCCCGGTCGCGGACCCGGACGCGGCCCGGTCCCGGATCACGGTCGGGGCCGGCTCCCCCGCCGCCAGCGCGGACAGCCCGGCGACCAGCTCGTCGACCGACCCGGCCACCACCGCCGCCCGCTGGGGGAGGTGCGACCGCCGCCGGGCCAGCGTATGCCCGACCGCGCTCAGCTCGGCGTCGGGCCGCGCGGCCAGCCACTCGGCGGTGTCGCCGGCCAGCGCCCGCAGTCCGGCCTCGGACATCGCCGACAGCGGGACCACGGCCTGCGCCTGGCCCGCCGCCTGCGCAACGGCGGGCGCCTCGACGGGAGACGCCGGTGCCTCCTCGAGCACGAGGTGGGCGATCGTCCCGCCCACGCCATAGCTGGACACTCCCGCCCGGCGCGGCCGCTCCCCGCCGGCCAGGCGGTGCGTTCGCCGACCAACCGCAGCCCATTGGCCCGCCAGTCGATGTCCGGGTGCGGCTCGGTGTGCAGGCTGGGCGGGATCTCCTTGTGCCGCAGGGCGAGCACGGTCTTGATGAGGCCGGCGATGCCGGAGGCGCCCTCGACGTGACCGATGTTCGGCTTCACGGAGCCGATCAGGCACGGCTGGTTCGGCGGGCGCCGGGCCCCGAACACGTCGGCCAACGCCCGAGCCTCCTCGCGGTCGCCCGCCGGGGTCCCGGTGCCGTGTGCCTCGACGTAGTCGATTGTGCCGGGGTCGACGCCCAACCGGTCGTACACCTGACGCAGCATGTGCTCCTGCGCGGCGCTGTTCGGCGCCATCATGCCGTCGGACCGTCCATCTTGGAATACGCCACTGCCGAGGATGACGGCCAGCACGGGATCCCCGTCGCGGCGCGCGTCGCAGAGCCGCTTGAGGACCACCACACCGGCACCCTCGCCACGGCCGTAGCCGTCCGCGTCACGGTCGAATGCCTTGCTGCGGCCGTCCGGTGCGGTGGCGCCGGCGGCGTCCAGCGCGACGAACAGGGCCGGCGTGGCCATGATGTTGACGCCGCCGACGATGGCCACCGGCGTCTCGCCGGATCGCAGGCTGTGGCAGGCCATGTGCAGGGCGGTGAGCGAGCCGGCGCAGGCGGTGTCCACCGCCACGCTCGGCCCGCGCAGGTCGAGGAAGTACGAGATCCGGTTGGCGATTCCGTAGTACGTCGTGCCGTTGACCGCGTACGCGCCGGTACGGGGAATGTCCTCCAGCAAGCGGCGGCCGTAGTCGTTGGAGTTGGCGGCGACGAACACGCCGGTCTCCGAACCGCGCAGCGCCAGCGGTGGGAGGCCGGCGTCGCCCAGCGCCTCCCAAGCCAACTCCAGCATGATTCGCTGCTGCGGATCCAGGAAGTCGGCCTCGCGCGGGGAGATGCCGAAGAAGTCCGCGTCGAAACCCTCGATGTCATCGAGGAAGGAGCCGAGTCGTGTGGTGTTCCGCATTATCGCCGTCGCCTGCGGTGAGCTTGTCGCGTACGGCTCCCAGCGCTTGTCCGGCATCTCGCTAATGGCGGTCCGGCCCGAGCGCAGGGCGGCCCACAGTTGGTCCGGTGAGCCGAGATCGGGGGCGAACCGACAGCTCATCCCGATGACTGCAACGGCCTCGGCGCGATCCCCATCCTGCGTCACGTCGGGTTCCTCTCCACAGTGGTCAGACGGAGCCGATTCGATTTCGCCACCGGAACTCGGCTCCGCACACATCGTCGCCGCGCGCCAAACGGGCGGGCATCTCGCGAAGTGCGGTCGGTCCTGGCCCGCACCGCATTTGCGGAGATGCACCACCCGCGAACGGACTGTCACGCTGGCGTGCGCCCGCCCGTACTCCGTATGGAGGTTTCGGCATGCCCCCGACATCACCCGGCTTGAGCCGGAACGGCTTCGTCCCGTGGCCGGCGGACATGGCCGCCCGGTACGTGGCGAAGGGCTACTGGACGGACCGTCCACTCGGCACCCGCCTGGCCGCCGCCGCGGATGCCACGCCGGACGCGGTGTGCCTGGCCGACGGTGATTTCCGGCTGACCTTCCGGGAGCTGATGGCGCGTGCGGACGGCACCGCCGTCCGGTTGCGCGCGCTCGGCCTGCGCCCCGACGACCGGGTGGTGATGGCTCTGCCCAACTGCTGGGAGTTCGTCGTGCTGACGGTGGCGTTCCTGCGCCTGGGTGTCATTCCGGTGATGGCGCTGCCGGCACACCGCCGCCAGGAGATCGCGGGCGTGGCCGAGCGCACCGGGGCGGTGGCCCTCGTCGTCGCAGACCGGACCAAGGACTTCGACCACCAGGCGCTTGCCCACGAGATCGCCGCGCAGTCACGGACCGTCCGGCATGTGCTCGTGGCCGGCGACGCGGTGACCGGCGACGCGATCGACGCGCGGGCCCTGTGCGAGCCGGCCGGCGACGCCGCTTCGGCCCGGGCCGAGCTGGACGCGATCGCACCCTCCGGCGCCGCCATCGCGCTGTTCCTGCTGTCCGGTGGCACGACCGGGTTGCCGAAGCTGATCGCCCGCACCCACGACGACTTCGGCTACATGGCCGGCCGGGCGGCCGAGGTGTGCGGAATCGGCCCGGACTCCGCGTATCTTGCCGTGCTCCCCCTCGGCCATGGCTTTCCGCTCGCCGGCCCGGGCGTGCTCGGCACGCTGATGGCGGGCGGCCGCGCGGTGATCGCCCGCTCGCCGGCCCCCGACCGGGCTTTCGCCGCGATCGCCCGGGAGCGGGTCACGCACACCGCCCTGGTTCCGGCGATCGTGGCGCGTTGGCTGGAGTACCGCACGGCGCGGCCGGCGGCGGATCTCAGCTCGTTGCGGCTGGTCCAGGTGGCGGCGGCGCGGCTGCCAGAGACCGCCGCGCGCGGCATCGGCACGATCCTCGGTTGCGCGCTGCAGCAGGGGTACGGCATGTCCGAGGGCCTGTTCTGCCTGACCCGACCCGGCGATCCACCCGACGTCGTGCTGCACACCCAGGGCCGGCCGATCTGCCCCGACGACGAGCTGCTGGTGCTGGGCCCGGACGGGCGACCGGTCGCGCAGGGCGAGCCGGGGGTCCTGCTCACCCGCGGGCCGTACACCACCCGTGGCTACTACCGCGCGGAGGAGCTGAACGCGCACGCGTTCGCCCCCGGCGGGTGGTACCGCACGGGTGACATCGTGCGCCTGCGGCCGGACGGCAACCTGGTCGTCGAGGGCCGGGAGAAGGACGTCATCAACCGCGGCGGGGAGAAGATCTGGGCGAAGGAGGTCGAGGCCGGGGCGCATCGGCTGCCCGGCGTACGGGCGGTCGCGGCGGTGCCCATGCCCGACCCGGAGCTGGGCGAGCGGGTGTGCCTGTACGTGGTGCCGCACGAGGGCGCGGCCGTGACGCTCGCCGAGGTGCGGACGGCGATGGGCACAGCCGGGATCGCCCCGTTCAAGCTTCCCGAGCATCTGGTCCTGGTCGACGAGTTGCCCAGTACCGCCGTGGGAAAGGTGGACAAGCGCGCCCTCAGGGCGGACCTCGACCGCCGGCTCGCCGGCCCATCGGTGGCCTCCTAGCAGGGGCCTCCCAACTAGCCTGCGGCCAGGGCCGCCAGCCGGGTCACGACCTGCCTGGGGGCCGGTTGCGCCAGGATCTCCGCCCGCAGCCGGCGGGCGGCCGCCCGCGGCCCGTCCTCGAAGAGCACCGCGGTGACCGCGGCCGTCATCTCGGCCGGTTCCGGGTCGGCGTCCAGGCAGACGCCGGCGCCGGTGGCGGCCAGCAGCCCCGCCTCCGCCCGCCCGGCAAGCACAACCTGCGGTACGCCATACGCCGCGGCGGTGAGGACGTCGCTCGCCCCGCCCCGGCTGACAACGGCCGAGCAGAACGGCAGCAGCAGGTCGAGCGGTAGTCCGGCGACCGGCACCACCTCGACGTCCAGCTCGGCCAGCCCATCGACAAGGTCTAAAGTGGACTGTCCGGTGACGCAGACTCGGGGCCGTTTTGGCGGCTCGGCCAGCCAGCCAGGCAGCTCCGCCGCCCCGTGGAACGGGATCCACCGCATCGTGACCCGATCGGCGAGGCCGGGCACCTGGAGACTGGGCGGAAACGGGTCGACCGTGAACGCCGCGCGATCGGGCGCCGCCGGCACGTCGTTCGGCCCGCACAGGTGGCGGACCATCGGCACGCCCAGCGTCCCGGCGAGCGTTGGCGCCGGGGAGAACCAGGGATCGGCGACGACCACGTCTGGGCGCCACCATTCGGCGAAGGACAGCAGGTCCCGGGCGACGGCCGCGGGACCGACCGGCACGGCGGGCAGGGCGCACCGGTCGACGGTCTCGGCGACGTGGGGTTCGGCGGCGAACCGGACCTCGTGCCCGTCCGCCCGGCAGGCCCAGGCGAGTGGCACCAGCGACCAGGCGCGCGTGGCGGACGCGGACGGCGTGAACAGTATGCGCACGGCCTGCCTTCTCTCGGGTCCCATCAGTCGATCGCGCGGCGCAGGAACCCCCTGGTGCCGATCACGGTGAATATCGCCCCGGACGCGAGCAGCGCGACGAGGCACAGCCAGCTCGCGATGTGCGGAATCTGCGGCACCACCGCCGACCGGATTCCCTCTGAGAGATAGGTCAGCGGATTGGCCGCCGTCACCACCTGGAACCAGGGCAACGTGTCCAGCGACCTCCATGGGTACTGGGTGGCGCCGGTGAACATGAGCGGAGTGAGCACCAGGGCAAAGGCGATGTTGATCCGCTCCGGTGCCATGATCGTGCCCATGGTGAGGCCGATGGCGCTGCCGACCCACCCGCCGATGATCAGGAAGAGCACGAGCAGCGGGATTCCACTGGCTCGCCACGGAGCGGAACCGAGCATCAACGTCCCGACAGGGAACGTAACGATCGCGGTACCGATGCCCTTGATCGTCCCGACCAGCATCTTCTCGACCGCCACCAGGTAGGTGGGCAGCGGCGCGAGGAGGCGGTCCTCGATCTCCTTGGTCCAGCCCAGATCGAGGGCCAGCGGAAACGCGACCGTCTGCAGGGCGGTGAGGAAGGTGGTGATCGCCACCACGCCGGGTAGGAGCAGGTCGCCGTATGCCTGTGACACGTACCCGGTCCGCTGCAGCACCTCGGCGAAGACGAACAGCATGAACAGCGGCTGGATCGCGTTCTCGGCGAAGAACAGGCCCAGTTTTCGACCCGTGACGAAGATGTCGCGCCACAGGATGGCGAGAAACGTCCGGCCCTGCGAGGACCGTGCCGCGATGTCCATCGTGGTCATCGCAACCCCCTGCCGGTGAACGCGATGAACACATCCTCCAGGCTCGCCCGCCCGACATGGACGTCGGACAGCCGCGCCTGGCGCCGGTCCAGCACGGCGACCAGCAGCGCCAGCGCGGCCGTCGGCTCGGAGTCCAGGTGGAGCCGCAGTCGCCGTTGCCCGTTGGCCGATGTCGCACCGGGCGGCGTCGGGCACGGCGCCACCCACTCGCCGCGCTTCACACCGTCCACTGTGGTCAACGCCGTCAGCACCGACGCGGGGTCGTCCCGCGGCGCCGGGACGACCGACAGGTCCAGTACCGTCCGGTCGGCCAGGCCACGGATCAGAGCGGCCGGAGTGTCCAGCGCCAGCAGCTTGCCATGGTCGACGATGCCCACCCGGTGTGCCAGGTCCGCCGCCTCGTCCATGTCGTGGGTGGTCAACACGATGGTGACGCCGCGCTCTCGCAACTCCCTGACCCGATCCCAGAGAAACAGCCGGGACTGCGGGTCCAGCCCGGCGGTCGGCTCGTCCAGGAAAAGCACCTGCGGTTGGTGCATCAACGCCCGCGCGATCATGATCCGCTGCGTCATGCCACCGGAAAGGACCTCGATCCTCTCGTCGGCCCGCTCCGCGAGCCCGAACGCCTCAAGCAGCTCGGCCGCCCGAGCTCTGCGCACCCGGGCCGGCACGTCGTGGTAGGCGGCGTGGAACAAGAGATTCCGCCGTGGGCTCAGGCTGCGGTCCAGATTGGTACGCTGCGGCACCATCGCGAGTAGCCGCCGGGCACCGACCGGATCGCGATGCACGTCCACCCCGCAAACCGCCGCGTATCCGCTGGTAGCCCTCACCCGGGTGGTCAGCACCCCGATCGTCGTGGACTTGCCGGCGCCGTTGGGCCCGAGCAGGCCGAAGATCTCCCCGGCGGCCACCTCGAACGTCAAGCCGTCAACCGCGTTCACGCGGCCCTTCGGGTACCGCTTGACGAGGTCCCTGACTTCCAGCGCGGCGGACACGCCACAGAGCGTCGCAGCGTGGCCGCTCGTGGCGCACCTCCGGACGTGCGGTACGACGACGTGTCACGTGGTGCGGGAATCGAGACGCGCACGGAGCGACCTGGCGATCTCTCCCGCAGCGTCGAGTTGCTGCGCCGTGAGTGCGTCGACGAAGAGCTCACGAACGGCGCGCAAGTGCGGAAAGGTCGCGCCCGCGAACGCCTCGGCGCCGGCCGGGTCGAGCACCACCTCGGCTCCCCGGTTGTCGGTGGCGCACTCCTCGCGTCGGATCAGGCCGCGTCGCTGCATCCGGCCGAGGTGGTGGGAGAGGCGGCTGCGCTCCCAGCCGATGCTTGCCGCGAGGTCGGAGGAGCGCATCCGCCGTCCCGGCGCCTCGCTGAGGGCGAGCAGTACCGCGTAGTCGCCGGGCGACAGCGAGGACTCGCTCTGCAACCGGGAGGCGAGCTCGGCGCGGAGAGCCTCGGCCGTTTCGATGAAATCTCTCCAGATCCGCAGCTCATCGGCGGTCGGCAGCTGGCGACCCCGCCGCCTGGGTGTGTCCCGCGTCATCGGCCCTCCTGATTGACATGTCAATCACATGATACATAATTGACGTGTCATCCATGCGAGGAGGCCACCCATGTCCGACGTCATCCTCGGACTCGACACCTTCGGCGACGTGCCGGAAGACGACTCCGGCGTCCTTGTGTCCCACGCCGCCGCGATCCGGCAGGTCGTCGACGAGGCGGTGCTGGCCGACGAGCTCGGCGTCGACGCCATCGCGCTCGGCGAGCACCACCGGCCGGAGTACTCGATATCAACACCGGAGACGGTGTTGGCCGGCATCGCCACACGCACCTCACGGATCCGGCTGGCCTCCGGCGTCACCGTACTGAGCTCGGACGACCCGGTCCGGGTGTTCCAACGCTTCGCGACCGTCGACGCGCTCTCGAACGGGCGCGCCGAGGTGATCCTGGGACGCGGCTCATTCACCGAGTCCTTCCCACTGTTCGGCTACGACCTGCGCGACTACGACAAGCTGTTCGAGGAGAAGATCGAACTGTTCGTGCAGCTGCTGGACGAGAAGCCGGTCGCCTGGTCCGGCACCATGCGCCCCGCGCTCGATGACGCCGACGTCTTCCCCAAGACCGAGTCGGGACGGCTGACCACCTGGGTGGGCGTCGGCGGCTCGCCGCAGTCGGTCATCCGCACCGCCCACTACGACCTGCCGCTCATGCTGGCCATCATCGGCGGCCCGCCCAAACGCTTCGCCAGCTACATCGACCTGTACCGGCGAGCCGCCGAGCAGCTCGGCACCACCGCGCACCCGGTCGGCATACACTCCCCCGGCTTCGTCGCCGACACCGACGAGCAGGCCAAGGAGGTGTTCTGGCCGCGGTACCGGGTCCTGCGCGACCGCATCGGCGCGCTGCGCGGATGGCCGCCCACCAACCGCGCGGAGTTCGACGGCGAGATCGAACGCGGATCCCTGTACATCGGCTCGCCCGAGACCGTCGCCCGAAAGATCGCCGGCACGATCAGGGACCTCGGCGTCGGCCGCTTCGACCTCATCTACACCGCCGGATCACAGCCGACCAGCGCCCGCCTGCGCGCCGTCGAACTCTACGGCAGCAAGGTGATCCCCATGATCCGCGACATCCTCGCCGACTGACCCGGGAGTCAGAACATGAACGGCAGCATCGGCATCCTCGGTGCCGGCAAGATGGGTACGGTGCTGGCCAGGCTCGCGCTGGCCGCTGGATACCGGGTACTGCTCGCCGGCTCCGGCGACCCCGCGCGGATCGCCCTCACCGTCGAAGTGCTCACCCCGGGAGCGGTGGCCACGACGGCCGCGGAGGCGGCCCGTGCCGACATCGTCATCCTCGCCCTGCCCCTCGGCAAGCACCGCAGCATCCCCGCGGAGGCGTTGCACGACAAGCTCGTCATCGACGCCATGAACTACTGGTGGGAGATCGACGGCATCCGCGACGACCTCACCGACCCCCGCACCTCCTCGAGCGAGACCGTCCAGGCGTTTCTGCACGGCTCCCGCGTCGTCAAGGCGTTCAACCACGTGGGCTACCACGACATCGAGGACAAGGCCCGCGCCGCCGGACAGCCGGGACGCACCGCCGTCGCGATCGCGGGTGACTCCGCCGCCGACCTCGCCACCATAGCCGCGTTCGTCGACAAACTCGGCTTCGATCCCGTCGTCGCCGGCCCGCTCGCCGAAGGCATCCGCATGGAACCCGGCACCGAACTGTTCGGCGCCGACGTGGACGCCGACGAGGTCCGCGCCAGACTCGACCGCTTCCCCGACACCGAACGCGGACAAGCCATCGCCCGCGCCCGCGCCCGCGCCACCACTGCGACACTCGTCACGTATCCATGAGGGGGCCGCGCCAATGGCACTTGAGATCGTCCAACCCGAGGGCTTGGACAAACCGGAGACCTACAGCCACGTGATCGCCGCGACCGGCAGCCGGCTGGTGTTCATCGCCGGGCAGATGTCCGACGACCCTGATGGCAACCTGGTCGCTCCCGGCGACCTGGCGGCCCAGGCCCGGCAAGTATTCGCCAATCTCGGCCGGGCCCTCACCGCCGCCGGAGCCCGACCGGACCAGGTCGCCAAGATTACGATCTACGTCGTCGATCACCGCCGCGAGTACCTGCCCATCATCGAAGCGGCCAGGATCGCCGTGTTCGGCGATCACAAGCCGACCGACACGCTGCTGGGAGTGCAGACGCTGGCGGCGCCGGGCTACTTGATCGAGGTCGACGCAATCGCCGTCGTCGACTGACGGCGATCTAGACGAGAAAAGGTCAGCTCCGAACCCTAACTCGTCTAGATCCAAAATTCAGAGCTACCGCGACGTCCGTCGCGGTACAGACCGCTGCTCCCGCGGCCTCACCCTCCGCGCGTCACGAGTTGGGCGTCACCGAGGTGACCGCGCGCTCCACCGCTGTGCGGTACTCGGTTATCTGTGCCATGGCGTCGGCGAGCCGCAGGTGCGGCAATGCCTCGGCGGTGCGGCTTTGCCGTTCGAGGGTGCGGCCAAGGATATGGTGCGCGTAATGGTCGCTGGGGTCGCGCGCCACCAGATCACGTAGGTGCGCCTCGGCCTTGGTGAGCTGGGCCGAGGCGAAGTACGCCAGCGCAAGGCGCAGACGCACGTCGGAGTTTCCCGGCTCGGCCGCCATGACGGCCTCCAGGATCCGGGCCGCTTCGGCCGGCTTGCCCAGCTCCATGAGCAGCCGCGCCCGCCGGTACTCGTCCATCAGTTCCACAGGGCTGTCAACGCCTTACGAACGCGGGCGATTCCCGCGCGGCAGGATGGTGGCGTTCGGCAGCGCGGGCGCGGGAAGGCGGTCCCCCGGGTATCCCTCGACGGCGCCGAAGCGGTCGGTGGCGGCCTCCCAGTCCGCTCGGGCCTGGACGATGTCCGCATGGGTGCGGCCGATGAAGTTCCACCACATGACGATCTCCTCCTCCAACGGAGCGCCGCCAAGCAGGATCGTCCGCGCCGGCCCGTCCGACGGGTTCGCCAGCGACAACGCGCTGAGGCCGGCAGGGACATAGCCGAGTTCCGCCGGGCGCAGCAGGGTGCCGGCCACGCGCACGTGCCCGATGTCCACGAGCAGGCCGTGCTCGAACGTGCTGTCCACGGCGAGTGTGACCGCCGCACCGGGTTCGAGCGTGATCTCGGCGCCGAGCAGGCGGGTGAACGTCCGAACCGGCGAGACGTCGCCAGCCAGCGCGCCCAGGAACACCCTGATCTCGGCCCCGTCGATCCGCACGGGTTCGGGTACATGGTGCTGGAAGTCCCGGCCGGCGTCGCGGTGCTCTGCGGGCAGCGCGACCCATAGCTGGACGCCGTGCAGGACTTCGGTACGCGGTGTGGAGACCTCCGAGTGGGCGATGCCGTACCCGCCCGTCATCAGGTTCAGCTCACCGGGCCGGATGAAGGCGTGACTGCCCAGACTGTCGCGGTGTTCGACCTCCCCGCTGAACAGCCAGCTCACCGTCTGCAGGCCGGTGTGCGGGTGCGGTGGGACCTCCATGCCACCCGTGCGAGAGACGTCGTCGGGGCCGTAGTGGTCGGCGAAGCACCACGCTCCGATCAGCGTGCGGGCCCGCTGCGGCAACGTCCGCCGCACCGACATCGCCCGCGGCCCGCCCAGCGGTACCTCGCGCGGGGAGAGCACCTCGACCCGTGGCGCCTCGGGCGACTGCGGGTCGCCGACCAACTCCCCGCACCGCATCTCGACCGGCTCGGTTTCCACGTTGCTCACGAACGCACCTCCACCATCCAGTTAACCCCATTCGAAATGGCCACGCGGGTATACCCGGGCACGACCCGCCAGGCCGTCGACGCGCTCGACCTGGACATCGCAGGTCTTCCTCATGGACGAACCACTGTCCAACCTGGACGTTAAACTCCGCGTGCGGACCCGCATGCAGCCTTTGCGGACTAATGCTCGGAGAAGTCCCCGTTAGGCCAGATCATCTCTGGTGAGCTGACAGTTGCGAGGCGTTGACATCGATAGCACATCCCGGCAGGCTTTGCGCAACGGCGTCGATCGATGTGTCCCCCAGCGATCGTGGGAATGCCTGCTGTGGTGCATCCAGAGCCAGATCTTGAGTCGGCCTGGTCGTCTTCTTTCGATGGATCGGAGATCTGATGCGCGTCGCCCTCCTCACCACGACTCAGCATGGTCACCTGAACCCGTATATTCCGGTGGTCAATGCGCTCCGAACTGCCGGCAGTGAGGTTGCGCTGCTGCTGTTGTCTGCGGACGGTGGCGTGCTCGACGAGCAGCGTCGCCATGCCTTGGGCAAGGCGCAGGTCCACGCGATCGGGCAGGTCGAGATGGCGCCGTGGAGCGGCGACCCGGCGAAGATCGGCCCGATGCTCCAGTCGTCGCCGGTGGCGGACCAGACAGCTGACGCGCTCCGTGCGACGGCGCCGGATTTCGTGCTCGTCGATTCGCTGCCGGTCACGGCGTCGGCCATGGTCGGCGCACAGGCGTCCGGAGTGCCGTACGGGATGATCTGGGCCAACCTGGGCGGAGTGTGCCCGAGCGAGCATCGCCGAGGTCGCTGGCCGTACGACGAGCAGGTCGGCGACTATCTGACCAGGCACGGGGTGTTGTGGTCGACCCGGACTCATTCGGCGCGTTCGCCGATTCTCAATATGATGCCGACGATTCCCGCTCTCGTCGGGGACGACGCGGTCACCGACGACGGTGTGCAACTGGTCGGGTTGCCGGGTGCGGCGGGGACCCGCGGCGACGAGGTCGCCTTCTCGGGCCTGGATCGGATCGACCCCGACCGCCCGGTGGTGTACGTCTCCTTCGGCACGATCTTCTACCGGCGGCCGGACCTGCTGCGCACGGTGATCACCGGGGCGGCGGCGACCGGTGCGCAGGTGATCGCCGCGGTGGGAGATCTCGCCGAGGAGCTCGCGCTGCCCGACGAAGTGCTCACCGCCCCGTATCTGCCGCAACGTGAGGTGCTCGAACGCGCCGACGTGTTCATCACCCATGGCGGGTACAACTCCGTGGCGGAGTCGATCCGGGCGGCGACACCGATGCTGGTGATCCCGCTGGCCGTGGATCAGCCTGTCCAGGCGTACTTCGTGGGCAGCGCGGGCTTCGGGACGGCGTTGGAGCCGGCCGGCGTCACCGAGCAGGCGGTCGCCGACGCCGTCGCCGATCTGCTCGATCCCGCCCAGGACTACCGGGCCCGGCTGCGCGCCGCGCAGTCGGAGTGCGGCGATTCTGCCGTGCGCACGGCCGAGCTGGTCATCAGCACCGTCGAGACGCTACAGCGAAAGGGGGAGCAGTGACGATCGAACTGCAGCGGCCGGTGGGCGCCCCGATCGTGATCGATGATCTTGAACGCCTCTCGTTCCGGGTGGATCGCCGCGCCTACACCGACGACGACCTGGCCGCACGGGAGATGACCAGGATCTTCGATCGCTGCTGGTTGTACGTCGGGCACGAATCGGAGGTGCCCGGGCCGGGCTCCTACGTGGCACGCGACGTCGGCGGGCGCCCGGTGTTCATGGCGCGCGGGTCCGACGGGGTGATCCGGGTGTTTGCGAACAGCTGCACTCACCGCGGGGCTCTGATCTGCTCGCAGCCGGCCGGGCAGGCCAGATCGTTCCGGTGCCCGTATCACGACTGGACGTTCTCCAACCAGGGCGACCTGGTCGGGGTCCCGATCCCGGACGGGTACGGGCCAGGCTTTCGGAAGGCGGACTTCGGCCTGGCACAGCACCGTAGCGACAGCTACCGCGGTTTCGTGTTCGTCACCTTCGATCCGGAGCAGCCGCGCACCCTGACCGAGTACCTGGCGGGTGCGACGGAGTACCTCGATCTGATCGACGACCAGTCCGAGGTCGGGATGGAGGTGATCCAAGGTGCGCAACTGCACGGGGCTCGGGCCAACTGGAAGCTCATGATGGAGAACAGCGTCGACATCTACCACTTCCGGGCCCTGCACAAGCGTTACGTCAGCTACATGGAGTCGCTGGGGTCGGTGCCACCACGACGACGGGGCGGCTTCGGCTGCGCCCTCGGACTGGGGCATGGAGCCAACGAGCTGCCACCGGCGGCAGCCCGCCCGCTCGCCTACTGGACGCCGATGTTCGGCGCCGAGGTCCGGCCGCGGATCGAGGCGACGGCCGCACGGTTCGTCGACCGGTTCGGCGCCGAACGCGCCGAACGGATCACCGGCACCAATCGTGCGGTGCTGATCTTCCCCAACTTGATGATCATCGACGCGATCGCGATCACGATCCGCAAGATCGACCCGATCGGCGCCGGCCAGATGGCCATCACCTCGGTCGCCCTGGCCCCAGGGACGAGGATCCGGACATCCGGGAACTCCGCAAGAGTCACTACCTGACGTTCCTCGGCCCCGCCGGCTTCGCCACTCCCGACGACATCGAGATCGTCGAGTCGTGCCAGCGGGGTTATCTCAACCGCACGGTCCGCTACTCGGATCTGTCACGCGGTATGAACAAGGAGGTCCCGGAGACGACCGACGAGCTTCCCGCCCGCGAGTTCTGGCGACAGTGGGACCGGCTGATGCACGGGGCAGAACCACGATGACCACCGAACTGACGGTCGACGAAGCGGCCCAGGTGCGGTTGTGGCACCGGGTGAGCCAGTTCCTTTTCCGTGAGGCGCGGCTGCTCGACGAGTGGCGCCTGCTCGAGTGGTACGACGAGATGCTGACCGACGACATCCGCTACCGGGTGCCGGCCACCGACGTCCGCGGCGAGACGACCGACGCGCTCGGGCTCATCGACGACGATGCTGCCCGGTTACGCCAGCGGATCGAACAACTCCTCAACGGTGAGGTGTGGTGCGAGAACCCTCGGTCGCGGACGAATCGAATGATCAGCAACGTGGAGATCCTGACCGATCGGGGCACGCACCTGGACGTGGCGGCGAACGTCATCGTGTACCGGTTCGGGCACGGGCGCTCTGACGCCTACGTCGGAAAATGCCGGTTCGAGCTCGTCGTCGAGGACGAGTCGTTCCGGGTCCGGAGGCGGGTCGTGGTGCTCGACCACGAGACGTTGTACGAGCACGGAAAGCTCAGCATCATCCTGTGACCGGACAGTGAAGGAGTTGATCGATGAATCAGCCGGCTGCCCGACATGAGCGGGGCGAGGCCATGTTCCAGCAGGTCTTCGGCCGCGAACCGCGCCCGGGTTCCTACCCGGAGTTCCTGCAGATCACCGTCGACCACTTGTTCGGTGAGATCTGGACCCGCCCGCACCTGAGCGTCGAGGAGCGCGAACTGGTCGCGCTGACCGCGGTCACGCTGGCGCGGACCGATTGGGAGTTGCGCGGCCACATCGGTGCCGCCCTGCACCTCGGGATGTCGCGAGAGAAGATCGTCGAAGTCATCATTCAGCTCGCCTACTACGGTGGCTGGCCGGTCGCCAACAACGGGCTGCGCGTCGCCCAGGAGGTCTTCGCCGAGCTGGACGTGGACCATGACCAGTGAACCGTCTCCCCTCGACCCGGCCGAGAAGGTCGACCTGTGGCGCCAGCGGTTCTTCGAGGCCCAGGCGGCCGCCGAGGAGTTCCTCCTGGCAGAGCACGGCGAAGAAGGCATGGCCGCGTGGATCCAGGCGAACTCCCGCATCACCGCCAAGCTCCTGCGAGCGCAACGGCCCGCCGGGGTATCCGCCACCGATCACTTCATGACCCGGCTGCAGCGTCAGTTGCTGCTGTACGACTCGGCGGTGACCAGTGAGCCCCAGCCCTCGGGCACCGTCCTGCGCAACGCCGACTGTGGGATCCTCCGGTACCGCAAACGGGCCGAACGCGCCGGCGTCGTGCTGACGTTCTCGTCACCGTGCCCGTACTGCCAGGAACTCAACACCGCCATCGCCGCCCGCTACGTGGAACCGGACGTCACGGTGTCGTGCGAACAGGCGGGCGACGGGTGCACCTGGCGCGCGGAATCTGCTCACGCTCCCGGAGAGGACGCGGCCGGGTCACCGCACCGCGGACGAGCCGGTGATTGAACCAACGGCAGTGCCGTGCGGTTGTTGGCCGGCGACCGGCTGCCGTCGAGCGTCATGCCGAGTTGCCGGCCCACGGCCACACACAGGTCGAACGCCGCGGTGCGGGTCAGGTCCTGATGATCGTTCTGGGTGAAGCACGCCGACGCCACGTTCTTGTTCCGTAGGCGCAGATACCACGGGAACAACGATCCCAGTGCGGGCTCGGTCAGCATCGTGCGCGAATGCACGATCGTCCCCACCAGCAGGTTGCCGAACGGGCGTTGGCTGGCGTTCATGAAGCTCTTCAAGCGTTCCTGGAAGATCTTCAGCACCGCGGGTACGTTCCCCGCGTACACCGGCATGGCGAGCAGCATCGCCTGCGCACCCTCGGCCAGATCGACGACCTGCTCGAAGTCGTCGTCGAGCGTGCACCGGCCCACCTCGGGATCAAGGCAGGTGTCCTCGCCTTCGCACATCGCGATGCGATGGTCGATCAACCGAATCCGCTGGATCTCCGCGTCACCGACCTCCCGGACGACGCCGGTGATCGCCGCCTCGAGCAGCGCGTCGGTCAGCGACGGGAGACGCTTCTGCGTGCAGGACAACGCAACGATCTTCATCCGGAGGGCCTCCCATCGCACGGCCCATCGTGCCCTGCCTGACCGGTCGGGTCCAGTGACCGCTGTCATCCGGCACTCTCGCCGAGCGCGCGCTGGTATCGCCCGGCGAGCTTGCGCAGCGCTTCGGCCAGCTCCGGCGAGTCCACAATGGTGAAGTCGGCGTCCAGCAGCCCCAGGTAGAGGGCCAGCATCTCGGGATGGTCCGAGCCCGGCTCGAACGCGCACCGGTCCGGGCCCAGCGCCTGCACGTCGACGGGGATCGGCAGCCGGTCCCGCACGTACGCCGCGGACGCGTGCACGATCACCCGCGCCCGGTACCGCCAGGTGGCCTCGCCGACGCCGCGCGCCACCCGCGCGGCGATCTCCCGGTCGGGCGGCAGCGCGCGGGGCGGGAAGCGCGGCCCGGCCGGCGTCCGCGGCGCCATCCGGTCGACCCGGAACGTCCGCCAGTCGTCGCGGTCCAGGTCCCAGGCCACCAGGTACCAGCGCTGGCGGTCGTTCACCAGGCGGTACGGCTCGACCGAGCGCTCGCTTGCCGCCCCCTCGTGCGTCCGGTAGTCGAACCGGAGGCGCTCGTGGTCCCGGCAGGCACTGGCGATCAGGGTCAACACGTCCGGGTCCACCCGCGGCCCGCGCGCCGGCACCGGCAGCGCATACGAACCGAACGCGCCGACCCGGCGGCGCAGCCGCGACGGGAGCACCTGTTGCAGCTTGGCCAGCGCCCGCACCGACGTCTCCTCGATGCCCGCGATGGATCCGCTGGCGGCGGTCCGCAACCCGACCGCGACCGCCACCGCCTCGTCCTCGTCCAGCAGCAGCGGCGGCAGGGCGCCGTGCGTGCCGAGCCGGTATCCGCCGGCCACGCCGGGCCGCGCGTCGACCGGGTAGCCCAGCTCGCGCAGCCGCTCGATGTCGTTGCGGATGGTGCGGCCGGTGACGCCGAGCCGCTCGGCGAGCTGGCTGCCGGTCCAGTCGCGCCGCGCCTGGAACAGCGACAGCAGCCGTAGCAAACGCGCGGAAGTCTCCAACATTCTTCGAGCCTCGGGGAAATCTAGGAACGGACCTTTCCTCTATTGTTCATAGCCTGCTCCCTATGACCGAGACAATCCAGCCCTTCCGCATCGAGATCCCGCAGGCCGACCTGGACTACCTGCACGACCGGCTGGCCCACGCCCGCTGGCCCGGCGAGCTGCCCGGCGCCGGGTGGACCCGCGGGATGCCGCTGGCCCAGCTGACCGAGCTGGCCGAGTACTGGCGCACCCAGTACGACTGGCGGGCGCAGGAGGCGAGCCTCAACCGGTACCCGCAGTTCATCACCGAGATCGACGGGCAGCCGATCCACTTCCTGCACGTCCGGTCCGACCGGCCCGGCGCCAAGCCGCTGCTGATCACGCACGGCTTCCCCAGCTCCGTCGCCGAGTTCCTGCGCCTCATCGAGCCGCTGGTCGATCCCGCCGAGGGCCAGGCGTTCCACGTCGTGGCGCCGTCCCTGCCCGGGTACGCCTTCTCCACCCCGCTGGCCGGGGCCGGCTGGACGATGGGGCGCACCGCGCGCGCCTGGGTCGAGCTGATGCGCCGCCTCGGCTACGACCGGTACGGCGTACACGGCGGCGACATCGGCGCCGGCGTCTCCGGCGTGGTGGGCGGCCTCGACGGCGCGCACGTGATCGGCGTGCACGTGGTGACCGATCCGCTGACCGCCGCGAACACCGCCACGTTCCTGCCCGGCATGGCCGACCGCCTCGACCCGAACGACCCGGTCGACAAGCTGATCCTCGACCGGATGGACGCCTTCCGCACCGACGGCTCCGGCTACCTGGCCATCCAGAACAGCCGGCCGCAGACCATCGGCTACGGCCTGGTCGACTCGCCGCTGCTGCAGCTGGCCTGGATCGCCGAGAAGGTACACGAGTGGACCGACCTGCCTGTCGACCGCGACCAACTGCTGACCAACGTCAGCCTGTACTGGTTCACCGGTTCCGGCGCCAGCGCCGCGCACACCCTGTACGAGCAGGCCCACTCGCACGACTGGGGCGCGCCGCCGACCGCACCGCAGGGGTTCGCGGTCTTCGGCGCCGACGAGACGGTCCGCAGGCTGATCCCCGTACCAGCGGGCACGCACTGGACCGAGTTCGACCGCGGCCTGCACTTCCCGGCGCTGGAGGCCCCCGCCCAACTGGCCGCCGACCTGCGCACCTTCTTCACGCCACTGAGCTGAGCCGGCCGAGTTGGTGGCCGCCCGCGAACAAACCGGGCGACCACCAACCCCGGTGGCGCGTCACCAGAAGATGACGCCGGTGTGGCCGGGCTTCGGGTCGGTCTCGCTGTGCGCCTCCGTGTCGCCGCCGGCGTTGTCGAACCGCCGCTTGATGCTCACCAGCGTGTCGACCTCGTCGGCGGACAGCGTCGACAGCACCGCGTGCTGGTCGGCGGACAGATCGGCCAGGTCGATGCCGGCGGCTGCGAACCGGTCGATGGACTGTGGCATGGGTTTCACCTCCTCCCGATGGTGTCGCTGGACGCGGTCGCCCGGTCGGGCGTCGCGGGCTCTGTGAGGTCGGGCGTCGCGGGGTCCGGACTCAGCCGGCGCTGCCCGGCGAGGGTCACCAGGCCGAGCCCGGCCAGGCCGGCGCCGGCCACGGCGAACAGCCAGCCCACCCGGGTGTGGGCGAGCACGGCCGCGCCCGCCGCCGGGGCGGCGATCTGGAGTACGGCCGGCACGAAGGCGATCGCGGTCCAGACCCGGCCGAGGAGGCGTTCCGGGGTGCTGCGCTGCACGACCGTGGGGAAACCGACCAGGACGCCCGCCCCGGCGGCACCGATGACCAACCCGGCGGCGAGGAGGGCGGCGCCGGGGACGGAACGGCCGGCGAGCGCGGCCGATCCGGCCAGGGCCACGGTGGCGCCGGTGACGAGCTGACCCGCGGCGATGACGGTGAAGGGCCGCACGGCCGCGCCCCAGCGGGCGAGCACGGCCGCGCCCGCTACGCCGCCCAGCCCGACGGTGGCCACCACGTACCCGAAATAGGCCGGTGCCAGCCCGAGGGCCGGCAGCGCCAGCGGAAGCATGGAGTCGAACAGGACGGCGAGGAACACGGTCGCGCCAAGCGCGACGACCGTCAGCCGCAGCGCGGCATCGCGGACGACGAACGACAGGCCCTCGCGCAGCTGGGCCAGGTACCCGCCGGTCGGTGGCGGTGCAGTGCGCGGCGGCAGCCGCAGCCCGGCCAGGATGGCCGCGCTGGCCAGGAACGAGACGGCGTTGGCCGCGATCAGCGTCGGCGGGGAGGCGACCGCGAGCAGGCCACCGCCGATCGCCGGGCCGGCCACCTTCAGCGCCTGCGTCATGGTCTGCAGCAACGCGTTCGCCGGGATCAGCCCGGCGGTGGGCACGCAGCGCTGCAGCGCCCGCTGCGCGGTCGGCGCGAACGCGACCGCGCCGACCGAGCGCAGCGCCAGCAGCGCGGCCAGTGGCAGCGGGCCGGGCGCGAACACCATCGCGAGGGTGAGCGCGGCGCGCCCCAGGTCGGCGCCGACCAGCACCGGGCGCACCGGCCAGCGGTCCACCAGCACGCCGATGAACGGCGCCGCGACGTGCGGCAGCGCCACCGCCACCGCGACGGCGGCCAGGCCGGACGGCCCCTGCTGCCACACGGCGACGACGAGCACGGCTACGGCCACGAAGTCGAGCCAGTCGCCCAGCGTCGAGGTCAGCGAGCTGAAAAACAGCACACGGTACGGACGCAGCCGCAACGGGCTCGGCGGGCGGGCGGTCATCGGCGCTCCCTCCCCGTCGACGAGGCGTGCCGCTCGCGGACCCCGGCCGCGATCTCCCGGACCGTCCCGGCGGTGTGCAGCGCGCTGACCCCGATGAGCGCCTCGTGCCGGGCGGTCAGCGGCAGCGCGTCCAGCAGCCGGTAGACGTCGGCGCGGTGCTTCTGGTCGAGTACGGCGTGCCGTTCCAGCGACCGGAACGCGGCCGGCGGCAGACCGGTGAGCCCGGCGAGGTGCCCGGCGGTGGCCGGCTGCGGCGGGTAGCCCTCCAGGACCGCGATGTGGCCCAGTAGTGCGATGGGGTGCACGTGGCGGATCCAGTAGTACTGGGCGCCGACGAGTGCGGCGACCGAGCCGCCGACCAGCAGGCCGGCGAGGTCGACCGGGTCGCCGCCCGCGGCCGCGTAGTCCTCCTCGACCCACCGATCGTGGCCGTACTCCTCGCGGATGTGCCGGGCGAGGTAGGCGGCGAACTCGTCGGCGACCGGGTCACCGGTGCGGGCCAGGCACGCCTCGGCGGCGGCCAGCATCAGCGGCACGGTGGCGCGGATGGTGCCGTGCATGACCCGCAGCCAGGCCAGGTAGGTCTCGGCGGGCGCCGGACCGTCCCACATACGGGTCATCTCGGCGAGCATCGCCGGGACGGTGAGTCGCAGCTTCGCGGTCAGCCGCGCACCCGCGGTGGCGGGCGCGGGTGTATTCGTCGTGAGCGTCATCAGGATTCCCTTCCGAACAGCGCCTCGACGGCGATGCCGGCCCGCGGGTCGGCGGCGACCAGGTCGTGCGCGCGCCAGCAGGGCTGGCAGATGCCCTCGTACCGGTCGTCGGCCAGCGCGCCGAGGCCGGGCAGTCTGGCCAGGTCGGTCAGGGGACGGTGGCCACCGCCCGGAGCAGCGGGGCGGCGCGCAGCGATCGGAGTGCCGCCACCAGTTCGTGCCGGTCGCGGACCTGCCGGCGCAGCGCGGCGGGCCCGGCGCCGAGCACCAGCGCCTCGTTGCAACAGCCGATGACCGTTCCGTCGTAGCGGATGGTCGGTGCCTTGGTCATCCGGCAGGGTGTGAAGTGGTCCAGCCGGTGCCGCGTGGTGATCTGGAAGACGGACCGGCCGCGCCCCAGCGCCAGGTTCGGCACCCGGTTCAGGTCCGCGTGGCGCGTCCAGTCCGGTCCAAAGAGGTCTGTCAGAACCTCGCCGGCGTACCCGGCGACGTCGGGCTGGTCGAGGATCTGCACGACGAGGCGGCAGCCGGCCGCGGCGATGAACCCGGCCGCCCGGCGGAACCGCTCCATGCTCACGGTGCCCTGGTGGAAGCTGTCGGTGCTGAGGAAGACCGTGCCGGTCATCCGGAGCACCTCCGCGATCCACGGTTGGCAGCGCGCGCCGGTCGCCCAGAACCCACTGGTGAACACGACCGTGGCCTTGCCGGCGTCGCGGACCTGGCGCACCGCGAGGGGCAGCGCTCGCCGTTCCACGAACGGTTCACCGCCGGAGATGGCGACCGCCTCGATCTCGGCGACCGAGCAGATGCCGGCGACGATCTCGGCGAACAGCGGGAAGTCGGCGACGGTCGGGCTGTCCGGGCGGGAGTCGACGGAGCAGTGTGCGCAGCCGACCGGGCAGCGGTCGGTGATGAACAGCAGGACCGTCTTGCCGTACGTCCCGCGCAGCCGTTCGGCCTCCGCGAAGGTCAGCCGTCTCATGATCGGTCCAGCCCGAGGGTGACCAGTTCGCTGTGCGGTGCCGAGCCGTAGCGGCCGCTGAACGCCTTGGCGGGGCTCGCCTCGGCCATCCGCTGGACGGCGGCCTCCAGCGCGCTCCCGGTGGCCGAGGTCAGGTACCGGTCCAACGCGGCGTCGAGTCCGGCGTCGGTGCCGAGCGTGACGCATGTGCCGCAGTAGCCGCCGGAGGCGCCGTCCGCCGGCGAGGTCTGGAACCGGGCCCGCAGCTCGATGGGGCCGAGCAGGCGCAGTCCGCGTAGCAGGTGCCGCCGCAGCGAACGCTCCCGTAGGACCGGCCACGGATCCCGGGCGGCGTCGCCGAGCACCAGGTGGGCGGGGCGGGTCCGGGCCACCAACTCCTGGTTGCAGCAGGCGAGAACGGTGCCGTCGTAGTGCACCAGCGGCCAGGACGTGAGCAGGCACGGCTGCGGCCCACCCGGGGCGTGGGACGCGGGCGTGGTGGGGGTGCCCGGGTCGTGGCGCTTGGCCCGCCCCACGGCATTGACCACGCCGACGAGCATCGGCACCTCGTCGGCGAACTCGCGCCGCGCCGAGGCGATCAGGTCGGCCAGGTACGGGTCGTCCGGGTCGCGGCCGGTCAGCTGCAGGCTGATCGCCGGCACGATCTGGCGGATCTCGTGCAGCGCCCGGAACACGTCCGCGCGGCTGACCTCCCGTTCGTGGAACTCGTCGAGGCTGGCGGTGAAGTGGTCGACCGCGGCGATCGCCCGGCGCAGCGCGGCCGGCAGCTTGCCGCCGCCGCGGGCGAAGTACATTCCGGAGACCACGCCCGAGCGGGTGCCCGCCGCCCGGGCGGTTTCGGCGAGGTCGCGGACGAGCCCGGCGCGCAGCAGCGGCTCGCCGCCGGACATGTAGAGCACGTGCGGCCGGCACTGCGCGGTGAAGGACGCGACGATCCGCCGGAACGGCTCCTCGGCGTACTGCTCGCTGGTCATCAGCGACTCCGTGCTGCAATGCGCGCACGACAGCGGGCAGCGGCGGGTCAGCGCGAGGAACAGCCCGGCGGTCGGGACCAGCCGGAGACGGACTATCTCAGCAAGGTGCACTGTGGACACCTCCGTTGTGGGGAAGAGCCAGGTTGTCGGCGATGGCGGCCAGCACGGTTCGGACGTGCTGGGCGGAGAGCTTGGGGTGGGCGCCGAGGATCCGGGCGCACAGGCCGGTGACGTTCGCCGCGGCGAAACTGTTGCCGTACAACGGCTGCGTCCCGGTGCTCGGGGCGGTGCCGTAGGCGAAGAAGTCGACGGGCGGTTCGGGGTTCACTTCCAGGTGCTCGCGGTCGGCGACCCCGTGCGAGCCGACCGAGATGACCGACGGGAACCGCCACGGGACGCTGGACACGGCCCGGTTGTGCGCGGCCGCGACGACCGTCGTGCCGCCGCCGACGTACGCCCGGTCGCACAGGTGCCGCAGCGCCTCGTGCAGATCCGGGCGCCGGGTGGACATGCTGACGTTCACGACGGCGAAGCCCTGGCTCAGCGCCCACTCCAGGGCGGTAACCAGATCCTCGCCGGCGCAGCGCAGGCCCGGGCCGAGGACGCGTACGCTGACCAGCCGGCACGCCGGCGCCAGCGACCGGACGATCCGGGCGCAGGCGGTGCCGTGGTCGGTGGCCCGGCTCGGGTCGGCCGCCGCCGTTGCGGCAGGGTCGGCGACGATCCGCCGCCCGTCCGGCCCGTCGGCTATCCGGTACGCCGCGACCGGCTCGCCGCCCGGGAACAGGTCGCCGTGTACGCCGCCGTCGAGCAGGCAGACGCCCGCCCCGGCACCGGAGCCGTCGCCGAACGCCCACGCGCGGGTGAGTCCGGGCGGCCGGGCCACCCGGGCGGCCGGCATCGGGAGCCCGCGCGAGGAGTGCGCGGCCGACAGTCGCACGATCATCACCCCTTCCGCGACTACTGCTGTGCGGAAGGATCGACGCGGACCGTCAGCCCGCCGTCATCACCACGTCATGGCGGCGACATATTGCCGGGCCTGGCGACGTGTACGCGGTTGCGCGCTGGTTGGCTAGATCTATGGAAATTTTGAGGTTCAGGATCGAGTTCTGAGCTGCCGCGACGTCCGTCGCGGTCCGGGCCGTCGCTCCCGCGGCCTCACCCGCGCGGTCCACAATCATCCCCGGCGGGCGGTGCGCGTCGCGGGGCCGCATAGATCTTGGTGACTTGTTGTTGCTGGGACGACAATAAGTCACCAAGATCTATGCGTGCTGCCGTGTAAATGCGGCATATCGGCCGGCACCCATCCGACCGGCCTCAATGGAGTTGCACGCGGAGGGTGAGGCCGCGGGAGCAACGGCCTGGACCACGACGAGCGTCGCGGCAGCTCAATATTTTGATTTCCTCACCCTCACCGCGAGACGTCTCTAGTCCTGCGGCCGGAGCCTCATGCCGTTGTCAAGAGTGGGCGAGAAACCTGTCGGTCGGTGCGCAACAACCCGCTCGCTGTCCTCGATCCGACTGTGGCTCTGGCGGAACCGTCCAGGATGGACCCGACGCGGACCGGGGGACCGCGGCTGGGAGGCGACGGCCATGACCGCTCCACTGCCCGGCGAGGTTGGCATTCCGATCCAGGTCAGCGAGCAGCAGCTGACGGTCATGCTGCGCGAGGCGTTCGCCCGCGGCGAGGACCCGAACGTGCCGTTCGTCTGGCAGGACCTGGACAGCGAGCTCTTCGTCGATCTTCGTACGCTGCGCGTGGCGCTGCGCGACGGGCTGCTGCTCGTGGGCTTGACGGTCCGCTGTGACGAGACCGGCGGCGACCGCGGGGAAGGCATCGAGCTGGTGGTCCCGATCGCGCTCGGCAGCCAGGCGGAGCCGGCCGGCTTGGTCGGCACCGTCGAGACCGCGGCGCGGGGCCCGTCTGCGCTGGTGGTCGCGGTGTGGGGCGAGACGGTGGTGGCGGCGACCTGGCTCGCGTTTCTGGCGGTCTGCCGTGAGGTGGCCGGGCGTGCCGGGCTCGACGCGAAGCGCCAGCCGCTGCTGCCCGGCGCGGTGTGGGCGGCGCCTGGCCGGCTCGGGGTCGTGCCGCAGGCGCGCCACGCCATCGACCAGGCGGGCCTGTCGTGATCGGCATCGACGTCCCGGAAGAGCTGATCCAGGTCGGGCTGATGCTCGGGCTGCTGCGGCTGGAGCATCCCGGCGACCTCGATAGCGTCGCCCTGGACACCGGGTTCTTCGCCGACCCAGCCGGTGCTCTGTCCGGCCTGGCCTACGACCCTGACCGCCGTGCGGCCGCGCTCGGCCTCGCGGCGAAGCTGTTCGGTGAGGTCGGCCAGGCACTCGACCTGCCGGAGCTGCCCGAGGGGCAGACCTGGGTGCCGATCGTGCGGCAGGGTTCTGCCGGCCTCTTCGCGATCGTGGATGCCGCCGACGGGCGGATCGACCTCGGGATCGGCGGTCGGGCCGCGGTGAGCCGCGACGGCCTCGAGGCCGCCGCGACGGTCGCGCTGCCCATCGCCCGCGCCGACCAGGGCGCCGGGGTGTCGTTGCTGCCCGGCACGCCCGACGGCCCGATCCGGCTCGGTGTGGGGGTGCAGCTGCCGCCGCCGGCGCCCGGCGACCTGGTCTCGCTGGCGGGGATCGCGGTGACGGCCGATCTGCCGACCGCGCCGGGCGGGTCGCCGTCGTTGGTCGTGCGGCTGCGTGGGCTGCGCCTGCCGGCGTGGCCCGAGCCCCGCGACCGCACGCTCACCGACGACCCGGCCGCGGTCGGCCGGGAGCTGGTCGAGCTGCTGCACGGGCTGCTGGAGGCGCGCGCCGGGCTCGGTGACGCCGGCGGCGCCAAGCTCCGCGCCCTGCTGGCGCTGCTCGGCCTCGGCGGCCGCGACGGCATCCCGGCGCTGCCGCTCGCCGATGTTCTCGACCGCGGCCCGGCGGCGCTGGTCGACTGGCTGCGTTCGCTCGTCGCCCCGGGCACGCCGTGGCCGCTGGTGTCCTGGCTCCGGGCGCTGGCGGACCTGCTCGACCTGGAGCTGCCGGACGGCATCGAAGGCTCCGGCACGGCGGCCGACCCGGTGCGCTGGTGCGCCCGGCCGGCCAGCGGTGTCGAGGTGCACGTGCGGGTGGTCGTCGAGGAGGCTGGTGGCGCGCTCACGATCCGCCCGAGCGTCGAGGGGTCGCTCCGGACGGGCAGCGCCGCCACCGTTCCGGGGTCGTTGCGCATGGGCGCCGAGGTGTGTGCCATCACCCTTGGGGCGACGCCCGCGGTGGACTGGCTCCCGCGCCTGGACGCGGCGTTCGAGCTCGCCCGTACCGGCGGCCCGCTCGTCCGGGTGCCGGCCACTGGCTCCACTGTGGACCTGGAGGTCGGCGTGTTCCGCGCCGGGCTCGCCGCCGGCTCGGACCATCGGCCCGCGCTCGTCGTGGAGGCTGTCGATGTGACGCTCGACGGCACGGCCTACCCCCGGCTGGATTTGTCCTCTGTGGAGGCTGTCGCCGCCGCGGCGAGCGCGGCGGCCGGGGACGCGCTGGCCGCCGCGCTGGACGGCTTCTTCGGCGCGGGCAGCGGCCGGGGGCGGGCACTGACCAACCTGCTCGGCCTGACCCGGCCGGTGCCGGCCGCGCAGCCGTGGCCCGCGCTGCCGGCGGTGCCCGAGCTGTTCGCCGACCCCCTCGGCGCCTGGGCCCGCTACCACGCCGGCCTGCTGGTCGGCGGGGTGTGGAGCCCGATGGCCGGCGACCTGGCGGTCGTCCTGGGCGCCACCGCCCCGGGGCCGGCCGGCGGCGGGGAGGCGGACCCGTGGCGGCTCGGGCTCGCCGGTGGCGCCGGCGGCGACCTGGAGCTGCGGCTGTGGCGCTCAGGCCCGGACGCCGCGCCCGGCCTGCACATCGCGGTCGAGTTCGCCCCCGCGCCGGTGCAGCTGGACGGGCACCACCTGCGGCTGCGCGGGCTGATCCAGCTGGCCCGGGTCGCGCTGCCGGTGACCGCGCCGGACGGGCCGGTCCTGAGCTTCGCCGACCGTGCGGAGATCCGGCTCGAGCTCGGCGACGACCTGGTCCTCGACGGCCCGGTCGAGGTGCGGGCCGGCGCCGCGTCCGCGGTGGTTGGCTGGCGGCGGGGCGAGGGCTGGGTGGGCGGCCTGCGCGTCACCGGTGCCGTCGTCACCGCGGGCGGGGAGAGCGTCGCGCTGCCCGACCCGTTCGACCTCGGCACCGGGCTGCCCGGCCCGGGCAGTCCCGTGTGGTCGGCGCTGGAATGGCTGTTCGCCCGGTGGCTCGCCGGTGCGGCCGGCGGTGCGGCCCGGGCGATCCTGGCCGGGCTGCTGGGCTGGCTCCCGTCGCGGCGCCTGCGGCTGGGCGGCGACGCCGGCCCCGACCTGGACATCGCCGATCTGGCCGCGGGAGGCTGGCCCCGGTTTCCGCTGGAGCGGCTGGCCACCGACCCGGTGGCGGCGGTGCGCGACTGGCTCGCGGAGGTGCTGTCGTCGGGCGCGGGTCCGGACCTCGCCGACATGGCCGTCGGGTTTCTCAACGGGCTGCTCGCCGGTGCCGGCAGTGACGCGGTCGACCTGCGTACGGACGGGGCGGGCACCCGGGCGGAGCCGTGGCGGGTCGGGCTCACCACGGATCCGCGCGCGCCGGTCGTCCTGGTCTGGCTCGACCCCGACGGCCCGACCATGCGTGAGCTCGACGGCGTCCTGGACACGCTGGTCCCGGGTGACCTGTCGGCCGGGCTGGACGGCAGCGCACCGCTGCCCGACGAGGCCCGGCTGGCCGGCGTCCTGCGCGTGGCCGCGCGCTTCGACGCGGGGCTCGGCGCGCTCCTGGCCGGACGGGGCGACGTCGCCCGGGTCCTGTCCGAGCTGCGTACCGGCCTGCGGGACACCGACGGCCTCGTGCCGGCCGCCGCGCAGGCCGCCGCCGGCGACGTCCGCGGCGCCACCCTGGACGGGGTCACGCATCTCGGCGCACCCGCGGCGTTCAATGTGGACAGTCACGCGCCGGACGCCGAGCCGGAGCGGGTGGTGTACGTCGCGGCGCCGCTGCCCGGCGTGAGCCCCTGGCCGGGACAGCCGGCCGGCCCCGACCCACGCCTGCTCGACCTGCGCGCCGCCGGGGTGCCGCCGGAGGCGTTCGGCTTCGCGGGGCTGGCCGGGCCGGGCCCGTGGTGGGTGCTGCTGCCGACCCGCGCGGATGCCGGCGGAGCGGACGCGGTGGCGGCCCGGCTGCGGGCGGCGGTGCGGGCGATCCGGGCCGCGTCGCCGGGCCCTGTCACGCTCGTGGCGCACTCCGTGGCCGGGCACGCCGCCCGCGCGGTGTGGGCCAGCGGCGACGCCGAGTCGCTGGTCACGCTCGGCACGCCGTACGCCGCGGCGGTGCCGACGGACGCGGCGGCCGAGGCGGTCCAGCTTCTGCGCGGGCTCACCGCATCGCTGCCCGGTGCGCCCGACGCGGACCTGCGGCGGCTGCTGGACCTGCTGCGTACCCGCGCCGCCGTGCTCGGGGAGAGCCAGGCGGACGATGCCGGAGTGCCGGCGGCGCACCCGTTCCCGGTCGCTGACCTGACTGCGGCTCCGCTTCCCGCCGCACCGGCGGGGGCGGCGGCGCCGGTGGCGCTGCGGACCTCGTGTACCGATGTCGACCTGCACCGAGGTGTCGCCGCGGCGGTCCGCGCCGCCGCCGCGCGGGTGCGTTCGCTGCTGCCCCATGCGGCGGCCGGCCGGACCCGGGCGCCGGTCACCCACCTCGGCCTCGGCTTGGCCGCCGGCTGGCCGGCGCCGGAAGCGCCCGGCACCGATCCAGGCGGGCTACGGACCGAGATCAAGGTACGCCTCGACGGCTGCCGGGTGCCGCTGCGGGGCGGCGGGGGCGTCCAGCCGGTGCCCCGGATCGCGGTCCAAGCCGCGCTGTGGCGCGACGGCGGCTGGCTGGTCGGGTCGGCGAGCTCCGGCGCGGACCCGCGGCTGCGCCGCCTCGACCTCGACCTGACCATCGACCGGTCCGCCGGCGGGGTACCGGACATCCGGGCGTCGCTCGCCCTGCACGACGCCGGGTTGACCGGCATCGACCACGGGCGACTCGACCTCCCACCCGGGCCGCTCGATGGCGTGGCCCGGGCCCTGCTCGGCGAGGTGTCCGCGGCCCTGTCGCCGGCGCCGGCCACCGGCCCCATCCGGGACCTGCTCGACGTCCTGGCCGCCCTTGGCGTCGCCAGCGTCGATGGCGCCGGCACCGTGGCGCTGCACGGCGACCCGCTGGAGCGGATCCTCGTCGACACCGCCGGCTACCTCGGCACCCACCTCGCCGGTGAGCCCGCCCGCACGCGCCTGCTGGCCGCCCTCGGCCGGCTCCTCGGCGCGGCGCCGGGCCAGCCGCCCGGCCGCCCGCTCGGGCCGGACTTCCATCTGTCTATTGTGGACGGATCCGAGGTCACCGTCGGTACCGCGGACGGCGGCGTCCTGCTGGGCGGGCTGATCCGGCTCGCCGGACGGGTCACTCTCGGACCGTCCGCCCGGGTACGCGGAGAGCTGCGCCTCGGCAGCGGCACCGCGCTCGTGGTGGCGACCGACAGCGCGGCCGGCCCGGCGACGGTGCGGCTGGAGGTCGCGGCCGGGCGGCCGGAGCCGGACCGGATCCCGATCGCGCCCGTGCTCGACGCGGATGCCCTCGCGGGCCGCCTCGGCGCGGCGGCCGCCGCTGAGCTGCTACGCGGCGCGCTGGAGTGGGCCCGCGAACGGGAGGCCCGGCTCGACCCGTTGCTGGCCGCGCTCGGGCTCCTGCTGCCCGGATCGCCGCCGGCCGTGCGCAGCCCCGTCGAGCTGCTTCTCGACCCGGGCGGCTGGCTGACCGGCCCGGCGGCGCTGGGCGACCCGGCCCGTCCGGGCGTGCTGGCCCCCGCGAAGCTCGCGGCGCTGGCGGCAGCGGCCGGCCAGCTGCTCGGGCAGCCGGCCGGCGGCAGTCCCGGGCCGGCACCGCTCGGCCTGCCGGGCGGCGGGACGCTGGCCGTCGCGGAGGACGGCGACGGGCTCGTGGTGACCGTGCGGATCCGGCCGGCTCCCACCGGCGGGCTCGGCGCCGACGTCGCGCTCATCGTCCGCGTGGCGCCGGGTCCGGTGGTCCGGACCACCGTCCGGGCGGCCGTGCGGCGCACCGGCACGGCCGGCTTCCGCGACGCCGGCCTGGAGCTGGAGGCCGGGCAGGTCACCACCCTCACCGTCCGGCTCACCCCGGTGGACCCGGCCGCCGCCGAGCTGGTGCTGCCGCTGCTGCCGCAGGCGCCCGGGCTCGGCGCGCTCACCGAGCTGGCCGCGATCGGCGCGGTCGGGTACGCGCTGCCCAGGCTGCTGGAGGCCCTGACCGGCGCCGGCGCCGGCGACCCGCGGATGGCTCAGCTCGGCGCGGCGCTCGGCCAGCTCGGCGACGCCCTGGACATCCGGGACGCCGCGAGCGGAGCGTTCCGGATCGGCGAGCTGCGGCGGCTCGCGGCCGACCCGCCCAGCGAGCTGGCCACCCGGTTCCGGGCACGACCGGCCGCCACCATCGGGGCGCTGCGGGCGCTGGTCGCGGCGGTCACCGGCACACCGGCCGGCGCCGGTCCACTGTGGAGCGGTGCGGGCGGGAGGGTCGCGGTCGACGTCGCCGCCACCGGCACAGGCTCGCCGGAGGTGCGGCTGCGCGCCACCGCCCTCGTACCGGTCGACGGGATCACCGCGGGCGGCGAGGCCGCGGTCAACGCTGCCGGCCTGGCCGCCGCACGCCTGTCGGTGACCGCGACAGATGCCGACGCTCTCCTTCCCGGCCCGGTCGACCTACTTCCGTTCGTGGCGGTGACTCTCGGCCCGGCGCTGCCCGAAACGTTCGAGGTCGGCCTCTGGCTCGACCCGCCGGCCCGGACGACCCGCGACGCGCTGCTGATCCGGGTCACGTTCGGGGTCGGCACGCAGGTCCTGCACCGGCGGGTCACCCCGGCCGGCACCACCGACAGCACCAACCTGGCCACCGCGGTGCCCGCGCTCGTCCGCCGCCTGGCGGTCCCGCTCGCCGCCGACTTCGCCCTGGCCCGGCCGGCCCTGCGGGACCTGCTCGCGACGAGCGTCGGCACCCAGCGGATTGGCGACATCCTCGTCGCGGCCGGGGTGCTCGCCGCGGACGGGGCCGGGTGGCGGCTCGCCGACGGGCTGATGGACCAGCTGACCATCCGCGCGCCGCGCGCCGTGGCCGAGTTGCTCATAGCGGCCGGAGGTCCGCGGCTCGGCCCGTTCCAGCTGGCCGTCCGCGCCGAGACCGGCCCGCCGGTGCCGGCCGGCTCGATCCGGTACGTGCTGCGCGTCGCACTGCTGGACCCGATCGAGCCGCCAGCGGTCGGCGGGCTGATCCTGTCCGTCGAGGGCGACGACGCCTGGGATCCGCCGTTGCCCGGGCCGGCGGGCGACCACCTCGAACTGTCGATCCTCGAGCTGCCCGCCGACCCGTTCGCACCGGGCGCCACCGTCCGGGCCACCCCGGCGGTCCGGCTGCGCGGCCTGGGCCTGCGGGTCAGGGCCGAGCAGGGCCCGCTGGTCGACTTCGGGGTACGGGTCGGCAGCATCGGGCTGCACGTCGCGTTCGCCCAGGACGCCGGCGGGTTCGGGTACGGCGGCGCGCGGCTGATCGTCGACGGCCTCGCGATCGACCTGGGCAGCGCCGGCGGCGGTAACCCGGTCGCCGGCAAGGTGCTCTCGCCCGGGCCCGGCGCCGGCGGCGATCCGGAGCCGGTCGCCCCGGGCTTCAGCGCGCAGCTGCGGGTCTTCAAGGAGGGCACCGGGCCGGTCGGCGTCACCGTGCGGGCCGGGCTGGGCCCGGGGCCCTGGTGGATCCCGATCCAGCGCTCGTTCGGCCCGGTGTACGTCGCGCAGGTCGGGCTCGACGTGACCACCGCCGGCGGCCGGCCCGCCGAGGTGAGCCTGCTCATCGACGGCGGGGCCACGCTCGGTGGGCTCGCGGTCGGGGTCGACGACCTGGAGCTGATCGTCCCGTGGGCGACCGCGGCCAATCCGCTCACCTGGCGCGTCGACCTGGCCGGGCTGGCTGTCGCGTACCAGAACGGCGGCATCGCACTGGCCGGCGGGCTGCGCAAGCTCGAACGGCTGGGCGGTGTCGAGTACGCCGGCATGCTGGTGCTGCGGGCCGCCGGTTTCGGCCTCGACGTGATCGGCTCGTGGGGCGAGTTCCCCGTGCCGGGCGGCGGTGGCGGGCGCTACACGTCGCTGTTCATCTTCGGCGCCCTGTCCGCGCCGCTCGGCGGGCCACCCCCGTTCTTCGTCACCGGCATCGGCGCCGGGGTCGGCATCAACCGCGCCCTCGCGGTGCCCGACGACCTCGCCGAGGTGACCGACTTCCCGCTCGTCGAGGCGATGAGCCCGGGCAACGCGCTCGCCCAGGATCCGATGGCCGCGCTGGAGGAGATCGCCCGCGCGTTCCCGCCGTCCCGGGGCGCCTTCTGGCTCGCGGCCGGGGTGCGGTTCACCAGCTTCACCGTGGTCGAGTCGGTCGCCGTCCTGGCCGTGGCCGTCGGCGACGGCGTCGAGGTCGTCATCCTCGGCACCTCCCGGATGGGGCTGCCCAACCCCTCCACCCCGCTCGTCATGATCGAACTGGCCCTCAAGGCGCGGTTCTCCACCCGCGAGGGTGTGCTGTCGATCCAGGCGCAGCTGACCGAAAACTCCTGGCTGCTCAACCCGGGCTGCCGGCTCACCGGCGGGTTCGCGTTCGTGATCTGGTTCCGCACCGGCGAGTTGCTGCTCACCCTCGGCGGCTACCACCCGCGCTTCCAGCGGCCTGAGCGCTACCCGGTCGTACCCCGGCTAGGTCTACAGTGGAGTGTCAGCCAGAACATCGTGGTCAAGGGCGAGGCGTACTTCGCGCTCACCTCCACCGCGGTGATGGCCGGCGGGCGCATCGAGGTCGGCTTCGACGGCGGCTTCGTACACGCCACCTTCACCGCCGGCGTCGACGCGATCGTCTCCTGGGATCCGGCCTGGTACGACGTGACCGTCTACGTCCAGGTCAGCGCCAGCCTCGAGATCGAGATCGACCTGTGGATCCTGGGCACGATCCGGATCTGGATCGGTTTCTCCATCGGCGCGGAGCTGCACGTCTGGGGTCCGCGGCTGCGTGGCGAGGCGATCATCGACCTCGACCTCGTCCGGTTCGCGGTGCCGTTCGGCGCCAGCGACGCCCCGATCGGCCCCGAGCCGCTGGGCTGGTCCGCGTTCCACGACAAGTACCTCGTGGCCGGCGACCCGACCGGCCGGACGATGGACCTGATGGTCACCGCCGGGCTGCACGTGCCCGACCCGGGCGGCCCGGGCGGCCCGGCCAACGACGGCAGCCCGGACCGGCCGTACCAGCTCGGGCCGGAGTTCGCCCTCACGTCCAGCACCCGCACGGCGGCCAACCAGGTCAACGAGCAGCCGTTCACCGGCCTGCCGCTCGACCTCGTACCGATGCGGGTGGAGCGGATCGCGTCCCGCCACACCGTCCGGATCGTCGA
This sequence comes from Phytohabitans rumicis, assembly GCF_011764445.1. Lineage (NCBI taxonomy): Bacteria > Bacillati > Actinomycetota > Actinomycetes > Micromonosporales > Micromonosporaceae > Phytohabitans > Phytohabitans rumicis. Next base: position 903,717 of record NZ_BLPG01000001.1, read on the forward strand.
CGACGAGACCGGCGTCGAGGTCCCGGCGGACCGCAGACCCCAGGTCACCGCGCTGAGCGGCCCCGTACCGGACGGCATCTGGCGGCTGCCCGAACCCGGCGACATGGGCGAGGACGGCGTCCACCCGGCGTTCACCGGCGCGCGGCTGGCGGCCGTGCCGGCGCTCGCCGGCGACGCGCAGGACGGCACCATCGACGACGTCGAGGGCGGCGACGCCCATCCGCTGCCGCTGCGCGACCACCGCGACCCGGGCCAGACGCTCAGCCAGGCCATGGCGGCGGCCGCGCAGTGGGCGGCCACCCAGCAGCAGGCCGATGCCTTCGAGGTGACCGCGGCCGCGCTGGCCGGTGCCGCGTTGCACGGCGTCGCCGGTGCGGCCCTGGCCCGCTGCCTCGGCGCCCGTACGGCGCGCACGGCAGCCGCCGGACCCAGCGGGTACGCGCTGCGGCTGCTCGCCGCCGACCGGGTGGCCCCGCCGCAGCTGGCCCGGATCACGACCGGCATCGTCGCGCCGCTTTCCGCACCGGTGCCGGTCACGCCGGCGGAGCCGCCCGCGCAGCCCCAGATCCCCATACCGGGCGCGCCGCGGCTGGCGGCCCTGCTCTGGCCGCAGCCGGCACGCACGCTCCCGACCACGGGCCGGACCACGGTCGGCTCGTGGGGCGGGCAGGTCCGGCGCCGGCCGCCGCCGACCATCGAGGAGGCGCGGGCCGGGCTGCCGCCGCTGGCCGCACACCTGCACCTGCTGCCGCCGCAGCTGGGCGCGACGACCAAGGGCACGCTGAGCGGCCGGGACCCGGCCAGCCGGTTCCGGCGGGCCGGGACGAGCCGCGAGTGGCGCCGTGAGGTGCTGGCCGACCCGCGTCCCCGGGCCCTCGACGCCGCCCTCGCCACCGGCGTGACCCTGCCGGCCGGGCAGATCCAGGTCTGGCACGTGCCCAGGGCCGGCGCCGACCGGAGCGCGCAGCGGCCGGTCCTGACCGTCGGCGGCAACCAACTGGTCCGGGTCGTCGCCCTCGGCCGGACCGGCGCCGCCCTCGACGACCGGGAGCTGACCCAGGGCAGCGTGCTGATCCCACTCGGCGCACAGCGGGTGGCGGTCATCGGCACCGGCCGCACCGCCGCCGCCCGCGGGCTCTCCGGCTGGTACGCGGGCGCCGTCCTGGCCCGGGTGCACGGCTCGACCTGCGTACTCCCCGGCGGGCTGCTGAGGGCGGACGCGCCGCCGTCGCTGCGCGGCCGCGCCGCGGTCGACGCCGCGCTGGTGCCCGGCGCCGAGGCGGTTCGCGGCACCGGCGTCACCCGCACCCGCCTGCCCGCCGACACGAGCTGCGTTGTCGTGGTGCTCGACGTGCCGGCCGCCGGGCTGCCGCCGGCCGAGGGCCTCCTGCTTGGCCTCGATGGCGCCACCCAGCCGCTCGACGCCGCGAAGGTGCCGCTCCCGCCGCGCGCGGTCGTCACCGGCTCCCGCGCGTACCTGTTCTTCGACGTCACGCCCGGCGGCGGCCCGGTGACGGTCACCGTCGGCCGGGACCGCGACTGGACCCTGGCCGGCGTGCTGGGGGCGGCGCGGCCGGCCGACCTCGTGGCCCGGGAGGTGCGCCGCAGGGGCCTGGACGCCCTGCTCGCGCCACTGACCGAACGCGCGCCGCGCTCCTCCACCCTGAGCTGGACAGGAGCCACTCCATGAGCGACCTCGACACCGGCGAGTTCCGCCTGCGGTCCTCGGTGCTACCGACGCTGCCCGCCGGGCGGTACCGGGCCGAGCTGGGTCACACGATCGACGGCGTCGGCGCGGTCGAGCCGGTGACCCGCACCTTCGCCGTGGTGGCGCCGCAGTTCGCGCTCTCCGCGACCGAGGTGCAGAGCGTCTTCCCGCCGCCCAACTCCGAAGGGTCGTACGGGACCCGGCTCGCCCAGATCGCGCTGATGCGGCGCACCCTGCCGTGGGAGCGCGAGGTGACGCCGAACGACGCGCAGCGCCGGCCGTGGCTCGCCCTGGTCGTGCTCACCGACGCCGAGGCCGCGCTGCGCCCCGGGCGGCCGGTGACCGAGGCCGTGCCGTCGAGCCTGCACGCGGCCCTCGGGATCACCGAAACCTCCGGTACGTGCGACCATATCGAGACCTCCCCGGCGGTGGTGGCCCGCACGTTTCCACGCCCCGACGAGCTGGCCCTGCTGTGCCACGTCCGCGAGGTGGCGGTCGGCGACACCGAGCTGGCCGGCGCGGACGCCGACGGGCAGCTGGCGGTCGTGCTCTGCGCCCGCGTGCCGCGACCACTGCCTTCGGGCGAGAAGCTGGTGTACGGCGCGTACCTGATCTCCCTGGAGCACCGCCTCGACGTGCTGCCCACCGCCACCGGCACGCCCGTGCCGGGCCTCGGGCCGGTACAGGTCGACCCGGTCGGGCCCAAGACGCTGCGGTTTCCGGTCCTGGCGCGGTGGCGGTTCACCGCGGCCGGCCACGGCGACTTCGGGTCGATCATGGGCGACCTGCACGTCGGCGGGCTGGGCACCGCGCCCGGCGGCTGCCCGGCCGTCGCCCCGAGCGGGCACGTGGCCATCGCCCACCGCGGCCGGCGAGGTGAGGAGGCCGCCGCCTGGTACCGGGGACCGCTGACCCCGCGGGAGGTGGTGCGGCGCCCCGCTGGCCACCCGCTGTTCGCCGCCGACCAGGCCCGCGCGATCGCCACCGACGGGCTTGAGGACCTCTCCTACGCGGCCGCGTTCGAGCTGGGCCGGCTGCTGGCCATGTCGGATCCCCGGTTCCTGGCCGAGCTGCTCACCTGGCGGCGGGAGAGCATGGCCGCCGCGACCGTCGCCGCGACGCTGCCGCTCGTGCCCGGGGTCACCGACCTCGGGATCGACCCCGTGGCGGCCGGGCAGCAGCTCACCGTCGCGGTGCTGGACCGGATGGCCACCGACCTCGATGCCACCTTCGGCGAGCGGATCCCACGGGTCGACCTCCCGCCCGGCTTCGCCAGCCCGGACGACCTGTCCGACATCGCCCAGGGGTACGGGCTGGACCTGGCCACGGTCAAGCGGATCGTCCGCGACGCCCTTATCGACGTCGCCGGCCCGCAGCTGCCGCCCGCGCCGGCGCTCGAGTCGTCCTTCGCCACGCTCGCCGCCAACCCGGCCTTGCTCGGCCACCTCCGCGCCGAGCTGCGCCGCCACGTCCGGGCCCTCGCCGTCACCAGCGGCCTTGATCCAGACACCGACCGCTTCAACCCCGGGTTTGCCCCGGCGACCATCCCCGATCTGTACGGCTAAGGACCGCCATGACCGCGCTCTACTCCTCGGCCGCCGCCGTCTCCACGCAGCTGCAGGCCGCCGCGGACACCAGCAGCGGGCCGCCACCGCCGCCCGCCGTGCTCGACTGGCTCGCCCGGCTGCGCCTGCTCGACGGAGTCCCGTTCGCCTACCTGGTCAGCGACGCCGGGCTGCTGCCGCTGGAGTCGATCCGGTTCGCGTTCCTGGACCGCAACTGGGTGGACGCGGCCGTGGACGGCGCGCTCGCCGCCGGTGCCGGCACCATCCGGGAACGCACCCACCTGCGTGCCCGCCACGGGACCATCCGCACCGCGGTCGACGCCGCCGAGCGCGAGGTCTGGGCCGCCCGGACCGGCCAGGCATGGGAGCCGGCGGCGGCCGAGGTCGTCACCGGCTTCCTGCTCCGCTCGCGGGCCGTCGCCGGCTGGCCGGGGCTACACGTGCGGGCGGCCCGCGCCGGCCAGCAGGTCCGCCCGCTGCGGATCGAGCGGCTGGCCCCGGCCGTGCTGCTGGTCCTGTTCGACGGTCTGCCCGACGAGGTGGTCATCGAGGAGCCGCGGCAAGGGCTGCAGCTCGGGTTCGAGGAGCCGTCGCCCGACCGGCGCGAGGTGCCCGGCCCGGCCGGCGCGGTCCCGGTCCCGTTCCGGCCCGGCGCACCGGGCGTGGTGGATGTCGCCGCGCTGGCCGCCGCGCTGGGCGCGACCTCGCCCGCCACGCTTGCGATCCAGCTGGTCCAGCTGCCGTACCGGCAGGTCTTCACCGGGGTTCCCAACCAGCCGTCATTCGTCCCGTCGATCTCCCTCGACGACCTCGACAACGCCTGGGGTGCCGCATGACCCAGCCATACGTCCACCACCCGCGCTTCGCGGTCACCGCCCGCAGCGGGCTCAGCCGAGGTGCGGCGCTGACGTTCCAGGACGGGGTCGAGCTCGGGCCCGCCCTGCTCGTGCCGGTCGACGTGCAGGCACAGGTCGTACGCCCCGGCGACACCGTCGAGCACGCCGACATCCGGGTCCGCCTGTTCGACCAGGCGCCGGGCGGCGGCCGGCCGCGCATGCCCGACCCGTTCACCTCCCACCCGGCCGGCCGGCAGCAAGGGGTACGGCTGCACTGGGCGCTGCCCGACGGGCTCACCCGGGCGCGTACCACCGGCCCGGACGGGCAGCCACACTGGCGGCCGCTGCCCGACCGGTGGATGGTGCTGCGGCTGCTGCCCGGCGTGGGCACGGACGACCGGCGACCGGTCGCCGGCTGGGTGATCGAGTCCGAGCGCCGGCGCGCCACCGTCCTGGACACCTGGCAGCCCGGGCCACCCGACCTCACCGCACCGCCCCCGGCGACGCCGCAGCTCGACCCGGCCGACCTGCACGCCATGCTCGGCGGCGACCCGGCGTGGGCCGCCGTGTTCGACAACGTCGAGGACCGCTTCGCCTTCTACGACGAGTGGAAGGACGAGCCGAGCCCACCCGCCGGCTACGTCGCCTACCTGGTCGTTGGCTGGTACTCCACGCCCGCACTGGACCCGCTGGCCGGCCTCGACACCGCCGACGGCTTCCACGCCCGGCTGGCCGAGCTGGGCTGGAGCGTCGACAGCGACCGGCTGGCCGCCCTGCACCGCGCCGCCGAGGCCACCGCCGCCAAAGCCCGTGCCGTCGGCCTGGACGCCCGCACTCCCACGGTCGCCCCGGTCACCGACTTCAGCGGGCTCGTCCCCGCCGCGACGCCCGAACCCCGGCCCTGGTGGCCGCGACGGTCCGTCTTCCACGGCGTCATCTACGGGGTACGCGCCGACGCCCCGCTGCCGGACCGCCGGCCGGCCCCCGGGCAGGTCCGGGTCGGGCTGGGCCCGACCGCCGAGCAGTCCCTCGCCGCGCTGACGGCCGGGGTCCTCGGCGATCCGGACGTGGAGCTGCTGCAGGCCGCGTTCCAGCACGCGCTGGCCGACACGCTCGGCGAGCCGGACGGGCTGGCCCAGGTCGAGGCGGAGCTGCACAGTGCCGGCTTCGACGCCAAGCCCGGCGAGGACCGCGTCGAGCGGGTCCTGTCCGGCGACCCGTTCAGCGCGGTCCGGCCGCCGCCCGCTACACCGGCGACCACGGCCCTCCTGGCCAGTCACCCGGACCGGACCGTCCGCTTCGCGTTCACCGCCGACGGAAGCCGGGTGGCCGACCTGCACACGGCCGAACACACGCCGGGCCGGGCCGTCACCTCGCCCGAGCCACGGGCGGCGCGGGAGGTCCGGCGACCAGGCCCCCGCTGGTTCGCCCCCCGGGACCCCAGCTTCGTCATCCGCGGCCTGCGGCGCAGCCTCCGGCACGGGTACGACGGTCGGTTCGAGGCCGGCGAGACGCTCCCGTGCCGACTCACCGGCGATCCGGGCACCCGGCTGCTCGGCTTCCTCGACGGTCGGGTCCTGCTCCAACGCGGGATCGGACACGGGGCGGTGCCGGACGAGGCGGAGGCGCTGCTCGTCGAGGCCGCCATCGAAGATCCGTTCGAGTTGTACGAGGGCCTGCTCGAGCAGTACGCGAGCCTCTTCGGGCACTCGCAGGGCGCGCTGCTGACGGCCTTGCGGGCCGAGTCGCGGGTGTTTCGCCAGTGGCTCGCCGGCACCGACGACGCCACCCCGCTCCTGGGGATCTCGCTGCGCGACGGCACCGGCTCCGCACCCGCCGGCATCACCATCTGGCAGCAGGCATGGGTCCCGCTGTACCTGGAGTGGGAGCTCGCCGTCGACCCGAACGCGCCGGACGACGCCTGGCCGCTGGGCGAGCTCGACCACGAGCCGCCCGCCGGCCTCCTCCCGGACCCGGCCCGGACCGTCCTGTTCAGCGGGCGGTCGCTGCTCAACTCGGCCAGCGCCCGCGGGCTCGCCGACCGGGTCCGGGCGTTCCTGTCCACAGAGGACGAGCTCGACCTGGCCGGCAAGGGCCGCATCGCTGACGACGTGGCGGCGAAGCTGCGCGGCCTCTCCGTGGAGGCGGGCCAGGCCGACCTGCTCACCGCCGGGCTGGACGGGCTGCGCGAGCGGCTGCTGGGCTACAGCACCGACATCGCGTACGGCGGCGAGCCGCGCCAGCCGTCCGCGCCGCCCCGACCGACGCGGGCCGGGCTCGGCCGGATCACGCGGCTGCGGGTGGTCGACGCGTTCGGCCGTACCCTCACGCTGGTCGACAACGCCGCGCCCGCGCCGTACCTCGCCCGCGCCATCCGCGCGGACCGGCCGGACCAGGCCGGGATGGCGGTGCTCCGGCCGCGGATCAACCAGCCGGCCCGGCTGCTGCTGCGCCTGACCGACCCGATCGATGACACCAGGGAGGCCAGCGTCGACCAGACGCCGGCACCCGGCGGCGGCTCGATCAGCCCGGTCGCCGGCTGGCTGCTGCCCGACCCCGCGGACGGTGCCGTGGAGCTCTTCGACCCGGACGGCGCCCCGCTCGGGCAGCTCGCACACGACAGCCTCTCCGGCGCCGTGGTCTGGCAGGAGGCACCGGGCGGTGGCGGGCCGGTCGGCAGCACACCGGAGGCCAGGCTGGCGGCCGACCCACGGCTGCGCCACCTCCTCGCCTTCACCCACGGCCTGCTATACCGCGACGTCGCCGAGCGGGCCAGCCTCCACAGGGGACACACCCGCTCCGACACCCCGCTGGAAGCGTTGCTGCGGGTCATCGAGACGACCGCCGCCACCATCGGGCTCGGCGGGCAGACCGGCACCGAGCACGTCACCCAGCTCGTCGGCCGCCCGGTCGCGATCGTACGCGCGACCCTGCGCCTGGAGGTCGAGCCCGAACCGCCCATCGCCGGGCTGTCCGAGGCCGACCAGAACGCCCGGGACCTGGCCTGGGCGGGGCTCCGGGCGCGGTCGTTCCCGGTCCGCCTCGGCGCGCTCACCCGGCTCGACGACGGGCTGCTCGGCTACTTCACCGACGACCGCTACGACCGGCTGTACCCGGTGCACGACAGCGTCGCGGCGCTAGCCGTCGACATTGGACGCCACCGCGGCGACCTGCGTGCGCTGGGCGCCGCGCCCGTAGGGCCGCGCCCGATCACCTCCGGCTACCTGGCCGCCGACCCGGCGGTCTGGCTGCGTCCGGGCCAGACGGTCACGCTGACGCTGATACAGGACCCGGCCGCCAAGGTCCACGCCACCTCCGGGCTGCTGCCGCGCAAGGCCGTGAGCCTCGTCCGCGACTGGACCGAGGCGCCGCTGGCCCGGTTGGTGCCGTCGCTGCGGATCGGGCCGGTCCTGGTCGACCCGGCCGGCATCCGCATGCCGCTGGCCTCCGCGCTCGGCGCCGGCCAGGAGTGGAGCCGCCGGGACGGGCCGGTCACCTGGCGGCAGGACCCCATCACCGCGGCGACCCAGCAGGCCATGCTTCCCGAGACCGCGGCCATCGCCCAGGAGGGCTGGGTCAGGGTGTCGGCAGACGACCAGGCGAACGGCTGAGGAGCCACCATGCTGGCCGACGCCCTCCACCGGATCGCCGCCCTCGCCATGGGCTTCACACCACCGCACCACATGCCGCTGCGAGGGTTCTCCGCGGCGGAACCCTCGGTCGACGCGGTAAACGATGCCAAACGTTTCGACCCGGCCACGTTCAGCCCGGCTGCCGTGCACTGGGCGGCCACCGACACCGACGGCGCCGCGTACGACTCGATCGCCGCCATGCGCCTGGGGCTGCGCTGGACGGCCCGCCCGGACAAGACCGCCACCGTTCTCCCGCCCACGTTCGGGATCATGGTGTGCCAGCCCAGCGGCACCCAGCAGCGGCTCGTCACGTACCTCAGCGACGGCGACCTCGGCCGGCTGCGCGCCCGGCCGGCGCCGGACGGCGAGGACTTCCCCGTCCTCAACGCGCGTTTCGTGTACGCGATGAGCGAGCCCTTCGCCGCACGGTTCGCGAACGCGATGCGCGCCCACCACGAAGCCGGGCACCTCCGGCCGCTGGTGGTCGAGGGCCTGGACGGGCCGCGCGGCGAGGAGACGTACGGTCCGGACGTACCTCCCGACTTCGACACCATCGAGGCGATCGACAGTTGGCTGGCCGGCCAGGGTCCGGTGCTGTGGCGCTTCGCCGACAGCGTCCGGGCGGACGAGGCCGGGCTCGGCGACCTGGCGGACGGCCAAACGTTGGAACTCTACGCCGAGGTGATGGGACAGGAGCCGGGCGAGACCGACCGCTCCTGGTACCGGGTAAACGCCGGGTTCGTCCTCGATCGTATCCGCGACCCGGGCGACGGCCTCGATGCCGTGTACGACGTGCTCACCGACGGCTTCCGCGGCGGCGGGGTCGCCAGCGGCCTGGCCGGTACGGTGACCACGCCGGCCCGAGCCGACCTGCGGGCCGTCTGGGGAGGTTCGCGCAGGAGCCTCGTCCTGCAGCCGTACGGCGTGGTGCCGACGGCCCTGTTCAGCTTCGTCACCTGCGAGCGGATCCACGTTTTCGGTCCGGCCCTCGTCGATGCGCAGGCCGGCCCGAGGCCGATGCACGTGGAACGCCGGCAGCCGACTATTGCCCGGCTGGCGCTCACCCAGCTGTGGCAGCGGCACGGAATGGACAAGGAGTCGCTGGTGCCCGGATCCGGCACCGCGGGCGAGTTTCTGGCGACAGACTATCCGGACCAGGTCACCACAACCCGCGCCAAGCCGCCCGAGCGCCCGTCCGCGTTCTACGACGACCTCGCGCGCGAGGTGACCTATGGCCCCGTGGGCCGCAGCGGCGAGAATGTCGCCGGATCCGGGATCGAGCGGACCCTGGTGCCGCACGAGTTGCCGCTCACCCGCCCGTCCCATCCACGATGGGGAGTCCAGGCGCGGCGCCGGCTCTTACTGCGCCGGCTGTACCCCCTGCGCTACCACATCCGGCTCGGCCCGGACGCGGGCATCTCCCACGAGTTCGCCGTCGCACAGGACGAACGGGACTGCATACGCCAGGAGTACGCCTTCCACCTCCGGTTCACCGACTACTTCCAGACCTACTCGTGGAAATGGCAGGGTAACCGGCTGGCCGCCATCGTCCTGCCGACCCGGCGCGCTGGCGAGCTGCACGAGGTCGAGTACGACGCGCATCAGCGGCCGGTACGCCCCGCCCTCGTGAGCAGTGGTGGCCTGATCAACGTCCCGCGCCGTGCCGCCATCCGGCCGGGGCAAGGAAACGGCGCGTATCGGCAAACCCTGATCATGGCGGAGGCACCGGAGCGCCTCGGCCAAGCTCGAACGGCCGCCGGCGCATACGCCGCCGAGATGGTCAGCGTCCTGCGGGCGCTGGAGGAAGGCACAGCCATCCCCCCGCTCACCCTGCCCCCGTACGCGGTCGAGCTGGTCACGAAGGTCAGCAACCTGCTGACTGGCCCGACCCTGCCGCTGTCCAGCGCGGACGGCTTCCTCCAGGCGAAGCTTCTCGCCGCGGGACCGGTCAGCCGGCTTGCCACGACCGACCCGGACGGCAATCTCGTGCCGCGACCGTACCGCCTGCAGATCTCGTCGGGCTGGCGCCCACCGGAGCACAACGAGACCGTTAGCGGCACACCGCTGAGCAACCACCAGATCGGTGAGGCGATGGACGTCCAGCCAGAAGGTGCCGGCGCGGCCACCACCCGCAGCCCGTTGGCTCTGTTCGCCCTGCACCTCGCGGCACAGGACTTCTTCGCGGCAGGTTCGCTGCGGGAATGCCTCCTGGAAAACAACGCGGAGGAGTACATCGTCGGACAGTTCGAGGCCGCCAAGAGCGACCGGACGGTTTTCGTGGACGAGCTTCCCGATGGCCGCCGCGTCTACGTCCTACGGGCCGCGAACCTGACCGATGAGCCCTTCAACGACGTCCCCAGCCACGACGGCGAACCGATCACCGACCGGACCAGACTGGATGTCAGGCTCGCCGAGGAATATCGGACCGACTTTTACCAGACCAACGGCCCCCAGTCACTGCCGTGGCCCCGCCCGACCTACCTCGACCTCTACCTGTACGCGCTCTGTGGAGCCTCCCACGTCCACCACACGTGGAACCCTTGACGGCGAGCCGAATATACTGAGTATCATACCCGGTATGAGCATCCGGCACGCCCTGTTGGCTCTACTCAGCGAGGGCCCGAAATACGGCCTCCAGTTGAGGCAGGAGTTCGAGTCCAGAACCGGGGAGGTGTGGCCGCTCAACGTCGGGCAGGTCTACACCACCCTGCAACGCCTGGAGCGCGACGGCCTCGTCGAGTCGGAGGGCCCCGGCGGCGCGGGGCCCCAGAACGCATTCACCATCACGCCGGCCGGCTCCGACGAGCTGAGCGAGTGGCTGCGCACGCCACCGGACGTGATTCCACCACCGCGCGACGGGCTCGTCATCAAGGTGCTCGTGGCGATGCGCGTACCAGGTGTGGACCTGCCCGCGCTGCTCCAGGTGCACCGACGGCATCTTGTGCAGGCGATGCAGGAGTACACCCGCCTGAAGAGCGAGCTCGCCGAGGGCGAGGTGGAGCTGTCGCTCGTCGTGGATTCGGAGCTGTTCCGGATAGAAGCCATCGTCCGGTGGCTCGACACAGCGGACGCCCGGCTCAAGCGCCTACCGGCTCGCACCGCGAGCGAGGACCCGACGTCCGCGCCGCGCGTCGGCCGCAAGATCGCAGGGCTACGGCGATGAGCGCGGCCGTCGAGCTGCGTCAGGTGTCCAAGGTGTACGGATCGGGTCGCGCCGAGGTGCACGCGTTGCGCGAGGTCGACCTGTCCGTTCGGGGCGGCGAGCTGGTGGCGGTGATGGGCCCGAGCGGCTCGGGCAAGAGCACGCTGCTCACGATCGCCGGAACGCTGGAGGAACCGACCAGCGGCGACGTCTTCATCGCCGGTCAGGAGTTGGCGTGCCTGTCCAGCAACGACCGCGCACGGCTGCGGCGGCGGTCGATCGGGTACGTCTTCCAGGACTTCAACCTCCTCGCCGGGCTGACCGCCGTCGAGAACGTGGCGCTTCCGCTGGAGCTGGACGGCGTGAAGGTCAAGGTTGCTCGGGCAGCCGCGATGGAGGTACTCGCCAAGCTTGGCCTGACTGAGCGGGCCACCCGCGACCCGGACGAGCTGTCCGGCGGCGAGCGCCAACGGGTGGCGATCGCGCGGGCCGTCGTCGGTGAACGGCGGTTGCTGCTGGCCGACGAGCCCACCGGCGCGCTCGACTCGTTGAGCGGCGAGACGGTGATGCGGATGCTCCGCGTGGCCAGCCACGATGGCGTGGCCTGTGTGGTGGTGACCCACGACGCCCAGATGGCTTCCTGGGCCGACCGCGTGGTGTTCCTGCGTGACGGCCGGGTGGTCGACCAGACGGCACCGAGCCCTGGCCCGGAATCCCTCCTGGCCCCCGGGACCAACAAGTGAGCCGTAACGGCGGCCTGCCGGCCCGGCGTGCGGTGGTCCGCTGGGCGTGGCGGCTGTTCCGCCGCGAGTGGCGCCAGCAGGTCGTGGTGCTGACGCTCCTGACCGTCGCCGTCACGGCGGCCGTCGTGGGCGTGTCGGCCGGCTACCACGCGACGCCGCCGGGCAGCGCCAGGTTCGGCGCCGCCAGCCAGCGGTTCACGTTGTACGCCGACGAACAGCGGCCGCTGGATCCCCGGATCGCGCAGGCGCGCGAGTGGTTCGGCACGATCGACGTGGTCGGGCACTGGTACCTGCCGGTCCCGGGTTCGGTGGAGACCGTCGAGCTGCGGGCGCAGGATCCACGCGGTCCGTACAGCGGGCCGATGCTGGGGCTGGTGACGGGTCGCTACCCGACCGCGCCCGGCGAGGCGGCGCTCACCGACGAGGTGGCGGCGGAGCTGCGGGTACGCGTCGGCGGCGCGCTGACCCTCGATGGCCGCACCTGGAGCGTGGTCGGCCTGGTCGAGAACCCCGGCGATCTTCGCGCGGAGTTCATCCTCGTAGCGCCGGCACGGCCCCTACCGCCGGAGTCGGTCACCGTGCTCACCGCCGCCGATCCGGCCCGGTTCGCGGAGTACCGCGCGCAGCACGGCCAGCCGCCGTACGAGGTGCGTCCCTCGGACGAGTGGGTCGAGGCGGCCGCCGGCGTGTTCAGCGTCTTCGCGGTGAGCATGCTGCTCATCTGCCTCATCGCGGCGGCCGGCTTCGCCGTCATCGCGCACCGCCGGCTGCGCCAGCTCGGCCTGCTCGCCGCGATCGGGGCGACTCCACGACACCTTCGTCTCGTACTGCTGGCCGACGGCGCCGCGGTCGGTGTCGCCGCGTCGGTGGTCGGCGCGGTCGCGGGTGTCCTGGTGTGGTTCGCCGTGACGCCACGGTTCGAGACGGCGGCGGGGCATCGCATCGACCGGCTCGACCTGCCGTGGTGGCAGATCGCCGCCGCCGTACTGCTGACGATCCTGACCGCGACCGCGGCGGCGTGGCGGCCGGCGCGCGTCGCTGCCCGGGTACCGATAACGCTCGCCCTGTCCTCGCGCCCGCCACGGCCCAAGCGGGTGCGCCGGTCGGCGGTGGCCGCGGCCGTGCTCTACGTGTTGGGCATCGTGTCGCTGCGGCTCGCGCAACGGAACAACGCGGCATCCGGCAACGCGCTGGAGGTCGCCGAGGTGGCGCTGATCGTCGCCGGCACGCTGGCGATCGGGTTCGCCCTGCTGTTCGTGGGCCCGCTGGCGATCCGGGTGCTTGCCGCCATCGGCGGCCGGCTTCCGGTCGCTTCCCGGCTGGCCTTACGTGACCTCGCCCGCCACCAGGCACGGTCGAGCGCCGCGCTGGCCGCGATCAGCGTGGCGCTCGCGATCCCGACCGCGATCGTGGTCGCGGCGGGCGTCCTCGCGCAGACCGCCGTCGAGAGCAACCTTTCCGACCGCCAGCTCCTCGTCTGGATCGACTCCCCCGGCCTGCGCGTTCCCGACCGCACACCGGCCCAGCTCGCGGCGATCGAGGCCCAGGTGCGGCGGTACACGGCCACGCTCGCCAACCCGACCGTCATCCCGCTTGACATCGCGATAGATCCGGCCGAGGCACCGCAGGCGGATGCCGGTGGCGGACGGATCGGGCGGCTGCCGGCCGGTGCCGGCCCGTCGTTCGTCGCCACGCCCGAGCTGTTGGGCTACTACGGCGTCGACCCCGCCGGCGTCGGCCAGACAACGGACGTGCTGACCACGCGGCCGCGGTTCGAGTCGCTTCCGAAGACGTTCCTCACCCCGGCGGCGCTGCGCCGCCACAACTGGCAGCCGGTGCGGGCCGGCTGGCTGGTCGAGGCCCCCCGGCCGTTGACCGAGGAGCAGCTCACCGGGGCGCGGGAACTCGCGCTCGACGCGGGGCTGGTCGTCGAGGACCGCGACAAGCGCGGCGGGCTGCTGGCACTGCGCGCGATCGCGACAGCGGCCGGAGCAGTACTCGCGCTCGCGATCCTTGCCATGACCGTCGGGCTGATCCGGGCCGAGGCGGCGGGCGACCTGCGCACGCTGACCGCGACGGGCGCGACGCGTCGCATCCGGCGCACGCTCACCTCGGCAACGGCCGGCGGGCTCGCGCTGCTGGGCGGGATCCTGGGCATCGGCGCCGCGTACACCGTGATAGTGGCGGGTTCATCCCGCAACCAGCTCGGCGAGCTGGCGCGGGTGCCGGTCGTGGAGCTGCTCGTGATCGCTGTGGGCGTGCCGTTGGTCGCCGTGGCTCTTGGCTGGCTGCTCGCCGGCCGGGAGCCGCGATCCCTGATCCGAGTACGGCTGGAGTGACGGGGCCGGGCCCGGCCTGGCCTCGCCTGGCCCGGCCCACGGACCCGTCCGCCGACACCGACCCGTCCGTCGATCAAGGGCATATGGTCGTGGATCGGAGATCAAAGTGCGACCATATGCCCTTGATCGACGCGAAATCCCTTGATCGACGCGACGCGACGCGGCGCGGCGGGCGGGCGCGTGGAAGGGCGACGCGCCGCGGGCGGGTAGCGGTGGGGCGATAGTCTCACGGGGGTCGATGTGCGTTCGCCCTGGGGAGTTTCCATATGGAGCCGGCTGTCCGGTTGGCGTGGGCCGCCACGATCGCCTGCCGGCTCGTCGAAGCTCTGGGGCGGGGTGCCAGGCCGGGCGACGGCACGCCGGACGGCGCCCTGGTCGCCGCAGCGCAGGCGTACCTCGGCGACGTCGGCGCGGACGAGTTCGACGAGTTCCGGGACGTGCTGCGCCGGCTGGCCCGCACCGACCGAAACCTGGCCGCGGCCGCCCTGGACTGGACCGGGCTGATCGACCGCCGGCTCGCCTCCGGCGGCGAGTTGCCGCCACCGCTCGCGGAGCTGGTGACGGGCGTCGAGCCGGCGACGCTGGACCCGCTGGCGCAGGCGGTGTACGCCCAGGCCACCGCCCGCGAGCAGGCGGCACCGCACCCGCTGTTCGGCGCGACGGAGCGCAGGCCCGCGCCGCCCCGATCCCCGCACGTACGCCAGGCGGTGATCGTCGCAGCCGCCGCCCTGATCCCGGTCGCGCTCATGGTCTGGCTGGCGGTCCGCTCACTCGGCCCGCCCGAGAGCGACCTGCCGTCGACCGTGAGCGAGCTCTCGGCGGCGTGCGAAGGAACGGTGTTTCCGGACGCCCCGGCGTACGCAGGCGCGGCTCCGCATCCCACCGTCGTGTTCGCCACCGACTACAACCTGCGCCTCGGCGGCGCGTGGGGCCGGCCGCCGGCGATCCTCGACGAGAAGAACAACGCGCTCTTCTCGAACGCGTGGAGATCCAACGACCCCGGCGAGGTGCAGGCGGTGGCGTGCATCGAGGTCGACCAGACCCAACAGAACACCATCGACACCTGTAACTACACCGACCCACGGCGGGTGGGGTTCGCCCAACCCCCGGTCCCGCTGCCGATGTACCGCGGCGAGTTCACCGTCACCCTGTACGAGACGCGCACCGGCCGCCAGATCCACCAGGCGCACATCTCCGGCGAGGTCACCGAGTGCCCCGAGAAGCTGCCGATCACCGCGAGCAGCGTCTACACAGAACCCAGCGCCCAGCAGTACGTAGACGCGATCGGCCAGTACGTCGACAGCTGAGGAGTCCTTGATCGGCAACGCGTGGCCCTACGCGCCGATGTTCGGCTGGGGGCCGGCGTATGTCTTCAGGAGGGTGGGGACGTCCTTGGCGGGGTCCACGGCGAACGAGTAGAAGGCGGCGGGATCGAACGCGGAGCCGTTGGTCTGCTGCTTGCCGGTGCAGTTGATGACGACGCTGCCGGACTGCTTCAACTGGGCGGCGCTGTCGGGGTAGAAGGGGTTGGCCACGTTCTCGTAGTAGCTGTTCTCGATCACCATCTTGGTGGCGCCCCGCGCGTAGTTGCCGTACGAGGTCAGGTTCTGCAGGTAGTTGTTGTAGAGGTGTGCGTACGCCACGTTGTCGGTGCTGGGGTTGCGCTGCTTGTTGTCGTGGATCCAGTTGTGGTGGATGGTCATCCGGGCGGTGACGTTGTCTGTCCAGCCGATGCCGAACGCCTTGTTGTTCTCCGACAGGATGTTCCACGACACGGTCAGGTAGCTGGTGTCCTTGCGGCTGTCGATCAGGCCGTCGTTCATCCGGGTGATGGTGTTGTGGTCGATCCAGACGTGGTGCGCGCCGTCCATCTGGATGCCGTCGTAGTCGTATTCCTTGTCGTCCGGGTCGTCGTCCGCCATCCGGGTGTCGCGGATGGTGAGGTTTCGGATGATGACGTTGTTGACCCCGGAACCGAGGAAGAAGCCACCGCCGACGATCTCGCCCTTGGTGCCGACCCCGATGATCGTCTTGTTCGACGCGACGCGGATCTCGGTGCCTTTCGGGCTGATGGTGATCGCCGCCCCGACCTTGATGACGTAGGCGGCGCTGGCCGTGGCGTACTTCACCAGGTCGGCCTGGGTGGTGACGGTGACGGTCTGGCCGGACGCGCCGCCCGTCGTGCCGCCGTCGGTGGACGCGAACCCGTCCGCGGTGCTGGACCAGGTCCGTGCGCTCGTGGTGGGCGCGCTGCCGACGGTGGAGCCGACCGGGTTCCAGCCGTCGGCGCCGGCCAGGTACTTCTGCGGCGTGTGGTTCGCGGCCTGCGCGTCGGTCAACTGTGGACGGTTGCCGTTGACCCCTGCGCCGGCGCCGGTGTTCTTGTATTCGGAGAACCGGGCGGCCTGCCAGGTGTTGCTCGACATGTCGGTCCACGGCTGGCCGGTCCTGATGGCGGCGCTGAGGCTCGACTCGCGGTAGACGACCTGGGCGTCGGCCCGCCACGGCCGGCCGAGGTAGCTGGAGCCGTTGGCCGCGTCCGCGGTGATTCGCGACTTGTAGAACAGGAAGCCGTACGTCTTGGTCGCCGCGGTGCTGGCCGCGGTCAGGCTGCCGCCGCGGGCCTTCTCGTGGATCTCGGAGTTGTCGAACACCGCGGTGCCGCCGCCGAACACGAAGTCCACCGTGCCCTCGACGTAGGAGTTCACGATGTACGCCCGGGCGCCGTCGTTGACCAGGAACGTGTCCTGGTCGCCCAGGAGGCGCACGTTGGACAGGGTGGCCCGGTCCGCGCTGAGGTGCAGGGCCACGGCCTGGTGTCCGCTGTCGACCGACGCCTCGTCGAAGTCGTTGGAGATGCTCAGGTTCGCCGCCACGAAGTCATGGCCGTGCACGAACGCGGTCGCGCTGTTCGATGTGCCGTACGCGCCCGCGTGGTGGTTGTTGACGATCACGACGTCGTCGGCGGAGTCACCGGTGCCCTGGAGCGTGATGTACGGCTTGTTCGCCGGCACCGTCACGATCTCCCGGTACGTGCCCGGCTTGATGGTGATGGTGACCCGGCTGGCGTTGTTCGCGGGCACGGCGTCGATCGCGGCCTGCACCGTCTTGTACCGGCCCGTCCCGTCCGCGGCGACGGTGGTCGACCCGGCGACCGGCTTGAAAGCCCACTGCTTGTTGGTGTTCGCGGTGCAGGTCTCCTGGATGATGGCGGTCCCGGAGGTGACGGAGGCGCCCTTGTCACTGACGCAGAGGCCGCTGCCCACGTTCACGATCTGGAAGGTCCCGCTGCCGCTCGGTGTCAGCGTCCACGTCTGGTTGGCCTGGCCGTCGCCGCAGCCCCACTGCTGGAGCTGGACACCGCTCGCTGTCGAGCCGCCCGGCACGTCGACGCACATCCCGCTGTTGAGGTTGACCAGTCGGTAGCGGTTCGCGCCCGCGGTGACCAGCCTGAACTGCTGCCAGGTGGCCCCGGACGCGCAGCCCCACTGCTGGAGCTTGGCCCCGCTGGTCTTGGCGCCGGACACCACGTCGACACACAGGCCACTCTTGGTGACGGCGAGCTGGTACACGGCGCCCGCGGCCGGGGCGGTGGCCGCCTGCGAGGACAGCATGGAAATCCCGATGACGGTGCCGGGAACGGCCACGGCCAGCGCGATCGCCGCCTGCCACCGCGTGGATCGGCGGAGTTTCGGGCGCCGGTGCTTCGACTCGGACAACGGTGTGGACCCTTCAGGAGTGCGGGTTGTGCGTCACCCTCGTAGATGCCACCGCCGGTCCGGGCATAACCGAAACTCGAAATTGCTCCTTTACAGGGAAAACGGCACCATGCCACCTTGTACCCCGTGACGGAGAGCCAGACCGAAGCCGCGCGCGACATTGCCGAGCTGGTGGCGCGGGCGCAAGCCGGCGACCGGCGGGCGCTGGACGACCTCATCGCCGGCCACCTCCCCGTCCTCTACAACGTGATTGGCCGTGGCCTGAACGGGCACGCCGACGTCGACGACGTGGTCCAGGAAACGATGCTGCAGGTGTTCCGCGCGCTGCCGAAGCTCCAGGAGCCCGAACGGTTCCGGTCCTGGGTGGTGACCATCGCGTACCGGCAGGTCCAGCACCACCACCGCAGGCAGAAGCGGACCCTCCTGGGCCGGCACGACCCGGCGGAGGTCGCCGACCCGGGCGCCGACTTCGCCGACCGGACCGTCACCGAGCTGATGCTGACCGGCCAGCGGCGCGAGGTGGCCGAGGCGGCGCGGTGGCTCGAGCCCGCCGACCGCGACCTGCTCTCGCTGTGGTGGCAGGAGGCCGCCGGCCAGCTGACCCGGGCGGAGCTGGCCACGGCGCTGGACGTCAACCCGCAGCACGCGGCGGTCCGGCTCCAGCGGATGAAGGCGCAGCTCGACGTCGCCCGGATGATCGTGCGCGCCCTGCGCGAGGTCCCGATGTGTGGGCAGCTCGCCACGGCCGTCAGGGGGTGGGACGGCCGGCCCCGCCCGCTCTGGCGGAAGCGGCTGAACCGCCACGTACGCGGCTGCGACCAGTGTCGCGGGCAGCAGAACGGCCTGATCCCGCCGGAGAAGCTGCTGGCCGGGATCGGGCTCGTGGCGATGCCCGCCGCCCTGCAGGACAGCCTCCGGCCGGTACTCGAGGCGGCCGTGCCCGCGGTCGCGTCGGCGGCGGCCGCGGGCGGTCACCTGCTGCTGGGCAAGCTCAGCCTCCTCGACCAGCTCCGCAACCTCCTGCCGAGCCTGTCGGCCAAGCCGGTCGCGGCCGCCGCCACGGTGACGGTCATCGCGGCGGGCGGCCTGACGTACACCGTGCTGGAGACGCCCACCCCGCAGGCGCGCCCACCGGCGGTCAGCCCCACCGCCGCGCAGCGCGCCCTCGCCCCCACCCCCACCGCGGCGCCCGCGCCCGCCCGCACCATCGCGTCACCCACGGCCGCGGCCGCCCCGCCCGCGGTGTCCGGCGTACTCGAAGCCGACATCTACGTGGCACCGAACGGTTCCGACGGCGCCGACGGGACGCTGGCCCGCCCGTATGCCACCCTCGGCAAGGCCGTGGCCGTCGCGCGACCGGGGCTGACCATCGCGCTGCGCGGCGGCACCTACCGACCGGCCGAACCGGTCACGATCACCATCAGCGGAACGCCGGACGCCCGCATCACGCTCAGCAACTACCGGGACGAGACGCCGGTCATCGACGCCAGCCGCGTACCCGCCGACAAGTGGATGATCACCCAGCAGGCCAGCCACTGGACGGTCCAGGGCCTGGAAATCAAAAACTCCAAGAGTCACGCGTACGCGTGCCTGTCCTGCCAGTACGTCACCTTCCGGCGTCTGTCCATTCACGACAATGTCGAGTCGGGTCTGACCGTGCGCGGCGCCAACACGATCGGCAATCAGGTGCTCGACAGTGACTTCTTCGACAACCAGGGCATCGGCCTCGGCATCAAGTTTGGTTCCGGTGCGGACAACGTGATCCGCGGGTGCCGGGCGTACCAGAACGGCGACGACGGCATCGACCTGGGTGCGTTCGCCAGCCCGGTAACGGTGCAGAGCAACTGGGCGTACGGCAACGGGGACGGCTTCGTCCTCGGCGGCGGCAATCCCGTCGCCTCCGCGGCGCACGTGGTCCGCGACAACGCCGCCTGGGACAACACCCACCACGGTTTCACCGACGGCACCAACCCGGGCCGGCTCCAACTGACCCGCAACACCTCGTACCACAACGGCGCCGCCGGATACTTCATCGCCGATGCGCCGGCCACGCTGCGCGACAACATCGGGCTCGCGAACGACGCGGACGCCAAGCTCGGTGCCGGCGTCCAAGCGGCGGGCAACAGCTGGAACGGCGAGGGCCGGACCGCGGCGATGTTCGGCAGCACCGACCCCACGACCGCCCGGGGCCCGCGCCGGCCGGACGGCGGCCTGCCCACGACCACCTTCCTCACCACGAACGCCGGACTGGGCGCCTCCATGACCAGGTGAGTCCACCTCATCGTCACCGGGTTGACACGTGGTTGATCTGGGCGGATAGTACGAGGTGCCAAAGTGAATTCAGGTCAGATCGAAGCCATCGACCGGCCGTTGCGCTGCTCGGGCGCCGCCATCCCGTCTAGAGACGTCTCGCGGTGAGGGTGAGGAAAGTCAAAAGATGTTGAGCTGCCGCGACGCCCGTCGCGGTCCAAGCCGTCGCTCCCGCGGCCGCACCCTCCGCGTCCCACAACCCACAGCCCCGGCCCGCTGGGCCGGCAACTACGGCGGGCAGGGCAGATGTGGAGTGCTACCGCGAACAAGCCTTTGCTCTACGCCGCCGCGAACCCACCAGCACCACCTGCCGGCTCTGTCGATTGTGGACCGCGCAGGGTGAGGCCGCGGGAGCAACGGCCCGGACCACGACGGGCATCGCGGCAGCTCAGAACTCGATCTGAACCTGAACCTAACCTCAAAATCTCCATAGTCAGGGACGATCACATGACTGACACAGCAACGCGGACGGACTTCCCAGTCCGTGTCGCCGAAGTACCCGACGACCAGCCGCTCGCGATCGCGGCCACCGTCTACCCGCCGCCGAACATCCGGCCCGGCGACCCAGCGACCGTCCTGGTCTGCTGGCCCGGTGGCTCCTACGACCGCAAGTACTGGGACATCGACTACGGCGGCCGCACCGGTTACAGCGCGGCCAAGTACTGGGCTGAGCAAGGATTCGTCGTCGTCGCCGCCGATCAGCTCGGTGTCGGCGAGAGCAGCCAGCCGGTGGTGGACGGGGACGCCGTGTCGCTGGAGGTCATGGGCGCGGCCGCCGACAGCTTCGTCAGGCTGCTACGCGCCCGGTTGCGCGACGGCACGCTGCATCCCGGCCTCCCCGCGCTGGAGCGGATCACGATGGTCGGCGTCGGTCACTCGCTCGGTGGCTTCACGGTCGTCGCGCAGCAGGCCACGCACGGCAGCTACGAGCGAATTTGCTGCCTGGGCGTGACCCACAGCGCCAAGGTGGTCGTCGACGAGTCGATGGGTCGCGAGGCGGTCGACCCCTGGCTGGTCGCCAAGGACCAGGCGAAGGCGTTCTTCAAGGACACCTGGGCGGACCTGTACGGACTTCCCAGCAAGGCGGAGCACAGCGGTTGGCTCTACGGCCCCGAGGACGACCCAGAACTGACTGCCGCCGACGCGAGCGTTTCCGCGCGGTGGTCGCGCCGGCCCTACGTGCAGGCTCTGCTCGACGGGTACAGCGCGCCACTCGCGGCACGGGTGAGCTCGCCCGTCTTCGTCGGCTTCAGCGCCGTCGACGTGGCGGCCGAGCCCCGTACCGAACCGGTCCACTACCCCGGCAGCAGCGACATCACGCTCTACCTTCTGCCCCGGGCCGGACATTGCAGCAACTTCGCACCCACCCGGTTCGAGCTATGGGACCGGATCGCCGCGTGGACCCGCAGCTTCGACGAGCCTGCACGGGCAGGCGAGGCCGCCATCAGCCGTTGAGTTCGGCCAGCAGCGGGTTGCGGTAGCTGTGCGTCGCGTCGAGGCGGGACATCAGGTATTCGCCGGCGAACTGCGGGCCGTACGCCGGCTGCTGTCCCGGCGCGAGGCAGCTCTCCAGGCACGCGATCTCCGCGTGGTACGGCGGCGTGACGAACAGCGGCATCGAGTAGCGGTCCGTGTCCGGCGGGTTGATCACGCGGTGCGGGTTGGACACCCAGCGATCGTTGGTCCAGATCGCCATCAGGTCGCCGAGGTTGACCACCAACAGGCCGTCCGGGATGCGTACGTCGATCCACGCGCCGTCGCGCCGCATCACCTGCAGGCCGCCGTTGCCGTCGTCGGCGAGCAGGGTGACCGTGCCGTAGTCGGTGTGCACGCCGCAGCCGAGCTGCCCTTCGACCGGGGTGAACGTCCGCTGTGCGGGGTAGTGGATGAGCCGCAGGTGATACATGGTCTCGCCGCCCGGCAGGTCGAGGAGGAAGTCATCGGGCAGGCTGAGCGCGCGGGCCATCGCCCGCTGCACCCGCCCCGCCGCCTCGATCACCTGGGCGCGGTAGTCCTCCCACGCCTCGCGGAAGCCGGGCAGGTCCGGAAACTGGTTCGGCCCGAACAGCGGCACGCCGGCGACGACCTCCGGATGGTCCGGCCCGTGCTCGCCGCCGGTGTCGA
The DNA here is from genome assembly GCF_011764445.1 of Phytohabitans rumicis. NCBI lineage: Bacteria > Bacillati > Actinomycetota > Actinomycetes > Micromonosporales > Micromonosporaceae > Phytohabitans > Phytohabitans rumicis. The sequence goes on from NZ_BLPG01000001.1 coordinate 925,835, forward strand.
GGGTCTCCTTGAGGTCACCGGCGAGGGTGTCCTTGTCGTCGAGGATCTCGGTCGCGATGCCGACGTACCCCCGGTGGCACGGCGACTTGCCGATCGCGATGGCCTCCTTGTCGGCCAGCGGCATGGCGAAGAAGGCGCGCATCGCCTCGAACATCGCCGCCCGCGTCGCGGGGTCGACGCCGTGGCCGTCGATGAGGAAGAAGCCCGTCTCGCGGCACGTGCTGTCCAGGAGCGCGGCCACCTCGTCCCGCTCGGGACCCGGTGCGGCGCCGGTGGCGAACGCGCTGACGTTGATAACTGGGAGCCCAGTGTCCATAACTGGAAGCTATCGACGGTCCTTTTCGACCCCGTTGCTTGCGCGTAACACACAGGTCATAGGGTCCGCCGGGTGAGCATGGTTGATCTCCGCGTGGGTCCGGCGCTGGTCGTACCGGTGACCGCCGCGCCGTTCACCGGCTGGGTCGAGGCGACGGGCGGCGAGATCACGCACGTGGGACCCGAGCCGTCGGGCGCGCCTGCCCGGGAGGAGTACGACGCGGCGGGGCGGATCGTCATCCCGGCCTTCGTCAATACGCACTGCCACACCAGCCAGCAGCTCGGGCGGGGCGTCGCCGACGACGTCGACCTGCTGACCTGGCTGCACGAGCGGATCTGGCCGTACGAGGTGGCGCTCACCGAGGCCGACAGCGAGATCTCCGCGCTGGCCTGCGCGGTGGAGCAGATCCGCAACGGCTGCACGCTCATCGCCGACCCGGGCGGGCGGCACGTCGACGGGATGGCCCGCGGGCTCGCCGCCGCCGGCATCCGGGCGCTGCTGGGCCGCAGCACCATGGACTCGGGCGAAGGCCGGCCAGCCGCCGACCAGGAGTCCACAGTGGAGGTGCTGGGTCGGCAGGACGAACTGGCCGCCCGCTGGCACGGTGTTGGCCGGCTGCGCTTCTCGTACACGCTGCGCACCATCTTCAACAACTCCGACGAGCTTATCGTCGCCACGATCGAGCGGGCCCGGGCGCTCGGCACCGTGGCGCAGATGCACGTCGCCGAGATTCCGGAGGAGAACGAGCACGTCCGGCGGACCCGGGCACGACAACGGTGCGCCACCTGGAGCGGCTCGGCGCGCTCGGGCCGCACCTGCTGGCCGTACACGCGGTGTGGCTCGACGACGAGGAGATCGGGCTGCTGGCCGAGCGCGGCTGCCCGGTGTCGCACAACGCCGCGTCCAACCTGAAGATCCTCGGTACGCCGCGGGTGGCGGACATGCTCGACGCCGGCGTCGTGGTGGGCCTCGGCACCGACGGCGCGCCGTCGAACAACCGGATGAGCGTCATCGACGAGATGTGGCTGGCGTCGATCGTCCAGAAGGGACTGCGCCGCGACCCGACGGTGCTGCCGGCGCGGAAGGTACTGGAGATGGCCACGATCGACGGGGCGCGGGCGCTCGGCATGGCCGACCTGGTGGGCTCGATCGAGGTGGGCAAGCGGGCCGACCTGGTGCTGATCGACCCGCGAACGCCGAACCTGGCGACCGCGGCCGACCCGGTGTCCGCACTGGTCACCGCGATGAAGAGCGAGAACGTGGAGTCGGTGCTCTGCGACGGCGAGTGGCTGATGCGCGAGCGGCGGCTGACCCGCGTCGACGAGGCCGCCGTGCTGGACGAGGCGGCGGGCCGGGCAGCCGCCGTACGGGCCCGCGCCGGCCTTCCTTAGCGGGCGCCGCGCACGTATGGCACGGCCAGCGCCTGCGGTGTGCGGCTGTCGCGCGCCCGCAGCATCAGCGCCGCCAGCGTGACCAGGTACGGCAGGGCGAGGAACGCCTCGTACGGCACGGCCGCCGCGGTGCCCTGCAACCGCAGTTGCGCCGCGTCACACACGCCGAACAGCAGCGCGCCCAGCACGCACAGCTCCGGTCGCCATCGAGCGAACACGACGAGTGCCAGCGCCACCCAGCCCCGCCCGGCGGTGACGTTCTGGATGAACAGCCCGAGCGGTCCACACACGAGCATCGCGCCGGCCAGGCCGCCGAGGGCGCTGCCGGCGACGGTGGCGGCCGTGCGGATGCGGGCCACCCGGTAGCCCAGCGCGTCGGCGGCCTCGGGTGCCTCGCCGGTGGCGGTGATGACCAGGCCCGCCGTGGTCCGGTTCAGCAGGAACCAGACGGCGGCCAGGACGGCGATGACCAGCGCCACGAGTGGCGGCATGCCGAGGCGCTCGATGCGCGGCGGCGACTGACCGAGGGTGTAGGAGCGCTCGTAGAGGTACGTCGTCGCCGACGACGCCAGCAGGGTGAACGCGAGCCCCGTGACGATCTGGTTGGCGCGTACGGCGACCATCAGCACCGCCAGCAGCGCGCCGCAGCCGGCGCCCACCGCGAGGCCGGCGGCGAGCCCGAGCCAGGGCGAGCCGGACGACCGGGTCGCCAGGTAGCCGGCCAGCGCGCCGCAGAGCATCGTGCCTTCCAGCCCGAGGTTCAGCACGCCCGCCTTCTCGGTGATGACCTCGCCGAGGGCGGCCATCGCCACGGGCACCGCCAGCCGGATGGCCGCGGCGAGCGTGGCGAACGTCAGCAGCGTGTCCACCGCAGGGCTCCTGTCACGTCGAGCGCCGCGCGAGCGCGTCACCGGCCACGAAGAACACCACCACGAGCGCCTGGATCACGCCCACGGTGGACGATCGGATCTCGTAGCTGCGCTCGGCCACGTCGAAGCCGATGGTGAGCGCGGAGAGGGTCAGCGCGGCGACGAGCACGCCCACCGGGCGCAGCCGGCCGAGCAGCGCCACGACGATCGCGGTGAAGCCGTACCCGGTAGCGAACCCGGGCGTCAGCCGCCCGGATACGCCGGCCACCTGGATGTAGCCGGCCGCGCCGGCGAACGCGCCGCACACCAGCAGCACGGCGAGCGTCACCCGCGCCGGGCGCGCCTCGTTGGCGCCGAGCACCTCTGCGTTCGCGCCCATCACGTCGACCCGGAAACCGAAACGGGTGCGCGCGAGCACGGCGCCGAGCAGCGGCACGGTGGCCACCGCCAGTAGGAACCCCAGGTGTACGTCGAGGCCGGGCAGCACCGGCAGGGCGGCCGCACCGATCTCGCGGCTCTGCGGGGTGAACGAGCCCGGATCGCGGATGCCGACCCGCACCGCCCAGGCGAGCAGCGCGGTCGCGACGTAGTTCAGCAGCAGGCTGGTGATGACCACGCTGGCGCCGAAGCGGGAGTTCAGCCCGGCGGTCACCGCCGCCCAGGCGCCGCCGGCCAGAACCGCCACGAGCAGCGAGGTGACGACGAGCGGCGCGCCGGGCCAGTCGCGTACCCCGGCCGCGGTCGCCCACGCGGTGGCCGCGACCGCGCCGACCAGATACTGGCCCTCGGCGCCGATCGTGAAGACCTTCGCCCGGTACGCCACGGCCAGGCCCAACCCGATCAGCAGCAGCGGGGTGGCCGCGACGGCGGTGTCGGTGAGGCCATGGTCGAGGACGAACACGCCACGCAGCACCTCGCCGTACACCGACATGGCGGCCACGCCCTCGACCGCCATCAGCGCGGCGCCGACCGAAAGCGCGGCCAGTACCGCGAGCGCGGGCACGCCGACCGTCACCGCGAGGCGCTGCCGCAGACGCGCAGCGCCCACCAGGCGCCCGACCGTGCGGTCGACGGACAGCGTGGTCATCGATGCCCGCCGGCCATCGCGAGGCCGATGGCGGCCCGGTCGTACGGCGGCTCGAACGGTCCCGCCGCGTGCCCGGTGGCCAGGACCACGATGCGGTCGGCGACCGCGAACAGCTCGTCCAGTTCGGCGCCGAACCACACCACGGCGGCGCCCGCCGCGGCGGCCTTGACGATCCGCTCCGAAATCATCCGCGCCGCGTCCGGGTCCAGCCCGCGAGTCGGATACGCCGCGACGACCAGCCGCGGCTCCCCGGCCAACTCGCGCGCGAGGACCAGCTTCTGCGCGTTGCCGCCGGACAATGTGGACGCCCGTGCGGCCGGGCCGGCGGTGCGCACGTCCCAGCGCCGCAGGACGGGCGCGAGGAGGCGGTCGCGGCGCCGGCGAGCGGGGCGAACGCGGTGTCCACGGCCGAGTTCGAGGTTGTCCGCGAGCGACATCGGGCCGGCGAGCGCGTGCCGGTACCGGTCGGACGGGATGTACGCGACGCCGGCCCGCACCCGGCGCCGGGGGTCGCCGACCGGCAGCGGCTCGCCGTCCAGGGTGAGGGTGCCCGCGGTGGCTGCCGCGAGACCGGCCAGCAGAGCCTCCAGGTCGGCCTGGCCATTGCCGTCGACACCGGCCATCCCGACGATCTCGCCGCCCGCGACCGCGAGGTCGAAGCCGTCCAGCCGCCCCCGCGACACCCCGTCGACGCGCAGCCGCTCCAGCGATCGCGCCCGGGTCGGCGCCGGGATCGGCGGTTGCGTCGCGGGCGGTGCCGGTGGCGCGTCGGCCGGCGACGCGCCCACCATCAACCGGGCCAGGCCGGCGCGGTCGTGGTCGCGTACCGGCGTGCCGCCGAGCGCCACCTGGCCCCGGCGCAGCACGGTGACCCGGTCGCAGCCGGTGAAGACCTCGCCGAGCCGGTGCGTGATGATGACGACCGCACGGCCCTCCTCGGCCAACCGGCGGCAGACCGACAGCAGCCGTTCGGCTTCGGCGTCGACGAGGACCGCGGTGGGCTCGTCGAGGATGAGCAGGCGGGCGTCGGCGTCGAGGGCGCGGATCAGCTCCAGGCGCTGCTGCTCACCGACCGACAGCTGCCCGGCCGGCACGTCGGCGCGGATGGCGAGGCCGTACCGGTCCGCCAGCCGCTCGACGCGCTCCCGGGCGGCTTTGGCCCGCGGCCGGATCCGCCCCTCGGGCCGGGCCAGCGCCAGGTTCTCCCCCGCGGTCAGCGTCGGCACCAGCGTGAAGTGCTGCTGCACCATGGCGACGCCGGCGCCGCGCAGGTCACGCGCCGCGAACCGCCGTACCGGCTGGCCGTACACGCTCACCGAGCCGGCGTCCGGGCGGTCGAGACCGGCCAGGATGCGCACCAGCGTGGTCTTGCCGGCGCCGTTCTCGCCGAGCAGCGCATGCACCTCGCCCGGCGCCACCTCGAAGTCCACTGAGGACAGCGCCACGGTCGAGCCGAAGGCACGGGCGACGCCGGTCATCGAGACGGCGGCGGGCGGGCTCACTTCCCGGCGAACGGCACGGTGAACGCCCCGCTCTTGACGTCGGCCAGCTTCTGCTCGTACGTCGTCATCACCGCCGCCGGAATCTTGCTCTGCCAGGCCGGGTTGATGACGACATCCATCCCGCCGTCCTTCATGCCCACCTCGTAGTACCGCGTGGGGTTCACCTTGCCGGCGGCGACGTCCGCGACCATCTGCCCGAACGTCTTGTCCAGGTTCCAGGTGAACGACACCAGCACCGAGTCGGCGAGCCCGGACATGTCGCCGACGTAGCCCGCGGCGACCGCCTTGCGCTCCTTCGCCGCCTCGATCTGCCCGAAGGTCGGGCCCTGCCCGCACCCGACGAACATCGTGGCACCCTGGTCGGCCTGGGACAGCGCGGCCTCCTTCGCCTTCTGCACGTCGACCCAGTCGCCGACCGCCACGAAGGAGCCCGTCGTCGCCGGCCGGACCAGCTTGGCGCCGGCCAGGTAGGCGTTGTACATCGCGCGGCACACCGGGATGTCGAAGCCGCCCGCGCCGGCCACCTTGCCGCTGCCGGTCGCGCCCGCGCCGAGGATGCCCTCCAGGTAGGTCGCCTCCCAGAACGGCTGGGAGTAGTCGGCGACGTTGTCCTTCACGTCGCCGAAGCCGCCGGCGTACGCGAAAATCGTCTTCGGGAAGTCCTTGGCCACCTTCTTGACGTCGTCGCCGTAGTTGAACGAGTGCGCGATGATCGGGTTGTAGCCCTTCTCCGCGAGGTCGCGCAGCGCCCGCTCGGCGTCCGCCCCCGGCGGCACGTTCTCCTGCGCCACGAAGTCGGAGATGACCCCGTCGGCCTTCAGCTTCTGCGCGCCGGTCAGGGCGGCCTCACCCCACGAGCCGTCCTTGAACTGCGGGCTGTAGACAATGGCCAGCTTGGGTTTCGCGGCGGCGGTGGCGTCCGCGGACGCCGTCTCCTTCTTGCCTGCGTCGCCGCAGGCCGCCGTCGCGAGGAGGGCGGCGGCGAGCGACGCGGCAAAGGCTATGCGGGTACGGGTCATCGGCGCGGCTCCTCGATCGGTGTTGAGCCGAGACGGTAGGAGTGGCCGGTCACGTGAGCGTGTGCGGCTTGTTTCGGCCGGGAAAATCGCGATTGCTGGCAGCTATCGACGCCGGCCGCCAAGATGGACCGGTGGAAGACGCTCAGGAGCACATCGACGGGCAGGGCGGGGTTCGCCTCGGTACTGACGTCGCCGTCGCCGTCGGCCGGTCCGTGCAGCAGGCCCGGCGCCGGGCCGGCCTGTCGATGCGGGTGCTCGCCGCCAAGGCCGACCTGTCCCAGCCGTTCCTGTCGAACATCGAGAATGGACGGTCGATGCCGAGCGTGGCGACACTGTACAAGCTGGCCGGCGCCCTCGGCCTGGCGCCGTCGGAGCTGCTGCCGCCCGCTGACGACGGCGACATCACCGTGACCCGGGCCGGCGGCGGCGTCCCGAGCGCGGTCGACGAATCGCCCGGTGTCGCGCCCAACTGGCTGCTGGCCGGCGCGCCCGGGCGGCTGCTGGAGGTGCGCCGGTTCGTCATCGCGCCGGGCCAGCCCACCGGCGGCTGGTTCGAGCATCCGGGCGAGGACTTCGTGCACCTGACCGAGGGCGCGCTGACCGTCGAGTTCGCTTCGGGCCGGTCCGAGCGGTTGCAGGCGGGCGACTCGCTCTGGCACACCGGCACGGTGCCGCACCGCTGGCGGGCCGGGCGCGGCCGCGGCGCGCACCTGCTGCTGGTCACCGCCCGCGCACCGGAGCCGGCTCCGCGCGCACACGGCTGAGCCGATAGCTCCTACCAATTCCAGCCGGGCGACCGCACAACCCAGCGCGGCGGGACCACCGAAACGGACGCGTCACCCGGGCGAAACCCCGGCGAGCACGTGCGCCAACCACATTGTTGGTGTGGTGAACATCGGGACCTGGCTACGCGGTGCCCGACTGGCGGACGGCACGCCGGCGGACGTCCACATCGAGGCCGGCCGGATCACCGACGTGGTGCGCGACCCACCCGCGACCACGACCGGTGATCTTGACGGCTATGTCCTGCTACCGTCCTTCGTGGAGCCGCACGCGCACCTCGACAAGGCGCTCACCGCGGCCCGCGTACCCAATCCCGCCGGCGACCTGCGCGGCGCCATCGAGGCGATGGCCGCGGCGGCCGGGTCCTTCAGCACCGCGGACATCGCCGCCCGCGCGGACGCCGCGCTGCGGGTCATGCTCGCGCACGGTACGACGGCCGTGCGCACCCACGTGGACGTGGGCACCTCGACCGGCATGCGGGCGGTGGCCGCACTCGCCGACGTGCGCGAACGCTGGGCCGGCACCGTCGACGTGCAGGTGGTGGCCCTGGTCGGCCGGCCCTGGACGGGCCGGGCGGCGCCGACCTGCGCCAGGCGCTGCGCGAGGGGGCGGACGTCGCCGGCGGCTGCCCGCACCTGGACCCGGATCCGGACCGCGCGGTCGGCATCTGCCTGGACATCGCCGGTGCCGCGGGGGCGCCGCTCGACCTGCACACCGACGAGACGCTCGACCCGGCCATGCTGACCCTGCCGGTGCTCGCGGATCTGGTGCTGCGCACCGGTTTCCCGCACGGCGTGACGGCCAGCCACTGCGTGAGCCTCGGCGTGCAGCCGGACGAAGTGCAGCGCGCGGTCGCCGACAAGGTCTCCGAGGCGGGCGTCGCGGTGGTGGCCCTGCCCCAGACGAACCTCTTCCTGCAGGGCCGCCGGCAACCGGTGGCGACGCCGCGCGGCCTGACCGCGGTGCACGCGCTGCGCCGGGCCAGGGCCACCGTGGCGGCCGGCGGCGACAACCTGCGCGACCCGTTCCATCCGATGGGCCGTGGCGATCCGCTGGAGGTCGCCGCGCTCATGGTGACCGCCGGCCATCTGGACACAGTGGACGCCTTGGCGACGGTCACCGCCGAGGCCCGTACGGCGCTGCGGCTGCCGGCGGTGGCGATCGCCCCGGGTATGCCGGCCGACCTCGTGGCGCTGCGCGGCGCCAACCTCCTGGACGCGCTGGCCGCTGCCGACCAGCAGCGGCGGGTATGGCGTGCCGGGCGACTCGTCGCCCGGACCACGGTCAGCCGCGAACTGTCCCTTTCGGAGGACACATGACCGCACTCGTGTTCGACGACGTCGGCAAGACGTTCGCGGATGGCACGCAGGCGCTCACCGACGCCCGCTTCGCGGTCGCCGCGGGCGAGTTCGTCTCCGTGGTCGGCCCGTCCGGCTGCGGAAAGAGCACGCTCCTGCGCATCGCCAGCGGCCTCGACCAGGCCACCTGCGGCGCGGTCGAGGTCCGCGCCACCAACCTCGGGTACGTCTTCCAGGATCCGACCCTACTGCCGTGGCGCTCGGTACGGTCCAACGTGGAGCTTCTCGCCGAGCTGCACGGCATCGACAAGGCGGAGCGGCGCCGGCGGGCCACCGAGGCTATCGAGCTGGTCGGCCTGGTCGGCTTCGAGAAGCACCTGCCGCACGAGTTGTCCGGCGGCATGCGGATGCGGGCGTCGCTGGCCCGCTCGCTCACGCTCCAGCCGGACGTCTTCCTCTTCGACGAGCCGTTCGGCGCGCTCGACGAGATCACCCGGGAACGGCTCAACGACGAGCTGCTGCAGCTGTTCACGGCCCGGGGCTTCGCCGCCCTGTTCATCACACACTCGGTGCTGGAGGCCGTCTTCCTGTCCTCCCGGGTGCTGGTGATGACCGGCCGCCCGGGGCGGGTACAGGCGGAGGTGGCGGTGCCGTTCGACTACCCGAGGCGGCCGTCGCTGCGGTTCACCGCGGAGTTCGCGGCGCTGTGTGGCGAGGTCTCCGCCCACCTGCGAGATGCGTCGTGACCGCGTCCACCCGGATCCTTCCCCCGGTCGGGGTGTTCGCGCTCTTCATCGGCTTCTGGTACGTCATCACGTACGCCGTCCTCGACCCCACCCGCCGGTTCCTGCTGCCGGCGCCGCACGAGGTGGTCAAGGTCGGCTTCCTGGACGAGCGCAACCTGACCGACCTGCTCGGCGGGCTACGCCTGACCACCGAGGTCGCGCTGCTGGGCCTGGGCATCGCGATGGCGCTGGGGGTCGCCGTCGCGCTCCTGATGAGCCAGGCGCGCTGGCTGGAACTGTCGCTGTACCCCTGGGCGGTGGTGCTGCAGACCATCCCGATCCTCGCGCTGGTGCCGCTCATCGGCTTCTGGATGGGCTTCGGCATGGACGGCCGGGTGGTGGTGTGCGTGCTCATCGCGCTGTTCCCCATCATCGCCAACACCCTCTTCGGCCTGCAGGCCGCCGAGGCGGGACTGCACGACCTGTTCACCCTGCACGGGGCGAACCGGCTGACCCGGCTGCGCAAGCTGCTGATCCCGGCCAGCCTGCCGGCCATGTTCGCCGGCTTCCGGATCTCGGCCGGGCTGTCGGTCATCGGCGCGATCGTCGGCGACTTCTTCTTCAAACAAGGGGACCCCGGCCTCGGCATCCTCATCGACCTGTACCGCTCGCGGCTGCAGTCCGAGCGGATGTTCGCCGCCATCATCCTGTCCAGCCTGCTGGGCATCGCGGTGTTTCTGTTCTTCGGCTGGCTGGGCCGGCGGGTTGTCGGCCGCTGGTACCACGCCGGCCGCGGTCACTGACGTCACTGGAGGTATATATGTCCTATCGTCTTACCGCCGGCGTGGCCGGCTTGGCGGTCGCCCTCGTCCTCGCCGGCTGCGGCGGGGACGACGAGGAGGCCGACGCGTCCGCCCCGCTGGCCTCCGCCGCGGCGCCCGGCAGCGCCACCTACCTGGCCGACGTGTGTCCGTCCACGGTGGTCGTACAGACCGACTGGAACCCGGAGAGCGAGCACGGCGGCACGTACGAACTCGTGGGGCCCAACCCGAGCATCGACGCTGACAAGAAGCGTGTTACCGGGACTCTGGTCGCGCACGGCGGCGTCGACACCGGCGTGCGGATCGAGATCCGAGCGGGCGGCCCGGCGATCGGCTTCCAGCAGGTCAGCGCCCAGATGTACGCCGACCCCTCCATCACGCTCGGCTACAACGCCAGCGACGAGGCGATCGCCCTGTCCAAGACGCAGCCGACGATCGGCGTCTTCGCCGGCCTCGAGAAGAGCCCGCAGATCATCATGTGGTCGCCGGACAAGCACCCGGACTGGAGGAGCATCGCCGACATCGGCAAGACCGACACCAAGGTGCTCTACTTCCAGGGCGCGGTCTACATGGACTACCTGACCGGCAACGGCACGCTCAAGAAGAGCCAGGTCGACGGCTCCTACGACGGCGCCCCGGCGAACTTCGTGGCCTCCGGCGGCGAGTTCGCCCAGCAGGGCTTCGCCACCGCCGAGCCGTACATCTACGAGAACGAGGTCACCGCCTGGAAGAAGAAGGTGACCTACCAGCTCATCGCCGACGCCGGCTTCGACTTCTACCAGAACATGCTCGGCGTACGGGCCGGCGATCTGCAGAAGCTGACGCCCTGCCTGAAGAAGCTCGTGCCCATCCTGCAACAGTCCTATGTCGACTTTCTCGGCGCGCCGGACGAGACCAACGCGTTGATCCTGAAGCTGGTCGAGGAGTACAACAACGGCTGGACGTACACCAAGGGGGTGGCCGACTACTCGGTGCGGACGATGAAGGAGCTCGGCATCGTCGGCAACGGCAAGGACAGCGCCATCGGCAACTTCGACGACGCCCGGGTGCAACACCTGATCGAGATCACCGGGCCGATCTTCACCGCGCAGAACAAGGAGATGAAGGCCGGCCTCAAACCGTCCGACATCGTCACCAACGAGTTCATCGACCCGTCCATCGGGCTGAAGTAGTGGCGCGATCGGCTCTTCCGACGGACCGCCGGCCCATCGAGCCGGCGGTCCTGGACACCCTGGCCGCCGACCTGACGTCCGCGTTCGGCGCCGCGGCGGTCTGGCGGGACGAGACCACCCGCCTGACCGCCTCCACCGACTGGGCCCACATGAGCCCGGTCCTGTCGCCGCTGCTGCCCGCCGGCGTCGCGGACATCGTGGTACGTCCACCGGACGCGGACGGGATCGCGCTGGCCGTCGCGATCGCCCACCGGCACCGGGTGCCCGTCACCCCGCGCGGCCAGGGCACCGGCAACTACGGGCAGGGCATCCCCTTGTACGGCGGCCTGGTGCTGGACACCAGCCGGGCGGACCGGATCCTGTCCGTCGCGGACGGGGCCATCACCGCCGAGGCCGGCGCCACGTTCGTCGCGATGGAGAAGGCCGCCCGCGCCACCGGCCAGGAACTGGCCATCATGCCGTCCACTGTGGGCAGCACGATCGGTGGCTTCATCGCCGGTGGGGCCGGTGGCACCGGCTCGCTGGCCAACGGCGCGATCTGGGACGGCTACCTGCTCCAGCTCATGGTGGCGGCCTGCGCCGACGAGCCACGCCTGCTGCCGGTGCCGTACCCGGAGAACACGGCGATGGCGCACGCGTTCGGCACCAGCGGAGTCATCGCGGTCGCGACCGTGGCGCTGCGTCCGGCCCAGCCGTGGACGGCCGTGTTCGCCGCGTTCGGCCGCCTCGACGACGCGGTCGGCGCCGGCGAGGAGCTCTTCGTATTGGCGCCGACCCCGCGCCTGCTCTCCCTCGACGAGCCGGGCGTCGTCGCCACGTACCGCCCCGCCGACCCGGCCATGCCGGCCTTCAACTTCAGCCTGCGCGGCATCGTCGCCGAGCCGAGCGTCCCGCACGTCGAGGCGGTCGTCGCGCGCCACGGCGGCACGGTCACCGCGGTACGCCCGAAGGGCCCCGCGCTGCTCACATCGCTGTCGTTCAACCACGTGACGCACCGGGTTCGCAAGCTCCGCCCGGAGCTGACCCACCTGCAGTGCATGGGCGACGGGTTGACTCGGCGCCGCGGCGACGTGGCCCGGGTGGCGCCGTCGTCGCTGGTGCACCTGGAGGGCTTCCGCACCGCACACGGGCCGGACTGGGCGGGCATGCTCTTCTGCCGCTTCGAGGGCACCGACGCCCTGTACGACACGATGGCCCGGCTCGCCACGGTCGACGTCGCGGTGAACGACCCGCACACCTGGGTGCTGCACCACAACCGGCTGGACCAGGTGCGCAGGGCCGCCGCGGTGTTCGACCCCGACGGCCTACTGAACCCGGGCAAGCTCCCCCGCCCCGACCCGGCGAGCTAGGCCGGCGGGCTGGGGTCGAAGCGGGCGATCTCGCCCAGGGCCTCGCCCGCGGTGGCGAGCATCGCCTCGTAGTGGCGCCTGCCGTGCTCGGCCGTGGCCAGCGTGGGGTCGCCGATGGTGCCGTCCGTGCCGAAGTCGCCGCTGAGCCACCCGAACGCCACCGGCCCGCCGAACCGCACGTGCCGGAACCCGGCCAGGTGCTCCGGCACGTTGCGCCGGGCCTTGGCCATGTCGACGAGGTCCGGCCGCAGGTGCAGCAGCACGGAGGTCTCGCCGATCCCACCGTGGATGCCCATCCCCAGTTCCTCGGCGGTGGACGCGCCCCCCTGGTCCGGCGGGACCGACGGGTGCATGACGAACGTTCGCAGTCCGTACGCCAGCCGCAGGTCGCGCGCGCATACCTGGAGCAGCGCGCTGTTGCCGCCGTGTCCATTGAGGAACACCAGGCGGCGTACCGGGGTGGCGGCGAGGCTGCGGCCCAGGTCGTCGAGGACGGCGGTGAGTGTGGCGGCGGACAGCCACAGGGTGCCCGGCGTGCCGGCGTGCTCGTTGGACTTCGAGTACGCCAGCGGCGGCAGCAGCCACAGGTCGTACCGGTCGCCGTACGCCGCCACCGCGTCGCGGGCCAGCGTCTGCGCGATCACCAGGTCGGTGACCAGTGGCAGGTGCGGCCCGTGCTGCTCGATCGACCCGACCGGCAGTACCGCGACCGCGTCCGGCGAGAGCCCCTGGACGGCGGGCGCGCTGAGCTCCACGAACGCCCGGGCGCTCACAGCTTCAGCACCTCCTGCGCCAGGCGGGTCATCTGCTCCCGGGTACGGGCGAACGAGTCCCCGGGCAGCGCCGGAAAGAGCACCAGGTCGGTGAGGCCGAGCTCGGCACGGTACCGGTCGATCTCGGTGGCGACGTCCTGCGGGGTGCCCACCGCCCAGACGCCCTGCGCCATCGACTCCTCCAGGGTGGGCACGAAGCCGGCCGGCGCCGGTGCGCCGTCCGGGCCGGCGTAGCCGCGGCCCCAGCCGTACGGGCCGAGAAACTTCCAGAACTCGTCGTGCCCGTCGCGAGCGGCCGCGACCGCCTCCGCCCTGGTATCGCCGACGGAAACGTTGAGCACGAGCATCCGCTTCTGCCCCGGCGCCAGGGACCGGCCGTGGTGCGCGGCGAACTGGGCCCCGAACTCCTCCCAGTCCGCGCGGAGCCGGTCGCGCTCCTTGAGCCAGAACACGCCGCCCAGCCCGCGCCGGGGCACCTCGCGCAGCGTCGGCGGGCTGGTGACCGCCTGCCACGTCTCGTACGGGTAGACCGGCCGGGGGACGAGCGTCAGCTCGCTGACGTCGGTGCCGCGGTCCGGGATGCCCGGCGGTGGCAGCTGGAAATGCTCGCCCCGGTAGCTGAACGTCTCCTGCCCGAGCGCCAACTCCAGCACGTCGAGGCACTCGGCGGTGAGCTGCCGGTTTTGCCGATCAGCGGCCGCGGCGTCCGGGTTGTCGTGGCTGCCCACCGAGACCCGCCCGCTGGTGAGCGGCAACATCTCGCGCGGCACCGTGCCGCGGCCCACGCCGAGAATTCCCCGGCCACCACTCAGGTTGTGCAGCAGCGCGAAGTCTTCGGCCAGCCGCAGCGGATGCCACTGACCGACCACATTGAACATCGTGCCGATGCGCAGGCGTCTGGTCCGCGCCGCCAGGAACGCCGAGAACATCAGGCCGTTGGGCACCACCTCGTACCCCTCGTACTGGAAGTGGTGCTCGGTGAGCCAGAAGCTGTCGTACCCGAGCTGCTCGGCGAGCACGCCGCACTCCAGCAGCTCGCGGTGGGCGTGCAGGATGGCCTGTTGGTCGTAGCGGCGGTCCAGGGGATGCGGGCCGCCGAGCCCCGCGTCGGGCATCTCGACCCCGCCGAACAAGAAGATTCCTACCCGCATGGCACCACCTCGATGTTGACCTCATCAACATCTACCCCGCCGCGGTGTCGCCCGCGTTTCGGTCGCGTAGCACGTTGTGCTGTACCAGAACCACCTTCACCGGGCCGGTGTCCACCTGACGCCAGCGGTGCCGCAGCCCACCCGCGTAGTACAGGCTGTCGCCGCCGGACAGGTGGCTCAGCTCCCCTTCGACGTCCACCTCGATCGTGCCGTCCACGACGTAGAGGAACTCCTCGCCGTCGTGCACGTAGTACTCCTCGAACTCGGCCGGCGCACCGGTGAACTCCAGCGGCAGCATCGCCCGTTCGCCCTGGACCAGCGAGCGGACCTTGCCGCCGGCGATGTCCAGCTTGGGCAGTGGGGTGCCGCCGCGCACCAGGCTCACCGGCGCGGTCCCGGACAGCGCGAGCAGCGCCTGCGCGGTCGTCTCCAGGGCCGCGGCGAGCGCGGTCAGCGAGCGCATGCTCGGCTGGGCCAGCCCGCGCTCCACCTGACTCAGGAACGGGTGGCTGAGGCCGGCGCGGGCGGCGACGTCGACCAGGGTGAGGCCGAGGTCGCGGCGCCGCCGCCGGATCGTCGCGCCGAGCCGCTCCACGCTCACGCCGCCCTCGCCAACGCCTCGAGCAGACCATGATCGTCGCCGGCCGCACCGACGACGGCGAGGCCCTGCGGGCCCTGCGCGGTCCTGAGCGGCAGCACAGCGCTGGGCAGGCCGCACGCGCTGGCCAGCACGGTGCGGCGCAGCGTCGCCACCCGCCAGGCGTCCTTGTCCGCCACGGTCACCGCGCGTGGGTGCCCCGGACCGCCGGCCGCGGGGAGCGCCAGCCACGCCCCGGACAGCCACTCGCCCACCTCGGCACGCCAGTCCCGCAGCAGCGCCCGGGCACGCAGCTCGTCGGCCGCGGTGACGCTGTCGCCGTACCGGAAACGGGCCTCGACGTCGTCGGCGAGCGCGCCGGGGTGGGCCCGGATCCACGCACCGTGCAGCCGCCACGCCTCCGCGGCCTGCACCTGCCGGAACGCCGCCAGCAACGCCGGCAGCCGCTCCTCCCAGCCAAGCTCGGCGACCTCGACCTCCGCGCCCCAGGTGGCCGCGGCGCGGCGCGCGTCCGGCGCCACCTCCGGCACCGCCACCACCCGCCGCGCCGGGACCACCGGCTTCGCCGGCAACAAAACCGATCCCACGGTACGCAGCGTCGCGGCATCCCGCGTCAGCCAGCCGACCGTGTCGAAGGACGGAGCCAGACCGAGTACGCCGTCCGACGGCACCGCCCCGTGCGTGGGCCGGATGCCGAAGAGTCCGCAGCACGAGGCCGGCACCCGGATCGACCCGCCAGTGTCCGTGCCCAGGCCGACGTCGGCCTCGCCGAGCGCCACCGCGGCGGCCGGGCCGCTGCTGGAGCCGCCCGTCACCCGGTCGGGAGCGGCCGGGTTCGGTGGCGTTCCATAGTGAATGTTCGTGCCGGAGAGCGAGAAGGCCAGCTCGTCGGTCTGCGCCAGGCCGACGACGCTCGCACCGGCGGCCCGCAGCCGGGCCACGGCGGTGGCGTCCACTTCGGACGGCGGCGCCGATGCGAGCCAGGTGGGATTGCCGGCTCCGACCGCGTGCCCGGCCACGGCGAAGAGGTCCTTGACGGCCAGGCGCAGGCCGTCGAGCGGCCCGGTGCCGGTGGGCGGGGCGAGGGGGCGCCATGGAGGCGCCAGACGGAATCACTCATGACACAGGTCGTAGCACGGTGAAGTCGCCGAACTCGTGACGCAACACCGACCGCCCGAGCAGGTCGGCGCCGGGCTCTCCGACGGAACGCCCGGACACCACGTCGGCGAACCCGTCCGCGGCGCGGCGCAGGAAGTCCGGCCCGACCCGGTACCGCAGCGTGTGCGCGGGAAAGACGTGCGACACCGCCCCGGCCACGTCGTCGGCCAGCCAGCGCAGGGTGCCGGCGAACGCGGCCAGGTCGGTGTCCGGCGTGTGCGCCCAGAAGTCGCCGGTGATGAGCGTGTCACCGGCGAAGAACAGGCCGCTGCCCTCGTCGAGCAGGCACACCGAGTCCGGGGAGTGCCCGGGCGTGTACAGGACGGTCAGCTCCCGGCCGCCGAGGTCGATCCGCTCCCGGTCGGCCAGCGGACGCGCGGCCGGCCCACCGGGTACCCGCCACTCGTCGGCGTCCGGCGGCAGCGGCCGGGGCTCGGTCGTACGCGTGAAGAGGTGGAAGAACCGGCGGTCGTCGGCGCGCATCCGGTCGTACGCGCGCAACTGCTCCCGCGCGACGGCGAGGTAGTCGCGCAGCTGAGCCGGTGGCACCTCCTGCGCCAGCGTGTCCAAAGCGGACGGATGCGCCGCAACGTCGGTGAAGAACCTGTTGCCGCCCCGGTGATCGGAGTGGCTGTGTGTGTTGACCGCGAGCACCGGCCGGTCCGTGACCGCGGCGACGGCCGAACCGATGTCGCCGATCCCCAGCCCCGTGTCCACCAGTACCGCGCGGTCGTCGCCCTCGACGAGGAAGCAGTTGACGTGCCCCGGCTCGGCGATCAGCCAGGTGCGCGGGGCGATCGGTTCGACCGCGAACCAGTCCGTCATGCGGCGCGCGGCTCCACGGACACCGGCAGGCTCGGCGGCATGTTCGCGAGCACCGCCCGGTCCTCCTCGTCGACCGGTGCGACCGGCCCGCGGCGGACCAGCGCCGCGAAGCCGTCGTCCGGGCACATCAGCGTGAGGGAGTACATCCGCCCGGTGCCCACGTTGCGTATGTGGTGCACCGACCCGGCCGGCAGCACAATGGTGTCGCCCGCGCGCACACCCACCTCGACGTCGTCGCAGACCGCCAGACCCTGCCCGCGCAGGAAGACGAACACCTCCGTCGACTGTGGATGGCTGTTGGGTGGTTGCGCGCCACCCGGGTCCCACGCCTCAAGGATCACCGTCACCGGCGACACCTCCGGCCCGGCGAGCACGGCCAGCCGTACGGTGTCGCCGGGCGTAATGTGGTGGAACTCCAGCGCCGCGGCATCGATCACCACCGGCTCCATCACGCACCTCCCATCAACGCGTCCGATGTGGACACGAAGCCGAAGCACTGCGCCACGTTGTAGACCGTCGCGTCGTGGCAGTAGGCCGGCGAGGTGGTCGCCGCGCAGTCGTCCAGGAGCACCACGTCGTACCCGATGCAGGCGGCGTCGGTCAGCGTCGCGAGCACGCACTGGTCCGAGTTGACCCCGGCAAAGAAGATCGTCGTGACCGCGAGGTTGCGCAGCACCGAATCCAGCGGTGTGTCGAAGAACCCGCTCATCCGGTACTTGTCCACGTACACGTCGCTCGGCTCGGGCTTGAGTTCGTCGACGACGGCGGCCGACCAGCTCCCCGCCTGGAGCGTCGGGCTGCCGCCGGGCCGCACCACGTCGCCGATGCCGCCGCCGGAGCCGTCGGGGTCGTAGACGTGCAGCACGCCGGGCGGCAGGTTGGCCCGGTCCGGGCGGTTGCCCCAGTTCAACCAGATGACCGCCGACCCGCCGGAGCGCCACCAGGAAAGCAGCCGGCGCAGCGGGGCGATCGGGCGGCGGGCCGGCGCGATGTCCACGCCGATCGCGGCGAGCCAGCCGTCCGGATGGCAGAAGTCGTTCTGCATGTCGACCACGACCAGCGCACACCGGGCCAGGTCCACGGTGATTCGCTGCGGGCGCGCGACCAGGGTGACGACGCGCGACGGTGGCACCGGTCGGCGCAGGTCGACGTGGTTGGTCGAGACCGCCCACGAGTTCGCCGGCGGACCGAGACGGATGTTGACCACACCAAAATCCTGGGGTCGAAGCTTTTCCGCCGAGTTTCTGCCTGATTGCCGTCCGCAGTGATCATGGCACGCCGGCTGGGTGTGGCCTGGACGTAGAGGGCTCCCGGAAAGGGGTCGAAGAGGTCGCCCACTGGTTGAGACCATCGATACAGGGAGAGCGATCTATATTAGCGTGGTGGCTCGCTGGGAGCGTTTCCACAACGTGATCGGAATGGTGGCGGCGTCAGAATGGCGCACGGGTCGACGGTGCCTGGGGAGTCGGGCTACGAGCGCCATCGGCTCCGGACGCGTCTGGTCATCATCGGCGGGGGGCCGTCGGGGTTTCTGTTCTGGCACACCTCGCCGAGCAGCTGGCCGCCGCGCCGCCTGGGCGTACCACGGCCGTCGAGGTGACCTTGGTCGACCGGATGGGCGAGACCGGGGGCGGCGACGCGTTCGGGACCGGGATTGCGCAGACGTTGCTGCTCAACGACAGCGTCGCCACGATCGACGCCACGGGGATCGGGTTCACCGCCTGGTTGCACGAGCACCGTACGGACCTGGACCTCGGTCGGTTCGGGCACCTCTTCCTGCCGCGTCGGGTGTTCGGCGACTTCATGCGGGACCGGTTCGCGCGCACCGCGCGCCGGCTGGCCGCCTGCGGGGTAGTGGTGCACGTCGTGAAGGGCGAGGCACGGTCCGTGCTACCTACCGCCGGGCACGGTTTCCGGGTGGCCGTGTCGGGCATCGCCGAGCCCCTGACAGCTGACCTCATCGTGTTGGCGCCGGGTTGTCTGGACACCGCGGCACCGCCAGGGGTGGCCGCCCATCCGGGCTACTACACGCACGGACGCGCCTGCGGCCTGCCCGACAGTGATGTGGACATGGCGCGGTTGCTGGCCGGGCGCCCGGTCGGCTGCCGCCGGGTGGTGGTGCTCGGTTCGGCGGCGGCGGCGTCTGAGGTGATCGCTGTTGTCGCGGCAAGTCCGGCGGTGGCGCAAGTGCTGGACGAGGTGATGGTGGTGTCGACGACCGGTCGCCTGCCCGACGGGCAGCCCACCGGCCCGGACGCCCCGTTCACCTGCCGGTCGCTGGTGCGGCTTCGGCGTGACGGTGCTGGTGAGCTCACGTCGGCGCGGCTGGTCGGCGCACTGCGGGCCGACGTGGAACGTAGCCGGACACAGGAATACGCGATCGTCGACGTCGAACGCGCCGTGGCCGCCGAGTTCACCGCCTCGTTCCGGCTCCTGACCCCGGCGCAGAAACGCCGCTTCGTCGACGTCGACTACGCGGACTACCAACGCTTGATGCGCCACACGTCCCCACCGTACGCGTCCGCGGCCGCCCGGCTGGCCGCGTCGGGGCGGCTGAGGCTCGTCCGCGCTCGGGTGGCGGGCATCGACCCGGCGCCCTCCGGTGAGCTGGCCGTGCGCCTGTCCGACGGGGCCAGGCTGACGGCGGCGGCGGTGTTCGACTGCCGCGGGTTCGCCGACGTGGGGCAGACCATCAACCCGCTGGTGCGTGACATGGTGGCGGGCGGCCTGGCTCGGCCGAACCGCAGCGGGCGAGGGCTCGTCGTCGACGAGCACCTGCAGGCCGCGCCGGGCCTGTTCGTCATGGGGCCGCTGCTGGCCGGCACCAGCCAGGGCGACGACCACATCTGGTCGTTGAAGAACGTGGCACGCATCCACGTGCTCGCCGCGCGCGTGGCGGCTCGCCTGTCCGACCTGCTCACGCGGGACACGGTCGGCATCGGGGAGCGCCGGTGAGCGGCTCGATGAAAGTGGTGCTCTTCTGCGGCGGCCAAGGTCTGCGCATGCGCGGCGACGGCATGGTCGTGCCCAAGCCCATGGTGACGATCGGCGGCAGGCCGCTGCTATGGCATGTGATGCGCTACTACGCGCACTACGGGCATACCGATTTCATTCTGTGCCTCGGCCACGGAGCCGACGAGCTCACCGACTACTTCGGCCGCGCAGGCGGGCGAAGCTGGCACATCACCATGGTCGACACCGGGCTGCAGGCCAGCATCGGCGAGCGCCTGATGCAGGTAGCCGAGCACGTCCGCGGCGAGGACGTGTTCCTGGCCAACTACGCCGACACGCTCACCGACGCACCGCTTTCGGCCATGGTGGAGGGCTTTCGCCGCAGCGACGCGGCGGTCGGCCTGCTGGCGGTCCGGCCCTCGTCGTCGCATCACGTCATCCAGATGGGTCCAGACGGCATGGTCTCGCGCGTCGACGACGCCGGGGTACTGCATCACTGGGAGAACGGAGGGTACTTCATCATGCGGCAGCAGATCTTCGACGAGTTGCGGCCCGGGCAGGACCTGGTGCCGCACGCGCTCAACCGGCTCGCGGCCCACGGCAGGGTGCTCGCCCACCGGCACCACGGGTTCTTCCGCGGCGTCGACACGGCCAAGGACCGCATCGAACTCGACCACGCCTACCGGCAGGGCCGACGTCCGTGGATGGTGTGGGAGTCGCAGCTCGAGCCCGCGGCGGTGGCCCGATGACACCGTTCGAGCTCGCGCAGGCCAGCCATGTCGTGGCGATCGGCGCGCACCCCGACGACATCGAGATCGGCGCCGGTGGCCTGCTGCTGAACCTGCCCGCGGGCGTGCCCGTGCGGTATGTGGTGTGTACGGGAACGCCGCAGCGGCACGCCGAGGCGCAGGTCGCCGCGGAAGGCTTCCTCGCACACGCCGCCGTGAGCCACTGGCTGCACGACCTGCCGGACGGGCACCTGCCCGCGCACACCTCGCAGGTCAAGCAGATCCTCGAGGACGCGGCACGTGGCCTGGACGGGGCGGTGCTGGTGCTGGCACCGGCACGCGACGACGCGCATCAGGACCACCGGCTGATCGCCGAACTGGCCCCGACCTGTTTTCGCGACGCGCTCATCCTCCACTACGAGATCCCGAAGTACGACGGCGACCTCAGCCGCCGCAACCTCTACCTGCCGATGGACGAGTCCACCGCCCGGCGCAAGGTCGAACTGCTCAACCACGCCTTCCCGTCCCAGAAGCAAAGGTTCGACGACGAGGTGTTCCTGGGCCTGGCCCGGCTGCGCGGCATGGAGTGCCGCACCCGCTACGCCGAGGCATACACCTGCGACAAGGCCGTCCTGCGCCTGTCGTCGCGGCACGCGGAGGTCCAGCGATGACCGCCATGGCTACCGCCGAGAGCGAGGCGTCGTACCGGGTCGAGTATGAGCGGCTGCCCGAGCCGTGGTGGATGCCCTGGCTGTTCTGGGCATGGGTCGCTATCGCCGTCCCCTACGTGCCGTGGCGCATCTACGCCACCAACTGGGCCAACTGGTCCGGTCCGCTGCTGCTGGCATCCGAGCTGTTCGCGATCATGCTCGCTGCGTTGTTCCTGGGCACCGCCCAGCAGATCCACATGCCGATCCACCGGCCGACCAACCTGACCAGATGGGTCGTCGACTGCCTCATCCCGACCCACCTCGAACCGCCTGACGTCATCGAATGCACGGTGATCGCCGCGCTCAAGGTGCACGGCATCCGTGAGGTGATCGTGCTGGCCAACTTCGAGCGACCGGAGGTACGCGCCGTCTGCGAACGCCTGCGCGTACGCTACCTGCCCCGCGGCTCCAACGAGCACGCCAAGGCCGGCAACCTCAACACCGGACTGGCTTACAGCGACGCACCGTTCCTGCTGCACCTGGACGCCGACTACATCGTCCGGCCGGAGATCCTGCAACGGGTCATGGGCTGGTTCGACGACCCGACCGTGGCGTTCGTGCAAGGCCCGCAGACCTACTACAACCACGAATCGTTCGTGTTCCGCACCTTCCGGCACATCCGCGCCGGCTGGAGCGAGCAGACGATGTTCTACCAGGTGATCCAGCCGAGCAAGAACCGCTGGAACGCGGCGTGCTTCGTCGGCAGCTGCGCGGTCATGCGCCGCGCGGCGCTCGACAGCATCGGCGGGTTCGCCACCGGCACCGTCACCGAGGACATCCACACCTCACTGCGCATCCACGCCAAGGGCTGGAGCAGCGTCTACACCAACGAGCCCGTCGCCTACGGGATGGAAGCACCCAGCTTCAAGGAGTTCTACACCCAGCGCCGCCGCTGGGCCGCAGGAGCCGCGACCATCGGCTTCCGCTCCCCCGACTCGCCACTGCGGATCCCCGGCCTGACACTCATGCAGCGGATCAACTACTTCAACTCGATCATCACCCACGCCCAGGGCCCGCTGCGCGCCGCGTTCACCTTCGCCCCCATGCTGTGCCTGCTCACCTTCGCCGTGCCGATCCACATCAACGTCGCCTGGTTCATCGTGGTCTCACTGGGCTTCTCCGCCTACTCCGCCGCACTGGGCTGGATCTACAGCCGCGGCGCCATGCACTTCATCCACAACGAGGCATACCTGTACGCCAACCACCCCGGCATGACCATGGGCATGGCCGGCCTGTTCAAGGTACGACGCGAGTTCGTGTCCTCCCGCAAGACCGGCAAACGCACCGAACGCACCTGGGTCCGCTGGTACCTGTGGCTGCTCGCGACAGCGATGCTCGTCACCGGCAGCTACGGCCTCGCACTCATCCTCGCCGGCAACCGGTCCACCGCCGTGCTGCTGGCCACCGTCTTCATCGCCATGAACGAGTTCTTCCTCCTGTGGTTCCTGATCCCGCTCATCCGCTACGAGCACCGCGGACGGCACGCGCCACCACCCGAGTACCACACACTCACCGGTGAGGACAGATACCGCTACGTCATGCGCTTCTACGACGGCCGGTACGTCATGCCCTCAGGCATCATGGTCGACCGGCCCGTGAAAACCTCCCGCATCCGCCCCGGCCGCCGGCCCGGCTGGGTACAGACCCGCGTATTCACCTACGAGCCAGGCAAGCCAGGAAGCCTCGAACCCGAGACGGCAACCGCCACCTGAGCGGACGTGCCTGGCTGCAAGGAAGGGCCCCTTGTTATCGCTTTTTGCATAGCAAGGTGCCCTTCCTTGCAAGGTCGGCTTCGGCGATGGCCGCCCCTGGCGGTTGTGGGACGCGGAGGGTGCGGCCGCGGGAGCAACGGCCTGGACCGCGACGGGCGTCGCGGCAGCTCACCATCTTTTGATTTCCTCACCCTCACCGGAACGTCATCCGGCGACCGCCGGGGGACGAACAATGTGTGTGTGGCACCGCACCGAACGGCGTGGGCGGATCCGGTCGATCGACCGGATCCGCCCATGGTTCACGAACCCGTCAGCTCGGCATGATCTGCAGGGCGGCGAGTGCCACCGCCCGGCTGGTCTGGTTCGATGCCGCGGTGAAGATGTGCTCGTAGGCGCTGAACGGCACACGCAACGGTTTGTTCCGCTGGCCCTCAACGATGATGTGCCCGGCGGAAACGACTCCCGGGTACACGGTGCACCGGACGCTCACTTCGACCTCGCGCGACCCCGGTGGCTGGTCGCCCCACAATGGCGTCAACGAACATGCCGGTTCGAGGAGCGTGACGAGGGACCGGTTTCCCTGCACCACGATCGTCTTGAGCGAGTCGATGCTGAAGCCGGCCCGGGCCCGGGCCGCGATCGCGATCGGTCCGGCCGTGTTGAGCGCGATCCCGAGCTCGTCCGTCTCCGACTTGGTGCTGACAGTACCGATGAGGCTGCTGATCAGGGTGACGCACCCGGTGGCATCCTGCGCCCACCGTTGCATCGTCTGCGGCGTGAACGACTCGATGTCGGCGAACTCGATGACCGCCTGGCGCGCGCAGGCCGATGCCTCGGCGGTGGCGATGGCGTCGATGCGCGCGAGGATCTCCGTCTTCGACGTCTCGATCGCGGCGATGATCCGCCGCACCCCGGCACTGAGGTCGTCCGCGGACGCACCGGGCCGGAAGACACCCTGGATCAACGAGTAGGCCGAGCTGGCGAACGAGACGACCGCCGCGATCGCCGCCGGGGGATCGCCTGCGCGGGCCGCGCTCCGCCGGGCAGCACCATGACGACAGCCAGCAGTGCGCCGGCGGCCGTCCTCAACATTCTTCGCTTCACGAGACCTCCAAGGCTCAGGTTCGGTTCGGGGTGGGCGTCCCCAGGCTCGGCTCGTGGCCCGGTGAACGGGCCGCGCGCGGGACAGCTCCGGACACCGGGGAAGGTGCCGCCTGCTGGGCCGCGCCGGTGGCGTCCGGCGCACCGGACAGCACCGGACACACGACGTGACTGCCGTGGACGTGCCGGACCAGTTGCTCGGCGAGTTCTGCGCCGACCTGCGGTCGGCCTGGCAGCAGGCGGGTGGGCCGGGCCTGCGCGCGCTGGGTGCCCGCGCGCTGCTCAGCAAGAGCCAGATCGGTGCCATCCTCGGTGGCCGGGTGCGCCGCCCGCCCGATTGGGATGTCATCCGCTCACTGGTACGCGGCTTCTGCGAGTACGCCGAACAGCGCGGCACCGCGGCGGGCCTGCCTCCGGGCACGGGCGTGGAGGAGTACTGGCGCGGACGGTACGCGGTGGTGGAGCACGCGTTCCGGCGCACCCGCGCGGTGGCCGGCCGGGTGGCCGGGCGGGTGCCCGGCCGCCCGGCGTTGGTGCCGCCGCGTCAGCTACCGCCGACGGTGCGCACCTTCGTGGGACGCGCCGGCGAGCTCGCCGTGCTCACGGACCTCGTGGAGACGGCCACGCTCGCCGTGATCGACGGGATGGCGGGCATCGGCAAGACCACGCTGGCCGTCGCGTGGGCCCACCGGGTCGCCGATCGGTTCCCGGACGGGCAGCTGTACGTCAACCTCCGCGGCTTCGACCCGTCCGGACCGGCGCTGCGTCCGGCGGAGGTGCTCGACGGGTTTCTGTCGGCGTTGGGCGTCGCGCCGAACGAGGTTCCCACCACAGTGGACGGTCAGGCGTCGTTGTTCCGTAGCCTGGTGGCCGGCAGGCGGATGCTCGTCATCCTGGACAACGCGCACGACGGTGAGCAGGTCCGGCCGTTGCTGCCCGGTGCCCCGGGATGCCTGACCGTGGTCACCAGCCGCAACGGGTTGGCCAGCCTGGTCGCCGTCGACGACGCCTACCCGCTGACGCTCGGCCCGCTGTCGGACACGGAGGCGTCGACGCTGCTGGCTGAGCGGATCGGCGCCGAGCGCCTCGTGGCTGAACCG
This sequence comes from Phytohabitans rumicis, assembly GCF_011764445.1. Lineage (NCBI taxonomy): Bacteria > Bacillati > Actinomycetota > Actinomycetes > Micromonosporales > Micromonosporaceae > Phytohabitans > Phytohabitans rumicis. Next base: position 950,975 of record NZ_BLPG01000001.1, read on the forward strand.
GCGGTGGTCGACCGGATCGTGGCCGCGTGCGCGGCACTCCCCCTCGCGCTGTGCGTGGTGGCGGCGCACGCGGCGACCAGACCGGAACTGACGTTGGCCGACCTCGCCACGCAGTTGGGTCAGGAGCACGCCCGCGCAGACATTCTGGCCCGCGGGGAGTCCCGTTCGGACCTGTGGATCGTGTTCTCCTGGTCGTACCGGGCCCTCGACCCGGCGGCCGCTCGGCTGTTCCGGCTGCTGGCGCTACATCCCGGTCCGGAGGTCGGCGTCGCCGCGGCGGCCAGCCTCGCCGACCGGCCCGTGCGCGTGACGGCGCGAGAGCTCGCGGCGCTGCGCGACGCGAACGTGCTTGCCGAGGTGGCGCCCGGCAGGTTCGCCATGCACGACCTCTTGCGCGCGTACGCCACCGGGTTGGTGACCGACGCCGAACGCCCCGACGCGCTGGGCCGCCTCCTGGACCACCTGCTGCATACGGCGTCCGCGGCCGCCGCCACCCTGTACCCGGGCCGCGACCGGGTGCAGCTGCCCGCGCCCCGTCCCGGTGCCATGGTCGAGCCGCCACCGGGAGTCGACGGGTGCCTGGCGTGGTTCAGCCGGGAACACGCCGTTCTGACGGCCGCGGTCCGAATGGCCGTGCGGGCCGATCTCGACACGTACGCGTGGCAGCTCGCGTGGACAGCCGCGGACTTCCTGCAACGGCGCGGGCACTGGCGCGACTGGCACGACACGTTGGAGATCGGGTTGTCGGCCGCCCGACGCGACGGCGCCAGGGCCGCCCAGGCGCGGTTGCACCGCAACCTCGGGTACGCCTGCTCCATGATGGGGGATCACGACCGGGCGCACCGGCACCTGTCGCAGGCCCTGGAACTGTACGCGCGACTCGACGACCTGTCCGGGCGCGCGGCCACGCACCGCACGCTCGGGAGCCTGCTGGTCCGCCTGGACCGGGTGGAGGACGCACTGGCCGAGGACCGCCGCGCGATGCTGCTGTACCGGGCCACCGGAGACGTGGCCGGCCAGGCACTCACGCTGAACAACACCGCGTGGAAGAACCTTCAGCTCGGCAGGTACGACGAAGCCCTCGCCGTCGGGCGGCAGGCTCTGGCGCTGTACCGGACGGCGGGAAACCTGCACGGCGAGGCCGACACGTGGGACACCGTCGGCTGCGTCCGCCACCACCGGGGCGAGCATGGCGAGGCCATCGAGTGCTACCGGCGGGCGCTGGATCTGTTCCGCAACCGCGGTGAGCGCTACTACGAGGCGATGACCCTCACCCGGCTCGGCGATGCGCTGTACGCCGCCGGTCATCCGGAACCGGCCGAGCGCGCATGGCGCGAGACCACGACCATCCTCGTTCAGCTGGACCACCCCGAGGCGGAGCGGAGCCGCCTCCGCCGGCAACCGGCCGTCCGCCATGGACAGTGCGACCGAGGCTAGTAGCCGGCGGCGATCAGCTCCTCCAGCGTGTCCAGCGGCAGTGGCCCGTGGGCGAGCACCTCGTGGTGGAACGCGCGGATGTCGAACGCCGGGCCACGCGCCGCGCGTGCGCGATCACGTAGCTGCTGGATGCGCAGCCGCCCGATCATGTACGCCAGCGCCTGCCCCGGCATCGCGATGTACCGGTCGACCTCGTTGGCGATGTTGGTCTCCGAAAGTGCGGTGTTGCCGCGCATGTAGGCGATCGCCCGTTCGCGGGACCAACCGAGGTGGTGCATGCCGGTGTCGACCACCAGGCGGCACGCCCGCCAAGCGTCGAACGACACCATGCCCAGCCGGCTCAGGTCGCTGGTGAACAGACCCATCTCGTCGCTGAGCCGCTCGGTGTACAGCCCCCAGCCCTCGCCGTGCGCGTCGAAGAACGCGAAGCGCCGGAACCGCGGCAGGTCATCGCGCGACTGGGCGACCGCGATCTGCAGGTGATGCCCGGGAACGCTCTCGTGGAATGCCAGCACCTCGTACTCGAACCGCGGCCGCAGGTCCGGCCGGTAGGTGTTCACCACGTGCGCGCCGGGCCGCGAGCCGTCCGCGGCGGGAGCGACGTAGTAGCCCAGCACCGAGTTCTCCGCCTCGGCCGGGTCCATCTCGCGCACCACACACGGCGCGATGTCATAGCTGGAGAACCAGTCCGGCACCGCGTCCTCGGCCCGCCGCAAGGCGCCCGTGACGGTGTCGACGATCTCCTTCGCAGAGCCGAACCGAAGCCCAGGATCCTCGCGGAGCCGCACGAGAACCTCGTCGACGTCGCTGGTCCCCAGCGTCCGACCGCCGCGCTCGGCGAACTCCGCACGCAATCCCGCCACCAGGTCCAGCCCGATCTGGTGAATCTCCTCCGGCCCGAGTTCGGTCGTGGTGTAGGCACGGACCAGGCCGAGGTAGGCGTCGGTACCCCCGGGCACGTGGCACAGCCCGACGCGCTCACCGGGCCGGCCATCGGGCAGCAGATGCTCGGCGAGCGCCATCCGGAACCGCCTCAGCGCCGGGCGTACCCCCGAAGCGATGACCTCGGCGACACGAGAGTCCTGGCCGTCCGGCCGCAGCAACGGGTCCCGTTCGACAGGCGTGGCGAGGTACGCGTCGACCTGGGCTATCGCCTGGCGCACGCCGAGCTCGGTGGGGAACCGCCCATCGGCGGCCGCCTGCCGATACCGCTCCACATGCCGGTCGAAGAAACCGCCCAACTTCTCCAGCCGGGCCGCGTACGCCTCGCTGGAACCGGTCCCCGCCGGCACGGTCGACACCACCTGTGCCAGCGGCCCGGCGATGCTGGCGGTGACCGCGACCTCGGCGACACCACCCCGCAAGCTCTGCTGCTCATCGCGCAGCAGCCGGCTCAGGATCGCATGGCTGACCTGGCCCTCCCGGTCGAGGGCGTCACGGTCGACGGTCGCGAGCTCCGCAGCCAGCCGGGCCAGCTCGCCGTGCTGCCGCGCGGCGGCGGCGCGGCTCGGGTCGGGAACCTCCGCCTCATACCCGGGCACGCCGAACACACTGGCTTGGAACGGATCGCCGGCAAAATGCAGGCGGAAGTACTCCTCACCCAACCGGCCGAGCGTGTCCATCGGTGTGCAACTCCCATCGTCAAGACCGGTCGGGCCGCCACCCGCCGCGGCGTTGTTCGGTGACCCGGACAACGATGGCCAGTTCGCGGGCCAGCTTCACGGGTTTGACCGCGATCGCCGCGGGCAGCGTCCAGAGGAACGCGCCGGGGTCGCGCCTGAGGCGGCGCAGCATCCGCCGCGGCTTGGACGCCGCGCGATGGCCCAGGTCGAGCAGGTAGCGGTGCGGGTCTGCGGTGGTCATTTCGTGGCCGCAGGCGTTGCACCGGCTCGCCACGAGCAATCGGCCGGCGTAGCGCAGCTCGTGGGGGGTTTCAGTGGTGCAGCGCAGGCAGGTCAGCGTGGTGAGGTGTAGGTCGGTCACGCGACGCCCCTTAGAACAGGTCGTACTCGGCTGTGGCCAGGATCTGCTCGGCCAGGAACAGGTCCTGCGGATAGGTGATCTTCAGGTTGACCGCCTCGCCCATCAGCCAGTGAACCTTGACGGTGCTGAACCGCTCCAGGCAGGACGAGGTGTCGGTGCCGACAAATCCGGCGCGGGCCGCGGCCTCGTACGACGTGAGCAGCGGCTCGGCCGCGAATGCCTGGGGGGTCTGTGCGCGGACCAGCCTCCGCAGGTGGGTGCCGGTGACGGCACCGTCGCCGTCGACCTCGACGAGGTCTTCGCCCGGGACGCACGGGATGGCCCCGCCGTGTTCCCTGGCCAGGTGGATCACGCCCGCGGTGAGCGTGGGCGACGCCAGCGGCCGGGCCGCGTCGTGGATGACGACGACGTCTATCTCGCCGGCGTCGATGCGGCCGGCGAGGTGGCGCAGGGCGTTGAGTTCGGACTCCTGCCGGGTCGCGCCGCCCCAGACCACCTCGACCTCGCGGTCGTCGACTTCGCGCTCGACGATCCAGCGGGCCGTGCGGTGGTCTTCCTGGCGGGCGACCAGGACAAGCGCGCCGATGTCCGGTGTCGCGGCGAGCGATCGCAGCGACCAGGAGGCCAGGCTGCGCCCGGCGAGCGGGAGGTATGCCTTGTTCTGCTCGGCACGGAACCGTGCCCCGCTGCCGCCGGCCAGCACGACTCCGGCCGCTCGCGCACGGGTTAGCCCATTGCGCATGTCACCTCGCCTCGTGGAGTGCTTGCGGGTCCGCGAGCAGGCCACGGAGGCGGCCGAGCAGTCGGGCGGCGTCCGCGGCGTCGGCCAGTCGCTGGTCGACGGTCAGGCCGACCCGGCCCCGGGTGTGTACCGTGACGCCGTCCGCGGCGGCCACGGGCTGTGCGGCGATGGTGCCCACAGTGAGCGCCGTCCCCTGCGGCGGGGTCAGCGGCGTCTGCCCGGTCACGACGCCGAGCCCGCCGAGGTTGAGCAGGGTGGTGGTGGCGCCGGTCAGACTGCCCAGATCGAGTTTCCCGGCCCGCGCCTGGGTGGCGAGGTCGCGGACGCGCGTGTCCGCCCGCCCGACCGGCATGAGGTCGGGGTCACGCAGGACCGGGGCGAGGGTACCCACCGGGGTGTCGACGGCGACCGCCACACCAACATGATCATATAGCTCGGGGCCGCTGTCCACCCAGGTCGCGTTGAGGGCGTGCCCGCGCAAGGCCGCGGCCCAGGCCCACCCGATGAGCGTGGTCCAGCGGCATCCGCGGCGGTCCGCCGCCAGCGTGTCGAGGTCCAGGTCCGCGTACACGGTGAACTGTGGCACCTGGGCGCTGGGCGCCATCCGGCGCGCGGTTGCCGCCCGGACCGCCCGCCGACGGATGTCCATCTTGGACGGTCGCACCGCCGCGACCTGCTCCACGTCCGCGACCAGCACACAGCCGTCGGGTCCGCTGCCGGTCACCGTGGCGAGGTCGATCGCGAGCGCCGCCGCGCGCATCCGAGCCAGGGGTACGGCGGGAGCCCGCCCCGCCGCGGGCACGGTCACCGGCGTCGGGGTGGGAGCCGGTGCGGCGGCCGGGGCCGGCGCTTGCTCGTCGAGCAATCCGTCGAGCAGGTCGTCGGCGGCGCTGGCGATGTAGGCGATGGGCCGGCCGACCTCGACGGTGTCGTCGGGTGCGGCGAGGGTGCGGGTCAGCGTGCCGTCGGCCGGCGCTTCCACCTCCATGTCCACCTTGTCGGTGGCCACGTCGCAGATTGGCTCACCCTTGCGGATCGGGTCTCCTGGGGCCTTGTGCCAGACCAGCAGCGTGCCCTCCTGCATGGTCATGGACATCTTCGGCATCAGCACGGGCACTTCGCGCATCACCACTCCTTGACCAGTTCGCCGCCGGCAGTCACGATCTCCGGCACCTGGGGCACACAGGCCGTCTCGAGCTGGGGGGCGTACGGGATCGGGGCGTCCAGCCCGCACAGCCGCCGGATCGGCGCGCGCAGGTAGCCGAACGCCCGGGACTCGGCGACCAGCGCGGCCAGTTCGGCGACGTAGCCGCAGGTACGCGGTGCCTCCTGGACGAGCAGCAGCCGGCCGGTTTCGATGACCGATGCCAGGATCGGGTCGGCGTCCAGCGGTGTGAGGGTGCGCGGGTCGATGACGGTGGCAGCCACACCCGCGGCGGCGAGCTGGTCGGCGGCGTCGAGGGCGCGGCTGACCATCACGCCGGTGGCGACGATGGTGAGGTCGGCGCCGCGCCGGCGTACCGCGGCCGTGCCGAGCGGCACCCGTCCGGCGCCAGCCGGGACCGGGCCGTTGGTGCGGTAGAGGAGCTTGTGTTCCAGCACGATGACCGGGTTGGGGTCGTCGATGGCGGCCAGCAGGAGGCCCTTGGCGTCGGCGGGCGTGGTCGGCATGACCACCTTGAGCCCGGGTACGTGCGCGAACCACGCCTCCAGGCTCTGCGAGTGCTGGGCGGCCGCGCCGGTGCCCGAGCCGGTCGGCGCGCGCAGCACCAGCGGCACGCTCGCCTCCCCGCCGAGCATGAAGTGGATTTTCGCGGCCTGGTTGACGATCTGGTCCATCGCCTGCGCGGTGAAGTCGGAGAACTGGATCTCCACCACCGGGCGCATGCCGGCCAGCGCCGCGCCGACGGCCGCGCCCACGATGCCGAGTTCGGCGATCGGCGTGTCCCGTACCCGTTCGGGCCCGAAGCGGTGCACGAGGTCACCGGTCACGCCGAACGCGCCGCCGTACACCCCGATGTCCTCGCCCAGCAGGAACACCCGCTCATCGGCGGCCAGCGCCTCGGCCAGCGCCTCGCGGACCGCCTCGGCGTACGTCAGGTCACTTCGCATAGACCGCGTCCGCCAGCTCGGCGGGGTCGGCGTCGGGTGCGGCCATGGCGGCTTGAACGGCGGAGCGCACGGCCTGCCTGGCCTGCTCCCGGCACTGGTCTATGTCGGCGGCGGCGAGCGCGCCCATTTCGCTCGCCGCCGCCTCGAATAGGGTGATCGGGTCCCGCTCCCGCCACTGCTCGATCTCGTCGCGGGTGCGGTACAGGTTCTTGTCGCTTTTGGAGTGTCCCTTCCATCGGTAGGTGACGGCCTCCACAAAGGAGGGCCCATCACCGGACCGGGCGCGCGCGACGGCGTCGGTCACCGCGTCGTACACCTGCTGCACGTCGTTTCCGTCCACAGTGGTGCTTGGGATGCCGTACCCGGAAGCACGTTCGGCCAGCGTGGTCCTGGATGCCTTCGTAGATGGCATGGACATGCCGTACTGGTTGTTCTCGCACACGAACACGACGGGCAGTGACCAGATTGCGGCGAGGTTGACCCCTTCGTGCCAGGCGCCCTCGTTGACCGCGCCGTCGCCGAAGAAGCTCACCGTCACCTGGTCGGTGCCGCGCAGCCGGGCGGCGAGCCCGGCGCCGGCCGCGATCGGCACTCCCCCGGCGACGATGCCGTTGGCGCCGAGGTTGCCGGTGGCGACGTCGGCGATGTGCATCGACCCGCCCCGGCCGCGGCAGTAACCGGTGCGCTTGGCCAGCAGTTCGGCCATCATCCGGTCCAGCGCGGCGCCCTTGGCGATGCAGTGGCCGTGGCCGCGGTGGGTGGAGGTGATGCTGTCGGTGGGCCGCAGGGCCAGGCACGTCGCGGTGGGCACCGCCTCCTGCCCGATCGACAGGTGCATGGTGCCGTGCATCAGCCCGCGGGCGAACAGCTCGTCGACCGCCTCCTCGAAGCGGCGGATCCGCCACATCGTGCCGAGCACCTGGCGGGCCAGGTCCGGGTCGGCCGATACGCCGGTCATGCCCTCGTCCCGGCGAGTACCGGCGCGGAGTTGGCCGTGCTCAGGCTGGCCCCGCCGACCGCCTGGTCCTGCAGGCGGCGCAGGGTGGCCAGTACGGTGTCGTCGCGCAGGGCGACGTCGTCGCGGGTCAGTGGCCGGTCGACGGGGACGTCGTGGAGCAGTGTCGCCCCGCCGGCCAGTCCGAGCGGCACGAGTCCCTCGTCCGCCGCGACGCCGGCGGCCTCGGTCAGGCCGCGGACCATGTACCCGCCGATGCCGTCGAGGATCTCGCCGGCCTTGAGGTCGCGCTTGGCGACCGCGACGACCTCGGCCATCCACGTCGTCGGGGCGAGGCTGGGCTCCCGGTCGAGCACCGCCTCGGCGACCGTGAGCGGGGCCTCCAGGCTGGCTAGATGGTAGGGACGGTAGAAGGTGTAGTACGGGCCCGGCCCCATGCTGAGGTATTCCAGTTCCTCCGCGACGACCGCGTCCGGGCAGTGCGCCACGGCGAAGACGCCCGGTGCGACCGAGCCGGTGCAGTAGTCGACGACGCCCCACTGCTCCAGCACGCCGCCCTCGGCGGCGGGGCGGAAGACCTGGGCGAGCTGCTGCACGGTGGCCGCCGGGCCGTGCATTCCCCGCCGGCTCACCTTCAGGCCGGTGGCGTTGGCCAGCGCGGCCATCTCGATCATCGTCTTGGAGCCGTCGACGAAGCTGGCGAGCATCTTGGGGTTCATCCCACGCGCATGGGCGGTCGCGGCGACGGTGTCCGGGGTGGCATGCCGGTCGAGCGGATTGTTCTTGCCCTTGCCCGCGCAGACCACGTCGAAGCCGAGCGCGCGGGCGTAGTCCACGAGCCGTTTGGCCTCGGCCGGCTCGTCTCCGCGGCAGACGGTGTAGACCCGGCCCATCCGCTTGGCCAGGTTGGTCAGTGCGAGGCCGACGGTGACGTCCGCCTCGACGGTCAGCAGCGCGACGTCCTTGCCGGCCAGCAGCGCGCTGAGCGCGACCTGGGCGCCCACCTCCGGAATGCCGCTGGCTTCCACGACGATGTCGACCGGCAGGTGGGCCAGCAGTTCGGCGTCGTCCATGGCGACCGGCTGGCCGGCCTCGATCGCGGCGGCGAGCAGATCCGGGTCGGACGCGAGCAGCGGGTCCGCGCGCCCTGCCCGCCGGTACGCCGACAGTGCCCTTTCCGGCGCGACGTCGGCGACGGCCGCGACCTCCACGCCCGGCATCCGCCCCACCTGCGCGACGAATCCGGTGCCCATCTGTCCGGCACCGACGAGCCCGACCCGGATGGGGCGGCCCACCCGCCGTTCCCGATCCACGAGCCGTTCCAGGTACGCCATGCGATTCCTCCCTCACCAGCCGGTTCCCGTCTGCACATATGCTCAGCAAGGTGAACCGATGTGATACATCATGGCCCCGAAACATGCCGGCGGGCAAGGCTCAAACGATCTCGATCGCCTCGGCCGCGGCCTCGCGGACTCCGCGCCGCGCCGCGGCCGGGTCGCCCGCCCGCAGCGCGATGTCGGCCAGCCGCGCGCACAGCGCCTGGTCTGCGGACCCGAGTACGGCCGCCACCGCCGGCAGCATCCGGGCGGTCGCGGAAAGGCTGGTCACGCCCAGTCCCACCAGCACGAGCGCGAGCAACGGGTCGGCCGCGGCCTCGCCGCAGACCCCGACCGGTTTGCCCAGCCGGCGGCCGGCGTCCCCGGTCATCTGGATCAGGCGCAGGACCGCGGGCAGCCACGGGTCGTTGAGGGCGGCGAGCGCACCGACCAGCCGGTCGGCGGCGTACGTGTACTGGGTCAGGTCGTTCGTGCCGACGCTGACGAAGTCGACGACCGCCAGCAGGTCGTCGGCGAGGAGGGCGGCCGACGGCACCTCGACCATCGCGCCGACCCGGGCCAGACCGTGCGCCCGGGCCCGGGCCACGAACTCGGCGGCCTCCGCGGGGGTGGCGATCATCGGTGCCATCGTCCAGACCTCGGTGTGCGACCGCCGCGCCGCCTCGGCGACGGCCGAGAGCTGGGTGTCCAGCAACTCCGGGTCGGTGCGCATCGCGCGTAGGCCACGCACGCCGAGCGCCGGGTTGGTCTCCACGCCGGCGGTCAGGTACGGCAGCGGCTTGTCCGAGCCGGCATCGAGCGTGCGTACCACCACGCGCCCGCCCGGGAAGGCGGCGAACACCTCGGCGTACGCGGCCACCTGCTCGTCGAGCGTGGGTGGCGTGAGCCGGTCGCCGAACAGGAACTCCGTCCGTAGCAGCCCCACCCCGGCCGCCCCGAGCGAGCGCGCCCGCCCTGCGTCGGCGGGCTCACCGACGTTGGCCAACAGGGCCACGGCGGTCCCGTCGGCGAGGTGGCCGCGGTAATCGACGGTCGCGGGCCGGTCCCGGCGGGGCGCGGCGAACAGATCGGCGTCCTCCGGCTCGATCACCACCTCGCCCGTGCCGCCGTCGACGCCGACCCGGGTGCCGTCCGCGATCGCGGTGACGCCCGGGCAGGCCACCACGGCGGGGATGCCCAGCGCGCGGGCGAGGATCGCGGTGTGACTGGTCGGCCCGCCCTCCTCGGTCACCAGCGCCAGCACCCGGTCCGCTGGCAGGGTGGCCGTGTCGGCCGGCGCCAGGTCCCGGGCGACCAGCACGAACGGCGTTCCAGGATCGGGCAGGCCCGGCGGCGCGATGCCGGAAAGGTCCGCGATCACCCGATCCCGCACGTCGTCCAGGTCGCGCACCCGCTCGGCGAAGTAGCCGCCGGCGGCGGCCAGGGCGGCCCGGAACTGCTCCGCCGAGCGCCATACCGCGTACGGGGCCGCCACCCGCTCTTGCTCGATCAGTTCCGCTGCCGCGGCCGCCCAGCTCGGATCCTCGGCGATCATGGCGGTGGCTTCCAGGATCTCGGCGGCGGGGCCGGTGGCGGCCACGGCGCGGCGCCGCATTTCGGCGCACACCCGGCCGGTCGACTGGACGAGCCGATCCCGCTCGGCGCCGGGGTCTTCGACGTGCGTGGGTTCGGGCGGGGCGGGCCGGCGCGCGCCCATGGTGGCCACCGGCCCCGCCGCACGTCCGGCGCTGACTCCGATTCCGGTCAGGTTTCGTATGGGCACTGTGGCTCCTCCCGTTTATTTCGTATGGGCACAGCAGCTCCTCCCGTTTACACTTCTGCGCACGGTAGCTCACATCTGTGCGACACGAGGAGATGACAGTGCCTCAGGGAACGGTAAATGTGGCGGCCCGGGCCGGGTTGCACGCACGACCGGCGGCGTTGCTGGTGCAGGCCGCGGCACGGATGCCCGGCACCGTACGGATCGGCCGGGTCGGCCAGGCGCAGGTCGACGCCAAGAGCATCCTGGCGGTACTCGGCCTCGCCATCGCGTGCGGCGAACAGGTGCAGGTGCAGACCGACGGACCGGCCGCGGAGCAGGCGCTTGCCGAGTTGCTCGCGATGCTGAAGACGGATCCCGACGCGGCGGGTTGAGCTCAGCGCTCCGCCAGCGCCAGTAGCGCCTTCGCCAGCGCGTCGTCGCAGATGAGCACGTTGAGGAAGCCGCCCCTGAGGGCGCCGAGGACCCCGCGAGCCTTCTCCTCCCCGACGGCCAGGCCGACCACGGTCGCGATGGCGCGAAGATCCGCTATCGACACCGCGAGCACGCGGTCGTGCACCTCGCCGTGGATCTCCTGACCGTCCGCGTCAAAGAACCGCGCGCACACGTCGCCAACCGGGTTGGCGCGCACGAACCGGGCCCGCTGCGTGGGCGTGAGCCGCAACGCGTCGATCACCGCCGCCGACGAACCCACGCCGTACGCGCCCAGGCCGACGAACGAGAGCGAGGAATGGGCGGCGGCCTGCAACACCGACGCGATCGCCGGCTCGGCCATCAAGGTGGTCCGGGCCGCCGCCGACTCCAGCAGCGCGGGCGCGTGCAGCCGCTGGAACGTGGTGCCGAGGCGGGTCGCCAACTCGCGGACGAGCTCCTCGCCGGTGATCTCCGACGTCACCGAGGACAGGCCGCCGACCAGGGGTAGCACCTCGACCGGGAACGTCCGATCAGTGTCCACGGCGTCGACCATCGCCTGGAGCGTGCGGCCCCAGGACAGCGACACCCGCTGCTCGGCCCGGAGCGAGTCGAGCAGCCACTCGGCCGCCACCGGGCCGACCTGACGCAGGGCCGCCTCGTACGGCCGGCCGCTGACCACCCGGCAGTCGGCGAGACCGAACGCGCTCTGTATCTCGCCTTCGAGCGTCGTGTCGCGGCCGCTGGGGTCGTGGATGCGGATATCGACGATGCCCTGCTCACGAGCGGACGCCAGGATCCGGGACACGTTGGCCCTGCTCAGGCCGAGCTCTTCGGCGACCTGCTGCTGGGACAGGTTGTCCTCGTAGTACATCCGGGCCACCTTGACCAGCACGTCGCGGTTGCGGGGCGCGGGCATCGTCACATCCGTCCGGTCGTCTTCACCAACGGTCACGATTATGCACTTCCCACGCACACTTCCCGGCATCCCCGTTCGCGGCGCAGGTCAGGGTCTTGCGTGTGGCTGCGATCACATGCTAGAAACTTTGCACATTCGTTCGCACCATTGCACGGATGTGAAAATAGCCGTCCGCCATGGAGGGAGGGTGATCGTGGAGTCGATCACCGTCTTGTTTCTCGGCCTCGGCGTCCTATGGGTCGGGCAGTTCGCGATGGCATGGGTCCAGGCGAGGTCATTCCTGCGAGAGACCCGCGTCCTGCGCAGGTCGGGGCGGGTCGCGGTCGGCATGGGCCGACGCCGGATGTTCCGGCGAGCGTACGTGGCACTCGCCGCCGACGACACCGGCCGCGTGGTCGCCGCCCGGGCGATGACCGGCCTCACCGTCTTTGCCCGCCCCCGGGCACTGCCCGCACTGGACGGCGTCCACATCAGCGACCTGGCGCGCGGGGGCGTCGAGTCGACCCTGTCACCACTCCTACTCGCCGCCGCGACCCAAGCGGCGGGATTCCTGGCCGGAACGCCGCGCCAGAGCAAGCCCGCCGCCACGGGGAACTGAACCCGCCGTCACTGTCGCAAGGAGCCACCCGTGCTAACTGACTGGATATACCTGGCTGAGGAGGGCACGCCCGAACCCCCCAAGGGCGTACTCGGCACCCTCGCGCACTGGGCCGAGGACTTCATCGGCGTCTTCAAAGCCGGTGGAGAGACCTTCGTGTCCCTGCTGGTCGGCATCGTCCCCCTGCTGATCATCCTGCTCACCGCGGTCAACGCGCTGATCCGGATGATCGGGCCGGAGCGCATCGACAGGCTCGGCGCGGTCGCCGCACGGCCGGGCCTGATCTACTACCCCCTGCGCTACCTGGTCCTGCCGTTCCTCGCGGTCTTCTTCCTCACCAACCCGATGGCGTACACGCTCGGACGGTTCCTGCCGGAAGAGAAGAAGCCCGCCTTCTACGACTCGGCCGTCAGCTTCGTCCACCCCATCCTCGGCATCTTCCCGCACGCCAACCCCGGCGAGTACTTCGTATACGGCGGCATCGCCGCCGGCATCACCACGCTCGCCGCCAACAACAGCGCGATCCTGCTCGGCGACCTGGCGGTGCGCTACTTCCTGGTCGGCCTGCTCGTCATCTTCATCCGCGGCGTCGTCACCGAGATCATCACCAAGGTGCTGCTGTCCCGCCGCGCCCGCCAGACCCAGGAGGCGACGGCATGACCGCCACAACCGAGAAGATCGAAGCCCCCGCCGCGGCCCGGTCGACACGTTCAACGCCGTCCTGGTCGGCATCGGCAAGCGGGTCGGCACCGTGGTCGGCACGCTCTACCAGGCCGGCCGGGACTCGATCGACACCATCCTGCGCAACGTGCTGCCGTTCATGGCCTTCGTATCCCTGATCATCGGCATCATCACCACGACCGGCGTCGGCGAGGCGCTCGCCAAGGGCCTACGCGGGCTGGCCGGCTCCCTCATCGGCCTGCTGATCATGGCGATCATCTGTGCGCTGCCGGTGCTCTCCCCCCTGCTCGGCCCCGGCGCCGTGATGGCGCAGATCATCGGCACGCTGATCGGCGTACAGATCGGCGAGGGCAAGATCCCGCCACAGTTCGCACTGCCCGCGCTCTTCGCGATCAACCCCCAGGTGGGCTGCGATTTCATACCGGTCGGTCTGGCCCTCGGCGAGGCGGAACAGGAAACTGTGGAAGTCGGCGTGCCCGCCGTGCTCTTCTCCCGGGTCGTCACCGGGCCGCTGGCCGTGGTGCTCGCCTACTTCGCCAGCTTCGGCCTCTACAGCAACGCGGACTGACCGGACCCAGGAAGGACGGCAACGATGGGTGACTACAAGAGCGTACGGATCGCCGCAGGGCGCGGTGGCTGGGGCGGACCGCTCGTGATCCAGCCGAACAGCACCCGCAACCTCATCTACTCGGTGACCGGCGGCGGCATCCACCCTGTCGCGCAACGCATCGCCGAGCTCACCGGCGGCGAGCCGTTCGACGGCTTCCGCAGCTCGGCGCCGTTCGACCGGATCGCGGTCGCGGTCATCGACTGCGGCGGCACCGCCCGCATCGGCGTGTACCCCATGAAGAAGGTGCCGACCGTGGACGTACACCCCACCTCGCCGGCCGGGCCGCTAGCCATGTTCATCAAGGAAGACATCTTCGTGTCCGGCGTCAAGCCGGAGAACGTCACCGAGGCGTGACCATGGAAGTGACCCGGTACGCCACCGAGGTAACCGCCGTGGGCGCTCTCGTACCCGACTTCGTCGAGCAGCAGATCCTGGTCTTCTTCTCCGACGCCGCCCCGGAGGAACTGCACGACTTCTCCGTCCTGCACCACCCCACCGTGGCCAAGAGCGGACTGACTACCGGCGACGAGGTCGTCATCGACGGCACCACCATGCGGGTGCTGTCCGTCGGAGACCTGGCCGAACAGAACCTCCTCGCCCTCGGGCACCTCAACCTCAAGGCCAACGGCGCGTCACAGGCACCGCTGCCAGGCGACGTCTGCGTCGAGGCCCGCGCCCTGCCGATCCCCCGCCCCGGCAGCAAACTGTGGATCACCGGAACGCTCACACCCCCGTAAGCGCCAGCAACCGTCATACCCGGGACGGCCGCCCGCCGGCCGTCCCGGTCTTCGGCACCGACACCTCCTCCGGGTGCTCCGCCTGGTAAGGATCGGCGGCGGCGCCCTCGGGTGCCTCGGCCTCGAGTTCGACGCGCGTCTTGAGGAGCGCGTCGCGTACCTCGGCGCTCACCTGCGGGTACTGCGGGCTTATCTCGATCAACGAGTGCGCGATGATGGCGGCCGCGGAGATGCGGGCGAACCACTTGTGGTCGGCGGGGATCACATACCACGGCGCCCACTTCGTGCTCGTGTGCGAGAGCATCTCGGAGAACGCGGCCTGGTAGTCGTCCCAGCGCTGGCGCTCCCGCACGTCGGCGGCCGAGAACTTCCAGTTGTGGTCGGCCAGGTCGATGCGGCGCAGGAAGCGGATCCGCTGCTCCTCCCTGGACAGGTTGAGGAACAGCTTCACGATGCGAAAGCCGTTGTCGGCCAGGTGGCGTTCGAAGTTGTTGATGGCCCGGTAGCGTCGCTTCCAGATGTTGCCAGCCTTGCACTCGTCGGGCAGTTTCTGTCGGTCCAGCAGTTCCCGATGCACGCGTACGACGAGGACCTCCTCGTAGTGCGAACGGTTGAAGATGGCGATCTCCCCGCGGCCGGGGAGGCGTTGGGCGTACCGCCATAGGTAGTCGTGGTTGAGTTCCTCCGCCGAGGGCACCTTGAAGCTGGACACGTGAACACCCTGCGGGTTGACCCCACTCATGACATGACGGATCGTGCCGTCTTTGCCGGCCGCGTCGAGCGCCTGCAGGACGACCAGTACCCCGTGCTGGTCGTCGGCGGCCAGCCGCGCCTGGTAGTCGACCAGCAAGCCATTGACCCGGTGGAGCAGGTCCACGCTCTCCTTCTTGTGCAGGAAGCTCGCCTTGTACCCCGGATCGAAGTCCTTGGCCAGGTGCACGCTCGCCCCGGGCCTGACCCGGAACGGCTTGATGAACTTGGCGATCCGTTTTTCGGCTGGCTTGGCCATCACACGAATCCCTTCTGTTCCTCTTTTCTCGCGGGTGGCATCGCCGCGAATCGCCGGACCAGCAGCTTGCCCAACTCCCACAGGATCAGCAGCGCGATGGGCGGGACGAGCGCCCAGGCGAACTGCAACGCGTTGATCTCCACCGTGCCGAGAATGCGCCGGAAGGCGTCCATCTGGGTGACGAACACCGCCAACGCAAACTCCACGACGATTGCCCAGTTCAACTGCTTGCTGTCGAATGTCGCCGGCGTCAGTGCCGTATCGGTTTCGCTGCGGCACTCGACCGCGGCCACGATCAGGCACAGCGCGAACGACGTGAACGCGATGGATTGGCCGACCTCGACGCTGTCGTAGCGGGACGCGCCAAGCTCGATCAGCCCGAGCAGGCCCACGGTGATGGCGAGCCCGACCAGCCCGACCGTGATGACCATGCGCCGGGTAAGCACCGACTCGCCACGCGGGCGGGGACGCAAGGACATCAGCCCTGGAGTCTCCCGGTCGAAACCGAGCGCGAAGCCGAACGCGGCGTTGACCACGAAGTGGATCCACAAGACCTGCGCTGGCGTGAACGGCTCTCCGGCGGCGATGTTGAACAGGCTGGCGCCCAGGAAGGTCAGCACGAACACGACGAGCAGGACGAGCACGAAGCGGATGTACTTCGTGAGGTTGTCGTAGATCTTGCGACCCTGCTCGACGGCGAAGATGATCGTCGCGAAGTTGTCGTCCGAGAGGATCATCCGGCTCGCGTTCTTGGCTACCTCGGTCCCGTTCCCCATGGCGATACCGATGTCGGCGGACTTGATGGCCGGGGCGTCGTTCACCCCGTCGCCGGTCATGGCGACGACATCACCGTTCTTCTTCAACGTGTCGGCGAGCAGCACCTTGTGCTCGGGTGCGACCCGGCCGACCACGCCGATACTGTCCACCCGCCTGAGCCGTTCTGCCTCGGGCAGGGCGGCGAAGTCGGCACCAAGGATGGCCTCCCCCGAGATGCCGATCTGCTTGGCGATCGCCGCGCCAGTGATGACGTCGTCTCCGGTCACCATTCGCACCCGGATGTGCGCTCGCTGAGCGTTGCGCACCGCGGTCTTCGACTCATCGCGCGGCGGATCCACCATCCCGACCAAGCTGGCCAGCCGCAACTCGGTGACGTAGTCGAGCAGATCGGCCTCCGGGTCGAAGTCGGCAGCATCGATGTCCCGGGTGGCAGCGGCCATCACCCGCTGGCCGCCGCTCTCCATGCGCTCCAGATGAGCGTGTGCCCACTCGCCACCGGAACTGCTGCGCTCGACGACGGCCGGCGCCGCGCCCTTGACGAAGGCCCGCACAACTGACCTACCTGCCGCATCCTTGGTCTGGTTGAACGTCGCCATCAGCTTGTAGCTCGGATCGAACGGTAAGGTCGCCAGCCGGGGCAGCCGCTCGCGGGTGGCGTCGACGTCCAGGCCGGCCTTGTGCCCGAGTACGAGCAGCGCGCCCTCGGTCGGGTCGCCCACGACCTTGCCGTCCACGAGTACGGCGTCGTTCGCGACCAAGTACGGCAAGATCTGGTCGTCGAGCGTGGCAGCACTTCCCGCCGTATGATGAACCCTGCCCGCCAGGCCGTAGCCGATCCCGGAGATGGTGTACCGGTCGCCGGGATCGATCACCTCCACCGCGGTCATCTGGTTCATCGTCAGCGTGCCGGTCTTGTCGGAGTTGATCGCCGAGACAAACCCCAGCGTCTCGACCGAGGGCAGGTCTTTGACGATCGCGTTGCGATTGGCTAGATCGACGCCACCGATCGACAGGATGGTCTGGGAAACCGTGGGTAGCGCCTCCGGGATCGCCGCGATCGCCAGCGAGACGGCGGCGACGAACAGTACATCCACGCCTCGCCACGCTGGCGCCCCAGGACGAACATCACGATCATCGTGAAGCCGGCCGCCGATGCGATCCACAGCGTGAGCCGGTTGAGCTCCTTGGTCAGCGGGGACTTCTCCATAGCCGTGCCCGCCAGCAATCCGGAGATCTTGCCCAGTTCGGTACGCGCACCGGTGCCGGTGACGATCATGGTCCCGCTGCCGTGCGTCACCGGAGTGTTCATGAACGCCATGTTCGTCTGGTCACCCGGGCCGACCTCGGCGTCCGGCAACGTTCCCGCGTCCTTGGCCGCCGGCGTGCTCTCTCCCGTCAGCGCCGACTCGTCGATCTGCAGCGCTCTCGCCGCGATGATCCGCCCGTCCGCCGGCACCTGATCCCCCGCGGCGATCAGCACGATGTCGCCGGCGACCAGCCGCTCCGCCGGAATCTGTGACTCAGCACCGTCGCGCCGTACGCGGGCGGATGCCTTCATCATTGATTTGAGCGCATTCATGGCGCTCTCTGCTTTACCCTGCTGCCGTAGCCCCACAACGGCATTGACGATCGTCAGCAAAACGAGCATGATCGCGGTGCCCCATTCGCCGACGACCAGCGACACCACCGCAGCGACGATCAGGATGATTTGCATGTAAGTGCGATATTCATCAAGAAATCGGAGCCAGGCCGGCTTTGGCTTCTCCTCGGGCAGTGCGTTCGGGCCATCCGCGCCCAGCCGCTCCGCCACCCGCCCAGCCGTTAACCCGGCGGCCGGGTCGACCCCGAACGCTGTGGTGACGGCATCGGGCGGCTGCGCGTACCAGCGTCCACCCAAAGGTGCAGGCCGATCCTCAACATCCGATTTGACCGCCATAGTCCCGTCTCCGAATCCTCGCTGAGCCGAGGATCCGCCCATCCCATCCGGCGCGCCTCATCTTCCCGGGATGGCCGTACCGCCCAACCCCCACCAACGGACGGACCGACAACCGTCCAGACCTGCCTTCACCTCTCGTCAGGCCGCGCCGGCGAGCTCGCAAGGAGCCACAGGTCGGCACGGCCGTTGCACCTGTCACCGACACGACGCGGGGCGGTACTTCAAATCAGGATCGAGTTCTGAGCTGCCGCGGCGCTCGTCGCGGTCCGGGCCGTCGCTCCCGCGGCCGCACCCTGCGCGGTCCACAACCAACAGAGATGATGTTTGTGAGCACCTCCCGCCGGGGTTTGACCCAACAACCAACTGACTTCGGGTCTTGCCCGGGATTTGTCGGCCTCCGGCCGGGAGGTGCTCGTGCACTCACCGGACGTGGCGTTGTGACTGGCCGCCGTCCACGGTGTCGGCACCGACACCGCCGGCCAACTACTAGTCACCGCCGGCGAAAACCACGACCGACTCCACTCCGAGGCCGCGTTCGCCATGCTCTGCGGCGTCGCCCCACTACCCGCCTCATCCGGCAAAACCACCCGACACCGCCTCAACCGCGGCGGCGACCGACAAGCCAACGCCGCCCTCTACCGCGTCGTACTCAGCCGGCTGCGCTGGGACCCCAACACCCGCGCCTACATGCAGCGACGCACCAAAGACGGCCTATCCAAGAAAGAGATCATCCGATGCCTCAAACGGTACGTCGCCCGCGAACTCTACCAAATCATCACAACAAACAATCTTGAACCCGCCACTTGACATCCATAGGAGCATCCCCGACGGGCGATGCCTGCGCGGCGATGGGGTGTGAGCGCGTGACGCCGTCAAAGGGCAGGTTGGTTTCTGGGCCCCATACCTCACAGTCATAAATATGCCTCTCAGGTATAGGGCCTAAAACTAGTCTCTAGAACGGAAGCAGTGCAAAGACGGCGACGCACACTGCCGTCTCCCGGGCGGGGCTCGGTCGTTGTCCTTGGGTCTTGTGCCACGGGGCTGGCAGTGCTGGTCGGGGGTTTCGGCGAGCGCTTGCGAGCCGCCGACCTGCGCGGTGCCCGCGGGAGCATGCGGTCCGCAGGTGACGCGGGCCGGGGCCTTCGGCACGACCGAGCGCGACCCTGATCAGTCCTCAAATCGCCGGACTTTGGCGTCGCCGGGCGGTGGCCGGCCCAGTAGCCCGGGACCGCCGCCTCCTGCCGACTGCTCATCCGCGGCGACAGCTGTGAACGTCACACTCAGTTCCTCATTTCGAACCGCCGGGCCGGCGACCAAGCCCCTGGGACGCCGTTGCCATCGTTGGCGCGTACTCGCCACCACATCCGCTGGGTGGGAAGTCCGCTGGCGGTGTGCTGCGAGGCGGCGCCGGTCGCTTCGAGCGTGAACGGTGCCTGGAAGCTCTGGCTGTCGTCGATCTGGATGGTGTAGCTCGCGGCGCCCGAGACGTCACCCCAGTCGAAGGTGATCGTCGTGCCCGGTGGGATGCGGGCGTCACTGCCGGGGCTCAGCGGTGCGGGGGCGGGGAGCGGCTGCGTGGGCGTAGGTGTCGGAGGCGGCGTCGGTGGCGCCTGCACCGTGATCGTGCGGAACTGCGACCACGGACCCGGGGTGCCGGCCGGGTTCACGGCCCGTACCCGCCAGAACCAGGTGCCGGCGGGAAGCGTGCCGGTGGTGACCTCGGTGACTGTGACGTTCGCGGTCAGGATCAACGGCGCGCCGAACGCGGAGATCTCGTCCACCTGGATCGTGTACGAGGCGGCCTCGGTCACGGGGTTCCAGGCGAATGTCACCGGTTGGGCGACCGTGGCGCCGCCGGCGGGGCTGGCGAGCTCCGGCGCGGTGGGCACGGGCGGAGGCGGCGGGGGTGGCGGCGGGGTGCCCGGACCGACGGCGAGCTTGGCTATCCACGCCTCGGCCCCGAGGATGAACGGGTCTCCACTGTAGACCCGGTCGAAGGCTCCGGCGGTGGTCGGGAAGTCCGCTGAGGTGGTGCGACCGCTGACGTAGACGTTGCCGGCTGGGTCGAGCGCCACGTCGAAGGCGCCGTCCGACTCGGTCCCGCCGAGGAAGGTGGCGTAGTCGAGCGCGGTGGCGGTGGCGTTCAGCTTGGCCACGTAGGCGTCCGACGAGCCCCCGCTGAACTGCGGGTCCCACGCGTCGGGGCTGACGAACGCGTCGGGTCCGCCACCGCCGGCCAGCCAGATGCTGCCGTCCCCGGTGAGGGCACCCGATCCCGCGCCGGCCCTACCGAGGAACGTCGAGTAGAGCAGCGCCGAGCCGGTGGCGTTCAGCTTCACGGCGAACGACTGGCTGGTGCCGTCGAACGTGGTGTCGAACGTGCCGGGTGTGGTCGGGAACGCCGCGGACTGCGTCCCGCCGAGGAGGTAGGCATTGCCGAGCGCGTCGAGGGAGACGTCGCTGACGCTGTCCGGCTTCGTCCCTCCGAGGAACGTCGAATACACCAGGGCCGAACCCGTGGCGTTCACCTTGGTGACGAAGCCCTCGAACAGGTCGAGGAAGTCCCCGCCGCTGTGCACGGGCTGGAGCGTTCCCGGAGTCGTCGGGAAGCCGGCAGACCTGGTCGAACCACCGACCACCGCGTTGCCCGACGCGTCGACCGCGATCGCGCTGGGAAGCTCGTTGTCCGTACCGCCGAGGCGCGTTGAGTAGACCAGCTGGGAGCCGGATGCGTTGAACTTCGCCACGAAAGCGTCGTACTCCCCGTTGGCCGTGGTGTCGAACGCGCCGGCGGTCGTCGGGAAGTTGCTCGACACCGTCTGCCCGGCCACGTATGCCTGGCCGGTGCCGTCCAGCGCGATCGAGAGGATGTCGTCGAAGTCGAACCCGCCGAGGAACGTCGAGTAGACCAGCTGGGAGCCGCTCGGATTCAGCTTGGCCACGAACGCGTCGTACTGGTCGATGCCGCACCGCGGGCAGCTGTCCACATTGAACGTCCGGTCGAACGCGTTGCTGGTGGTCGGGAAGCTGGAGGATTTCGTCTGGCCGGCCACGTAGGCGTTGCCGGCGGCGTCCACCGCTATGTCCCGGCCCCAGTCGAAGTTGGTGCCGCCGAGGAAGGTGGAGTAGGCCAGCCCTGTGCCCGCCGGGTTGAGCTTGGCCACGAACGCGTCGAGATCGTTGCTCGCCGACCCGGTCCGGTCGAAAGCGCCGGCCGTCGTCGGAAACGTCGGCGACTGGGTGAAGCCGGTGACGTAGGCACTGCCCGCCGCGTCGACGGCGATCGCCGCACCGGTCTGGTTGCCGAAGCCGCCGAGGAAGGTCGAGTACTCCAGGCCCGGGTCGATGACGAGCTCGTGCTCCGGGTCGTAGCCGCCAACCGCGAAGCCGTAGGACCCGCCCGCGAGCAGGTAGCGGCTCGCGACCGGCACCCGCTGGCCGTCGATCACCTGGTACGACACGGGCGGTGTGTCCCGCAGCGTCCCAAGCGTGGTGTCGACCAGGAGGCCGCCCGCCTCGTCGGTTGTCAGCCGATCCGCGCCGCGATAGGCCAGCTGGATGTCGTCGACCCGCGCGCCGGGTGCCAGGCGGAACTCGTACTTCAGCACGCCGTCGCGCCCCGTGATGGCCATGTCCACGCCCGACCACAACTGCCGGTAGGTGACCTCGCCGTAGGTCGGCAGGCCCCGGCGGGAGCCGGCCGGCGAATCCGCCCGAAGGTAACTGACCGTGGTAGGCGCCCCGTGCGCCGCGCCTACCGAAACGTTGGGATTTGCATCGATGAAATCCAGGAAGAGATTGACACCTGTCGCACTATCCTGCTCTAACAATGACATCGCGAGCGAATCGGGTGTGAAGAAGAAACCGTACCGCCCGCCCTGGGCGAGGTACCGCACCTGCCCGTCGGCCTGTCCCCGATTCTCGACGAACGTCAGCGGCAGGCGGGCGTACGCGTCACCCACCGGCTCCGACTCGACTCGCCCGGTGTTGCCTGCGTCGAGCCGCGCACCGACCTGCACCAGCACCGATACGCCCAGCAATGCCGCGAGTGCGCCTACAACGACGATCAGACGACCCCGTTCAACACTCAACAAACGCCTCATGACTCTACGCACGCAGAGCCTCACGCACAGGTTCATCGACCTCGATCAACTCGCCGTCCGCTTGATGATGACTTTTCCGAACGGGCTGGCTGACTCGTAGTACCGGTACGCCGCGCCGGCTTCCTCGAAGGGGAACACTCGGTCGATGACGGGCCGGAGTTGGTGTGCGGTGATGATCTCGTTCAGGTGGGTGAACTGGGCGTGGCTTCCGACGGCCAACGCCCGGATCGTCGCGGCGGCACTGAACAGCAGGCGAGGGTCGAGTGGTCGCCAGTGCCCGGAAAGGGACCCCACGAACGCGAGGTGGCCGTTGATGGCGAGCGATTTTATTGACTGTTCCAGTGTTCCGGCGGTGTCGACGACCCGGTCGACCCCGCGCCCACCGGTGATGTCGCGGACCGCGGTGTGCCAATCGGGCACGGCGCGGTAGTTGACGACGTCGTCGGCGCCCAGGTCGCGAAGGCGCTGTTCCTTTCCCGGCTGGCCGGTGGTGGCGATCACTGTCGCGCCGAGCAGCTTGGCCAGTTGTACGGCGAACAGTGACACCCCGCCCGAGCCGGTGGTCAGCACGGTGTGTCCGGGCTGGATCCCGGAGCCGTCACCGGTCAGCGCATTCCACGCGGTGACCGCGGCGCACGGCAGCGTCGCGGCCTCGGCGTAGGAGAGGTGTGCGGGGATCGGGACGAGGGCATGCTCCGGCAGGATGGCGAGTTCGGTGAGCATGCCGTCGAGGGAGCCTCCCAGTTGTGGCAGGTATGCCGGTTGCAGCGGGCCGTCCCTCCACAGCGGGAACAGCGTGGCGGTGACCCGGTCGCCCGGTCGCGCCCGTTGGACACCTGGCCCCACGGCGATGACCTGCCCGGCACCGTCGGAGACGGGGATGACGTCCGGTTTGACCGGCAGCACGTACTGCCCGCGCAGCACCAGCAATTCGCGGAAGCTGAGCGAGACGGCGTGGACCGCGACCGCCACCTCGCCGATGCCTGGCGTTCGTGGTTCATCGGTCCGCAGCGACAGGCCATCGACGCCGTCGCCGCTGTTGACGTGATAGCTGCGTACGGAGGGCGGAAGTGTCGTCGCCATCGTGGTCATCCCTCGACTGTGCTGCGCCGGACAGGGCGCGACAATTCCTTGCAGGGAATCGCCGACCAGCATCCCCAGCGGCTAAACAGGAGGAGTGATCATCGGGTCGACCAGGGGCGGATTCGCCGACGCACTGCGCCAGTGGCGTACCCGACGGCGCGTCAGCCAGCTCGAGCTGGCGGTGCGTGCCGGCACCACCCAACGGCACGTCAGCTTCATCGAGAGCGGACGGTCGACGCCCGGCCGGTCGATGATCATACGGCTGGCCGAGTCGCTGGAGGTGCCGATCCGCGAACGCAACGAACTGCTCCTCGCCGCGGGATTCGCGCCCGCGTACCCACACAGCGATCTGAACGACCCTCAGCTGGCGCCGGTCCGCGCCGCCCTCGACCGCATCCTGCACGGCCATCTGCCGTACCCGGCCGTGATCGTCGACCGGCACGGCGACCTCGTCTCGGCCAACGCCGGGTTCCACGCGATCACCCGCGCAGTGGACCCGCACCTGCTCGCCCCGCCGGCAAGCGTCCCCCGGATCCTGCTGCATCCCGGAGGGCTCGCGCCGCGCATCGTCAACCTCGACGAGTGGGCCTGGCACATCATCGACAGCATCCAAGCCGAGAACGCCCGCAACCCCAGCGACCGGCTCCAGCGCCTCGCCGCCGAACTCGTCGGCCTGATACCACCGCGCCCACGGCAACTCTCGTCACATCATCTCGGCTTCGCGGTGCCGCTGCGCCTTCGCACGGGCGACCCGGACAACCCGGAACTGCGGCTCATCACCACACTCACCCACTTCGGTACCGCCACCAACGTCACCATCGCCGAACTGCGATTAGAAGCATTCCTACCGGCCGACGAAACGACCAGCGCCGCACTAACCGAACTCGTCACGCGGTGAACACCATCCGCTTAACGCGCGACGGCTGGATCGACGACTCCGGTCGGGCTCGCGAGGCGTCCAGGCCGAGGAACCGTTGGAACCTCACCTCGGCGCAGCGCTGACCGCTCACCCAGGTTCGGACTCGTGTCCGGCCGGGTGGGTACGCAGCAGGCCGCCATAGGCCCGCTCGGCGGTGATGTCGCCGGTGACGACGCGGTGGATCGTGCGAGTGATGGGCATGGCCAACCCGTGCTGGTCAGCCAGTCGAACGGCGGCGTGAACCGTCTTGACCCCCTCGGCGACCTGCCCCATCTCGGCGAGGATGTCGTCCAGTCTCCGCCCGCGGCCGAGCTGCTCGCCGACGTGCCGGTTGCGGCTCTGCGGACTGATGCACGTCGCCACCAGGTCACCCATCCCGGCCAACCCGGCGAGCGTGCTCGGCTCGCCTCCCATCGCGACCGCCAGCGTGGTCAGCTCGGCGAGTCCGCGGGAGATCACCCCGGCCCGGGTGTTGTCACCGACGCCTAGACCTTGGGCGATGCCCGTGGCGATCGCTACGACGTTCTTCAGCGCGCCACCGACCTCGCAGCCGATCACGTCGTGGTTGGTGTACACGCGCAGCATGCCCCGCCGGAACACTTGTTGTATCGCCGTGGCGACGGTGAGGTCCTCCGTTGCGATCACAGTGGCCGCCGCCATGCCTGCCATGATCTCCTTGGCCAGGTTGGGACCGGTGAGCGCGGCGGCCGGATGTCCCGGTAGCACCTCCTTGATCACTTCAGTCATCCGCAACAGTGAGTCGCGTTCCAGGCCCTTGCTGAGGCTCACCACGGGGATCCATGGGTGCAGGTCCCGCCGGACCTGTTCCAGGGTGGCGCGGAACGCTCCGGTCGGCACGCCGACGACGAGCAATTCCGCGTGGGCTGCCGCCTCAGCGAGGTCCGCGGTGGCGCGAAGCCGAACCGGGAGATGGAAGCCTTCGAGATAACGCTCGTTGCTGTGCTTGGCGTTGATCTCGTCCGCCGTGGACGGACTGCGCGCCCAGATCAGCGATTCGTGATCCCTGCGGGTAAGAACGGACGCGACCGTGGTACCCCACGAACCCGCGCCCAGCACGGTGATCCGCATGGTTCCCCTTTCCTCCGGCGCGCAACTCGCCCGACCCGATCGGCACGGGCACACGGGTGGACGGGCCACCCCAAGTGCGAGTTGAGACTCTCATAGCGTGGCCGCCGTTTGCGACGGCTGCCAGGACGGGGCGAGGTCGATGGGGTGGCCGGTCTCGGCGGACTCGTCGGCGGCCAGGTAGACCTGCATCACCTCGCGGGCCTCGGTGGCCGGCACGAGCACCGGTGTGCCACGGGCGACCCCCTCCAGGAAGTGGTCGGTCTCCCCCGCCATCGGGCCGGCGTAGACGTGGCCGACCCGCTCGCCGGGCATCGTCGACAACGGGAACACCACGCCGCCGTCCATCCGGTTGAGCACGACGTCCCGTCACCACCATCCTCCACGACGGCGACTGGTACGCCACGCCAGCGACAACCGCTGAAGAATCCCGTGATGGCCGGCCGATGTCGGGGTAATGCTCCCGCCCGCCCCCGGGCGACGCCGGCGCTGGCTCGGTAACGACACCGAGACACCCGCCGTGGGTGTTGGTGGGTTTCACTAGTTCCGGCTACTTACCGTCTCCTCGACGGCGGGTTTCGCGATCCGCAGATCAACCACGTTCATCCGGCGTTCGTGGTCCCATCTCCTCACCGGCGGGTGCCTTATATCCCTTTTACACCTCTGCGGGCATGCTGGCAAGAGCAGACGACCACACACCCCGAGACGGTCCGTAGTCACGCTATGCCGCAGGTAAACAACACGGCCGGTCCCGCGTCATCCAGCCGAGCTTGCCGGTGGGGTGGTTCTGGTGCGGGTGTTACGGGTGTTTCTCACGATCACGGTCGCGGTGGGTCTGGGGATGGCATGGGCGCCCGGGGGTAGCGCTCACTCCGGAAGGTCTCTAGAGACGTTTTGGGTTTGGGGTCAGGCGGCGTCTGGGGTTTGTCCGGGCAGATATGCCCCGGCCCGCGCCACCTGCGGACCGCACGCTCCCGCGGGCACCGCGCAGGTCGGCGGCTCGCAAGCGCTCGCCGAAACCCCCGACCAGCACTGCCAGCCCCGCGGCACAAGACCCAAGGACAACGACCGAGCCCCGCCCGGGAGACGGTGGTATGCGCCGCCGTCTTCGCTCCGCTTCCGTTCTAGAGACTAGTTTTAGGCCCCATACCTGAGAGGCATATTTATGACTGTGAGGTATGGGGCCCAGAAACCAACCTGCCCTGTGACGGCGTCACGCGCTCACACCCCATCGCCGCGCAGGCATCACCCGTCGGGGTTGGTTTGTGGACCGCGCAGGGTGCGGCCGCGGGAGCGACGGCCTGGACCGCGACGAGCGCCGCGGCAGCCCAAAACTCGATCCTGACTCTGAACCTGACCCCGAAAGGTCAATAGAAGCCCAGACAGCGCAGCCACGCCTGCGGCCTCATCGGCGGGTCCACGCCCGGATGTGGTCGACCCGCTTCTCGGCGCTGTCCGTCGTGGAGTCCGGCGGGCGTACGGCGTACACGGCGAGATTGGAGATGATGTTCGTCGGCGCCTCGGAGGTGGACCGCGTGTGGCACACCTGCTCGCCGTCGACGTACCAGGTGGTCCCGGACGGTTCTATCGCGACCGCGTACGTGTGCCAGTCGGCCGACGGGTCGAACGGCGGCCGCCACTGGCAGCCGTGCCGGCCGCCCGAGTGCTGCGTCATGTGCAGTTCGCGGCTGTCGGCCGAGTACATCTCGTAAGCGTCGGTCTCCACCGGCCGGTCGATGCCCGGTGCCTGCCACGTCCAGAACGCCGGCCAGAAACCGTTGGCCGCGGGCAGCTTGGCGCGCTCCTCGACGTAGCCGTACTGGAAGGCGTACGACGGCGCGCTGGAGATGAGACACGACGTCCAGTCGTAGTGCTCGCCGGAGGCGGCGGCGTGCGCCTCGCGTCGGGCCGTCATGACCAGCTCACCGCCGCCGACCCGGCAGTTGGCCGCCTGGTTCCACTCCAGCTGCTGGTTCGGCTTGTTCCCGCGACCCTCGTCGGACTCGGCGCTGGACCGGTCGTCCCAGCGTGATCGGTCCAACGATTCCCCGTCAAACTCGTCGCTGAACGCCAGTTCCCAGGCGGCGGGCTGCTCGACCGGCGGCGGGCCGCCGCCGGTCGGCGCGCCGGACGGCCCGCACGCGACCATGACGTAGCCGATGCAGGCGAGCAGAGCCGTCGTGGCGGCGGCCGAGAGTACGGCGCGCATGACTACGACTCCTTTCGGGAGTAGGTGAAGTCGAGCCGCCCGATGCGGTTGTCGAAGTTCGACGCGATCAGGTGTGGCTCGCCGACCGAGCGCAGCCCCGGCAACCGGGTGAGCAGCTCGCGGAACAGCACCGTCATCTCCTGCCGGGCGAGCGACGCGCCCAGGCAGAAGTGCGGTCCGCCGCCGCCGAACCCGACGTGCGGGTTGGGCGTACGGGTGATGTCGAACCGGTCCGGCTCGGTGAACACGGTCTCGTCGCGGTTGGCCGAGACGTAGTACATGACCACCTCGTCGCCGGCCCGCAACGGGTGCCCGTTGAGCGCGAAGTCCCGGGCCACGGTGCGGCGGAACTGGACGATCGGGGAGCTGTACCGGACCACCTCCTCGACGAAGCCGCCGACCCGGCCGTCGAAGTCCGACAGCAGCAGGTCCCGCTGATCCGGGTGCGCGGTGAGCAGCCAGAGCGCGTGCGCGATCGTGTTGCGGGTGGTCTCCACGCCGGCCACGAGCAGCAGCGAGAAGAACGCACCCAGCTCGCGCCCGGTCAGGGGCCGGCCGGCGACCTCCGCGGTGACGAGGGCGGAGATGAGGTCGTCGGTCGGGTGCCGGCGCCGGTCACGCCCCACGCCGGCGACGACCCGGTGCATCCGGGCCAGGGCGGCCAGGCCGCGCCCGGGGACGCGGAGCCGGCGGCGTCCTTCCTGGACGCCCGCCCGCTCGGTGGTCGCGTTGATCCGGCGGAGCAGTTCCTCCCGGTACGCGGCCGGGATGCCCATCATGTCGCAGATGACGTGGAACGGCAGCGGGCCGGCCACCGCGGTCACGAAGTCGGCCGGGCCGGTGGCGACGACGTCGTCGACGACGCGGGTGGCCAGCTTGCCGATGTCGGCGGAGATGCGGGCCACCACGCGTGGTGTGAAGGCCCGCGAGACGACGGAGCGCAGCCGCGCGTGCCGCGGGTCGTCGAGGTTGACCATCGAGTCGCCGAACACCGCGCGCACCCACCGCGGCGGCCGCGGTGTGGTCACGCCGTGCCGGCTGACGAAGACCTCCGGGGTACGGCTGGCCGTCACCACGTCGGCGTGCCGGACGAGCGCGTGGAAGCCGCCGGACGGTCCCGCCGACGGTCCACGCTCGGCGTAGAACACCGGTGCGTCGAGCCGTCGCAGCCGGGCGAACGCGTCCAGCCGCTGCCGGGCGGGGCGGCGCCAGAACCGCGGATCGGCCAGATCGATGTCGGCAACGCTGTTCATCGCACCTCCCGAGGTGACAGGGCCGGCACGCCCGGCGACCGGACCAACGACGTGCCCCGGGTCGCCGCCACGGTCGACGTCAGATACGCGAGCCGGCCGAGCGTGCGGCGTACGTCGAAGCCGGCCGCGTGGCGGACGGCGGCGGCCCCCTCGGTCCGGGCGAGATCCAGGTCGCGGAGCCGCCGCAGGAGCGCCTCGGCCAGTGGCTCGGCCCGTTCCGGTGGTACGAGTGCGCCGACCGAGGGAGCGACGATCTCGCTGAGGCCGGGGACGTCGCTGGCCACCACGGACCGCCCGGTCGCGAACGCTTCGAGCGCGGTCAAGGGTAGGCCCTCCCAGCGGGACGGCAGCACCACGAGGTCGGCGGCGACAAGCCAGTCACGCACGTCGGTGACGGCACCGGCGAAGTGGACGCCGGGCGTGCCGTGCTCGCGCAACCCGGGCAGCAGGTCACCGTCGCCGACCAGGGCCAGCTGTGCCAGCGGGAGCTGCCGGGCGACCGTCTCCCACGCCGACAGCAGGACGTCCTGGCCCTTCTGGCGGGTGACGCGCCCGACGCACACCGCCAGTGGGCCTTGCGCCGGAACGCCGAGCCGGATCCGGGCGGCCCTGCGGGCGCCCTCGTCGCCCGGGCGGAACCGCCGCAGGTCGACGCCGTTGCGGATGACCACGTACGCCCCGTCGACACCGCAAGCCCGGCCCTGCTCGGCTTCCTGCTCGCCGACGCAGACGAGCCGGTCGGCCCAGCGCGCCGCCGCGCGTTCCCAGGCGACACTCGCCGGCCTCAGCACCCCCTCGGCGGCGAGCCACGACCAGCCGTGCGGCTGGAACAGCGTCGGGACCCGCCCGCGCAGCAGGAGCCGCCCGGCCAGGCCCGCCTTGGCGGCGTGCAGGTGAACGGCCTGGGGCCGATACCTCCTGACCAGCCGGGCCAGGTCGCGCGTCTCGCCGACGGTCGCCGGCCCGGGGGTGCGGGTGGCCCGCCACGGCAGGTGCGGCACGCCGAGCCGGGCCAGCTCGGCGGCGAGCTGACCGTCCGGCGGGCAGGCGACCGCCACGTCCCAGTCGCGGGACAGCTGGTCGGCGCAGGCGGCGGCGACGTAGCCGGCCACCCCGCCGTCGCGCGGTTGCACGACGTGCAGCACTCGGGCGTACTCAACCATGTCCGCTACCCCCCTTGCGGCGGACGGTGATCGCGGCCGGCACGCGGCGCGCCCGGTCGCGGAGCGAGCGCAGCCACGGCAGGTGCCGCTTGGCGGCCCGGATCGCGGCGCGGCCGGTCCGGACCGCGCCGGTGTAGGCGACCGCACGCGGGCTGCCGGTGCGGGAGAACATGACCCGCTGGTTGGCGGATTCGCGCGGGCGCCACCGCAGCTTGTACGGCTCGGTGCCGCGCAGCATGCTGAACGTCGTGCAGCCGCGCCGGTGCGCGGACGGTACCGTCTCGCCCAGCAGGAGGGTGAGGATGTCGACGCGGTCGCGCAGCTCCGGCTCCGCGCCGTAGAGGTATCCGCCCATGAGGCCGCCGCCGATGACCGCGAGCGACGACGCGACGAGGCGGCCCGCGAGGCGGAACTCGACGATCTCGGCGCGGCCGTCCCGGATCATCGGGCGGGCGGCCGCCGTGAGGTGTCCGGCGAAGTCGTCGTGCACGTGCTCCGGGTTGACCGCGCGCCCCTGCCACTGCTTCGCGTGCAGCGCCAGCAGGTCGGCCACGGCCCGGTCGGAATCCTCGGCCGCCACGGTCCGCACGTCGAGGCCGAGCTTGCGGATCTGGTTGATCCGGCGGCGCACCGTTTTGCGGGTATGCGTCGGCAGCGCCGCTACGAGGTCTTCCATCTCGCTGGCCGGCAGCTCGAAGCACCGGGACGCGGGAACGGCGTGGTGACGTCCCGGCCAGACGTCCCGCAGCGATGTGCCGGCCACCGCGTCCGGTCGGGTCTCCGGAAAGTCCAGGACGTGCCAGCCGGGCACGCTGGCCAGCGCGTCGGCCAACTGTCGCGTAGCCGGTTCGGCGACCGCGTCGTCCACCAGGACGTCGACGAAGTCGGACAGCGCGCCGCCGACCGGCGTCAGCACGTCGCACGACAGCCGGCGCCGCCGTTGGAGGGCGGCCGCGGCGACCAGCCGGCCGTCGAGGCGCACGAGTACGAGTCGCAGCCGCCCCGGCGTACCGTATGCGCGCCACCACGACGCTAGCCAGGCGTGCGACTGGAACGGGGTGGCCGCGGCGCAGCGGTCGACCAGGTCGTCCCATTCGGCACCCAGCCGGTGCAGGGCGGCATCGTCGCCGCGTACTTCCACGGACCAGGTCTTCCTGGTGTCCACAGTGGTCAATATGGTCATGACATCTCCCGGTAGGTGACAACGGCACGGCCGACGGTTCGCTGCTGGTCGGCCGGGATGGCGGTCAACACGCCGCCACGATGGATCGGGTCGAGTGGGGTGGTGCCGGCGCCGAGGGGCGCCTGCGGCTGGCTGCGGCCGCGGCCGACGCCGGCCAGTGCGGCGAGCCCGCCGATGAGAAGCCCGGCCACCGCCCCGAGGGTCGCGCCCAGCGCGGGCCGCGGCGACGACGGAGCGGGTGGCGTCGCGGCCTGGGCCAGGACGCTGGCGGAGATCCGGGTCTTCTTCTTGCGGGCGCTCGCATGGTCGACGAGGGCGTCGGCGACCGCGTTGGCGACGGCGGCGGTGCGCTCGGCGTCGGCGCCCGTGGCGGTGATCTCGACGACCGGCGCGTCCGGTGAGGTGGTCGCCTTCACGTCCGAGAGCCCGTCCCGGGACCCGAGCGTCTTGGCCGCCTTGTCCGTCACCTGCGCTCCGGCGGCGATCCGCCCGTACGCCTGGGCGAAGCTGACCGCCGCCAAAGACTCGCCGCGCTCACCGGTGAACACGACATGCGACTCGGCCCGGTAGCTGGGCTCCTTCACCGCGCAGTAGACGCCACCGGCCGCGGCGCCGAGCAAGGCCAGGAGTACCAGCATGCCAAGACGTCGGAGTGTTGCTTTGCCGTTCATGACATTCCCTTCCAGCTGTGACGGCCTGCGCCCAGCCGCTTGTAGAGGTCGCCCACCACGCCGGCGAGGTGGGCGATGTCGTGCCGGGCGACGACGGCCGGGATGGACCGCCGCTCGCCGGACAGGTCGCGCAACGCGGCGCGCAGCCCGTCGCGCAGCGTGGCCGGGCCGGGCGGTAGCCGGCGCGCGCCGGACTCGGCCCCGCCGTCCTCCAGCGGGGGCAGCTCACGTACAGCACGGGCAGGCCACAGGCGAGCGCCTCGATGACCGCCATTCCGAACGTCTCCTGCGCGGACGGCGAGGCGAAGACGTCCATCGCGCACAGCGCGCCCCGGGCGTGCGGGACGGCGCCCGCGAACACCACGCGGTCGCCGATGCCTAGCTCGCGGGCCAGGCCGGTGAGCGCGACCCGGGCCGGCCCGTCGCCGGCGAGCAGCAGGATGACGTCCGGCAGCGCGGCGACGGCGCGGATCAGGTCGTCGAACCGCTTGGTCGGCTGGAGCCGGCCCACGCCGCCGACCACGCGGGCGTCCGCCGGGATCCCGAGCCGGGCGCGCGTCGCCTGGCGAAGCGCGGAGTCGTACCGCAGTTCGCCCGCGTCGATGCCGTTGGGGATCACCTCGATGCGCCGGTCCGGTACGCCCCAGCCGACCAGGCGCCGCCGGACCGCCTCGGAGACCGCGATGGTGGTGCCGCCGAGCCGCTCGGTGGCCAGGTACAGCGCGCGGACGCCAGCGGTGGTCGGCCTGCCCTCGATGACGCCGTCGCCGAGCGAGTGCTCGGTCGCCGCGACGGTGCGGACGCCGGCCAGCCGGGCGGCGACGCGCCCGTACACGCCGGCCCGGAACAGGTGGGTGTGCACCGCGTCGAAGCGGCCGTCGCGGATGAGGCCGGCCAGTCGGGGAATCGCCGACAGGTCGCGGTTTCCCCGCATGCCCAGTTCGTGGACGGTGACGCCGTCGGCGCGGATCGCCGCCGCGACGGGCCCGGGGTTGACCAGCGTGACGACCTCGCAGTCGTGCTCCAGCCGGCGCAGCAGCAGGCGCAACTGATGCTCGGCGCCGCCGACGCCGAGCCCGGTGATGACGTGCAGGACCCTCATCGCGCACCCCGCGCGGTCCGCGCCCGGTGGCGGAGCCACTTGGCGTACAGCCGGGCGGTGCCGTCACGGTCACCGACGTAGGTCCGCGCGATCGCGAGCCGGCTGTCGAGTGTGGACGGCCGCACGGCGCAGGCGTACGAGTACCCGGCCGCCCGCACCGCCTCGACCTCGCGTGGGCCGGCCTTGCCGTACGGGTAGCAGAAACCGTCGACCTCCCGGCCGGCGAGCCGTGCGACGGCCTCCCGGCTGCCGTCGACCTCGCTGGCGAGGGTCGCCTCGTCGACGTCCGGAAGTGCCCGGTGGAGCAGGCCGTGGGAGGCGACCTCCATCCCGGCGTCGGCGGCCCGGCGCACGTCTTCGGCCGTCATCAGGCTTTTGGTCGGGCCCGGCTGGTCCCACGCGTTGTACCCGCCGGGCGCGCCGGCGACCACGAAGACCGTCGCGGTGAAACCGAACCGGGCCAGGACCGGCATGACGTTCGTGGTGAAGTCGGCGTACCCGTCGTCGAACGTGAGCCCGACGAGGCGTCCCGCGGTGCCTTCCGTCCGGGCGCGCACCAGCTCGCGCATCGACACGCCGCGCAGCCCGTTGCGGCGCAGCCAGCGCATCTGCCGGGCGAACCGGTCCGGCCGGACGGTCACCTGGTACGGGTCGGCGGCGTACGCGGCCACCGAGTGGTACATCAACACAAACTCATCGCCCACGGCGAAACCTCATCTCTTCGACTCCCAACAGGCGCGCCACCGTGGTGAACGTCGCCAAGACCACAACCCCGCCGACGACACTGACCACAGTGGAGTCGAGGTCGCTCATGAGCCGACCGGCTAGGCAACCGGCTGCTGCAGCGGCCAGTGCCGCCGCCGCGGCCCGGGCGAGTACCGCGGCAACCGCGGCCATACCGATGGCGGCGGCCCGCCGGCGCAGTCCGACGAGCAGCAGCACGGCCGTCGTCGTGACTCCGGCGCCGTTGGCGGCGGTGATCGCCGTGACGCCGAACGTGGACACCGCGAGCGTGGCGCCCACCAGGTTGACGGTGAGCCCGATCGCCATCGCCAGGGCCGGATACCAGGTCCGGCCGCCACCGGCGAAGAAGGGACGGACCAGGACGCCGACCAGGGCGTGCCCGAGCAGCCCGGCGGCGTACACCCGGACGAGGGCCGCTGTCGCGGCGGTGTCCGCCGGGCCGAACGCGCCGTGCTGCAGCAGCGTCTGGATGACGGCGGGGGCGAAGACGAACAGGTATGCCGCGCCGAGCATGACGATGAGGGTCGCCGCGCGCACGTCGCTCTCCAGCCGGCGGCGCGCGTGTGCCAGGTCGCCGGCGGCGATGGCCCGGGCCAGGGTCGGGAACGTCACGGTGCACACGAGCAGGGCGACCAGCATGGGCAGCTGGGCCAGCTTCTGCGCGTAGTTGAGGTGGGAGATGGTCCCGGCCGGCAGCGCGGAGCCCAGGAAGCGCTCGACCCATACTTGCGCTTGGCGCGCCACGGTGTAGGCGACGACGGGGGCCAGCACGCCCAGCGCCAGCGTCCCCGAGGTGCCGGTCGCCCGGCCGTGCCGGCGCAGGGCCGGGAATCCGACGTGGCGCCGGAAGCCCGGCACCTGGACGAGCACCATGAGCAGGCCGCCGGCCGCGACCCCGGCGGCCGCGCTGACGACGCCCAGCCGGCCGCGCATTGTCCACATGAGAGCGACGATGCCCGCGTTGTAGGCGACGTGGATCGCGGCCGGCGCCGCGAAGACGTGGTGTGCGCGCAGACCGGCGCTGAGGTAGCCGGCGATGCCGAACGCCAGCACGGTGAACGCCGTGATCCGGGTGCACGTGATGGCCAGCGCCGGGTCGTCGAGCCCGGGCGCGATGAGCCGTACCAGCAGCGGCGCGCCCAGCGCCACGGCCGCCGACGCTACGGCCAGGGTGACCACCACCCGTGGCATCGTCGCCGTCACCAGGTCCCGCACCGACCGTTGCCGCGCGATCGCCTGGCTGAACAGCGGCACCATGAGCAAGGACATCGCGCCCTCGACGACGAGGCAGAACGCGGTCTCCGGTACGGTCCACGACACCAGGAACGCGTCGGTGTCCGGGCCCGCGCCGAACCAGCGGGCGAGCAGCACGTCGCGGAGGAGGCCGAGCAGCGATCCGGAGATGGTGATCGCCACGGTGAGGATCGCCGCGGTCGCCAGCGCCGGACGCGCACCCTCGGCCGGCGGCGCCGTGCCCCGCGTGGTCGGCGCCGTCATCGCCCGGCCTCCGGTGCGATCGGCCGGGGCACGATGACGGCCCGGCGGGCGACCAGCCCGAGCATCACGCCCAGCGTCACGCCGGTCGGGCCCGCGCCGATGTCGCCGTACACGAAGTCGATCAGCGTCCAGGTGATGAGGCCGGGCGCGGCCAGGTCGAGCCACCGCGCGTCGGTCCGCGCCGCACCGGGTGCCCGTGACCTGGTGCGGCGAAACGCGCCGGCGGTCAGCGTGCCGAGCAGCGCACCGAAGGCGAGGATGCCGATGGTGCCTTGCTCGCTGAGCACCATCAGGTACTGGTTGTGCGCCGACAGCAGCGGCTGGCGGCGGAACCCCGCCTGCGGGTCGTCGACGTCGCTGCCCGCCGACAACGACATCGGCGCGTACGTGTCGCGGAACCGCGCGAACTGCTTGAGTCCGACGCCGGTGACCGGGTGGTCGGCCCACATGTCGACGGCGGTGCCCCACAGCGCGTACCGGTCGCGTACCGAACGGTCGGGCGCGGAGCCCGACGCGGCGATGCTGGCGACCCGCTCATCCACTATGGACGGTGCGGGCCCGACGCCGGTGGCGAGCACCACGACGGCGAACAGGGAGGTGCCCAGCAGGGCGACGCCCAGCCGCCAGCTGAAGACCAGGAGCACCACCACGACCGCGCAGCTCGTGGCGATCCAGGCGCCACGACTGAGCGTGAAACCCAGCGGTAGGACGAGAAACGCCGCGGTGGCCAGGAGCAGGAACCGGGCCCGTCCCCGGGCCGCCAGTCCCAGCGCGAGCGTGACCACGATGCCGTAGCCCATCAGCGAGCCGAGGGCCATGATCTGTTCGGCCCCGAAGGTGCCGACGGCCCGGACGTACTCCCCCGCGTACGAGGCGCCGGTGCCCGTGAGGCGCTGCCAGACGCCGACGGCGCCCTCGAACACGGTGGTGGCGACGAAGGCGCCGGCCACCACGCGGGCGTCCACCCGGTCGCGCAGCGACATCGCCACCGCGACCGGGATCAGCACGAATACCTCGGTGTAGCGGACGAAGCCGACCACGCCCTCGCTCAGGTCGGGGGCGGCGACGGCCGCGATGGCGACCGACGCGACCACCGCGGCGAACGGCAGCCAACCGCGGCCGCGCAGGGTGGTTCCGTCGGCCAGCCAGCGCAGGACGACCAGGGCGACCGCGATGCCGGCGGCGAGATCGGCCGGCGTCAACCGGGCCGAGCTCGGCACGCAGACCAGCAGCAGTGCGGCGGCCACCATCAGGCTCGGCCGCCGCCAGTCCGCCGAAGCCTTGAGCTGCGGTGCCGCGGAAACCTGCGCCGTTGGCGTCAGGGTCATCGCCATCGCCTCGACAAACCGAGCATCCAGCCGACCGTCCGAATCATGATCTTGATGTCGAGGCCGATGGACCAGTTCTCGATGTAGTGGTTGTCGAGCCGGACCCGGTGCGCGATCGAGGTGTCCCCGCGCAGCCCGTGGATCTGCGCCCAGCCGGTCATGCCGACGGGCACGCGGTGCCGGTCGGCGTACCCGCCGTACGTGCGCGCGAACTGCTCGGCGAAGAACGGCCGTTCCGGCCGGGGCCCCACCAACGACATCTCGCCCCGAAGCACGTTGACCAGCTGCGGCAACTCGTCGAGCGACGTCGAGCGCAGGATCCGCCCGACCGGGCCGACCCGGTCGTCGTGGTCGATGCTCCAGCGCACCTGCGACTCGCGGTCGGACGAGGGGGTCATCGAGCGGAACTTGAGCATCGTGAACGGCTTTCCGTCCCGTCCGACCCGCTGTTGCCGGAACAGCACCCCCGCGTGGCCGGACTCCAGGCGCACGGCGAGGGCGCAGGCGGCCAGCACCGGACTGGCCAGGGCGAGCCCGATCGCCGCGCCGACCACGTCGATCGTCCGCTTCGCGGCGGCGCGTACGTGGCGCATCGGCTCGGGCCGGATCCGCTCCAAGGGGATTCCGTGGACCTGTTCGGCCCGACCGGCGGGAACGGACAGCTCGAACAGGCGCGGTACGACGTAGACGCCGATGCCGTGGCGGCGCCACCGCCGGACGAGGCCGACCAGTTCGGCGTCCGGCGCGCTGGGGAACGCCACGATGACGCTGTCCGGACGGTGGTCGGTGGCGATCCGGGCCAGCTCGCCGGTGGGACCGAGCAGCGGCACCGGCAGCGCCGTGGCGGTCAGCGTCGGCGGCCCGACCAGCCCGATCGGCGTGATGCCGTAGGCGCGATCGGCGCCGAGGACCTCGGCGAGCCCGATGGCGAGGTCGCCGGAGCCGAGAATGATGGCCCGCTCGCCGGCGACCCGCCGTCGCCGGCGGTAGAGCCGCCGGTACGTAGTGGCACGGGCAGCCATGGTCGCGGCCACCACGAGCGCCGGCAACAGGGCGGGCAGGGCGGCGAGCGCGGGCGGCACCATCAGCGCCGGAAGCGCCAGCCACGCGGCCAACGCGGTCACCGCGCCGGCGGACAGCAGCAACCGGGGTACGTCGTCCAGCGCGGACAGGTGCAGCCGTTGGCGGTACAGGCCGGCGGCAGCCACCGCGAGCACGGTCAGCCCGGTGCCGAGGAGCGTCGCCCACCACGCGGAACCGGCGACGGTCCAGATCACCGCGACGACCACCAGGTCCGTGCCCAGCAGTCGCCATGGTTCGCCGGCTCGGGGGCCACGGGTACGGCGGGCCGCCTGCGGCTCCACGTCCCGCCGATGTCTGTCTGCCCGAACGCGCGATCGTTCGTGGCTCATCACCGAAGCAAGCACGGTTCTCCCTCTGCGTAGATTTGTCGAGCGCTTCGCCGATGAATGCGCCAGACCAGGAGAAGCCGTGATTTCGCCGCGTGGCCGACACCCGGTCGGGACGTGGCACGAAATTACGAGAAAGAGGTGCGCGTCATTGAGAGTGGTGAATTGATAAATAAGGACATCGGTGCGTCGACATCGAATTGAGGCACAGAAAGGCCGGCCGGGCAATAGCGTGAGCCGAAGTCGAATAGCGCCTGGTTAGTTGGACGACCGGGCCACCGCGCCGGTTTCGACGATCTCCACGGCGGTCTTGACCGACGCGCTGATGATCTTTATCGAAGAGGCGACAAGCGCGTCCGCGACATCCTTGACCGCCGCGGCGCCGATCGCGGCCGTATCGCCGGTGAGCCCGGCGGTCGCGGCCGGGAGGGAGGCGATCCCCCGGGTGACGGTGTCGACGGCTTGCGCGACGCTAGAGGAGACCAGATCGACGACCGCGGCCGCCTCCGGGGCGCCGAGCCGGCCGTTCCGGAGTTCCTGCGCGATCACCGAATCGAACTCGTGCCCCAGCTCGCCGCCGAACCGTTCCACCGCGTCCGCGAAGGTGTGCGCCATCTGGTCCAGTGCGGGGACGGCGCCACCGGGCCCGGCCGCCAGCACCGCGCTGTCGAACGTCTCCGCCGCCAGGTGGATCTCCCTGACGACGTGACCGCCGACCGTCTCGATGCTTCTGGTCAGATCCGCCGGACCGTTCGCGGCATCCCCGGCTGAGCCGGCCGGCTCAGCCGGCCGCGCCGGCTGGCCGGGCTCCGGCGCGGTGGGATCGCGCGGCGCATCCGCGGCGTAGTCGGGAGCGCCGGCGTCCACCACTGCCGCGGAGGCCTCCTCCAGGGAGATCACGGCGGACCGGAGAGCCTCACCGACCTGCCAATGGACGGGGTCGAGCACGTCCGATCCCTCGGCCACCACCTGCGCCGCGTCGATCCGGTCGATCGCGGCCCTCGCGTCCTGGAGCAGGTCGCGGAGGCTGTCGTAAAGATCAACAAGACCGAGGTCGTCCAGTACGGACGCCGCGTCGGCGTCGAGAACGCCGGTCGACCACTCCGCGTCCAACGAGAGGTCGGGCATCGGCTCGACCACCTCGGGCTGATCGATGTCCGCAACGGCCTCGTCCGGGTCGGGGCTCGGGATCTCGGTCATGTCAGCCCCCTTCGTCCTCGGCTCTCTCGCCAGTCTCGCGCCGTGGGGCGCCGGGTGGCACGATATCGGGATTACCCGACAAGTCCCGATTTCTACTGTTGATGGCACAAGGGCTGCACGAGGTGGCCCGGACAGAACCGGAGACAGAGAAGCGATGAGCGATCCGATCTTTGACAGCGAAGACCACTACTACGACCGCCGCGAGGACGTGGTGGTGATCGTCGACGTCGACGTGGTCGAATCCCACTGCCACCAGGAGCAGCACTACGTCCCGGAGCCGCACTGCGAGCCCGAGCCCGAGCCGTGCGTCCCGGACAGCCACGAGAAGCCGGAGTTCCCGCACCAGAAGCCCGAGTTCCCGTCGGACCCGTACGGCCACGACAAGCCGTGGTACCCGCACGACCCCGATCCCAAGGACCCGGGGGCGGCTTTGAGATCCCGAAGCACGAGGGTTGGGGCGAGCCGGGACACCCGGTCGAGGACCCGGCCGGCAAGGAGGACCCGACCGGCAAGGACGAGCCGACCAGCAAGGACGAGCCGACCAGCAAGGAGGACGGTGGCACGAACGTGGACGAGTGGGTGGAAGAGTTCCTCAACGCGGCCGAGCAGCGCTTCGCCGACGCGACGGGAGCGATCAGGAACGACGTCTGACAACTGAACAACTGACCGCTGGCAAAGGATGCGTGGCCCTAGGGCCACGCATCCGTCGTGTTCAGCTCGTCGGCTCCGGTACGGCTGGCTCGACCGGCTCGGTGGGCGGCGGAGGAATATCGGTCACGGGTCCTTCGGCCGTGGGTGTCGCTCCGCCATCGGTCGGCTCGACTTCGGGCGGTGTCTCGGCGTCCGTCTCGCCCGGCGTAGGCGTCGCCTCCTGCGGTGGCGTCGTCGGCGTTTCGGTCAGCGTGGGTGCCGGCGTTTCCGAGGGTGTGGCGGCGGGGGATGCGGTGCTCACGCCGGGCGGCAGCATCTCGGACTGGACCTGGGACGGCGTGTCCCGGTTTCCGGTCGTGCCCGTGGGGCGGTCGAACGGGACCCCGGTCTCGGGGTTCGCCAGCACGTAGATGTTGATCTCGATCACGGTCGACTGGACGACCGTGACCCTCGTCTGCTGGAAGTCGGGCCAGGGATCGCCCTTGTACGTCGGGCGTTCGTACCCCGCCGGCTTGGTCAACGGGTTGCCGCAGTAGCACTTCGTCACCGGAGTGCCGTACTGGTCGACCAGCACCGCGGTGCCCGCTTGGAGCACCGCGGGCGCGGCCGTCGCCTGCCCGGCCTCGTAGCCGTGGTTTGTCACGTACGTATCCGTGC
Organism: Phytohabitans rumicis; assembly: GCF_011764445.1. Taxonomy (NCBI): domain Bacteria; kingdom Bacillati; phylum Actinomycetota; class Actinomycetes; order Micromonosporales; family Micromonosporaceae; genus Phytohabitans; species Phytohabitans rumicis. Next base: position 991,236 of record NZ_BLPG01000001.1, read on the forward strand.
GCAGGACCACCGACGTGAGCCCATCGACGTACCGCGGGATGTCGGCCTGGTCGATCCCCAGTACCCCGGCCCAGGCGGCGGCCTTGTCGCCGTGCTGCTGCAGGTAGCCGACCAACGCCTCGGCGTCACAACTTTCCTTCTTCTGCGTCCCGCCGTAGAGGCCCGCCGTACCGCCGGACAACTCTCCGCCCGCGTTGCGCGGCGCCGTCACGTCCGTCTCGTCGGTGCCCACCGGTGGGGTGAACTCGCTGACGCTGGCGGTCGCCACCGGCTCGAGCTGGAACTCGGCCGTGGCCGGCTCGTCCTGACCGCAGCCCACCAATAGAGCGCCCAGCACGACAGAAACCACGACCAGTGAAGTAGGGGTGGCTTTGAACTTTCGTACTTCTACGCTCGTGCGCATCACAAGCCACTTTCGGGCCGAGAACTCTCGCGTCACCGATTAGACAAACCGTATCCGATCTTTCGGGGTCGCGGAACGCGGATGGCCGAAAGGTGGATGGCGCCGGGCACTATTGAGCGAGATTCCCGGCCTTTTCTGGTACGCGCCCGGCTCGTGCGATAGGCAGTACATATGTCGCCGGCGCGGTTAGGCGTCGATTTCGGGACGTCGAACACGGTGGGGGTGCTGCGACGTGGCGACGCTTCGCCCGCCCCGCTGCTGTTCGACGCCACGCCGTTGCTGGCCTCCGGCACCTTCGCCGCTCCCGGCCCGGACCTGCTGACCGGGGCGGACGCCGTACGCGCGGCCGCCGGGCATCCGGAGGGCTACGAGCCGCATCCTAAGCGGCATATCGACGAGGCGACCATCTGGCTGGGCGAGCAGGAGATCCCCATGGTGGATCTCGTCGCGGCCGTGCTCGGCCGGGTGGATGCGGAGGCCCGCCGGGTGGCCGGTCATCCGGTCGCGGCGGTGACGCTGACCCATCCCGCGGCGTGGGGCGCGGTGCGGATGGGGGTCCTCGGCGAAGCCGCCCGGCGCGTCGGCTGGCCCACCGTCAGCTTCGTCTCGGAGCCGGTCGCGGCCGCCGCATACTTCGCAGAGGTGCTGAACAGGGAGATACGTCCCGGATGGTCCCTGGTGGTGTACGACCTCGGCGCCGGAACGTTCGACGTGAGCGTCGTACGGCGGGCGGCCGGTGGACTCGAGGTGGCCGCCGCCGACGGGCTGGCCGACGTCGGTGGGCTCGATCTCGACTGCGCGGTGATCGACCACGTCCGGTCCATGACCGCCAACGCGACCGACGCGTGGGGCCGGCTGGATTGGCCACAGACCCCGGCGGACGTACGGGCCCGCTTGGAGCTGTGGGAGGACGCCCGCGCGTGCAAGGAACAGCTGTCGCGACACGCCTCGACGACGCTGCACGTGCCCTTGGTAGACGTCGATCGGATCCTGACCCGCGATGAGCTGGAGAAGCTGGCCCGGCCGCTCCTCGAGCGCACGTTGCAGCTCACGCTGTCCACGATGCGCAGAGCGCGGGTCAGCCGCGAGGCGACCGCGGGGGTGTTCCTGGTCGGCGGCGCCAGCCGTATCCCGCTGGCCGCCACCCTGTTGCACCGGAGCCTGGGCATCGTGCCGACCGTGATCGACCAACCCGAGCTCGTCGTCGCCGAAGGCAGCCTCTGCGTCCAGCCGCGGCCGGTCCCGCCATCACCGGCAATGGCCGCCGGGCCGCCGACCGCGCCGGCCCCCGTACCGCCGACGGCACCGATGCCTGCGCCGGCGGCTCCCGCGGCCGACCCGTGGCCGTCCGCACCCCTCGGGAGCCTGGTCCCGCCCCCGCCCGCGCCGGACGGCGCGACGGTGGCTCCACGGCCCGCGGCCGAACCCCCACCCGGCCGCGCCGGCCGGGGCGGACCGCCGGCGAAGCGGCCGCACCGTCGTCGATGGTTGGTTCCGGTGCTCGCCGGCCTGGCCTTGATCCCGCTCCTCATCGCGATCCCGGCCGCCATCGCGATCTTCCGGCCGGATGCCGGGGGCATCAACGCCGTCGCGTTCGGCCCGGACGGTACGACCCTCGCGGCCGGCGGGGAGGACGGCACCGTTCAACTGTGGGATGTGGACAGTCTGCGCGGCGCCGACGGCGGCGAGGCCGGCGAGTCCATGACCGGCCACACCGAGGCGGTCATGGGCGTGGCGTTCCGCCCGGACGGAAAGATCCTCGCCAGTGCCGGGGCGGACGGGACCGTGCGGCTGTGGAACGTGCCCGACAAGAAGCAGATCGGCGAAGCTCTCACCGGCCACCGGGGCGCGGTGACCTCGGTCGCCTTCGACCCCGACGGGAGGTTCCTGGCCAGCGCGGGCGCCGACCAGACCGTACGGCTGTGGAACGTGACGACCCAGGAGCAGGTCGGCAAGCCGATGACCGGCCATCGCGGCGCGGTCAACTCGGTCGCCTTCGCGCCGGAGGGCGGGTACATGGCCAGCGCGGGCGCCGACCACACCGTACGGCTGTGGGACATGGTCAACGGGCGTCAGGTCGGCGAAGCGATGACCGGCCACAGCGACGCGGTCGAAAGCGTCGCGTACCGCGCCGACGGGGCGGTGCTCGCGAGCGCGAGTGCCGACCACACCGTACGGCTGTGGGATGTCGCCGGCCAGCGTGCGATCGGCGAACCCATCACCGGTCACACCGACGCGGTCAAGGGCGTGGCGTTCCGCCCCGACGGCCGGACCCTCGCGAGCGCCAGTGACGACCACACCGTACGGCTGTGGGACACCACCGACGGGCGACAGGTCGGTGAGTCACTCACCGGCACGAAGCCCATCGTCACTGTCGCGTTCAGCAAGGATGGGAACACCCTTGCCAGCGGCGGCGGCGATAACGAAGTGCGGCTGTGGGACACCACCGGCGGCAGCTGAGCCTCTTCGCGCCTGCACCGAGCGCCTCAACAACCTCTGGCGGAACTTCCAACCCTCGATCATGCTGCGTGTGTACGGTCTACGCCGTATCACCCGCACGGTATGTCGCCGTATGCTGGACTCGCGGATGCCTGCAGGGGTTTGTGCAGGTCGGCGCCGAGTTTCCCGAGCCAGACCGGATCGACGCGGCCGGGGTGGACACCGACCCGCACGGCCTGCGTTGGGAGTCCGCGCGAGGCAAATCATGGAGACATTCACCGTCATATGGGAACAGTCCGCCGGCTGGTCTCGCCCGCTGCCGGACTGGGATGGCCCCGGGACGCTGGTGTTGGCGTTTTGCGCGTCACCGATGCCCGAGGGGCGGACCGCTGTCCGCGACCTTGCCGCCGCGTACCCGACATCGTGTGTGATGGGGTGCTCGACCGCGGGCGAGATCATGTCGGACGCCGTCGTACGAGACAGCGTGGCTGTCGCGGTGGCGAGATTCAGCAGCACGCGCATCAGCGTTGTCAATGAGCGCGTCGAGCACGCGGAGCAGTCGTACGACGTGGGCAGGTCGCTCGGCAAGCAGCTGCTCAACCGGGAGCCAGACCTGAGCACCATCTTCGTCCTGTCCGACGGCCTTAGCGTGAACGGCAGCGGGCTCGTGTCCGGGCTGGTCGACGGCACCGCCGACAAAGTGATCATCATGGGTGGTCTTGCCGGCGACGGCGAACGCTTCGAGCGCACCTGGGTCCTTGTCGATGGGGAGCCGCGCAGCGGTTATGTCAGCGCGCTGGGTTTCGCCGGTCCGCATGTGAGGGTCGGGCACGGCTCGCGCGGCGGCTGGGGGATCTTCGGGCCGGAACGTCGCGTCACCCGATCGAAGGGCAACGTGCTCTATGAGCTGGACGGCCAACCGGCCCTGGAGCTGTACAAGAGGTACCTTGGTGATCTTGCTGGCGGGCTGCCGGCGACCGGATTGCTCTTCCCGCTGGCGGTGCGGGCGCCGGGCACTGACGAGCGCTCACTCGTGCGCACCATCCTCGCGGTGGATGAGCAGGAGCAGAGCATGACCTTCGCCGGAGACGTCCCGGAGGGCTCACTGACTCAGCTCATGTGCGCCAACATGGACCGGCTCGTCGACGGGGCACATGAGGCCGCGGTGGAGACCGCTACCGAGGCGGGCCAGCCCGTGCTCGCGGTCGCCGTGAGCTGTGTCGGTCGGCGTCTACTGCTTGGCAGGCGGACCGAGGACGAGATCGACGCCGCGCGGTCGGCCCTGCCGCCAGGGACCGACCTGGTGGGCTTCTACTCGTACGGAGAGATCTCCTCGACCACTCCGGGCATCTGCGACCTGCACAACCAGACCATGACGATCACCACCATCTGGGAATCGGCATAGTTCGATGGCTTCCGCTGCGGACTACCACCGGATCCTCGAACGCCAACTGCGCCGCCTCGGGCTGTCCCCAGACAAATCACCGGACACGTCGCAATGGTCGAAGCTCCTGGACGTGGTGAGTACGTCCTATCGGGAGTCCGACACCGACCGGTACATGCTGGAGCGCTCGATCGAGATCTCCTCCGAGGAGATGCGCGCCATGCACGAGGTGCTCAAGCGGCAGGCGTGCCGGGACGCGTTGACCGGGCTGTTGAACCGCTCGGCACTCAGCGACCTGCTCACCGGGGCGCTGGCACACCGCCGCGACGGGAAGCTCGCGGTGCTCTTCGTCGATCTGGACAACTTCAAGCTGGTCAACGACACCCTCGGGCACTCAGCCGGCGACGAGCTGCTCATGGATGCGGCTCAACGGATCTGCGGCGCGGTGGGCGAGCACCACATCGTGTCCCGCCTGGGGGGCGACGAGTTCGTCGTGATCTGTGTTGACGTCAATGACATCGATACGGTCATGGGAATCGCCCGGCGGATCGCCGCCGACCTCGAACAACCTTTTCGCGGGAACACACAAGAGATCATGGTCAGCGCCAGCATCGGCATCGCCTTCGCCGGAGCCGGCGACACCACCGACGACCTGCTACGGCGGGCCGACATGGCCATGTACGAGGCGAAGACGGGCGCCCGCAGCCAGTTTGTGATCTTCGACGATGACATGCAGCAGCGCGTCGCCGGCCGTCTGGCGACCGAGCACGCGCTGCGAAACGCGGTCAGCAACGAGGAACTGGTGCTGCACTACCAGCCCATCGTGGCGCTGACTGACCGGCGACTGCTCGGCACCGAGGCGCTGTTGCGGTGGGAGCGCCCGGGTCACGGCCTTTTGATACCAGACGCGTTTATCCCGATAGCGGAGGAGACCCGCCTGATTCAGACCATCGACGCATGGGTCATCGAGACCGCCTGCCGGCAAGCCGTCGCCTGGGACCACCTGGAGGCCACGATGGCGGTGAACCTCTCGGCCCGCGACCTGCAACAGCCCGACACAGCTGACAAGATCAGCGATGTACTACGAGACACCGGACTGGCGGCACGCCGTCTCATCATGGAGATCACCGAATCGACACTCGTGTCAGACGACGCCACCGTGGCAGCGAATCTCGCGCGGCTGCACGCCCTGGGCATACAACTGGCCATCGACGACTTCGGCACCGGCTATTCATCCTTCGCTTCCCTGCGCCAGCTTCCAGCTCAAACACTGAAGATCGACCGATCGTTCATCTCCCGACTGGGTGACGACGACGCCACCACCGCGATCGTGGGCGCGATCATCAACATGGGACACGCGCTGGGTCTGGGAATCGTCGCCGAAGGTGTCGAACGGGCCGTCCAGGCACAACTGCTGCACGCACTCGGGTGCGACGCCGCGCAGGGGCATCTCTTCGCGCACCCACAACCCGCCGCGGCGCTTGAGCGCTACCTTCCCGCCACGACCATTCGTCCGGCTGCCCGTCGCCCGCGCGCCTCCCGACGGTAGCCAAACACGTCCGACCGCTGCTCGTCTGCCTACGGCAGCATGTCCGTTTTATCGGGCTTATGCTCATTCCAACGACGCACGGAGGGTCTCCCGCGTGGGCGGGCTGACAGGTGCGTCCGCGCTAGAGGAGGTCGCCGTGGATGAGCACTTCGTCTGGATGACCACCCGCAGGATCAGGCCGGGCACGCTGGCGGACTTCGAGCGGGCTTGGCGGCCACCGAGCACGCCGTCCGGCATGCTCCGTGCCTACGCGTTCTGGTCGGAGGACGGGTTGGAGATCATTGGCGTGTCGTTCTGGGACTCCCGAGACTCGTGTGACGCCTGGCGCGCGAGCGAGGCAGAAGCGCGGCGGCGTGAGGCGATGGCGCCGTACGTCATCGAGGAGCGGGAATCTCTATACCGCGGCCGCGAACTCGGCATCCCGTTGGGCTCGGGGTGATGCGGCAGGTACTGATCCTGGGCGCCGGCTTCGGCGGGCTGGAGCTGGCCACACGGCTGTCCGAGTCACTGCGCGACGAGGTAAGAGTCACCATCGTCGATCAGAACGACTCGTTCGTCTTCGGCTTCTCCAAGTTGGCGATCGCGTTCGGCCGTCAAACCCGCGAACAGGTGCGTTGCCCGTACCGCGACATCACCCGGCCCGGGATCGAATTCCGGCAGGAACGCGTCACGTCGATCGACCCCCAAACGCGTCACGTCGTCACAAACGCCGGCACCTACGAGCCCGACATCCTCATCGTCGCTCTCGGCGCCGACTACGACCCTGCCGCCACACCCGGCTTCGTAGCCGACGGCCACGAGTACTACTCCGTCGCCGCCGCCGAACGCCTGAGCGAGGTCCTGGCCTCGTTCCACGGCGGCAGGGTCCTCATCGCCATCCTCGGCGTCCCATTCAAGTGCCCGCCAGCGCCCTACGAGGGCGCCCTGCTGCTCCACGACTACCTGCTCACCCGCGGCGTCAGAGACGCCACGACCATCCACGTGATCAGCCCGATGCCCTCACCCATCCCGGTATCCAAGGAAACCTCCGAAGCGATCGTCCAAGCGCTCGACGAGCGAGGCATCGACTACACGCCCAGCCACCGGGTCACCGAACTGGACCCGACCGCACACGTGGCCCGGCTCAAGACCGGGGACCTCCCCTACGACCTGTTCATCGGCATCCCTATCCACCGCGCACCCGCCGTCGTCGAGCAGTCAGGACTGACCGAAGGCGGAACCGACGGCTGGGTGGCCGTCGACCCGCACAACCTCACCACCCGCTTTCCTGATGTGTACGCACTCGGAGACTGTGCCGACGCCCCCGTACCCCGGGCGGGCGTGTTCGCCGAGACCGCAGCCCGCGCCGTCGCCGACGACATCACCGCGAAAATCCGCGGCACAGGACCGATAGCTCCCTACGACGGCAAAGGATCCTGCTACATCGAATTCGGCCAAGGCATCGTCGGCAAAGTCGACGCCGACTTCCTCTCCGGCCCTGCACCCACAGCGCCGTTCCTCGGACCGTCACGGGAACTGGCCGCCGAGAAGGAACAGTTCACCCGCATCCGCCGCCGGCGCTGGTTCGGCACCCAATAGCCCACAGAACCATTACACCCGCTTTTGGCACGCACAGACACGTCTCCGACAGGCGTCGAGCGTCCGAAGCGATAGCGTGTCCGCGCGACCGCCGTGCGGGAAGCGGACCTTCGCGTCACACCACGCTTGGCCAATCTGCCGGCCCACCGGCTACTACGGATCGAACCCGTCCTCCTGATCACCGAGCTGCCGGACCAGCAGCTCACCGCCGCGGACCCCGGCTTCTGACACCATCCGCCACCACACACAGCCGAGGCACGTCCGAGGGCTGGCCGGGCGACAGATGTTGTCCCGTTGCGGCTCGGGGGCCGTAGAGCGGGTCCGCTACCGTAGCCGGCGGCCAACTGCCCGAGGCAGAGGAGCGAGGCGATGATGCCTTCGATCACCCGCTCCGTGATCAGCGCCCAGCGCGGCGGGTGGTCGAGGATCAACTCCAGCAGCGAGGGCGGGTCGAGCAGCCAAGCCGGGGGATGCCCGGCCCTGAACACGAGCCCGTATCCGAGGGCGATCAAGCCGTATCCCAGCCACACCGCCAGCATGCGTGGGCCACCGATATCGCCGGCGATCTGGAGGTGCACCAACTGCATGAAGCCGATGGTCAACGCGGCGAAAACCAGAGCGCCGATGATCCCCAGCCACCACGACGCGGTCTGACTCAAACCTAGGCTGACCAGCCCGCGCCGCCAGGTGGGAAACGACACCGCAAGGAAAACGAGCGCCGACAGGCCCGCGATGAAGCCGAGACAGCCAAGTCCATCACCGTCGTCCACAATGTCCTCCCGAAGGCCCTGCTCCTATCATGGCGGCCACCGTCAACAGACCACGTCGCGCGCCGGATGTGGCGCCGGGCGGCCGGGCGTTGGCGGCGACGTAGCGGCGGCCGCGTCCACGCCGGCCGGACGTAGCCCACCATCCGTGGATGCTCGCGGCCCCGGTTCGCCGGCCGACCAGGTATTCGATCCCGTCTACGGCGGTCCTCCGTGGCTGCTATGCCCAGGTACGACGTTTCAGGCCCGGCACCGACCGATTAGCCGTAGCGGCGCGGCGGTGTTCTTTCTACGATCGGGCAACCACGCACTCGCGCGGGCTGGTACCAACGGGGGAACCATGGATATTCGACAGTGGACAGTGCGCGTCGCGGTTGTCGCCACGGCGGCCGTCAGCGCCGGGGCGATCGGGGCACCGGCGCAGGCGGCGACCACGGGGGTCGCGACGGTGGTGAGCTCCACGGTCGTGGAGTTCAAGGCGGGGGCGTCCAAGACAAATTCGGTGACGGTGACCCGTTCCGGGCGGGTCATCACCATTGACGACAAGGTGCGGGTCAACCCCGGCAAGGGTTGCAAGCGCGTCGGCACCGACATCACCAAGGTGCGCTGCACGACTTCCGCCAACCCGACTCGGATACGCGCCTGGCTGCGCGCGTACAACGACTATTTGACCAACAAGACCGACGTCGCCATGTCCATCTACGGTGAGGCGGGCAACGACCGGCTGATCGGCGGGCCTCGCAACGACTCCATCGTTGGCGGCTCCGGCAACGACACGATCACCGCTCACGGCGGTAACGATGACATCGACGGCAACGACGGCAATGACGGGCTTGACGGCGGCCTCGGCAACGACCTGCTCGACGACGGGACGGGCAGCGACACGGTCCTCGGCCGGGACGGCGAGGACCAAATCATCAACGGTGTCGGCAACGACCGGATCTGGGCCGGCGGTGGCGCCGACACCATCTGGCAGAGCATCGAGGGGATGGGCGCGGACGCTGACTACATCTCCGGCGGCGCCGGCACCGACGCGCTGTATTACGTCCGTGGTAAGGCGGTCTACCTCGACGCGGACGGCGCGACCGGCGACGACGGGGCGTCAGGCGAGCGCGACTCGATCGCCGCCGACGTCGAGATCCTGACCGGCGGAGACGGCAACGACCGGATCTCCGGCGGCGCCGGCAACGACGTACTGACCGGCGGCGCCGGCAACGACACGCTCACCGGCGGCGCCGGTGACGACGCGTTGATCGGCGAGGGCGGTGCTGACCGATTCGACGGCGGGCCCCACGCCACCGCCAACGGCGACTACTGCGACGTCGGCGCCAACGACACGGCCACCGGCTGCGAAAGACGGTGACGGGCTCGGTCGGGGCAGCCCTGGCGGCGCCAGCCGGCCTACGCCACCCTTCCCCACACTGCGGGCCTGCGCATCGGCGCTGTCCATCCCCGGCGAACGGTCGACGACTGCGCGGTACTCACTGCGATCGCCCGGCCATCCGTGCAGCAACACCGCCGCTACCCCAGTCCCTCTGCGGTCGTAGCGCAGGCGGAACCCGTCGATGGCGCTCGTCCAACCCATGCCGCCACGGTAGGCGTCGGGGCGCCACGTCAGGGTGACGGCGCTGGCCTGGGCAGATGCTATGCGGCGGGCTCGGTGGCGTGCCGATTGTCGCTGGATCGCCTACTTCCGGAGCAGTGCCAGCTTCGCGTAGAAGTCTTGGAGCATGAGGCGTACGTCGAGGTGGGTGTAGACGCGGATCAGGCGCCCGTCCGGGCGCTCTTCGTAGCCGCCGTCGTCGGTGATCCGCGGCGCGGGACGCAGCACGTGCCGGCTCGACGAGGTGTCGGGGTCGAAGTTGGACTGAAGGGTCGAGAGGAGCACGAGCGGGCTGTCGCCCATGATGTACGTCTCGCCGAGGTTGCGCCCCGTCCTGGCCATGTACTCGCCGACCGCGCACAGCCTGTCGTACAGGTGCTCACCGATCCGGCCCGCCGGCCGTACGTACGCCTCTATCTCCGCCATGCCCGCGATGGTCTGCCGGTACGCGTCGCGCGGCACCTGCCACAGCGGTATCGGCGAGTCGAAGACGACCTGGGCGGCGGCGAGGTCGATGCTCAGGTTGTACTCGGTGGCGGGCGGGCCCGGTGGCGGCGAGGCGAGATCGGGGTACTCGGGGCCACCGATCCAGATCGCGGTCAGCCGCTCGGCGATGCGCGGCTCCATCAGGTAGGCGCTGGCCAGCTCGGTGAGCCCGGCGCCGAACGTCGCGTACAGCGGCAGGTCGGTGTCGGTGCGCATCGCCTCGGCGACGATCGCCTCCGCGCCCGCGGACGGCCGGGGCGTGCCGGTGTCGGCGTGGGCCACATTGGACCCCGCGTACGCCGGCACCTCCCGTTCCATGATGGACAGCACCTCGACGGCCCGCTCGTATGACTCGTCCGCCGACCGCCGCGCCGCATTCGACGGGTCGGCGGGCAGGTGTGAGCCGATGACACCGCGCAGTTCGGCGGCGGGCGACAGCAGTTGGTGAACCAGTTGGGCGAGCCCGTCCGGGTCGCCGCAGTAGTCGTTGTCGGTGATGACGCGGCAGCGTGGGCCGGCGTAGGGCTTGAATCGCACCGCAGTCACGCGCCGGCGACGATCCGGTTGACGCAGCTCCCGAGCCCGTCCACGGCCGTGACGAGGCTCTGGCCCGCGCGCAGGTACCGCGGCGGCTTACGTGCGTGCCCGGTGTTGTCACGCTGCACGGTCCCGGCCGCGGCTCCCCCGGCCCGACGCACCTGCGTGCCGACGATGGCGGCGAGCTCGCACTCCCAGTCGAACGCGGCGGTCTCGGGCGGCAGCTCCCCGACGTCGGCGGCGCCGAGATCGACCAGCCGGTCGTCCTCGACCCGTACCGCTCGGGTGGCGCCATCGGCGGTGCGGATGGTGGCCAGTTTCATCGGTGCGGTCCTTCCGCGCGGCAGGCGAACAGCATGCTCCTGACACGCCGCCGCGAACACAGAGTTCTGCTCTGAAGAACAGCCGCCCTTTGTGTCGATCACGTTTCAGGAATCTTGCCGAGAGGTCTCGACAACCTACCGAGTGCTCGGTAAGTTACCGCAACCAAGGAGGGCCGCCAATGACCGAAACCCCTGGCCGTCGCCGTCTCAAGCCCAGCGCACGCCGCCGCCAGATCCTCGATGTCGCCACCCGCGAGATCGCCGCATCCGGCTTCCGCGGCGCCTCGCTGGCCGAGATCGCGGAGAGCGTCGGCGTCTCCCAGCCGGGCCTGCTGCATCACTACCCGAGCAAGGCCGCTCTGCTGCTGGCGGTGCTGGAGCAGAAGAGCGCGGAGGACACCAAGCTCGTCGACGAGGTGTTCGCCGACGCCGAGGGCACCGTGGGCCAGGCGATGACGGCCCTCGTGGAGATGAACCAGCGCGACCCCGAACGGCTCCGGCTCTACACCGTCACCGCGGCGGAGAGCATCGACGCCGGTCACCCGGCGCACGACTTCTACCTCCAGCGGTACCGGACCATACGAGCACGGCTGGCGGGGCGTCTCACCAAGGACTGCGATCGCGGCAGGCTGCCCGAAAGCCTCGACGTCGACGAGGTCGCCGCCGAGATCCTCGCCCTCCTCGACGGGCTCCAGTTCCAGTGGCTGCTCGACCCCTCGGTCGACATGACCAGGCCCGTCAAGGCGTACTTCGCACGACTCTATGGAAAGGCCAAGTAACGTGCACACCCTGAGCCTCGCCCAGAAGGTAGGGCTGCTCACCGGCGCGACGTTCTGGACCACACCGGCCTGCGTCCCGATCGGGCTGCGGTCGATGGCGCTCGCCGACGGTCCCGCCGGCGTGCGCGGGGTCCGGTGGGACGCCGCGGACCCCTCCGTGTGCTTCCCCTCGCCCACCGCGCTGGGCGCGAGCTGGGACGTCGAGATGGCCCGCGCGTACGGCCGGGCACTGGGCGCCGAGGCGCGGCGCAAAGGCGTGCACGTGGTGCTGGCACCGACCCTCAACGTCATCCGTACGCCGTTCGGCGGCCGGGCGTTCGAGTGCTACTCCGAGGATCCGACGCTGATCGGCGCGATCGGCGCCGCCGTGGTCGCCGGCATGCAGGAGCTGGGAGTGGCGGCCACCGTCAAGCACTACGTGGCCAACGACTCCGAGACCGACCGGTACACAGTGGACGTCCGGATGGACGAGCGCACGCTGCGCGAGGTTTACCTCGCTCCCTTCGAGACGGTCGTCCGCGAGGCCCGTCCATGGGCGGTGATGGCCGCCTACAACGCCGTCGACGGCATCACGCTGACCGAGCACCCCCTGCTGGACGCCCCGCTGCGTACCGAATGGGGCTTCGACGGGCTCATCATGAGCGACTGGCGCGCCACCCGGTCCACAGTCGAGTCCGCCCGCGCCGGGCTCGACCTGGCCATGCCGGGACCGATCAGCCCGTGGGGTGCGGCGCTCGTCGCGGCCGTCGAGCGGGGCGAGGTGGACGAGGCCACCATCGACCGGAAGGTCGCCCACTTGCTGGAGCTGGCCGAGCGGGTCGGCGCCCTCGGTACCGCTGCCGACAAGCCACTCGCGGACCTGGCGCCGGCCGGCTACGCCGCGGACGTCGCGGCCTACGCCGCCGTGAGCGGCACCGTCCTGCTCGCCAACGACGGCGCTCTGCCGCTGGCCGCTCCCGCGCTGCGCCGCGTCCTCATCGTGGGCGAGGCGGCCGCGGCGCCGCGCTTCCAGGGCGGTGGCAGCGCCGAGGTCATGCCGGCCGGCGTCGTGTCGCCTGTGGACGCGATCCGCGCCGCTCTTCCGGAGGTGTGCGAGGTGGTCTACGTTCCCGGCACGCACGGGGACACCGACCTCGAACCGCTGCCGCTGGACCTGGCCGGCGGGGCCGACGGCATCGAGCTCACCTGGCTCGACCAGGCGGGCGCGGAGGTGCACCGCGAGCGCCGCTCGTCGACGAAGCTGGTGTACCTCGGCCCGGACGTGCCGGCCGGTGCCACGTCGTGCCGCATCGAGTGGGACTTCACCGCCGACGAGCCGGGGGCGTGGCAGCTCGGCTTCATCGGCTGCGGCTATTTCGAGCTGTCCGTCGACGGCGCGCAGGTGCTGGCGGAGCAGGCGTCCGCCGCGCACGAAGGGCCTGGCGCGGAGCTGTTCAACGGCCCGAGCCGGGCCGTCACGCGCGAGGTCCGGGACGGCGAGCCGGTACGCATGCGCCTGGACCACACGTTCGGACAGTTGGGCGTGTCGGTGACCCTCGGCGCACGCCGGCCCCGGATGGACGCCGGCGAGGAGCGCGACCTGCTGCGGCGCGAAGCGGCGGCGTGCGACGTGGCCATCGTCGTCGTGTCGACCGACCGGGCCAGCGAGTCCGAGGGCGTCGACCGCGGCACCCTCGCGCTCCCCGGCGACCAGGACGACGTGGTGTCCCTTGTGGCCGGTCACGCGCCGTCCACTGTGGCCGTCGTCTGCTCGGGCGCGCCGGTGGCGCTGCCCTGGCGGGACGAGGTCTCCGCGATCCTGGTCGCCTGGTTCGGCGGTCAGGCGGTCGGCCCGGCTCTCGCCGACGTCATCGTCGGCCACCGCGAGCCCCGGGGCCGGCTGCCGATGTCGTGGCCCGCCGACGACGGCGTCCCCGTGCACCAGGTCGCCCCCACCGATGGCCGCCTCGACTACGCCGAAGGACTGCACGTCGGCTACCGGGCATGGCTGAAGGAGGGCCGGGAACCGGCCTGGGCCTTCGGTCACGGGCTCGGCTACACCACGTGGGAGCTGAGCGACGTCGAGGTCGACGCCAACGGCCACGCCGGCGATGCCGGCGCCAACGTCTTCGTCACGGCCCGCAACACCGGGGACCGCCCCGGTCGCACCGTCATCCAGGTCTACCTGGCCCGTCCCGACTCCGCACACGACCGACCCGTGCGGTGGCTGGCCGGATTCGCCGCGGTCGACCAGGACGCCGGCGCGACCGCCACCCACCACATCCGGCTACCAACTCGCGCGTTCCAGCACTGGTCGGAGACGACACGGAGCTGGCAGTTGGAGCCCGGCCAGTTCGAGGTCCAGGTCGGTACCTCCGCGACTGCCATCCACCACCGGCGGATCGTCGCCGTCCACGAGAAAACCAACACACTCCAGCCCGACTAGGAGTCTCCCCCATGAGAAGAAAGCTCACCGGCGCCGTCGCCCTCTCCGTCGCCCTGCTCGCCCCCACCGCCTGCACGTCGGCGGTCGACCAGGCCAACCAGGCGTCGACGGCCACCAACGCGGCCTCCTGCCAGCCCGGCGGCACGCTCACCGGCGCCCTGGCCAGCCCCGCCGACCCCAGCGCGGTCCTCAGCGGCCGCCCGGGCAACATCTTCTGGGTACGCAACATCGTCGAGCCGCTCTGGTATGTCACCAAGGACTCGCCGGAGCCCAAGCCGCTGCTCGCCAAGTCCTGGAAGTACGAGAACGACAACAAGACGCTCGTGCTGACCCTCCAGGACGGCGTGAAGTTCCACAGTGGTCGGGCGTTCACCGCCGACGACGTGGTCTACACCTTCAGCCAGGTCACCAAGGCGGGCAGTCCCTCGAACTTCGGCCCGATCGTCTCCACCTGGCAGATCGCGGCCACCGCCCCGAACACGGTCACCATCACCGCGCCGACAGCGCTGGACCAGTCGGCGCCGAGCATCCTCGACGTCACGCCGATCGTCGACAAGGACACCTACGCCGACATCGCCTCCGGCAAGCAGATCGTCGGTACCGGACCGTTCACTCTGGACACGTACACGCCGGGCGCGGCGATGACGCTGAAGAAGAACCCGAACTACTGGCAGGCCGGACTCCCCAAGCTCGACAAGATCGACATCCCGGTCATCGCCGACTCGACCGCGCAGATCGCCGCGTTGCAGTCCGGGCGCGTGCAGCTCGCATCCGGCCTCACCGTGCGGGACGCGACGACCACCGCCGACGGCACGAAGTTCACGCTGGAGAAGAGCGGTGGCATCTTCTACCTGCTCGGCATGGACGTCACCAAGGCGCCGCTGAACAACAAGCAGGTGCGGCAGGCCATCGCGTACGCCATCGACCGTGAGCGGATCAACGAGCAGGTCTTCGTGAGCCTCGGCACCACCAGCAACCTGATGTGGCCGGAGTCCAGCCCCGGCTACCCGACGAACCTCGCGAACAAGTACACGTACGACCCGGAGAAGGCCAAGCAGCTCATCGCCAGCGCCGGCGCCACCGGGGCCACGGTGGACCTCACCTACGCGCAACAGCCGATCCTCGCCTCGATGTACAGCATCATCGCCAACAACCTCGAGGCGATCGGACTCAAGCCCAAGGGCGAGGCGCTGTCCATCGGCGACTACCAGCAGCGGGTCGCCACCGCCAGCTTCACGATGTCGTACCTGAACAACGCGGCGAGCGGCGGCCAGTCGGCGCCGGTCCTGCTCGCCACGCTGCCGCAGATCCGCCTGAAGAACAACTCGTTGGGGTACGACGACCCGCAGTTCGCCGCGCTGTCCGACGCGGTCACCACGGCGACGAGCGCGACCAGCGCCGACGCGCTGCGCAAGCTCACCGAGTACATGCTCGACGAGGCGAACGTCCAGCTGATCGTGGCCGCTCCCACGACCGCCGTACAGGCCAAGAACGTCACCGGCGTGGAGCGCACCCTGACCGGCAGCCTCTTCCGGAACGCCTGTCTCACCACGCCATGATTCGCTTCCTGGTCCGGCGCCTGCCGGTCATCGCGCTCGTGCTCGTCGCCGCGAGCATGATCGCCTTCCTCCTGCCACGGCTGATGCCGGGCGACCCGGCCGCGGCCGTGGCAGGACCGGAGGCGACACCGGAGCAGATCGCCCAGGTCCGCCACGACCTGGGGCTGGACCGGCCGGTCGTCGAGCAGTACGTGTTGTGGATCAAGGGACTGTTCACCGGCGACCTGGGCCAGTCCCTGCAGTACCGCAGGCCAGTCGCCGAGCTCATCGGTACCCGGCTCGAAAGCACCGTCGAGCTGGCGATCGCGGCCCTGATCTTCATGGTGATCATCGGGGTGGGGATCGGGCTGATCGCCGGCAGCACCCGCGCGGCCTGGCTCCGCTCGGCCATCGACAGCGTCAACACCCTGCTGCTGGCGATGCCCGGCTTCCTGGTCGGCCTGCTGATGGTCCTGCTGTTCGGCATCTTCTTCCGGATCCTGCCGACCAGCGGCGAGGTGGCGCTGTCCGAGAACCCCGAGATCGGCGTGCAGTACCTGATCCTGCCCGCCCTGGCGCTTGCGCTCGCCCCCGCCTCCGGTATCGCCCGCCTCGTGCAGACCTCGATGCGGGCGGTACGCCAGCAGGACTTCGTGGACCTGGCCATCGCCAAGGGCGTGCCGTCGCGGCGGATCGCCACCCGCCACGTCCTGCGCAACAGCCTCGGGCCCGCGCTGGTCGCCATCGGCATCCGGTTCGGCGACCTGCTCGCCGGGGCCGTGGTGATCGAAGCGATCTTCGCGCGCAACGGCCTGGGCCAACTCGCCGTCGCGTCGGCGCAGACCGCCGACTACCCGGTCGTGCAGGTGCTGATCGTCGGCGCCGTGCTGATCGCCGTCGCCGCCCAACTGCTCACCGAGATCGGGCTGGCGCGTCTCGACCCTCGAGTGAGGTTGGAATGACTTCCACTCCTACCACCAAGCGGCGTAACCAAACCCTCCTCCGGTACGCCCGCGCCTTTCGCAGCCCACGCGGCATCATCGGCGCCGGCACGCTGCTCGCCCTCGTCGTGGTCGCGCTGGCCGCGCCGCTGATCGGCCCCGGCGGGTACGACCAGCAGACGTCGCAGACCCTGGCCGGGGCGGGCGGCCAGCACCTGTTCGGCACCGACGAGCTGGGGCGCGACATCCTCGTCCGGACCGTGTACGGGCTGCGGACCGACCTGAGCCTCATCCTCACCGCCGTACCGGTCAGCCTCGTCATCGGTACCCTCATGGGCCTGTCCGGTGCGGTCTCGAAGGCGCTCGGCGCCGCCACGCAGCGGCTCCTCGACATCATCCTCGGCTTCCCCGGCCTGGTCCTCGGCGTGATCATCGTGATGATCATCGGCCAGGGCTGGTGGGCGCTGTTCTTCGCGCTCGTCCTCGCCGGGCTGCCCGGCTTCGGCCGGATGGCCCGGGCAGGTCTGCTGTCCGAACAGGACAGGGACTACGTCCTCGCCGCCCGTGTGCTCGGTGTCTCCACCGGCCGGCGGATCCGGCGGCACATCCTGCCGAACATCGTCGACCCGCTGCTCGTACAGACGGCGATCTTCATGGTGGTCGCCATCTTCATCGAGGCGGGCCTGAGCATCGTCGGGCTCGGCATCGAGCCACCCGCGCCGTCGCTGGGCGCGATGCTCAACGTCGGCGCCCGGTACGCCACCACGCACCCCAGCTACGTGCTCGGGCCGGGCATAGTGCTGCTGCTCCTGGCGCTGTCCTTCACGCTCCTGTCGGACGCTCTCAACGAGGCGGCGATCAAGCGATGACGTCCGAGGCACCCCTGCTGCGCGTCGCCGGGCTGCGCACCGAGTTCCACACCGCCGAAGGCGTCGTCCGCGCCGTCGACGACGTCTCGTTCGACATCGCGCCCGGCGAGATCCTCGGGATCGTCGGCGAGTCCGGATCGGGCAAGTCGGTGACGGCCCGCTCCATCCTTGGCATGGTCCACGAGCCCGGTCGCGTCGCCGCGGGGCAGATCAGCTACCGGGGACGCGACCTGCGGAGCCTGTCTCCCAAGGCGATGCGCGCGATCCGGGGCCGCGAGATCGGGCTGGTCTTCCAGGATCCACAGTCGGCACTCAACCCCGTCATGACGGTGCGCGACCAGATCAGCGAGGCGCTGACCGTACACGGGATGGGCCGTGCGGCGGCGCGCGACCGCGCCCTCGAACTGCTGGAACAGGTCGGCATTCCCGACGCTCGGCGGCGGGCCGACGACTACCCGCACCAGTTCTCCGGCGGCATGCGCCAGCGGGTCGTCATCGCGATCGCCCTGGCCAACAACCCTTCGCTGCTGATCGCCGACGAGCCGACGACGGCGCTCGACGTGACGATCCAGGCACAGGTTCTGCGCCTGCTCGGGCGCCTGCGCCGCGAGCTCGGCGTCGCCGTACTCATGATCACGCACGACATGGGTGTGGTGGCCGAGACCTGCGACCGCCTCGTCGTCATGTACGGCGGCCGGGTGCTCGAACGCGGCACGGTGGAGGATGTCTTCCAGGCGCCGAAGTCGCCGTACACGCACGACCTGCTCGCCGCCATGCCGCGCCTCGACGACGACACGGACGGCACCGGTGCCACGCGGCGACTGCCGTCGATCCCCGGCGCTCCCCCGGATCCGGCCCGCCTGCCGCCCGGCTGCCCCTTCGAGCCCCGGTGCCGGCTCACCGTCGACGCGTGCAGCGAGAAGATGCCTTCCCCGACAGTGTTCACCGTGGACCACGTGGCCGCGTGCCATGTCACGGCGGGCGGCGCGCCAATACCCGCTCTGGTCCCCCAGCCCGCGCACGAGCGCCGCCAGACGGACGGCGACCGCCGCCCGATCCTGGAGGTCACTGACCTGCGGATCAACGTCGCGAACGGCCGCCGAGGGTTGTGGGGCAGGCAGGATCCGGTCTACGCCGTCGACGGCGTGTCGCTGGAGGTCCATCCTGGAGAAACGCTGGGCCTGGTCGGCGAGTCAGGGTGCGGCAAGTCGACGCTCGCGCGGGCGATCGTCGGCATCAACGAGCCCGCGTCCGGCGCCATCGCCGTGCGCACCGGCGGTGCCGTGCAGTACGTCTTCCAGGATCCGAGCGCCTCGCTCAACCCGCGACGGACGATCCGCGAGTCGATCGACGAGGGCCTCGAAGCCATCGGTGTGCCGGCGGCGCAGCGGTACGACGAGTCGGTGCGGCTGCTGGAACGGGTCGGCCTCAACGCCCGGCACCTCGAACGGCTGCCGTACGCGTTCTCCGGCGGCCAGCGCCAGCGGGTCGGCATCGCCAGGGCTCTCGCGGCCAGGCCCGAGCTGCTCGTGCTCGACGAGCCGGTCTCCGCGCTCGACGTCTCGATCCAGGCGCAGATCATCAACCTGCTGGAGTCGCTGCGCGACGAGCTGGACCTCGGGTACCTGTTCATCGCGCACGACCTGTCGGTGGTGCGGCACCTCAGCGACCGCATCGCCGTGATGTACCTGGGCGGCATCGTCGAGACCGGCGAGGTCGCCACCGTGTACGGCAACCCGCAGCACCCGTACACGGCCGCCCTGCTCGCCTCGTCGCCGCAGCCGGACCCGGCGGCCAAACACCGCGAGCGCATCGTCTTGACCGGCGACCTGCCCAGCCCGAAGAACCCGCCGAGCGGCTGCCGGTTCCGCACCCGCTGCCCGATCGGCCCGATCGTCCACAGTGACCGGACGATCTGCGTCGAGCGGCGGCCGGCGCTCCAGCCCGCTCCGAACGGCGCCCACGTCGCCTGTCACTTCCCAGGGGAGGTTTGACGGTGCGGGTCATCTATGTCGACGTCGACACGCTCCGGGCCGACCACACCACCCCGTACGGCTATCACCGCGACACCACACCAAACCTGGCGGCCCTGGCGGAGAAGTCGGTCGTGTTCGATCGCTACTACTGCTCGGACTCGCCCTGCCTGCCCTCGCGGACGGCGCTGACCAGCGGCCAGTTCGGCATCACCAACGGGGTCATCGGGCACTTCGGGGAGGCCGCCCGGTTTCGGCTCGACAGCGGGCACGGGCCGCACCCGCAGCGACCGCTGCTCGGCCAGCGGCTGCAGCAGGGCGGCTACTACACGGCGGCGGTGTCGATGTTCGCCGAGCGGCACCGGGCCTACCACTTCCTGGGCAACTTCCGGGAGTCGATCCGCGCCACCGACCAGCTCAACGACGAGCGGGCCGACGAGGTCAACGCCGTCGCCCTCGACTGGATCCGCCGCCACGCCAGCGAGGACGACTGGTACCTGCACCTGACGTACTGGGACCCGCACACCCCCTACCTCGTACCCACGGAGTACATCGAGCGGGCCGCCGCGCTGGGGCCGCCACCGGCCTGGCCCGACCAGGCGACCATCGAGGCGCACGCCGAGATCTACGGCCCGCGCAGCGCGCTCGACCTGCACTACTTCGTCGGCCCGCGTGACTCGTCCACACCGGACACCATGCCCGACGCCATCCGCGACCGCGCCGACTTCGAGAAGCTCATCAACGGCTTCGACGCTGCCATCCTGTACTGGGACGAGCACTTCGGTCAGCTGGTGCGCACCCTGGACGAGCTGGGCATCGCGGAGCAGACCGCCATCATCGTCAGCGCCGACCACGGCGAGGCGTTCGGCGAGAACGGCCAGTACGCCGAGCACGGGCTGGCCAGCGAGCCGATCCAGCGGGTGCCGCTCGTCATCCACTGGCCCGGTCTGACCGACCGGTTGCCGCAGACGGCTCGCCGCGACAACAGCCTGCTCTACAACATCGACCTCGCCCCGACGATCTGCGACCTGCTCGACATCCCGGTACCGGAGGGTTGGCAGGGCACGTCGTTCGCCGATGCCATCCGCGGTGAGGAGATCGCCTCCCGCGAGTACCTGGTGCTCGGCCACGGCGCCCACTCGTACCAGCGGGCGGTGCGCACCCGCGACCACCTCTACATCCGCACATTCCACCCGGGTGCCTTCCGCGCCGAGTGGGAGCAGTGCTTCGATGTCACCAACGACCCGCATCTGACCCGCGACCTGCTGCCCGACTCCCCGAGCTCGGTGCCCGGATGCGCTCGCTGCTGGCAGAATGGACGTGGACCTACACCGGCGGACCCGGGGCGCTGCCCGACCCGATGATGACCACCCTCCACATCGGACCGACCTACTACAACGACCCGGCCCGGTACGTCGAGCATCTGCGTGCCACCGGCCGCGAGCACCTGGCCGACGACCTCGAGCAGCGCCTGGCGTCGGTGCCGGGCGCGGTACGGGTGTCCTGGCACGCTCCCGACGAGCCGTGGCCGCCGGGCCGCCACGAGGCACTGGCCCGCCGGTTCAATGTGAAACCCGGGGAGGCACCGTGAAAGCCATCGTGTGCGTGGTGAGCGGCGCGACAGCTTGGTGCAGACCATCGACTTCGCACCGACCCTGCTCGACTTCTTCGGCCTACCCATCCCGGACGACATGCGGGGCACGCCCTTGCGCGACACGGCCCGCGACGCGGGATTGTTCGGCTCCTTCGGCGGGCACGTCAGCCTCACCGACGGCCGGTACGTCTACATGCGAGCACCGGCCGCACCCGGCAACACACCGCTGCTCGAACACACGCTGATGCCGACACACATGCACCGCCATTCCTGCCCGAGGAGCTGCGCGGCGCCGAACTCGTCGCTCCTGTACGACCTGCTCGACGATCCGGGCCAGGAGCGGCCGCTCGCCGACGACGAGGTGGAGCTACGGATGATCGGGCTGCTCGTGGAGCTGATGCGCGCCAACGACGCGCCGCCCAGCCAGTACGAGCGGCTCGGGCTGCCGTACACCGGCCCGGTCGCCGCCGAACACCTCCAGATCCGCCGGCAGTGGGCGCAGGTGGAGCAGTGCCAGGCCAGGATCGTGCCCGGCGACTACCCCGCGGCCCGATCAGCGCTCACACGCCGCTGCGCGACCTGCTCGCCGCCGAGGAGGCCGAAGCTGTACTGGCCGAACACGCCCCCGGACTGACCCGCGAGCCGATGCGCTCGATCGCCGGCCACCTGACACCGGGTCGAGATCGCCGCGTTCGCGATCGGTGTGGTGCCGCAGTGGGCCCTGTGCCTGATCTCCGACCACCTCGGGAAGCTGTCCTGTGTACCCCAGCGGCCGCCCCTGGCCGCGGACAAGCCCGGGAATCTGAGTCAGCGCGAGGAGAGGACGCAGAACTCGTTGCCCTCCGCGTCAGCCAGGACCTTCCACGGAACATCGCTCTGGCCGACGTCGGTGGCGGTGGCGCCCAGAGCCCGTAGCCGGGCCACCTCCGCCTCTTGATCGTCACCGAGGTACGGCGCCACGTCGAGATGGACACGGTTCCACCAGGTCCTCACGCCGGGCGTGCGGAGGAATTCCAGATACGGGCCGACGCCCTCGGCCGAACGCAGTCGCGCATAATCATCGGTCACCTCGTGCAGTGTCCAGTCCATCGCCTCGTCCCAGAACCGGGCCATGGCCCGTGGATCCGCGCAGTCGACGACCACCGCGGCGATCGGCCCGGTGTCCCGGTAGATCTCCCGAGGCTCCAGCACGCAGAACACGTTGCCCTCCGGGTCGGCCAGGACCGTCCACGGGATGTCGCCCTGGCCTATATCGGCGGGCGTCGCACCGAGCTCCTTCAGGCGCGCGATCAACTCCGTCTGATGGGCCGCGGAGGTGGTGGCGAGATCGAGGTGCACGCGGTACTTCACCGTTTCGGGGTCCGGGACGGCGACGACGTCGACGCAGACGGCGACGGGGTCCGGGTAGACGAAGCCCATGGGTTCAACGTTGGTCACACCGGGTCCTTCGCTGGAAACGCCCCAGCCGAGCGCCTGCGCCCAGAACCGGCCGAGCGCCGAGTCATCCCGAGCCTTGAAATTCACCTGAACAAGTCGCAGCGCCATGCGGCCGATCGTATGCGTGGGGGTGGATGAGGAACCGCACGACGCCACCGTGACGGCGAACGCTGAAGATCGACCGATCGTTCGTTTCCCAAGCAACCCGTGGGCGAGGCTAAAGGTCGTCTATCTTTAGCGAGGGTCGCGCGGTGACGGTGACCTGGCCGTCGCAGTTCCAGCAGGTGGCCTCGCCGGCCTCCAGGGTCCGTCCCTGCACGTCGCATGCGCTGCAGTGCCATGCGGTCGCGACAACGTACGGTCCAGGAGCCGGTTCCTGGACGAGGCTCATCTCGATCTCCTTGTGACGCATGCGGATCGGGTTCTCGGTCGTGAACCCTAACTCCGGGGGGGGAGGGCAGCTTACCCTCGTCCGCTCACGCGCGAGACCTTTCGAGCAGAATGATAGGCATCGACCACAGGGAGAAATGTCCCCTAATAGGGGCGATTATCAACGTCTATCTGAAATGACCATCTATGATGTGACTAACATCACATTAGCCTGCCCGACGTCGGACCCGGTCGATGACCCGACCGGGTCCTGTCGGAGGAGTCCTAGGAGGTCATCGCGCACTGGCCGCGGTCAGCGCGCTTCGGCCCCTCTGCGGTCGGTCGGATGTCGAAATCGAAGATGGCGGTTGGTAGGTAGAGCGAGCAGCAGGCGTTGGGGATGTCCACGACGCCGCTGATGCGCCCTTCGATGGGGGCCGAGCCGAGGAGCAGGTACGCCTGCTCGCCGGTGTAGCCCCACTTCTTGAGGTACTCGACGGCGTTGAGGCAGGCCCTGCGGTATGCCACCGTCGCGTCGAGGTAGTAGTTGGTGTCGGTGTCGTGATCGACGGAGATCCCGATGAAGGTCAGGAACTCCGAGTACCGCGGCTCGACGTTGCCCGGCATGAAGACCGGGTTGGTGGTGATCCCGAACTTTTCCATGCCGCCCTTGATCAGGTCGACATGGAAGTCGATGAAGCCACCCATCTCGATCGCGCCGCAGAAGGTGATCTCACCGTCACCCTGACTGAAGTGCAGGTCCCCTCCCGAGAGCTTCGCGCCGTCGACGTGTACGGGGTAGAAGACCCGGGAACCACGGGTGAAGTTCTTGATGTCGTGGTTGCCGCCGTTCTCCCGTGCCGGCACAGTCCGGGCGCCTTCGTCGGCGATGCGTTGCGCGACCCCGCCGTTCGCCTGGCCGGCGAGGGTGTTCTCGGACAGCGGCGGCAGGCCCAGCGGCGGCACCCGCTGCGGGTCGCTGGCGATCAGCGCCCGCTCCCGCCGGTTCCACCGGGCGAGCAGCTCGGCGGACGGTGCCGTACCGAAGAGCCCGGGGTGGGTGATGCCGGTATACCGGATGCCAGGCAGATGGCGAGATGTGGCGACCTGACCGTGGAAGTCCCAGATCGCCTTGTAGGCGTCCGGGAAGTAGTCGGTCAGGAAGCCACCGCCGTTCGCCTTGGCGAAGATGCCGGTGTACCCCCAGCCCTCGCCGGGTGCTTCGCCCGGTCGCGCCTCGGGCGTCGTCTGCGGGACCGGTCCGAGGTCGAGGATGTCCACGACGAGCAGGTCGCCGGGCTCGGCGCCCTCAACCCCGATCGGACCGCTGAGCATATGGGCGTGCGTCAGGTCGACGTCACGTACGTCGTTGGCGGAGTCGTTGTTGCCGAGCTGAGCGTCGGTCCATTCCCGGCACTCCACCCGAAACTCGTCGCCCGGGCGCACCATGGTGGCTACCGGAATGTCCGGGTGCCACCTGTTGTGGCCGGGCACCGCCTGATCGCGCATTGACTTGCTCTGATCAACGCTAAACACAAGGTTTGGCATGGAACTCCTCCTTAGTAGACCGCATTCCGATGCCGAGTTGTTTTCAATCGATCACCGCACCACCTTCCTTTCCATCTTGAAATCCAAGATCATGCCGGCCTGCCCCGTTCGGCGGCCGGAACCGGGGCATGCGCGTGCGGGTGGGTGAGCGGCAGCAGCACCACGGCCATCGCGACGCCGAAGATCCCGAGAGTCAATGCGAGCGCGGTCTGGTTCCAGTCCGCCCAGTAGCCGCTGAGGATTAGGAATGCCGGAATCGCGGCCGTCACGATGCCTTCGATGGCGGTCACCCAACCCACATAGGCGTTCAGGCCGTCCAGCTTCAGCCCGAGCAACAGGAAGAAGAGGAACCAAAGAAACGCCCAGTAGAGCCAGATGACCCCGAACGGAGTGTCGTCCAGAAGTCGGAAGTTAGCGAACGAGTAGCCGACCGCGGCCGCGGCGACGAAGAGCGAGAACCAGCCCACACCGGTGCTGTCCAGCCCGGCCAGGAGCGTAATTCCGACATACAGGTACGTGAACCCGAAAAGATAGATGCCCGAGGCGTTGAGGATCACGTCTGCGTCGCCACCCGCCGTAAAGATCAGGTACGTCGGGGTGACGACCTGTAGGGCACCGACGAAGAGGTTGAAGACCGCGGCCGCCTTCGGGTCAACCCTCCCGAGGATCATCACACCGTTGAGGAAGAGAACGGCGCCGACGTAGAGCAGTCCCGTGGCTCCCACTGCTATACACCTTCCTATCCAGCGGCAGAGAACCGGGCAGGCCATTCGCGAGGATGGCCTGGCGACGACCGCCCGCGGGGTGCCCGCCGCCGTCGCGCCGCTGGGATCGGGCGCGGGCAAACCAGCCGGCGCAGCGCACGTCCAAGGTGCGCGGCTGTTCACGGAGGGTCTTACAGCCTCACGGCCATACGGCCCCATCGCTTCATGCCGTCACGGCCAGCAAGGCCGGGCGGCATTACGGCCGAGGTAGTTTGGCAAGCATCGGGTTCTGTGGCGGACGGAGCCGCTGGACGCTACGCGGCGGCACCTTCGAAACGACGCCCGGCACCTCCCGACTCTTTTCATCCAATTCCAGGAGGGCACCGAGTGGCCGGCTGGCCACCTGTCGCAGCATCGGCGGGGAGAACACCCGCCGAGCGGGTTGCTCGCAACGAGGGCAGCGGCAACGTTCTGGCGCGGCACCCATCGCGAGTCGAATGTCGAATCGGCCACATTGGATACACGCGTACTCGTATAGCGCCATACGCACCCTCCAACGACCCAGATCGCCGGTGTGCGTTCCCCCAAACCCATAACCGTAACACAGACGCGGCCGGCCGGGCACCGAACGTGAACATCCCCCATGCCAATCCTCAGCCCCAGATCGTCTGGGCTGCTGCGGCGCAGGCAAACGCGGCCGCCAAGCCCGCCGTCCAATCCCCACATATCACTACAGGATGGGCTAAGATGCTAGATCCTGTAGAGGGCGTACGAGGTGCCCGCCGCCAGGCGGCGGCCTGGCTCGGAGCGCGGGCGACCACCCCACGACTCAACCGATGGGCGCAGGTCTACGACGCGAGGAGCACCCAATGAGCACGGTCTTGTGCGTGCTGTACGACGACCCCGTCGACGGCTACCCACCCGAGTACGCGCGGGACGAGATCCCGCGGATCAGTTCCTACCCAGGAGGCCAGACGACTCCAGGCCCCCACGCCATCGACTTCGTGCCCGGGCAGTTGCTCGGCTGCGTATCGGGCGAACTGGGCCTACGCCCCTTTCTCGAAGGCATGGGCCACACGTTCGTCGTCACCAGCGACAAGGATGGACCCGACTCGACATTCGAGCGCGAGCTCACCGAGGCGGAGGTCGTCATCAGCCAACCGTTCTGGCCCGCGTACCTCACCGCGGAGCGGATCGCCAAGGCGGAGAACCTTCAGCTCGTGATC
The DNA here is from genome assembly GCF_011764445.1 of Phytohabitans rumicis. Classification (NCBI taxonomy): domain Bacteria; kingdom Bacillati; phylum Actinomycetota; class Actinomycetes; order Micromonosporales; family Micromonosporaceae; genus Phytohabitans; species Phytohabitans rumicis. The sequence goes on from NZ_BLPG01000001.1 coordinate 1,017,708, forward strand.
ACTGCCGGCATCGGGTCCGACCACGTCAACCTCCAGGCCGCGATCGAACGCGGTCTAACGGTTGCCGAGATCAGCTACTCGAACAGCATCAGCGTCTCTGAGCACGTTGTGATGATGATCCTCGCGCTCGTCCGCAACTACATCCCCTCGTACCAGTGGGTCGTCAAAGGCGGCTGGAATATCGCCGACTGTGTCTCCCGCTCGTACGACCTTGAAGGCATGACCGTAGGGACGGTCGGCGCCGGACGCATCGGGCTCGCCGTACTCCGGCGTTTGAGGGCCTTCGACGTACCGCTCCGCTACACCGAACGCCACCGCCTGCCCGACGAGGTCGAGCGCGAACTCGGGCTCACCTTCCATGAGAGCGCCGCGGCGATGGTGCCACACTGTGACGTCGTAACGATCAACGTGCCGCTCTACCCGCAGACCGAGCACCTCTTCGACGAGCAGCTCATCTCGACCATGAAGCGCGGCTCCTACATAGTGAACACGGCACGCGGAAAGATCTGCGACAAGGACACGATCGCGCGAGCCCTGCAGAGCGGACAACTCGCCGGCTACGCCGGCGACGTCTGGTTTCCGCAGCCTCCGCCGGAAGAACATCCGTGGCGGAGCATGCCGCACCACGGAATGACGCCGCACATTTCCGGATCGTCGCTGGCAGCGCAGGCACGGTACGCCGCGGGCACGCGCGAAATCCTTGAATGCTGGTTCGAGAACCGCCCGATCCGGGATGAATACCTGATCGTCGAGGCCGGTCGCTTGGCCGGCAGCGGCGCGCATTCCTACAGCGCCGGTGATGCAACCCGCGGATCTGAGGCCGCTGGGAGGTAGTGCAGACAACGAAATGGTGGAACTGACCGGCTATTCTTCCAACGCGCTGTCAATCAAATCCTCAAGGTCCTTGATTGACACATGTCGGCCTTTTCTGTCCAGTACGACAGGAGTGTCGCCCGCACCTATTGCCGCATTGATTGACCCGGCCATATTTCCCAGAGTCTTGCCGGCCTTATCTGCCGCCTTATGCTTTTCAGGGGGATCGAAATCCGGTGCCATCATCACATTGTACCCACGACGGGCAACGAACGACGCACGGAGGGCCTCCCGCGTGGGCGGGCTGAGACGTGTCGGGGTCAGCGTTGCTGGTGCTGCTCAGGCAGGCGGCTGGCGGGGTGGACCCACAGCAGGACGTTGTCGAGGCGCGAGGTCCCTGCCTGCTCCCATTGCTGTCGGAAGAATGCGAGGATCTCCCGGTCCGAGTGGCGCAGGCTGAAGTGGGTCAGGACGAACAGGGTCTGCGGGTGGGCCTGGATCACGGGTCGCAGTTGGCTCCAGACTGTATGCCCGAACCGGTTCGCACGCTCCCGCTGCGAGAAGGCGTATCCGACGCACGGGACCTTGTGCTCGCACTCCACGACCCGCGCATGGTGTCCCCGGCGTCCGAAGGCGAATTCGTCATCCTGCCGCACACTGTGCAGCCGGTGGCCCGCCAGGGCCGGATCGTACGCCGCACCGTGGTTCAGTTCGGCGCTCAACGTAGGTAGGGCTCCACATGCGGCACCGCGTCCAGGCTGCACCGCAGTTCGGGGATGTGGAAGAAGGTCTTGTCATTCGCGCGAGAGTAGCCGGTGAGAGTTAGTCTCGGGGTGGTCGACCGTAGTCATTTCTCGGTCGCCCCCGTACGATTGGCGAGCTCGCGCTGGAGCGCTTCGATCTCCGCCACGCGCTCGCGGGACTGCTCCACTTCCTCATCGTCGATGGAGCCCGCGCCCCAGTTCCACGGTTGCATGATCTCCCATTCGTCCAAGCGGTGCCGGGCGTCGACGTACTCGTGCAGAACCGTGAGCAGGGACGGGCCGCAGGGCCTGACGGACAGCTCGCCGCCTTCGTCCGCCGCGTGACGTGAGACGCCGACTACGGTGCTGCGGCCGGCGGCGAGCTCGCCGAGGCGGTAACAGTGGATCAGGTCGCCGTGTGGTACCCGGGGCTGCCGCTTTTTCGCACCGTGATTGGCCCGGTAGTCGCCGTACAGTTCGAGGAGCGGGACGAGATCGGCGTCCCAGGCGAAGATCCGCCGCTCGGCCCGCCGCAGCATCCGCCAGGGCTGTACCACGGGACCACCCCGCTCGAGCGGGACCGCCAACTCCCACGGCAGGTTGGTCGCGTATCCGGGGAGCGCGTCGCCTGGGTCTGCTTCGACGATCACGAAGAACTCTTCCGGAAACGCGACCCCGAAGCACTCGGCCAGCACCTCACGCGGGCCCAGCCCGACGCATCGGTCCGTTGCACCTGGTGGCCGCGTCATGCGTTGGTGATCGCCGACGGTGGGGGCAGGATCTGGTCAAGAACTCGCCGAGCTTGTTCCCGGTGGGATCTGGCCAGGGTGACGTCGCCTTGGCTCTGGTGGGCGCGAGCGCGTAGGAGGAGAGTGCGCGCCTGTGCCAGGCGCTGGCCAGCGGGTCGCTGCAGGGTCAGCGCCTGCTCGCAGTGTTCCAGGCATCCGGCCGGGTCGCGCATCTCGAGGCTTGCTGTGGCCAGGTGGCTGTGGGCTTGGGCCGCCAGAAGGGTGTATCCCGACCGCTGGGCGATCTCTAGTGCGCGCGTGGCGCGGTCGTGTGCTCGGCGTGGCTGTTGCTTCGCCAGGTGCAGTTCGCAGGTGGCGAGCAGCGCCTCGACGATGGCACGGTCGTGCTCGATGCGGTGGGCGAGGTTCGTCGCAGCGTCGAGTCGGTCTTCGGCGTCGGCGAGGTGGCCTCGTCTGATCTGTACGTTGGCCAAGCCGACGAGGGCGAAGGTGGTCAGCCGTCGGTCGGGTAGGCGTTGGGCGATCTCGAAGGCGGCGGTAAGTGCTTCCAGCGCGGCGTCGTGTCGTTCGGCATCGCGGTGTACGAGTCCCAGGGTGGTCAGGCCGGCCGCCTCGTCGTGGCGGGCACCGACGCTGCGGCAGATGGCCAGGGAAGCGGTGATGGTGTCGAGTGCCTCAACGAGGTGGCCCTGCTCCCGGCGTACGGTGGCGAGGTAGCTCAGGGCGATGGCTTCGCCTTGGCGCTGGCCGGTTTCCCGCAGTGGCCGCAGGGCGGCCTCGCCGAATCGGGCCGCCGCGGGCAGGTTGCCGAGCTGTTCGTGCGCGGCGGCCAGGTTGATGAGGAGGGCGGCCTCGCCGGCCCGGTCGCCAATTCTTCGGTCGATGGCCAGAGACTGTGTGAACCGGTGGATAGCCTGCCGCGTCTGCCCGAGTTGGGCCAGGGCGATGCCGGAGTTACACAGGGCGGCGGACTGTCCCTGCGGCCACCGGGCGCGGGCGGCGAGGTCCGCCGCGGCCTGACATTCGTCGATCATCGCGTGGAACTCGGCGACACGCCAGCACAGGACGCCCAGGCTATGTCGCATCGCAGCCTCCCCCTGCAGGTCGCCGGCCTGCCGCGCCGCGTGCAACCCGGTCAGGACGACAGACCGGTACTGCGGCGGAGCTTGAAGCTGCATGAAGTCGCGCACGGCGTCAGCGAGGTGCCAGGCCATCCGGTGCCGGCCGGTCGCGGCGGCGAAGTCCAGACCCGCGACGATGTTCGCCCATTCGTCGTGCAGCCACTGTTGCGCGTGCGCCTCTGCGGCGAACTCCACGATGGGCACGCCGTCCGGTTGTGGATCGCGGGAGAGCTTGAGGCTGGAGCGTCCGTGGAGCAGGGCCGCGGCCCTGTCGGTGTTGTGCAGGTAGAAATGCAGCAGGCGGTCGGTGGCGGCATCCTGTTCGGCCGGTGGGTCCTGCTCGGCGGTGAGATTGGCAGCGTGTTGCAGCAAAAGGTCGTGGCAGGCCAGGCGGGTGTTTTCGGCAACCTTGACCAGGTGGTACCGGGCCAGCTGGTCGATCAACGGTTCTACTGCTTCGACGGGCAGCCCGGCCAATGCCGCAGCGGCGGCGCTCGCCAGGCCGCCGGGCGCGGGCACAAGTCCGAGCAGCCGGAACAGCCGCTGCGTCTCGGAGGCGAGCGCCTGGTATGACAGGTCGAACGTGCTTCGTACGCTTGCTGTCTCGTCGCCATCCACCCTCAATTGGGCGACCGGGTCGTGCGCGGCCAACTGGTCGACATAGCGGTCCACACTGAGGTCGGGTCGGTCCGCCAACCTGGCGCCAGCGATCCGTAGCGCCAACGGAAGGTGTCCGCACAGCTGAGCCAGCCGCGCCGCGGCCGCCCTGTCGGCGTCGATCCGTTCCACTCCGGCAATCTGGGCAAGCACCTCCACGGCGGCGGCGGGGGCAGAGTGTCGACGGCGAGCCGGCGGGCGCCATCGAGGGCGACCAGACCGCTGAGCCGGTCCCGGCTGGTCACCAGGGTCATGCAGCCTGGATCGGTCGACAACAGCGGCCGTACCTGGTCCGCCTGGGCCACGTTGTCCAGGATGATCAGGGCTTTGCGGCCGGCCAGGCGTGACTGGTAGAGCGCGATCTGCGCGTCGATGCCGATCGGGATCTTCTCGGCGGCTACGCCCAGCGAGATCAGCAACAGTGGCAGCGCCTCGTCGGGCGTCACGCGCGACCCGGGATGGAAGCCACGCATGTCCACAAGGTGCTGACCGTCTGGGAAACGGGAGTTGTTGCCGCGCGCCCACTGCACGGCCAGGCTGGTCTTGCCTACGCCGCCGTTTCCGGTGATGAGGACCAGCCGCTCCCGTGCCTTGTGGAGCGCGTCGAGCTGGCTCAGTTCGCGTTCGCGTCCGACCAGCGGGAGCGACGTCTGTGCTGTCTCCGGGGCGGTCGACCGCGGGTGCGGTGCTGCCACCGTGAGGGGACCGCCGGCAACGGCCAGGTCGAATGAGGGTTCCCGGTCATCGAGTATCGCCTGATGCAGCCGGTCGAGTTCGCCGCTGGGCTCGATGCCGAGCTCGTCGACGAATCGCCTCCTCAACTGGCGAAAGGTCGCCAACGCGTCCACCCGACGTCCACATCGATGCAGCGCGATCAGTTGCAAGCCTGCCAAGCGTTCCCGCAGGGGGAACTCTGTCGACATCGTCGACAGCTCGGCGACGACCTCGTGATGGCGTCCGAGCAGAAGGTCCAGCGCCACGCGGTGCTCCAGGGCTGCCAGCCGTTCTCCCTCCAGCCCTGGGATCACGTTGTCGGCCAGCCACGATCCATAGACGTCGGCCAGTGGTACGCCGCGCCACAGCGCCAGTCCGATCCGAAGCAGGGCATGGGCCTGTGCCGGCTGGCTCTGGCCTGCCGCACGCGCCGCGCGCCGGAACCGATGGAGATCCACTGTAGACAGATCGACGTCCAGGCGATAGCCACCCTGCGACGTGAGCAGTTCGGCGTCGGTGGGGACAGTCCGGCCAGAGCCAGCACGCGACGGATCCTGGACGCGCATACCTGTACGGCGTTGCGAGCCCGCGGCGGCGGCGACGTGTCCCACAAGGCCGTCACGAACCGCTCCAGAGACACCACCAAGCCGGCATCCAGCAACAACAAGGCCAATACGGTCCGCTGCTGCGGCGTCAATGGGCCCAGTCGATGACCCGCCTTCCAGATTTCCACCGCGCCCAGCAGGCGAAACTCCACACCGTGACCGGTCTCGTTCAGACGTACTCCCCGATTCAGGCGGGTGTATGCAGGTCGGCGCCCATGATCTCACGGCCACCGATGCCCGATCAACGAATCAAGGGATACAGCGAATCGACCGAGGACACGACGTCGAAATCAGGGACCCCATCGACCTGTCCGGCGAGGCGGCCGACGGCACCTGGCATTGAAAAGGCAGTCCCGCCGTCGCGGCGATCGCAGGTTCGGCACAACTGATACCGGTTCCACGGGTGTCCGCTGCGTCCTCCGCACGATGGTACGGCCCCGGCGACGGGCCTACCCTCTCAGGAGCCGTCATGCGCTGAAGCTCCGACCCATCACTCGGCGTAGTTGGTTCCCGTGGTTGCGCCACCATGCCTTGCACCACAGGACCTGTACGAGTCCGGTGACGGACAGGACCGCGGCACCGTCCAAGGCGTCCGCGACGTCGCCGGTACCGAGGCCATGCACCGCCCGGCCGAGCAGGTGCACGGTGAACGGCATGGTAATGGTCACCGCGGCACCGAGGCAGGTGATGGTTCCGGCTACGACGATGGCCGTGTACCCGCGGACGACGCGGCGTTCTCTGAGGGGTAGGCCGAGGCTCGGGTCAGGTGTGGCAGGCGATGCCTGGCGTCGTAGCCGTTGAACGAGCCTTTTGCCCAGATAGCGTGCGTAGGCCGTTCCGTCCGCATAGAGGTTCCGGCATCTGGTCATCTCCTGGAGCAGGAAGTACGCGTCCGTGCGCATGAAGATCAGAAGTTCGCCGGCGAGCGCGGCCGCGGTCAACGTGGCGATCACGCTGGCGGCGGTGCGAATGACGCCCGGCTCGGCGACCGCCGACACCGCAAGCGCTGTCGCGCAGACAAGCGCGTCCAAGGCGATGCCGGCCGCATACACGATCATGCGGTGCCACCGGGGGATGCCCATACGCCGCTGACGTCTGTCTCCGCGACAAGGAACTGCAGCCGAGTGCCGAGCCGGATCCGACCCGGGACGCCCGCGGCGCGGGCCGCGGCCAGGTGGGCCAGCTCGTGCAGGTACAGCAGGACCCACCCGATGGCGGCATGAGTGACGAGCACCACGGATCCGTGCCCGCTCCACAGGAGAGCGTGGTAGCTGGGCAGCGGGGCACGGCTCAGGAAAGCGACGACAAGTCCGGCGACGGTGATGCTCGCGAACGCGGCGAGGAAGGTGCGTGACAGGAGCCAACCGACGTGCCGCGGGCGTAGCCAGGGCAGGCTGACACGCATGGCAGGCTGCCCAGGTTGAGGATGACCGTCCAGTTCGGCGATGAAGCCGAGCGCGAGCAGGTCTTCGACGAACTCAGCCAGATCGACCTGTTCCCCAGTGTTTTCGGCGATTGTGCGCTCGGCGTCTTGTACGGTGACGCCTTCGGCGAGCAAAGCCAGGGCACGCGCCCCAACGGGCGGCACGGCAATGAACTCTCCGGAGTCGACCCGCCCGACGATGGTGTCGGCGCCGTCCGTTCTGACGGCCAGCCTGCGCAGGAGGACAGTGGACGTGCCGCGCACGGTAGCCATCGTCGGCGTCATGCCGCCGGCCGGCAGGCCACGCAGTCCGCCCGCCGCGGATGCCGTACCGCGACGGGCTCCCCGGGCACCGCAAGGTTGAGGCCGAACACCATTCCCGGGTTGCCAGCGACATTCGGGTCAGCAGGGCGATGACCCAGTGGGCGACGAGCTGGCCTGATATGACGGCCGTTACCGCCGTGACGGGGTTTTCCGCAGCTCGGGGGAGGATCTCTCATGATCTTCTGTGTCCGGCGGCGAGGTACTCTCGGCCTCCCGTAGGCACTCCCAGCAGGCGCCGACGCCGGGCTGGTATCCGCCCGCGGTGAGCATCGGGCCCCGGTATCCGCCGTCGGCCCAGGGGATGCCCGCGGTCAAACAGGCCAGGTTGGCCCATCGGCGAATGTCCGCTGGCTGGTCCGCGCACTGGGCGAGCACATCGCAGCCCTCGATCACGTCCGCGATGTCCTGCTGGGAACCGATCCGCCGCTGCTCGCCGGTGACCTCGATGTCGGAGTTCAGGCGGCGCAGGCGGGCTACGGTGGCCTCGACCTTGGCCTTGCCGAGATCGTCCTCGGTGTACAGGATCTGCCGATTGAGGTTGGACAGCTCGACCACGTCAGCGTCGACGCAGTGAAGGTGTCCGATGCCGGACGCGGCGAGCGCGAGCGCGGCCGAGCCGCCGGTCCCACCGACCCCGAGCACGACCACCTTGGCTCTTTTGAGACGTTGCTGGACCTCCCAGGGACTGCTGCGGGGGGTGAGATCGACCCAGCTGTAGTACCGGCTGCCCCGCCGGTAGCGTTCCTGCTCCCGCGACGTCAGGTCCGCGGGCGGGTCGGCACCCGCGTCCTCGACGTGGCCGGCGGTGGTCAGCTGTTCCAGGCCAGCGCGGACATCGTCGTCCGAAACGGCTGGGTGAGCGCGGCAGACCTCGGCAACGATGTCCTGCTCGACGCGCGTTCCGTCGGTGGCCCGAATGAGGGTCCACAGCCACCCGTCCGGGTCCTCGATCTCGGCGGCGAGGCCGTAGACGCCGCCGCCGATCCGGACCGTTCCCGCCCGGGTGCGGTACGGCCGATGCTCGAGCTTGAAACGCGGCTTGAACATGAGTTGCCTCCTCGCCAGGGTCGGGCCCCTTGCGGGCGGTTGCCAGCGCACAGAACCCTTGACGCGTGCCTTGGGTACGGCACGCCGTACCCAAGGCGCAGCAGGACCGCTAGCTCTGTTCCTGGTGACAGAGCTTCGTGGTCTCGATCCGGTCCAGCTTGCGGATGACGATCTTCTTCGCCGCCTTCGGAACCTCGATCTTCTTCTCGGCCATGTGAGTCACCTCCTTCGCGCGTCCGGCACGGGGAGAAGGCAACCAGGGTGGGTTGAGAATCCGTTGAGTTGGCGTTGAGTGATGATCAGCAGCGGCTGGTCATCGGACAGCAACCCGAACAGGAACAACCATGCCCGCCGGCGCGGCTCCACCCACCGAGCCGGCTCGCGATCGCGGCGAACCCGGTATTGAACCCCGGCCAGCCACTCCTCGGCGTCTACGCTGTGGCTGTTGGGGCCGCGTCGAGCTCACGGTGCACGACCTGCCCGACCGGACGCGTTGCCGCAGCTCGGGCACATTGCCGTCGGTGCAACGCTCAAAACCGTGCCGATCATCAGACCAGCGTAATCTGGTGTGGTCCGACAACGGCGCGAGCGTAGTCGCACAGAACTTCCTCGACACACGCACAGTGGACATCACGATCGACTCGGTGGCGCTGGGCCACACCGCATCGGCGCGCATCATCCTGCCGAACCGATTTGGACGGCAGGCCGGCGCCTCATGGCCGGTTCTGTATCTGCTGCACGGCGGTTACGGCAGCTACGTGGACTGGACGAAGAACAGCGACATCGCGGGCCTCGTCCGTGAGCGTGACGTGCTGGTCGTCATGCCGGACGGCTGGAGCCTCGGCTTCTACACGGACTGGTGGGCGCGCGGCGGCCGCAAGCCGGGCTGGGAAACGTTCCACCTGGTGGAGCTGGTGCAGATCCTGGAGCGCGGCCTCCACGCCGCCGACCGGCGCGCGATTGCCGGTCTTTCGATGGGTGGCTTCGGCGCGGTCTCGTATGCAGGTCGCCGGCCGGGCTTCTTCCGCGCGGTCGCCTCCTTCAGCGGTACGCTCGACACCCTGCACCCGACCGTCGAACCGATCTCCCCCGGTCCGTACGCGACGTGGCTGCTGCAGGCGCACAACCCAGCAGACCTCCTGCAAAACCTGCGTGGCACGAAGCTGTTCGTGTCCTGCGGCGATGGGCAGGTCGGCCCGTTGGATCCACCTGGCACCGATCCCCGCCAGCATCGGCGTCCAGTACGAGGCCGCACAGGCCCGGCAGAACCGGGAGTTCTTCGCGCGCGCCACACGCCTTGGACTCGACCTCACCTTCGAGATCTACCCCGGCTCGCACTCGTGGCCGTATTGGGCACGTGAGCTCGAGAAGGCGTTCCCGCTCCTGATGCGGGCCCTCCGGGCCGGGTAGGTCCTTTCGGCTATAGCTTGGCTCGGGCGTAGAGGCGGCGTGCGTTCCCGGTGTAGATCTTCTCTTTGTCGTCCGCGCTGAGCCAGTAGATGCGCCTGACCGCTTCCTCGAACGGCATGCGCTTCCTGCCGAGGTTGAGCGAGCGCAGCGGAACCCGGAGATCGCTGGGTGCTGAGAACCCTTACGCTCAGCGAACCCAGCAACGCCTGGTCGAACGCGGCCGGAAGCCGGTTCTTGCACCGGCAGTTCCAGCTGCTCCATAGGGGACGGTCGCAAGACCAGTCGTACGATCGAACGCTTTCGAGACTGTGGATCAAGCTCGAAACCATGAACCTGGTTTGTGGGCCTATGTGGACGGTGTGCGTGGCGGGTGACCGGCCGTCGACCACCCGCCGCGCTCCAGCTACCTGAAGACGGGCGTTACGCCGCGTACAGCTCCACCTCGTTGACCCGGACGAAGCCGGGCTGGTGGTTGGGTCCGTGGATGCCGATGACGCGTACGAGCCGGGTCGTCTGCGCGCTGCCGAAGCGAATCTCGACCGAGGTGTTGGTATTGCCCCGCGTGCCACCGACCGTCAGGAACGTGGTGCCGTTCCACACCTGTACGTCGAAGTCCCGGATCGGATAGCCCTGGCTCGTGTACAGGACCATGCGGCTGAAGGTCTTGTTGACACCCATGTCGACCTGTAGCCACTGCGGATTGGTCGGCGGGAACACGCCGGAGGAGTTCGCCCAACTGTGCGAGCCGCCGAGGGCCGTGTTCGCGTCGCAGTCGGTCGCCCGCGCGGGTGAGTAGCCTTCCCACGCGTAGGTGCTGGACGCGGCCGCGAGCGCCCCGCAGGCCAGGTTGTCGATCCCGGTACCACCGTCGCCGCCCACGCTGCACATCTGGAACTGCACCTTCCCGGTGTTGTACTCCTTGTAGGTCGAATCGGTGTGCAGGACGTGCATCATCCCGCCGTCGGAGTCGCGCTCCTGGGTCGTGACGGTGGTCGTGAGCGTGGGGCCGCCGTTCGGCACCGTGTAGCTGACCGAGTGGGACGTCGACTTGCCACCGTTCACCTCGTACCACTGGAATCCCAGCGCGTCGCCCCACACGGCCTTGTCCCAGGTGGTCAGGAACCGGTCGACGATCTGCCACGTGGTGATGTGCTTGCGCTTCACCTTCGGGAAGTAGACGTTGGCGACCTGGCCCGACCTGCTGATGACGACCAGCCTCATCTCCCTCTTGCCGCCCAGGAAGGTGCCGAAGGTGCTCCTGGAGTCCGTCTTCCAGACGTGCATGTACTCGTCGCCCCGGTTGTTGCGGATGCCGGTGGGATTGCAGGCGAGGGCATTGAAGACCGGGCCGGCCTGCACGGCCGGCCCGGCGGCGGTATCGGCGGACCCGACCATGGTGGCGCCCCCGTAGTCGGCCCGCTCATGGACGGACAGCACCCACACCTCGTAGGTCTCCACGTACGCCTCGTCGATGATGTTCAGCGGCGCGACGCTGAGGTCGGTGTCGAACCAGTAGCTCTGCGCGGTCTCGGCCGACTCGTCGGCCGGCCGGACAGCCATCTCGACCCGGTCCGTGGTGTACACCCCGTCGTCCTGGTTCGGGATGTAGATCTGCGGCTCGTACTGGAAGCCGTCGACCACGAAGTTGGCCACCTGGTCCTTGAGGTCCCGCCACCACCACACGCCCGTGTCGACCATGCCGCTCGCCTCGGCCTCCGCGATGACGCTCGACAGCAGGGCCTCGGTGTCGCCGTCGACCTGGCGTGCGGCCACGTTGCGGACCAGCCAGCGCAGGTTGGCGTCCGCGCCGGCGTGCAGCGTGGTGTTCAGCATTTCGTAGAGCCGGCTTTCGATCGCGTACTCCAGCGACGGTACCGCCGCGGGGGCCGGGGCTGCCGCGGCCGGGCCGCTGACCGCGACGGCCAGCAGCGGCCCGCCGACGACCAGGGCCATGGCGATCCGCCAGATGGGTCGCGGTCGGCGACCGCGACGGGGTGGGGGTGTGGAACCGGGGAGAAGGCTCACTGACGGTCCTTTCAGGATCATGAGGCGCTTGGGCCGCCAGCAGAATGTCCGACCGGCCGCGCGGCAGCATCGGGAGACACCCGCAAGGCCCACCCGCTAAACGGCCTCGTCCGCCTCGGCGCCGAACACCCGGCGTGCCAGCGCGACCCTGGACTGCACGCCGAGCTTCGCGAAGGACCGGGAGATGTGCGCCTCGACCGTCTTCTGGCTCAGGTAGAGCCGCGCGGCGATCTCCCGGTTGGTCATGCCGGCCGCGGCGAGCTGGACCACCTCGCGCTCCCGGCCGGTGAGCAGGTCGATGCCGCTGACGGTCGAGGGCTGCCGCCGGGCCGGGCCGGGGCGTCGCGGCCCCATCGCGGCGAGCTGCCGTTCGGTGCGGGCGAGGGCCGCGTTGAGCCAGTCGGCGTCGCACGCCGCGAACAGGTTCTTGGCCTGGCCGAGCTCGCTGCGCGCGCGGTCCGACTGGCCGGCCTGGGCGTGCAGTTCGGCCGCCAGGTGGCGGGCTCTGCCCTCCTCGGCCGGCGCGCCGGCGTCCGCGTAACCGGCCGCGGCGGCCACGGCCTCGCCGGCCGCCTCGTCCACCAGTCCGGCGCGGGCCAGCACCCGTGCGCGGGCGTCGCGGGCGGCGGCGACCTGGTGGGACAGGCCGATGGTGCGGGCCTGGTCCAGCGCCCGGTCCGCCAGCTCCCGCGCCGGCCCGGGGCGTTCCAGCTCGGCATTGGCCACCGCGCACAACGCCGACCGGTAGGCCGCGGCCTCGGCACGCCAGGGACCGTGGTCCGGGTCCGGCTCAGACAGCTCGGCCAGGCAGCGCGTGGGGTCCTCGGCGGCCAGGTAGACCGTCGCGAGGTCGAGCTTGACGATCCCGGACCACCAGCCCGAGCGGGGCCGGCGCCCGCGGGCGATCTCGCGTGCGAGCTTCACGGCGGCGCGCGGGCCGTCACGCCACAGCACCGGCTTGAGCGTCACGGCCGTCGCCATGGCCGCCGTCTCGACCCCGTGGATCAGCCGGGACAGCTCGCCCGCCTCGGCCGCCACGCTGACCGCCGCCGCCGGCTGCCCACAGCGGATGTGCAGCGCCGCCGCCGTGATCAGCAGGTACGGGAGGCCGTGGCTGCGTCCGTGCCGGTACGCCAGCGCCATGCCGCGGTCGAGGTGGCGGCGGGCCGCGTCGTAGCGCTGTAGGTGGCACTCCACCCACGCGAGGGGCGCGACGAGTTCGAGGTACGGCAGGACGACCGCGTCGCCGCACCCGTCGACCAGCCAGGCGCCGCGGTCCACACACCGCTCGGCGTCGCCGACGCGCCCGAGTTGGAGGTGCCCCAACGCGAGCAGGGCGCACGCGGCCGCCTCCAGTGCCAGGTCGCCGGTCGCGGCGGTGACCAGCAGGGCCCGTCGGCCGTAGCGTTGCGCGCTCACCGGCTCGTTGCGGGCCAGCTCGACGGCGGCCAGCTCGACCAGCGCGTGGGCCGCGGCCCGGCCATCGTCGCGGCAGCGGGCCAGCTCGCCGGCGAGCAGAGCCTTGGCCTCGTCGAACTGGCCGAGCAGGCGGCACACCACCGACGCGAACGTGACGGCCTCCACCCGCCGCCGGCCGTCGATCTGTATCACCTCCTGCAAGAGCGCCCGGCTCTCGGCGAGCTGGCCGGTCACTCCCACGGCGCGGGCGAGCGCCAGCTGGAGGTCGACCCGCCGGCCGGCCAGCTCGGGTGTCTCCGGCATGATCCGCAGGGCGGCCCGGAGCAGGCGCGCGGCGGTCGTCGGGGCGGTGTGCAGGCAGGCCGTTCCCGCCTCGGCGAGGATGCTGGCCGCCGGGGCGTCGCCGGGGTGGGCGGACCGTTCGGTGTGGTGCGCCACGACCTGGAGCGGCCCGTGCCGTATCCGCAGGAACTCCGCCGCCCGGGCGTGGGCGCGGCTGCGCCAGCCGCCGCCGGCCCTCCAGTACGCGGCCGTACGGACCAGCGGGTGCTGGAAGCGCAGCCCCGAGTCGGCGGTCGTCGTCAGCACGCCGAGCCGATCGAGATCATCTACCGCGGAGGCCACCTGCGGCTCCGGACGCTCGGCGATCCAGGCGACCAGGTCGAGAGCCGCGGGGTCGCCTGCGACCGCGGCCGACCGCGCGACGTGCTGCAACTCCTGGTCCAGCCGGTCCAGTTCCGCGCAGAAGACGTCGAGCAACGCGCGTTCGGGCGCGGCCTGGCCATCGCCCGTGCCGGCCAGTTGCGCCAGGGTCTCGTCGCCGGCGCCCGCCAGCGCGCGCAGGTACAGCGGGTTGCCGCCGCTGCCCAGGTACAGCAGGCGCCGCCGCCGCTCCGGCTCGCCTGGCAGCAAAGCGTCGACGTCGGCCGTCGTCAGCGGCCCGAGGCCAATGACGCTCGCGGCCGGCCCGAGGTGGAACGCGGCGTCGGCCACGCCGGCCGGCGCCGGCGCCGGCCGGTACGCCACGGCGATCAACAGGCCACCGGCGGGCGGGCGGCGCAGCAGGTACCCGGTCAGCTCCACCGCCGATCGATCGGCCCAGTGAAGGTCGTCGAGCACGAGCACCGTTGGACGCGCCGCCGCCAGCCCTTTCAGCAGGCCACGAACCTGCTGAAACAGTCGGGGCCGGTCCACGTCCGGCAATGGATCGCCCGCCTCGCCGTCCAGCGCCAGGAGCGTCGCGGGATCGGGCCCAGGCACATTGGCCACGCCCGCGAACGCGTCACGGTAGACAGCAAAAGGTACATGCCGCTCAAACTCGGTGGCGCTTCCCCAGCACACGAGCGCGCCGAGCGCGGACGCGCGGTGAGCCAACTCCGAAAGCAGTCTCGTCTTGCCGATCCCGGCCTGACCGTGGAGCACCAGTGCCCGGAACTCGCCACGACCCATCGCGAACAGCACCGCGTCGACGCTGCTGAGCTCCTGCTCGCGGCCAACCACGCCATCCATCAGCAAAGCAGCCACCACAGTCCCTCAGGTGCACGGCGTCCCGGAGTCCTCGCCGTCCACTCTATCGAAGAACCAGAATCTCAGACCGTCCGCAGTGGACAGACTCCCGTGCGAACGCCTTAGCCGGTTTCCCGGGTCCGCGGTGCGCGCGACCGTTGCTCCCGCCGGAGTCCGGTCAGCCGCAGGGCGGCCTCCCTTCGGCGTCCGCCGTCTCAAGGACTCCGGCTACGTCATTGCGAGCTGCGCAAACCCCTTAGACCCAGCTACTGCGTTCGTAGCCAGGCGATGCAGTCACTTGGGCAGTGAGTCAGCGGTCAGTCGCTGGCTCCTACGACGCCAGCATGCTTATGCGTGTTCGGCGGCGGGGGGTCAGTGGGCGAGCAGAGCGCTGGTCAGAGCCACATGGACAGTGGTGCCGGCGAGGATGCTGAGTAGCGCGTTGCGGCGCCACAGGTGCAGGCCGATGGTGACGGCCAAGGCGAGCGCCGGGGCGAGTAGGCGGTCGGGGTCGGTCAATGGCAGGTCGCGTAGGCAGTAGGCGAACAGGATCACCATGACCCCGGCCGGCATGTGCGCGGCGAGGTAGCCGACGGTGTCGCTGGCGCGCAGCCGGGCCAGGGCCGTGAACGGTAGGGCTCGCAGCGCCCAGGTGACGGCGGCGGACAGGACGACCGCAGTGATCAGGTAGCTGTCAGGCATGGGCTCGTCTCCTGTTGGTGATCAGGCGGCGGGTCACAACGGCGGCGGTGAACAGGGCGAAGGCGCCCAGCAACATCTGGCCGGGGAAGGCGAGGCGGGCGGCGATCGCGGCGAGCAGGGCGATCACCGGGGTGGGCAGATCGCCGTGCCGGGCCCGGATGGCGTCGAGGGCCAGGACAGTGAACAGGGCGGTGAGGGCGAAGTCCAGGCCGGTGACGGTGTCGGGGATCAGGCCGCCGAGCAGGGCGCCGGTGGTGGCGCCGCCGACCCAGTACAGGTGCATGAACGCCTGAAGCCACAGGATGCGGCCGCCCGGCCAGGTGCGGGCCGGGTGGGCACCGGTCAGGGCATACGCCTCATCGGTCAGGGCGAACGTGCTGTATGCCTTGGCGGCTCGGCCGCGCACGCGGTGCAGGGGGAACGACAACGCGTAGAAAACGTGACGGACGTTGACCAGGAACGCGGTCAGGGCGATCGTCGCCAGCGGGGCGAGCGCGACGACCAGGCCGACGAGCAGGAACTCGAACGATCCCGCATAGATCACTGCGGTGAAGACGGTGGCCCACCACCAGTCGAGGCCGGCCTGGGTGACGAACAGCCCGAAGGCGATGCCGAGCGGGACCAGCCCCAGTCCCACAGCGATGGAGTCCCGTAGCGCGGCCTTCGCCTGCGACGGCGCCGGCGGAGCGGGGGCAGACCGGCCAGGAGTGTCGACAGCAGCACCGGGCAATCTCATGCAGCAATTTTACGAAAGATGTCCCATTATTCGATTGCGATGTATTGCCATACCATCGGCAAATGAGCAATGAATACCGCCTTGATGCGCTTGATCGCGACATTTTATTTCACCTGCGACAGGACGGGCGGCTGACCAACGTCGAACTGGCCAGACGGGTCGGCCTGACTCCGCCACCTTGCCTGCGCCGGGTCAAACGGCTGGAAGACGCCGGTGTCATCGCCGGCTACCGCGCCATCATCGATCCGGCAGTCATCGGTCGCGGTCTGGAGGTCCTCATCGACGTAGAGATCTCCGCCACCGACCTGAAGACAGTGGAAAGCTTCGAGGCCACGGTGGCCGCCTACGACGAGGTCATCGAGTTCCGCCGGATGTTCGGCCGCCCCGACTACTTCGTCCGAGTCGCGGTCGCCGACGCGGCCGCCTACGAACAGTTCGTCAGCGGCAAACTCATCGGTCTGCCCGGTGTTCTACGGACAGAGTCCCACCTGACCATGAAGTCGATCAAGACGGGCTCCTGACCGCGCACGCGTCAGCTACACGGCTCGGCGGTCACGCCTGGGGGAAGCGGAGAAGGTGACCGAGACGGCCTCCGCGGTTGGGAGGTGGACACGCTGCTCGCCGTACGGCGAGCGCACCGACACGTCCTGGGCGACGGGTGAACGAAGTCGCACGCGCAGAACGTCGGTGTCCCAGCCGAGTTCCTCGATGGTGACGCCCCCGCGACAGAGCACGCCGTGGATGGCGCCGGTGGGAAGTCCGGCCGGCAGGGCGGGGAGCAGGTCGACCACGCCGGGCTGGGAGTCGACGAGCATCTCGATCAGTACGCCGGGCAGCGTGTGCGCGGCGTCGGCGTTGTAGATCTCCAGGTCGGGGTTGTGGGAGCTCATCAGCGACCGGAAGAACATGTCGTTGCCCACGATCTTGCGCACGTTCTCGTAGGCCAGCTCGCCGTCCCGCAGGCGGGCGGCGACCAGCGCGCGATGCAGGCTGCCGTGCGCGGACAGGTTCTCGTCGCCGCGCAGCGTCAGGGCGCGATGGGCCGCGGCGGCCAGCGCGGGGGTGCCCGGCGGGGTTATCTCGTGCAGCGGCCAGACCGGGTAGAGGTGGCTGATGTGCCGGTGGTCCTCGTCTCCTTCGTAGCCGGGCCAGGCCCATTCGGCGAGCGCGCCGCGCTCGTCCACCCGGTACGGCGGCAACCGGTCCAGCAGCGTGTCCCACTGGTCGGAGCCGGTCACCGCCTTGGCCGTGCGAAAGGCATGGCGCGCCGCGGCAATGTCCATTGTGGCGTTCGCTGCCGCGTACACCGGGTGTCCGGTCTCGTCGGGCGGGCCGGACTCGGCGGAGAACGACGGCACGAACACCACATGCCCCGCCTCGTCGGTACGCGTCAGGAAGTCCTCGAAGAACAACGCGGCCTCGACCAGCCACGGCGCCAGTTCACCGAGCCCTTCCCCGGTGACGAGGGAGTGCTCGTACAGCGGGTAGAGCAGCCAGTCGGCGCCCGGCAGCCACGCCGCCCACGGCCAGTCGTCGTTGTAGTGGAACAGGTGGCCGTGCTCCCCGTCGGTACGGCTCGGCGCGAGGATGCCGCGAGCGCCGTAGATCGCTCGGGCGTTGGTCTGCCAGTCGCGGATCTGGGCGTAGATGAGCCGGGCGTACGCGGCGGTCACTTCCGGCAACGCGCCGATGTTGGCGCCGGCCATCTGCAGGTTGACGTTGGCGTCCGTGGTGAAGTCACCGGACCAGGCGGCGCCCCACTCCCCCAGCCACAGTCCGGTCAGCCGCGGCGGCAGAACGCCGCTGGAGCTCAGCAGCAGATACCGTCCAGAGTGGAATAGCTTCTCCAGCAATGCCGGCCGCAGCGCGGATCGGTCGGCGTTCTGCTGTGCGAGCAGGTCCCCCACCGGTAGGTCCCGGTCCGCCGCCGGCACGTGCAGATCCAGCGAGACCCTCTGGTAGGCCGGCCGGTGTATCGCGGTGTGCCGGGCGAGCAGCTCGGCGTAGTCGAATCCGCCCAAGGCGGCCAGCGCCGCCTCCAGATCCGCCGTCCCCCACCCGGGCTCGTCGTACCGGGCGAGCTTGGTCAGCAGCAGTGCCTCTCCTCGTACCGCCACCCGGTCACCGCTCGCGGTGGCGTCGCCGAGCACCAGCGTCAGGCCCTCGAAGCCGTACGCGCCGAGCCCTTCCGGATAGGTTCCCCGGATGCCCAGCTGAACCGATCCGCCAATGCTGTATGCCGCGGTCTGATACCGCACGCTGTCCGGGCGGCCCGGAAGCTCACCGGTCAGCCCGATGATGACCTCGCCGCCGCCATCGATGTGCTGCACTACGACAGCGTCGGCGCGTGAGACGAAGCAGCGGCGGTGCACCCGCCCTCCCCAATGGACGGACACTTCGCCGGTCGTGAAGTCCGTCGCGCGGGAGTAGTCCACGACGTCCCGATCCGCGTCGCTGTCGAGCGTCATCGCGTAGCCAGGGTGGAAGGCTTGGGTCCACTGCAGTGGCTCGCCGCCGGCCAGCACGCGTCCCGCCTCAGCCCGGCGGCCGGAGAGGATCAGATCGCGTACCTGCTCGATCTGGTCGGCAAGGTGCGGCGGTCGCGCGTCGTGGGTGCCGTTGGGCAGGACGAACCGGTGGTGGTTGAAGAGGACCCGCTCCCGGCACGGGTCACCGTGCACCATGATCCCGTATTCGCCGTTGCCGGATAGGAACGCGTCCTCCCACCGCCCCGCCGGGGTGACGTCTCGGATGCCGTGCATCTCGATGGAGCTGATCACCTCAACCACGGCGGCACCCACCTTCCACCAACCGCTGACATGGGATGTCTTTCTAATCCGGGGAAGAGATCCTGTCCAGATTTGGAGAGATCCGTCTCAACTCCACGCCACGAAGATGCCAAGACATGGGATGGCTCTGATTCTGTCCCGCCACATGCCGCTGACCGACAATGTGCCGTGGTCCTGCTTGCACTGAGTGAAAACCACCCTTCTCCTCGCGAGCCGGCCACGGAAAGGTACCGGCCACATCCCCAGGAGGTGGTCCGCGATGGCATTCGCGCGCAACCAGTGGTACGTCGCCGCGTATGGCGACGAGGTCGGCCGGGATCTGCTCGTGCGAACCGTCCTCGGCGAGCCGCTTGTGCTCTACCGCACCGAGGCCGGGCAGGCGGTCGCGCTCGCCGACCGGTGCGTGCACCGGCGTTATCCGCTGTCGGCCAGCCGCCTCGACGGCGACACGATCGTGTGCGGCTACCACGGCTTCACCTACGACTCAGGCGGCACCTGCGTGTTCGTACCCGGGCAGCAGCGGATCCCGCGGACCGCGCGGGTTCCGTCGTACCCGGTGGTGGAGCGGGATTCGTTCGTCTGGGTGTGGATCGGCGAGCCGGACCGGGCCGATCCGGCCGGCGTCCCGCGGGCGCCGTGGCTGGCCGACCCCGGGTACGCCGTGGTGCGCGGGATGGAGCCGCTCAACGCCCGGTACGGCCTGCTGGTCGACAATCTCATGGACCTGTCCCACGAGACCTACCTGCACGGCGGCTATATCGGCACGCCGGAGGTGGCGGACACGCCGATCACCACGCAGGTCGACGAGGACCGGGGCGTCGTCTACGTCAGCCGGCGCATGGACGACGCCGCCTGCCCGCCGTTCTACGCGCGGTCGACCGGCATCCAGGGTCGGATCACGCGCTGGCAGGACATCGAGTATCACCCGCCGTGCCTGTACCTGCTGCACAGCCGGATCGCGCCGCAGGGTGTCTACCCGCCGGCGGACGGCCCGGACAGCGCGGCCTTCCATGCCGAGATCGTGTACGCCATCACACCGTCCACTGAGGACACCACGTACGACTTCTGGGCGGTGGCCCGGGATTTCGCGATCGACGACGAGTCGGTCGGCGAGTACCTGCGCACCAGCAACCACACCGTGGTCATGCAGGACGTCACCGCGCTGAACCTACTGGAGCGGGTCATCGCGGCCGAGCCGGACAAGTACCAGGAGCTAAGCATCAACATCGACACCGGTGGCCTGGCCGCCCGGCGCATGCTGGCCCGGCTGGTCGAGGCCGGGGCGCCGCAGAGAGCGCTCCAGTGACCGAGCGGGTGTACCGCGTGCGCTGGATGCCCGGCACCGACACCCTGTTCGGCGTCTGCCACTGCGGTGCGGAACGCGCCGCGCAGGAGCCGGTGCAGCTGTGGGACTGGCTGCTCGGCCACCCGGCCGGCCACGAGCCGCCCGATGGGGCGACCAACGAGCGGCCACGCGACGCGGAGCGGGTGCCGGCATGACCGCGACGGACCTGGTCGTCGCGCGGCGGGAGGCGGTCGCAACGGGCGTGCTGGTGCTCGCGCTGTGCCGCCCGGACGGCGGCACCCTGCCGGAGTGGGCGCCGGGCGCCCACCTCGACCTCGTGCTGGGCCCCGATCTGGTACGCCAGTACTCGTTGTGCGGCGACCCGGGCGACCGGTCGGTGCTGGAGGTGGCGGTGCAGTTGGAGGCGGGCGGGCGCGGCGGCTCCCGCTTCGTGCACGAGCGGCTCGCCGTGGGCGGTACGGTGCGGGTCGCCGGGCCGCGCAACCACCTCCCGCTCGTCGACGCGCCGCGGTACCTGTTCATCGCGGGCGGCATCGGCATCACCCCGATCAGGCCGATGGTCGCCGCAGCGGACGCCGCCGGTGCCGACTGGTGCTTGGCGTACGGCGGCCGGACCCGCGCGTCCATGGCCTTCGCCGAGCAGTTGCACGGCAAGTACGGCCGCCGGGTCGGCCTGTGCCCGCAGGACGAGACCGGGCTGCTCGACCTGGACACGCTGCTGGACAAGCCGGTGCCGGGGACGGCGGTCTACTGCTGCGGGCCGGAGCCGCTGATCGCCGCCGTCGAGGAGCGCTGCCGGGCCCGGCCGCCCGGCACCCTGCACGTCGAGCGCTTCGCACCCAAACGGGTGGACGCCGGCGGCACCGCCTTCGAGGTGGAGCTGGCCCTTTCTGGCAGGACCGTCACCGTACGCCCGGACCGGTCCATCCTGGCCGCGCTCGAGGAGGCCGGCGTCGCGGTGCTGTCCTCCTGCCGCGAGGGCACGTGCGGCACCTGCGAGACCGTCGTGCTGGGCGGCGTGCCCGACCACCGGGACAGCCTGCTCACCGAGGACGAGCGGGCGGCCGGCGACACCATGATGATCTGCGTGTCCCGAGCCCGTACCCCACGGCTCGTCCTCGAGCTCTGACCAGCGGCGATGATAGAGCTATGCCCGGCCGTTCCGTCACCAGCAAGGTGCTGGCGCTGCTGGACGCGTTCGGCCCGGCCAGCCCGGCGCTGACGCTCAGCGAGCTGGCCCGCCGGGCTGGCGTGTCGCTGCCCACCGCGTACCGCCGGGTGGCCGAGCTGGTCGAGTAGGGCGCGCTGGAGCGCGGCGACGACGGCCGGTACCGGATCGGGCTACGGCTGTGGGAGGTGGCCTCGCTCGCCCCGCGCGGGCTGGGGCTGCGCGAGCTGGCCATGCCGACCATGGAGGACCTCTACGAGGTCACCCACGAGAACGTGCAGCTCGCCGTCCGGCAAGGGCTGGAGCTGGTGTTCGTCGAGCGGATCGCCGGCCACTACGCGGTGCCGGTGCTGACCCGGGTCGGCGGCCGCTTCGCGCTGCACGCCACCGGCGTCGGCCTGGTCCTGCTCGCCCACGCCCCCGCCGACGTGCAGGAACAGGTCCTCGCCGCGCCACTCACCGCGTACACGGAAAAGACAGTGACCGACCCGCGGCGGCTGCGCGCGGTCCTCGCCGGCGTGCGCCGCGACGGCTACGCGGTCAGCGACCGCCAGGTCACGATGGACGCCTTTTCGGTGGCCGCACCGATCCACGGCCCGGACGGCGCCGTGGTGGCCGCGGTGTCGCTGGTGGTCTCCTACGACCGCGCCAATGTGGTCTCGCTGGCGCCGCTGGTGCGGGCGGCCGGTCGGACGATCTCCCGCGCCCTCGCGCCAGCGGTCAGCTCGCGATCACCGACAGACGCTCCGTGATCTGGTGTGCGGTGGCCAGCACCTGCCGCACGATCTCGGCCTCGGCCTCGGGGCTCACCCGGGACGCGAGTGCGGCGACGCTGACGGCGGCGACGACCTGGTCGTGCTCGTCCCGGATGGGCGCGGCGATGCCGATCACGTCCGGGTCCAGCTCGGCCCGCGTGATCGAGTATCCGGCCCGCTGGATCTCGGCGAGCCGGGCCATGATGGCTTCCACGTCGGTGAGCGTGGCGGGGGTGAACCGCCGCAGCTCGGCGGCGTCCAGCAGCCGGCGGGTCTCCTCGGGCGGGCTCCATGCGAGCAGCACCAGCGCCGACGCGCCGGCGTTGATCGGCAGCGAGCTGCCCCGCTCGTACGAGATCCGCACCGCGCGGGTGCCGGCCTCCGCGCGGTCCACGCAGACGACGAGGTCGCCGGTGCGCCGGGTCAGCAGCACGGTCTCGTGCACCGCCTCGGACAGCGCCGCCATCTGCGGCATGGCGACCTCGGAGAGGCCGTAGCTGCGCCGGGCCAGCCGGGCGATCTCCAGGACGCGCAGGCCGAGCCGGAAGCCGCCGCCCGGTGCCTCCTCCAGGAACCGGGTGGTGACCAGGCTCTGCAGGTACCGGTACGCGGTGGAGCGCGCCACGCCCAGCCGCTCGGCCACGGCGCTTCCGGAGATGACCGGCTGGGTCTCGGTGAACATCATGAGGATGTCGAGCGCCCGGTCGGCGGTCGAGTTGCGCTCCCGGTAACCACTCAGCTGGGACCCCGTTCCTGACATGTGCGACAAGATACCCGCCTATACGCCATCCGTCGCTACGAGGTTGCGCAGCTCCCCCACGCCCTCCACCACGGTCACCAACTCCTGTCCGGGGCGCAGGAACACCTTGGGGTCGCGGCCGGCGCCCACGCCGCCCGGCGTGCCGGTGCAGATCAGGTCGCCGGGCCGCAGCGTGATGATGACGCTGACGTAC
This sequence comes from Phytohabitans rumicis, assembly GCF_011764445.1. Taxonomy (NCBI): domain Bacteria; kingdom Bacillati; phylum Actinomycetota; class Actinomycetes; order Micromonosporales; family Micromonosporaceae; genus Phytohabitans; species Phytohabitans rumicis. The sequence goes on from NZ_BLPG01000001.1 coordinate 1,040,673, forward strand.
GCGATGATGTCGGCCACGTCGAAGAGCAGGTCGGCGGTGGTGGACTTCTGCATGGTGTGGCCGTCGACGGCGCAGCTGATGGTCAGGCCGGAGCCGCCCGCGGGCAGCTCGTCGGCGGTCACGAGAGCCGGGCCGACCGGGGTGGTGGCCTCGAACGTCTTGCCGGACAGGAACTCCCGGGTGCGGTGCTGCCAGTCGCGCGCGGTCACGTCGTTGACGACGGTGTAGCCGGCGACGTGGTCCAGGGCCCGGTCGGTCGGCACGTCGCGGCCGGACCGTCCGATCACGACACCCAACTCGGCCTCCCAGTCCAGCTCGTCGCTGACCGCGGGCGCGCGGATCTCGTCGCGGGCGCCGATGAGCGCGCCGTCGTACTTGGCGAACAGCGTCGGGAATCGTGGCGTGGGGCGGCCCATCTCCTTGATGTGCGAGGCGTAGTTGAGCCCCAGGCAAATGATCTTGTTCGGGTACGGGATGACCGGGGCGAGGGACGCGGCGGCGAGCGGCACCCGCTCACCGTCGACAGCGGCCGCGCGCGCCAGCCAGTCGTCCCCGCTCGCCAGCAGCGCGCCGACGTCGGCGTACGGCAGCAGCACGAGTTCGTCACCGTCCTGTCGGGCGGCGGCGGTCCGGCCGGCGGTGCGGATGGTGCTGAGCCTCATCGGCGTACTCCTTCGATCTGGGGCAACAGGGGGTGCAAGGCCGCGCCGACGCGCGCGGCCTGGGCGGGTGGGAACACGGCCGCGATCAGGCGGTCCGGGCGGACCAGGACGAACCGGCCGGCCAGGTCGGCGCAGATGGCCTGTAACTGGCCGTCGGCGTCCGCGATGCCGGCGCGGCCGGCCCGGTCGCGGGGCGCGCGGTCGTCGAGGACGACGTCGATGCGGGTGGCCGCGGGCAGTCCGGCCCGCTCCGCGCCGGTCCAGCCGTCTTCGGGTACGTCGATGCCGAGCAGGCTCCAGCCGGTGCCGAGGACGTCGTCGAGGCGGGTGACCCGGTGCTCCGGCCCGTGCAGCACCCTCGGCTGCGGCAGCGACGTGCCGACCAGGGGCGATGCGGTGCCGTCCAGGAGGATCACCGCGCTGGAGCGGACCCGGGTGGCCGGCCGGTACCGCATCTCGGTGAGGTAGCGGCGCCCGCGCCGCGTGCGCATGGCCCCGCGCACGACCAGGTCGCGCAGCCACGCCCGGCGGCGGTCGGTGGTCATGACGATGCGGCCGAGCCGGACGGACAGCTCGATCACCGCTCGGGCGTGCGGGCGACGCTCGGCGTCGTACGTGTCCAGCAGCGCGTCGCCGGCCCGGCCGGCCAGCACCTCGGCCAGCTTCCAGCACAGGTTCGCCGCGTCCCGCAGGCCGGAGTTGAGGCCCTGCCCGGCGAACGGCGGCATCATGTGCGCGGCGTCCCCCAGCAGGAAGCACCGGCCCTCGCGCAGCCGGTCGGCCAGCAGCGCGTGGAAGCGGTACGCGACGGCCCGCTCCACCTGCTCGGGCGTGATCTCCCGGTACGGCCGCAGCAGCTCGCGCAGCAGCTCGAACGGCGGCCGCCGCCCCGGCGCACACTCGCCCGGCCGGAGCAGGAACTCGTACCGGCAGCGGCCGTCGCGGCCCGGCACGATGACGTGCGGTCGCCGGGGGTCGCCGTGGTGCATGCCGTACCGCTGGTCGTGCGGGTCCGCGAGGGTGTCCGCGACCAGCCAGACGTCCTCGAAGCTGCGCCCGCGCATCGGGATGCCGACCAGCTCCCGGACCATGCTGCGGCCGCCGTCGCAGCCGAGCACGTATGCCACGTCGAGCGGCTCGGTCGGCCCGCCGTCGCTGGGTTGCAGCCACACCCGTACCCGGTCCGGCTCCTGTCGCAGCGCGGTCAGGCGGGTCTCGAAGCGCTGCTCGACCCGCTCGAAGCGGCGCAGCTCGGCGCGGAGCACCCGCTCGAAGTCGGGCTGCGCGAACGGGTTCTTGAACGGGTGCCCGAAACGGTGCCCGCCGGTGCCCCGGGCGTGCACGAGCGGCCGGCCGCGGGCACCGAAGTACCGCGTCCCGGTGCCCGGCACGATGATCGGGTATATCGCGGCGTCCAGCCCGGCGAGCTGCATGATACGCAGCGACTCGTCGTCGAGGCTGATGGCCTTGGCGTCGTCGCTGGTGCCGGCGTTGCGCTCCACCAGCAGCACCCGCACGCCCATCGAGCCCAGCAGGTTCGCCGCGGTCAGGCCGGTGGGGCCGGCGCCGACGACCAGCACGGGCAGGTCCGCCATGGCTACTGGACCGGCTGGTAGGCCGGGCCGCCGTCGGACAGCAACCCCTCGGCCTCGGCGAGCACGGCGGCCGGGTCCTGGTCGAGGTTGAGGCTCTTGCGGAACGGCTGCCGCACGTCGCGTTCGATGCGCAGGTAGACCTCGTTGCGGTTGCCTTCGGGGTCGAAGAAGTAGATCCCGATCGCGTTGCCGTGCGTGACTTCCTGCTGGACCTCGATCCCCTCGTCCCGGAACCGGCGGTGAAACTCCAAAATGGACTCCAGCGAGTCGACCCGCCAGGAGACCTGGTGCGTCAACCTGGTCCCGTGCGGCGCGGTCCGCCCTTTCTGCAGCACGAACTCGTGGTGCTCCTGCTCGGGGCGCGAGGACAGGAAGACGATGCCCAACTCGTCGTCCTCGTCGGTGACGGCCAGGCCGAGCACGCGGGTGTAGAAGTCGCGCATCCTCGGCAGGTCGTCGACCCAGAAGCCGGTGTGGCCCAGTCCGGTGATTGCCATGTTTCTCCCTTGTGGTCAGTCGATGAGCGGGGTGAGGATCCGCGCCGCCATCGCCGGGGTGACGACCTGCTCGGGGCGCAGCTTCTCGATGGTGCGGCTGGCCGCGTCCTCGTAGATGTGCTCGCCGATGAGCCGGCAGTCCTCGTCGTACGGCCAGAACGAGGCCATGTAGTGGGTGAGCTGGTACCAGGCGTCGGGGTCGTCGACGTCCTCGCCCTGCGCGGCGAGCACGTGCCCGGGCAGGTAGTTGCCGAACAGCGACTCGATCGCCAGACCCCAGTCGGCGATCGCGATGCGCTCCTCGATCGGGCCGAAGACGTTCAGGCCGCGGTCGGCGATGTCCTGGTAGAACTTGCCGATCTCGTCCAGGCCGGTCAGGTGCACCGAGCGGCCGTTCTCGTTGATCCGGTAGACCGGCCGGTCGACGACCATCCGTGGGGTGAGGATCTCCTGCCACCGGCCGGAGACCTCCAGCAGCGCGTGCCGGCGGAAGTTGGTCAGGATGGCCCGGTGCCGCGGGTTGTCGGTCCGGGCGAGCAGCTCGTCCGGGGCCTTGACGACGTCGCGTACGTCAAACGTCCGCATGCGCGCTCCTTGGGTAGGTGGTGGGTGCGACCGGGTCGGTCGCGTCGAGTCCGCCGTCGACGACCAGGACGGCGCCGGTCAGGTAGCTCGCCTCGGCGCTGAGCAGGAAGGCCACCGCGGCGGCGACCTCGTCGGGGGTGCCCATGCGGCCGAGCGGACTGCGGGCGTGCAGGTCCGCCAGGGTGTGCGCGGCGAGGTGCCCGCCCTGCATGGGGGTGTCGATGAGCCCCGGCGCGATCGCGTTGACCCGTATCCCGGCCGGAGCGCCGGCGAGCGCGGCGCTGCGGGCCAGGCCGATCGCGGCGTGTTTGGTCGCGACGTACGGGGCGATGGCGGCGCTCGGGCGCAGGCCGGCCAGTGATGCGGTGACCACGATGGACCCGCCCGTGCCCTGCTCGGTCAGCAGCCCCAGCGCGGCCCGGAGGCCGAGGAAGACGCCGCGCTGGTTGACCTCGACGGTGCGGTCGTAGTCGGCGAGGTCGATGTCGGTGAACGCGGCGTGCGTGCCAGAGATGCCGGCGTTGAGGTGCACGGCGTCGAGCTGGCCGAAGCGGTCGACGGCGGCCCGCAGGTAAGCCTCGACGTCGTCCGGCTGCGACACGTCGGCCAGGACGGTCAGGGTCTCCCCCGGCACGCCCGCGGCGACGCGGTCAGCGGCGGCCTCGTCGCGGTCCACGAGGACCACGCGCATGCCCTCGGCGCCCAGGCGGTGGGCGACGGCCGCGCCGATGCCGCTGCCGGCGCCGGTGACCACCGCGACCCGACCGGTCAGCCCTCGCATTGCCCCTCCTCGGTGTTCTGAAAAGTAGGACTGGCGTCCCGCAAAAGAGGACTGTACGCTCGCCGCAACATGCCGTCAACGTCCCGTCAACATCCGCGAGGAGGGCTCATGACCGGCGAACTCGCAGTCCGTGACCTGCACAAACGCTTCGGTGGCGTGCACGCGCTGGCCAGTGTCAGCCTGCTGGTCGCGCCCGGCGAGGCGGTCGCGGTCATCGGCCCCAACGGCGCCGGCAAGAGCACCCTCCTCAAGGCCGTCGCCGGCAGTCATCGGCCGGACCGGGGCGAGATCTGGCTGGGGTCGCGGCGGCTCGACCGGCTGCCCCCGCACCGGGTCACCCGGGCCGGCGTCGCCCTGGCGCACCAGGTGCCGCGGCCGTTCCCGCAGTTGACCGTGCGGGACAACGTGCGCGTCGCGGCGATGGCCCGCCGCGGCGGTGCCGCCGTCGACGAGGTGCTCGCGCTCTGCGAGCTGGACACCAAGGCCAGCCGGCCCGCCGGGTCGCTCGCGGTCCTGGACCTCAAGCGCCTGGAGGTGGCGCGGGCGCTCGCCACCGACCCGGGTGTGCTGATGCTCGACGAGGTCGCGGCCGGCCTGGTGGGGCGGCAGCTCGACGAGGCCATCGCGCTCATCCGCCGCATCCACGCCACCGGCCGGACGCTGCTGCTGGTCGAGCACATCGAGCGGGTGGTCCGCGAGGTCGTCGGCCGGGTGCTGGTGCTCAACTGGGGTGAGCCGATCGCCGAGGGCACCCCCGACGAGATCGCCCGCGACCCCCAGGTCCGCGCGGTCTACCTCGGCGACGGCACGGCGGCCGCGCCGCGCCGGCCGCCGGCCACCACCGGCACGCCCGGACCGGAGCCCCTGCTGTCGGTACGCGGGCTCGCGGCCGGCTACGGCGGCATGGTGGCCCTGCGCGACGTCTCCCTGGCGGTCGCGCCCGGCGAGGTCGTCGCCGTACTCGGCGCCAACGGGGCCGGCAAATCCACCCTGTGCGGGGCCATCATGGGCGCGGTCCGGGTGCGCGCGGGCAGCGTCCAGGTGGCCGGCGCCGACATCACCGGCACGCCCGCGCACCACCGCGCCGGGCTCGGCGTGGCCTACTGCCCGGAGGGCCGGCGGGTCTTCGCCGACCTCACGGTCCGGGAAAACCTCGTGCTCGGCGCGCCGCTGCGGCTGCCCGCCGCCGCCCTGAGCGAGCGCCTCGCCGAGGTGCACGAGATCTTCCCGGTGCTCGCGGATCGGGCCGGCCAGCGCGCCGGCACCCTGTCCGGCGGGCAGCAACAGATGCTCGCGGTCGGCCGGGCGCTGATGGCCCGACCCCGGCTGCTGATCTGCGACGAGATCTCGCTCGGCCTCTCACCGGTCGCGGTCGACGCCCTCTACCAGGCGCTGGCCCGGGTCAACGAGAGCGGCGTCGCGATCCTGCTCGTCGAGCAGAACGTCCACCGCTGCCTGGCCATGGCCGACCGCGCGTGCGTGCTGTCCCGCGGCCGGATGTCGTACGCCGGCCCGGCCGCCGACCTGCTCGACGGCACCCGCCTCGACGAGGCGTACTTCGGCACACCATCCACTGTGTAGCAAGGAGAGATAGATGGTACGGAAGATGGTCGCGGCGGCCTTGGCCGCCGTCACCGCCGCGGGCCTGACCGCGTGCGGCGGCGGCTCCTCCGGCGACGGCGCGGACGAGGTGGTCATCGGCGCCAGCATGATGCTCAGCGGGCAGGTCAACCTGGAGACCATCCGGGACGGCTACCAGTGGGCGGTCGACGAGGCGAACGCGGCCGGCGGCATCGACGTCGGCGGCACCAAGCGCAAGGTCACTCTCAAGATCCTCGACAACCGCGGCGACACCAGCACGATGGTCCAGCAGGTGCGCGGCCTGGCCCTGGAGGACAAGGCCACGGCCCTGCTCGGCTCCTGCTGCCAGCAGAACATCGACATGTCCGCCCAGGCCGACTCGCTGCAGATCCCCCTGGTGATGGGCGCCCTGCCGATCGAGCTGCGACCGGAGGGCAAGGGGTACGTCTGGGACTCCTTCCAGTCGCTGGACGCGGGCGCAAATGGCTTCTTCGAGGTCGCCGCCTCCACGGACACCAACAAGAAGGTCCTGCTCATCACCAACAACGACGCCCAGGGCGAGTCCACCGCCGAGCTCTACACGGGCCTTTCCGCCAAGGCCGGCTTCACGATCGCGGCCAAGAGCGCGGCGCCGGCCGGCACCACCGACTACGCCGACGCCATCGGCAAGGCCAAGTCCGCCGGCGCCGAGGTGCTCATCGCGGTGATGACGCCGCCGGACTGCTTCGCCATGTGGAAGCAGATGAAGGCCCTCGGGTACGCCCCGAAGGTGGCCATTGGCATCCAGTGCGCGCAGACGCCCGGCTGGACCTCGCTGGGCGAACTGGGCGCCGGCACGCTCGTACAGATGAACTGGACGCGCACCTCCGGGCTGCCCAAAGCCGACGAGGTCGTGTCGAAGTACGCCGCCAAGTACCCCAACGACAACGACCTGTCCTCGGTGGCGATCGGCTACCACGAGGCGAGCATCCTGCTGGCCGCCATCACCAAGGCCGGCTCGACGGACCGCAAGAAGGTCAACGAGGCGCTGGCGCGCACCGACATCAGCTCGGCGCTCGGCTCCGTGAAGTACACGGACAACAAGAGCGCCACACCGAGTTTCATCGGCCAGTGGAACGCCGACGGCAGCATCACCCAGGTGTGGCCGAAGCAGGGTGGCTCCGCGCTGCAGGCCCTGTCCGGGCTGTCCTGAAGGAGGAGCGGTGTCCGCTGACGTCCTGGTCGCCGGCGTCCTCTCCGGAGGGTTGTACGCGCTCATCGGCCTCGGCATCTCGCTGGTCTTCGGCGTGCTGAAGATGATGAACCTGATGCACGGCGAACTGGTCGTCGGCGGCGCCTACGTCGCGTCGCTGCTGGTCGGGTACGCGGGCTTCGACCCGTTGCTGGCGCTGCCGTTCGCGATGCTCGGCGTGGCGCTGCTCGCGTACCCGCTGCAGCGGTACCTGCTGACCGGCCTGCTGCGATCCAGCGGCACCGCCCCGCTGGTTGCCACCTTCGGGCTGTCGCTGATGGCCCAGGCCGTGCTGCAGGCCGCGTTCGGCACCGACCCGCGGGCGCTGCGCGCGCCGTACGCGGACGCCGGCTTCACCGTGCTCGGCGTGCGCGTGCAGGCGGTGTACGCCATCTCGTTCGCGCTCACCGTGGTGCTGTGCGCGGCCACGCACCTGCTGCTGTCCCGTACCCGGGCGGGCATTGCGGTGCGGGCCGCGGCGGCCGACCCGACCACCGCGTCGATGCTCGGCATCAACGTGGGCCGGGTGTACGCGCTGACGCTGGCCGGTGCGGCTGCGCTGGCCGCGGCCGGCGGGGTCATGACCGGCGTGGCGCAGAGCTTCACCCCGACCAGCGGCCTGCCGCTGCTGCTGACCGGGTTCGCCGTGATGGCGCTGGCCGGCATCGGCAGCGTCGGCGGCGTGCTGCTCGGCGGCGTCGCGCTCGGGCTGCTGCAGTCGGCCAGCACCGCGCTCTTCGGCGGCGGCTGGCGCAACTTCGTCGTCTACACGGTCTTCTTCCTCGCCCTGTCGTTCCGGCCGACCGGGCTCTTCCGGCGGGCGGTGCGGGCATGACGGTCCACAAAGGAGTTTCGGCGGCTGCCTTGGCGGCCACGCTCGTTGCCGGCCTCGCGGTCGCGCCCGGCCTGGACCCGAGCACCCAGGACCTCGGCACCACGCTGCTGGCGTACCTGGCCGTGGCGCAGGCGTGGAACATCCTGTCTGGCTTCGCGGGTCAGGTCTCCCTCGGCGCGGCGGCGTTCGTGGCGGCCGGCGGCTACGGCGCGGGCCTGACGCTGGCGCACAGCTCCGTCGGCTGGCCGGTGGCCGTCGTGATCGCCGGCGCCGCCGCCGGGGCGATCGGGGCGCTACTCGCCGTCCCGCTGCTGCGGCTGCGCGGCGACTACTTCGCGATCGGCACCCTCGCGGCCGCGATCGCCGTCCAAGCCCTGCTGACCAACTGGGACTGGGCGGGCGGGGCGGCCGGCGTGACCCTACCGATCGACCGGATACCCACCGGCACCGCGCTCTTCCAGCTCGCCATCGTGGTCGCCGGAGCGGCGATGGCGCTCGCCACGTACGTGCGGTACAGCGCCTTCGGGCTCCGCCTCGCCGCGCTGCGCGACAACGAACCGGCCGCGGCCGGCCTCGGCGTTGCCGTGTACCAGCACCGGTTCGCGGCGCTGGTCGCCTCCAGCGTGCTCACCGGGATGGCCGGCGCCGTGGTCGCCTACCAGTACGTCGCCGTCTCACCATCCAGTGTGGCCAGCGTGAACTGGAGCCTCAACGCGGTGCTGATGACGCTCGTCGGCGGGGCGGGCAGCATCGTCGGGCCGGTGTTCGGCGTGACCGTCGTCTACTATGGACTGACCCGGATGCTCGAAGGCTTTCAGGTGCTCTCCCTGCTGGTCGAGGGCGCCCTGCTGGTGCTGATCGTCAAGTTCGCCCCGACCGGGGTGTGGGCGCTGATCGTCCGCGCCGCGCGCGCGGTGCGCCCCTCCCGCCGGGAGGTGGAGCCGGCGTGAGCGGAGACTTCACCGGGAAGGTGGCACTGGTCACCGGCGGCGGCACCGGCATCGGCGCCGCCACCGTGGCCCTGCTGCGCACACTCGGCGCCGAGGTCGTCGTCCTCGGCCCGGACGGCGCGGACCTGGCCGGGACCGCCGCCACCACCGGCGCCGTCGCAGTGGCCGGCGACGCCAGCGACGGGGCCGACTGCGCAGCTGCGGTAGCCACCGCCCGCGAACGCTGGGGACGGCTGGACACGCTGGTCGGCTGCGCCGGCATCGGGACGTTCGGCACCGTGCTCGACACCGGCGAGGACGAGTGGCACCGAGTCCTGCGCGCCAATGTGGACACGGCGTACGTCGCGGCGCGCGCCTGCCTGCCGGAGCTCATCCGTACCGCCGGCACCATCGTGCTCGTCTCCTCCCTCGCCGGCCGGGTGGCCGTCCCCGGCTCCGCCGCGTACGTCACCGCCAAACACGCCATCATCGGCCTGGTCCGCTCGCTGGCCGCCGACTTCGGCCCGCACGGCGTACGCGCGAACGCGGTCTGCCCGGCGATGGTGCGCACCCGCATGTCCGACGCCGTGATGGACACCCTGGGCCGGGCGGCCGGGCTGGACCGCGCCCAGGCGTACGAACGCGCCGCCGCCCTGTACCCGCTGCGCCGAGCCGCCGAGCCCGCACAGATCGCCGAGGTGATCGCCTTCCTCGCCGGGCCCCGCTCGGCGGCCGTCACCGGGGCGGTTCTGATGGCCGACGGCGGCGTCTCCGCCGTCGACCTGAGCCTCGCCGCACTCACCGTGAACGGAGACCGCAATGAGCCTGCTGGACAATGACATCTGGACCGGCCGCATCTACTCGGGCGAGTGGAGCGCCGGTTCCGGCGAGGCGTACGACGTCGTCGAGCCGGCGACCGGCGCCACCCTCGGCCGGATCGGCTCCGCCACCGCAGCCGACGTGCACAAGGCGGCGGAACGGGCGGCGCAGGCGCAGCGGGAGTGGGCCGCACTGCCGTACTCCGAGCGGGCCGCCGTGCTGCGCCGCGCCGGGCGCCTGTTCGAGGAGCACCAGGACGAGATCGAGACCTGGCTGATCCGCGAGTCAGGCGCGATCCGGCCGTTCGCGGCGCTGCAGGTGAGCAGCGGCGGCATCGAGGAGTGCTACGAGGCGGCTGCGCTCGCCGCCGCCCCGTACGGTGAACTGCTGCGCTCGCAGCAGCAACGGTTCTCGTTCGCCCGCCGCCTGCCGGTCGGCGTGGTCGGCGTCATCGCGCCGTTCAACGTACCGATCATCTTGGCCATGCGCGCCGTCGCGCCGGCCCTGGCGCTGGGCAACGCGGTCGTCCTCAAGCCCGACCCGCGCACCGCCGTGTCCGGCGGCGTGGTCATCGCCCGGGTCTTCGAGGAGGCCGGGCTGCCCCCGGGCCTGCTGCACATGCTGCCCGGCGGCGCCGACGTGGGCGCCGCGGTCGTGGACGACCCGCTCATCCCGGTCATCGCGTTCACCGGCTCCACCCACGCCGGCCGCGCGATCGCCGTCGCCGCGGCGGACCGGCTCAAGCGGGTGCACCTGGAGCTGGGCGGCAACTCCGCGCTCGTCATCATGGACGACGTCGACCTGGACCGGGCGGCGTCGGTCGGCGCCTGGGGCTCGTTCGTCCACGCCGGACAGATCTGCATGGCCAGCGGCCGGCACCTGGTGCACGCCTCGGTCGCCGACGACTACGCCGCGCTGCTCGCCACGCACGCCGACCGGCTCCCGGTCGGCGACCCGGCCGGCGGCAACGTCGCGCTCGGGCCGGTCATCGACGGCGGGCAGCGCGACCACATCCACCGCGTCGTCAACGACAGCATCGACGCGGGCGCCACGCTGGCCGCCGGCGGCACCTTCGAGGGCCTTTTCTACCGGCCCACCGTGCTCACCGGCGTGCCGACCACCGCCCGCGCCTACACCGAGGAGATCTTCGGCCCGGTCGCGCCGGTCGTGGCCTTCCGCGACCTCGACGAGGTCGCGGCGCTGGCCGCCGGCACCCCCTACGGCCTCTCGCTCGGCATCCTCACCCGCGACGTCATGAAGGGCCTGGCGCTCGCCGAGCGGATCCCGAGCGGCCTGGTGCACATCAACGACCAGACCGTGAACGACGAGCCCACCATCCCGTTCGGCGGTGTGGGCGATTCCGGCAACGGCGCCCGGCACGGCGGCGCCGCAGCCAACCTGGAGGCGTTCACCGAGCAGCAGTGGGTCACCGTCCGCGGCGACCTGCCGGCATACCCTTTCTGAGGAGACACTCATGGTGGCCACCGACAACAAGTTCCTCAACGGACCCTTCGCCCCTGGACGGCGCAGGACGAGGCGTACGGCCTGGAGGTGGTCGGGCAACTGCCGCCCGACCTGTCCGGCGCACTGTTCCGGGTCTCGTCCAACCCGCGCTTGCAGCCCCGCAACGTCGACCGCTACCACTGGTGGGAGGGCGACGGCATGGTCTGCGCCGTCTACCTGCGCGACGGCCGGGCCGCGTACCGCAGCCGCTGGGTCGAGACCGCCTCGATGCGGGTCGAGGTCGCGGCCGGCGAGGCGATCTACAGCGGCTTCGTCAACGGCGGCACCCCGGGCCGGCTGCCGGACGGCGCCCCACCGGCCAAGAACGTCGCCAACACCAACGTCGGCGTCTTCGACGACCACCTGATCGTCTACTACGAGGGCGGGCTCCCCCACCGCCTGCACCCGCAGACACTCGAAACGCTCGGCACCTACGACTTCCACGGCGGCGTCGACGTGCTCTGCACCGCCCACTTCAAGATCGACCCGGACACCGGGGACATGCTGTTCTTCGCGGCCACCGGCCCGGTGATCACCTGGTACCGGGCCGACGCGAAGACCGGCCAGGTCATCGACAAGCACACCTTCGAGATCGGTGTACCCGTCCTCATGCACGACTTCGCGGTCAGCGACACGTACGCCATCTTCTTCGTCACCCCGGCCCAGTTCCGCCTCGACCTGGTGGCCCAGGGCCGCCCCGGCGTGATCTGGGACGAAAGCGCCACCCCGCACGGCGCGCAGATCGTCCTGCTGGACCGCCGCACCCACCAGGTCACCCGGCACGACGTCGGCGGGCAGTTCGCCAACACCCACTTCTTCAACGCGTACGAGGCGGGCGGCGAACTGGTCATCGACGGCCACCGGATCACCCGGCTCGGCACCCCCGCCGCCCGCCTCGACGCCCCGCTCGCCTCGCACGAGTGGTTCCCACCCGCGCTGCCGTACCGGTGGCGGGTGGACCTGCGCACCGGGCGAGCCCGCGAGGAGATGGTCAGCGGCATCGCCGGCGAGTTCCCCCGGATCAACGACGCCTACACCGGCCGCAAGCACCGGTACGGCTACTTCGTCACCACCCGCGGCCTGGCCGGCGACACCATGACCGACGGCCTGGCCCGCCACGACTACCTGCTCGACTCGACCGCCGTGGTGGAAGGGCCCGACGGGCTGACCAGCCCCAGCGAGCCCATCTTCGTGGCCCGCGACGGCGCCCGCGGCGAGGACGGCGGATACCTGCTCAGCGTCTGGTGGAACCGCTCCACCAACCTCAGCGAGCTGCTCATCCACGACGCCGCCGACCTGCGCCGGACGCCGCTGGCCCGGGTCAAGCTGCCGGCCCGCGTCCCGTTCGGCTTCCACGGCAACTGGGCCGACCACGCCACCCTGGACAACGCCGTCGCGGCACACGGCCGGTAGTGGCCGGTCGGCGGTGCGGCGGCCCCGTCGGTCGGCATCAACAGGACCGCCGCAGCAGGACCACAGTGTGCCGACAACGGGCGACAGTGGACGCGGATGCCCGGCCGCTGCAGTAAGCCCGCGACGGCCTGTCGGTAACGACGCAACCACACCCGGCCCATCCGTGTCGATCAGGAGGCCGGATCAGCCGCCCGCCGCTCGACCGAACGCGCGGCGGCACTGCGCGCCGGTTGCCAGGGCACCTGCACGCCGCTGCTCGACCTGGACGGTCTGGGCACGGTGCTGACCCCGCAGGAACGACAGGTCACCATTCTCGCCGCGGACCTGTCCAGCCGCGAGATCGCCACCCGCTCGGCGTCTCCCGTACCGTCGACAACCATCTCGCCCACGTCTACCAGAAGCTCGGCATCGCCAGCCGGGTGCGACCCACAGCTATGATCCGTGATCGTGACCAACCCTCAAGGCGGATACCTACGCATTCTCACGAAGTATCACTGGATGGCGTTCATGCTGGCGTTGTTCGCGCCCAAGGCCGTCATCAACGGACACACGGTCGCCCTCAAGTGGGGAGAGAACGTAATCCCCATCCCGTTGAGCACCCACCAGGTCGAGATCTTCGTGCCTTACCTGTGGAAGTTTGGTTCGGCCACGATCGCCGTCGACAACACCCAATATGCGCCGACAATCCACTACGCCGCACCGGTTTGGGCGTTCGGCGGCGGCGCGATCGGATTCGAGCCGCAGAAGCACCCAGGTCTGACCGCTGCCTACATCCTGTATGGCGTACTCGCGGCCGTCATCGTGCTGTGCTGCTGCGGCTCGTTCCTGCTCAGCCTCGCTGACAACAGCTGACACCTGGAGAGGTCCTGTGTGGCCCTTCAGTGACCGGCCTTGCGTGCGCGCAGGAAGTACGCGTCCAGCGGGAGCGCCGCACGGCGATGAGTCAGGCCCTCCCCGCCCCGGCCACCGCATCCGGCGGCCAGGGCGGCGACGAGCCCTGCCAGGAACACAGCCGGCGGCGGCGTACGCGTTCGCCGCGGACCCGCCACCGCCGGCTGTCTCGTGGACATGGTCAGACGGTCCGGCGCCGGCGGGCGACGATCACGAACACCAGACCGGCCACGACGAGTGCCGCTCCGACGCCCACCGAGATGGGCAGCCACCGGCCGGTGCCGGTTGACGCGAGGTTTCCGCCCCCGGCGACCGGCGTGGCGGACGGACCGCCCGTGGCCGGCGGCGGTGCGGCGGCGCCGCCCCGTCCGGGCGTGGCAGCACGAGGCGGCGGCGGATCTGGTCGCTAGGCACGGAGTGATCGTGGCGGAGTACTTCGACGTCGGCTGCTCCCGTCGGCTGCCCTGGACCCAACGACCACGAGCGGCGGCCCTGCTGGACACGATCGCTGAGCCGGGCCGCAGGTTCGACGCGATCGTGGTCGGTGTGTACGAGCGCGCGTTCGCCGGCGACCAACTCATTCACCTGCTTCCCACGCTCGACCAGCATGGGGTTAAGTTTGGTTGCCCGAAGCCGGCGGTCCGATCAATGTGGACGATCCAGCGCACCGGGCGCTGATCCTGCTGCTCGGTCAGTGGCCGCGATGCTGGCTTCGTCAAAGCCCAAGCCATCACGGCGATCCCGGCGCCGTCCGACGTTCCCGCGCTGGACTGGCGTCCCATTTGCGCGGAGTGGGTTGATGGCGGCTCGGGTGGTGACCTCGTTGATCCGGCCGATCGGGTGACTTTGGACGAGTCGGTCAATATGGCGTTTCTGGTTGTGTTGGAGTCGATGACGCCGGCTGAGCGGGTGGCGTTCATCCTGCACGACGTATTTCGCTTTTCGTTCGCTGAGGTGGCTGGGATCGTTGGGCGTACGCCGGCGGCCTGTCGTCAGTTGGCCTCGTCGGCTCGGCGCCGTATCCGCGTCGCGCAGGTTCCTGCGGCTTCGGTGGCAGGGCGGGCTGATGTGGTGCGGGCTTTCAAGCAGGTACGCCACGACGATCGCCGACGGCGGCGGCCTCTCCACCGCGCTCCAACGGCCAACCCGGACTGGTGGCGCACCAAAGGGGCGCACCATGGTGGCACTGGCCTTCGAGTTCGCGGGCGACCAGAATCAAGCACATCTGGGGAGTGCGGAATCCCGAAAATCTCCGGCCCTGGACGGCCCAACCCGCGTCCCGCCAAGAAACCGACACCGGAACGTCGTTATCCACCGACCTGCGGCAACGCCCACGACCTGCGCCTATTGCGCCATTGGGACCATTTACAGACTTCGTTGCCACGGCGTTCGATAGCCGGTAGCATTTGAGTCTGCATGCTACGTGAGAGCAGCCCTCATTTTTACGGGGAAGGGGCCATCATGCGGCTAGTGATCAATTCTCGCGGCACGGACGGGACAAACCACACAAATCCTCATACCGTCACAAGTGCCAACGTATGATCAGCACGGCAGCCACCAGGACACGTCCTACCTTGCCGGACTCTCTTAGGCGGATCGAACCGCAGTCGTCTGCGGTGCCGCGTTCCACCAAGGTGATGGTGGAGTTCCGTGCGTTGGGGCCGATGGAGGCGATCGTCGCTGGTCGGCTGGTGAATCTGGGCGCACCCAAGCAGCGTGCGTTGCTGGCCTTGTTGGTGAGTCGGGTGGGTCAGCCAGTGGCGGTGGAATTGATGCTGGAAGCCTTATGGGCAGGGCATCCGCCACCGTCTGCGATGACCTCGCTGCAGGCGTATGTGGCCAACCTGCGGAGGGCGCTGGAACCCGGGCGGCCTCCACGGACACCGGCGACGGTGTTGCGCACTTGCCCTCGGGGCTATCTGCTGGACAGCCAAATCATCGACGTGGATGCCGATCGATTCGGGGAGCACGCCGCTGCGGGCTGGCAGGCGTGGGATCGGGATGATCCGCAGCAGGCGTTGTCTGAGTTCGAGGCGGGGTTGGCGCTGTGGCGGGGGCAGGCATACGCGGATGTGGCCGCCGCTACCTGCGTGGTGCCGGAAGTCGTGCGGCTGGAGGAACTCCATCTGTCCGTTGTGGAGGCACGCTGCGCGGCGCTGCTGGCGGTGGGCGCTCATGAGATGGCGGTGGCCGAGCTGGAGGCATTCGTTCAGGCGCATCCGCTGCGTGAGTACGGCTGCGAGCTGTTGAGCCTGGCGCTGTACCGGGCCGGACGACAGGCCGATGCGTTGCGAGTGCTGCGGACCATCCAGAAACGGCTATCCGAAGAGCTCGGCATCGACCCCAAACCAGCGTTACAGCACCTGGAGCGCGAGATCCTGAACCAGGTTCCGGCTCTGGACTGGCAGCCGACCTCGACCGTCCCAGCCTTGACGGTGTCGAGCAGGCCCACGTCTCCACCGCAGCTGTGCACGACCAGTCCGTCGTCCTCGCCGGTTGCGAACGGGGAGGTGTTCGTCGGTCGCGAGGTGCCGCTGCGGCAACTGGTGGAGGCATTGGCCGCCGCGGCGGATGGTCAGGGGCGGGTGGTGACCGTGTCCGGGGAGCCGGGGATTGGTAAGACCAGCCTGTTGCGGCGCTTCGCCAACCTGGTGGCTGTGCCGGTGCTCTGGGGCACGTGCCCCGAGCATGTCGCCGCACCGCCATTGTGGATCTGGGAGCAGGTGCTGCGTGCGGTGGGCACGTGCTTTCGGCAGCGTTCGATACCGGCGCCGGTGGCCGAGATCCTGGACGGGGACAGCCAGCAGCGGGTGGAAGCTGTGGACGTGACCGGTGCCACCTTGCGGCGGTTCGAGGCGATCGTCCAGTACCTGGCTGACGCGTCCCAAACCGCGCCGCTGGTGGTCCTGCTTGATCATCTGCATCGAGCGGACGGGGGTTCACTGCGACTGCTGGCCCACATGGCTGAGGCGGTGCCAGCGAGTCGGCTACTGCTGGTGGTGTCCTACCGTTCCGGCGAGGCCGCTTCGCTGGCCGAGACGTTGGCCGCGTTGGCCCGCTCCGGGATGACGCGAATAGAGCTGAGCGGCCTGAACACCCAGGACACTCAGACGCTGGCGAGCGCCATTCTCCAGCAGCAGGTCAGCAGGGACACGGCGGAAGGACTCTGGGCTCGCACCGAGGGTAACCCGTTCTTCCTGCGGGAGCTGATCAAGCTGTTGACCACCAAACAACGTGTGGATCAACCCCATACGGCACCGGTGCCGGTGCCGGTGCGCGAGGTGGTGCTGCGGCGCATCGCGCGGTTGCCCCAGGCTGCCGCCGAGGTGCTGTCAGTGGCCGCTGTCGCCGGCAGGCACTTCGACATCGAGGTCGTCGCCGAAGGTGCCTCGGTCGAGATCGAGGCAGCGCTGGATGTCCTCGACATTGCAGTCGCAGCCGGCCTGATCGTCGAAGACCCACGGCGGCTGGGCTGGTTCCGCTTCGCCCACACCGTCGTCGCCGAGGCGCTGTACGAGACCACCGGCCGGCTACGCCGGGCGCGCCTTCACCGGCGCATCGGTACGGCGGCGGCCCGGGCTTGGTTGGGAAACACCGACCGTGCCGGCGAGATTGCCCGCCACTGGCTTCTCGCCGCCGAGCTCGACCCCACCGCTGCCGCCCATGCCTTGACCCATGCCACCACCGCGGCCCGCGTCGCCGACGCCCGACTAGCGTTCGACGAGGCCGCCGCGCTGTGGCGGCAAGCCCTGACCGTCGCCGACCTGGCCGAAAAGGAAGACCTCGACCGGTTTCCGCTACTGATCGGCCTGGGGACGTCCCTGTATCGGGCTGGCAACCCGGACGACGGCCTTCCGATATTTATCCAAGCTATGGAGGAAGCCCTCGCGCCACATGACGCTGGCGGCGGTGCGGATGGCGCTCGACTGGTCACCGCGGCGGTCGCGGCCCTCAGCGAGCTGAACTGGTACCCGGCCAAGCCCGGCGAAGTCAACAAACGGCTCGTTGATGTCTTCGAGCAAGGGCTGGCCCAAGTGACCGACCCTGTGCACCGCGCGCTGGTTCTGTCCTGTCTCGCCGTCGCCCGCTACTACGACGGTGACCCGGTGGGCCGCGCCGCGCGTTCAGATGAGGCACTGGCCCTCGTCCGGCGCACGACCGACGAGTTGGCACTCGCCCACGTCCTGCACCTGCGGGCCGTGGCGCTCAAGGGGCCCGACCACCTCGACCAACGCCTCCGCGCGGTCACCGAGCTGCTGGCGTTGCCCGGCCTGCCGCCGTCCATGACGGTCCGCGCCCGGCAGCTCCGTGCCCGAGCACTGGTCACTTTGGGCCGCGTTTTCGAGGCGTCCGCTGAATTAGATCTCGCAGCCCAGCTGACGGACGACCAATGCGCACCCCTTTGTACCCAACTCGCCTGGTCCCAAGCCGCCTTGCTACTGCTTGGCGGGCGTTGCCGGGAGGCGGACGAGTTGCGGCGTGCCGCCTACGACTGGCATTCGCGGATGAAGTGGGGTGCCGCGCGGTTGAACCGAGTGGTCCAGATGTGGGAGGTCGCCTATCTCACCGGCGATGGCGCGAGTCTCGTCGGCGAGCTGCGCACTGTCGCGGAGTACGCTGATCTGCCCGCGCTGCACAGCATTCTCGGGATGGCACTGGCCGAGGCGGGGCACATGCGCGATGCCCGCATGGCGTTGCGCCGGCTCCCGTGCGGGCCCAAGGATCACTTGTGGCTCTATACCCAGTGTTGGGCGCTGCTCGCCGCATCACGTCTCGACGAGACTGAGCTGGTCACCCGGCTGCGGGCCGAGCTGCTGCCTTACCGCCATCTGGCATGTTCCGTTTCGGACGTGGTGATCAGCGGGTCAGTGGCCTACTTCACCGCGGAGGCCGCTTTGGGCCTCGGTGACGTTGACGCCGCCCTGGTCGATCTCCACATCGCTCTCGACACGACCCGACGGATGGGCGCCCAGCTATGGCTGGACCGGGTGCGCGAGCGTATCGGCCGGTGCGGAGACACCAAGGCGCGGCTGGTAGCGATGCCGATCGGTTAGACGACGCCGTCGGTGACCGCGCTGTCGCTGGCCGTCGGGAGGGCGAGTGCGGCGGCCGCTGGCAGGCGGCCGGCCGCCTCGGTAGCCACCGAGAGCACGCCGAGCAGCCAGGGGGCGTACCGATCCGGGCAGTCGGACATGTCCGCGCGTAGCAGGTCCGGCGTCACCCAGCCCACACCGGCCACCTCGGCCGGATCCAACTGCAGGCAGGGCTCCACCGGCACCCGGCCGACCAGGACGTGGTCGTACTCGTATTCGACCCGGCCGGTCTGCGGGTCCTCGGCCCGGTACAGGTGCACCCCGGCCAGGTGCAGCCCCACCCCTCGGAGCCCGATCTCCTCGATCATCCGCTGCGTGGCCGCGTCGAACACCGCCTGTCCTGGGGCCGGGTGACCACAGCAGGCGTTGGCCCAGCGCAGCGGGAACCGGGTCTTCACCGCGGCCCGTTGCTGCACCATGACGCGGCCCACATCGTCCAACAGCATCACCGAGAACGCCCGGTGCAGCCGGCCAGGCGCGGCGTGCGCCTCGGCGACCGTGCATGAACCGGTGGCCGAGCCGTCGGCGCCCACGAGCTCCACCAGCTGTAATTCCCGACCAACCATGGCGAGTCGCCTCCTCGTGAAACTCCGTTTGCTTAGTGCACATTCGTCGGTGCGTCGGTGCTCCATGCGCCCAGCGCCATTTCTGCGGTGATGCCGGGACCAAAGCCCGCGAGCAGGCCGGTCCCACCCGGGACCGGCGGGTCTTCGTCGAATAGCCTGCGCAGCGCGTCGAGTACGACCGCGCTGGCGATGTTGCCGTATTGGGTCAGCGTCGCCCAGCTGTGCCGAAACCTTTCACGATCGACATCGAGAAACTTGGCGAGATCGTCCAAAATCCGCGGACCGCCAGCGTGAACGATGTAGAAGTCGAGGTTACGAACATCCCAGCCGTGGTCCGTGGCGAGGTCACGCAGCACCGGGGCGAGCGGTTCCATCGTCCCGGGCACCCGCCGATCCAGCTGAAAGTGGAAGCCGGTGGCGCGCACTGCGTAGGAGATCCATTCCTCGGTGTTCGGGATGAGATAGGAGGCGTTGCGCTGCAGCGTCATGCCGGTGCCACCGCTGCCGCGCACCACGGCGGCCGCGACCGCGTCACCGAACAACCCGTCAGACAGCAGCGCACCCACCCCGTCGTCGTCGGGTTGGTAACACAGCGAACACAGCTCGCAGGCGACGATCAGGACGTTGCTCCCGGGGTACGCCTTGCAGAAGTCGTGGGCACGATTGATAGCCGCTCCACCCGCCGCACAACCCAACTGTGCGATAGGTATCTGTCGAGTGTCGGATCGGAACCCCATGCTGTTGATCAGCCATGCGGTCAGCGACGGCATCAGAAATCCGGTGCAAGAGACATAGATGATCAAGTCGATGTCGCGCACGCCGACGCCGGCGTTCGCGAGGGCCTGTTCGATGACCCCCGGGCACCGCTTCTTGGATTCGAGCGCATAGATTCGGTTGCGCTCCTCGAAGCCCGGGTGGCGGAGGGCTTCTTCGATGGGCTGCACAATGTGCCGCTTCTGCACCCCTGTGTTCTGAATCAGTCGAAGCACTAAAGGGAGCTGCGGCTTTCCGGCGTGCGCTCGTTCTGCGAATGCCAGAGTATCCTCCATTGTGATGACATATTCCGGTACACTCACCGACGGCTTGCACAACGTTGGCATGTCTGGAATCCACTTTCCTTAGAGTCCGCAACCTGGATCGGCCCAGGGTGTCCAAACGACGGGTTGGACACCCTGGGCCACGAGCCACCTGTTACAGCAGTCAATCAACGATCGTTGTCGAACTCTGCGAGCACGCCGTCCCACAATCCGATGCGTGCCCGGATCGCTTCGACACTGACCGACTCGGCCTCGGCCTCGCGGACGGGATCGCCGTCACACAGCGACGCGAGCAGGCGCAGTGCCAGTGGGCCATGCTCGTTGTGATCCAGTGCGATGTGGCGGTCCAGGTAGTGCCGGAACACCGGCGCGTTTGCGAGTACGTCCTCCACATTGGACCTAACTGCGGTGAACACGTCCGGCAGCAAGTTTTCCCGGCCGTGGCAGAACGACGAGGCCACCTCGTGCGGTGCGCCGTTCAGGGCCACGCCCAGCGTGTGGCTGACGAACTCTCGGACGCTTGCGGGCACCTTCGCGTCCTCAAGTGCCGCAATCGGAGCGAGGCCGGCGTCGAGTGCCGCGAGGAAGCTGTCGATCGGTCCCGTGTCGGCGCCGATTTCGTCCATCGCACGCCGGTACAGCTCGAAGTGGCTGATGTAGCCGCCGCCGATGTCCTCGTCGGTCTCCTCGGCGAGCACGATCTCCAGGATGAACCGACCATGGTCGGCCCGCCCTCGCGGCCGCCAGGGCAGCGTCACCGTGGTCACCTCCTCCTGAAGGCGCTTGAGCAGCGTGAAGAAGTCCCACACGGCGAACACGTGGTGCTTCATAAAAATCCGCAGGCGATCCTCGGTGGTTATCTGTGAGTAAAGGGGATGGTCGATCAGCTTGGCGCGTGTCCTGTCAAACTCAGCAAGCGCGGTCAACTTTTCCTCCCAATGATTCGGCCCCGCCAGGGACGGAGTTTCTCGGGGTTGCGTACCGCCCAGATGTGCTTGATCCGGTCGCCCGCAACGTCGAACGCCATCACCGTCACGGTGAGGCCGTCTTGTTGAACCACCAGGCCAGGTTGGCCGTTGACCGTGCGCTCCAGGATCGTCAGCCTGGGCACCAAGCCGAGGATCTCGACCAGCCGGCGCGCGATCTGCGCGCCCCCTTCGACCGGGTGCAGGTGGGCGCGTGCGAGGCCGCCGCCGTCGGCGATCGTCGTGGCGTCGGGGTCGAGGATGCCGATGAGAGCGTCGATGTCCTTGGCTTCCCACGCCTGCTTGAAAGCCCGCACCACATCAGCCCGCCCTGCCACCGAAGCCGCAGGAACCTGCGCGACGCGGATACGGCGCCGAGCCGACGAGGCCAACTGACGACAGGCCGCCGGCGTACGCCCAACGATCCCAGCCACCTCAGCGAACGAAAAGCGAAATACGTCGTGCAGGATGAACGCCACCCGCTCAGCCGGCGTCATCGACTCCAACACAACCAGAAACGCCATATTGACCGACTCGTCCAAAGTCACCCGATCGGCCGGATCAACGAGGTCACCACCCGAGCCGCCATCAACCCACTCCGCACGGTCGGGCAACGGCTCCGGAATCCACTCACCCACGTACCGCTCCCGCCTGGCCCGCGCCGAGCCCAGCAGGTCCAGACAGATACGACTGGCCACCGTGGTCAACCAACCACCCGGAGACTCGATTGCCTCCAGCTCCCGCCGCGACATCGCGTACCAACGCGCGTACGTCTCCTGCACCGCGTCCTCGGCCTCGGCCAAAGACCCGAGCAGCCGATACGCCAAATTGATCAACTGACGCCGCTCACTCACCACCGCACTCAACCCCGGATCGGATCTGGCGCTCATCTCCACCTCACATTCCGAACGGCTACGTCGTCGTACTCATGGGACGGAAAAAATCTGGCCCCGCCGGCATCACCAGACAGGACCCGCGAAGAAGGGGAATTCGATATTGGAACCCGTGAACGTCGCGATCATCTACTACAGCGCCACCGGCAACCTGCACGCCTTGGCGCGAGCCGCGGCCGACGGTGCGGAGAAGGCCGGCGCGCACGTACGACTGCGCAAGGTCGCGGAGCTGGCCCCATCTGAGGCGATCCAAGCCGTTCCGGCCTGGGCCCAGCACGTGCAGGACAGTGCCGACGTCGTCACCGCCAGCACCGACGACATAGCCTGGGCCGACGCGGTGCTCTTCGGCACTCCCACCCGATTCGGCAACCCGTCCGGTCAGCTCAAGGCGTTCATCGATTCCGCCGGCATCCTGTGGCGGCAGGGCAAACTCGCCGACAAGGTGTATTCCGCGTTCACCGCCAGCGGCACCATCCACGGTGGACAGGAGTCCACCATCCTCGCGCTGAGCAACGTGTTCTACCACTGGGGCGGCATCATCGTGCCCCCGGCTACACCGATCCGGTCCAGGCCCAGAGGGGAAATCCCTACGGCACCTCCCATGTGGCCGGCGATGGGCCGCCCAGCGACGTGACCCTTGAAGCCGCCCAATACCAGGCTCGGCGCGTCGTCGCCACGACGGCGGCACTCAAGGCCGGGCGCGCGACCTGAGCCTCATGATCAAGGCGTCCTTGCGAAAGGACGCCTTGATCATGCGGGCTCCGCAACTGAGTGGACAGTCAGAAGACGCTGACCTCGGGCGTACCCCCGACGGTGCCAGCGGCCGTCATTTCGTCCGCGATCCGCAGCGCCTCGTCGATCAGCGTCTCCACGATCTGGGACTCCGGCACGGTCCGGACCACCTGGCCGCGTACGAAGATCTGGCCCTTGCCGTTGCCGGACGCGACTCCCAGGTCGGCCTCGCGTGCCTCGCCGGGCCCGTTCACCACGCAGCCCATGACCGCGACCCGCAACGGCACCGGCAGCCCTTCCAGGCCGGCGGTCACCTCGTTGGCCAGCCGATACACATCGACCTGGGCGCGGCCGCAGGACGGGCAGGACACGATCTCCAGGCTGCGCTGGCGCAGGCCCAGCGACTCCAGGATCTGGATGCCGACCTTGACCTCCTCGGCCGGTGGCGCGGACAGCGAGACCCGGATCGTGTCGCCGATGCCCTCCGCCAGCAGCGCTCCGAACGCCACGCTCGACTTGATCGTGCCCTGGAACGTCGGCCCGGCCTCGGTCACCCCGAGGTGCAACGGGTAGTCGCAGGCGGCGGCCAGCTTGCGGTACGCGCTGATCATCACCACCGGATCGTTGTGCTTCACCGAGATCTTGATATCCCGGAAGCCGTGTTCCTCGAACAGCGAGCACTCCCACAGCGCCGACTCCACCAGCGCGTCCGCGTTCGGCCGGCCGTACTTCTCCAGCAGCCGCTTGTCCAGCGAGCCCGCGTTGACACCGATCCGGATCGGGATCCCCGCCGCCGACGCGGCCTTGGCGATCTCCGCGACCCGGTCGTCGAACTTCTTGATGTTGCCCGGGTTCACCCGGACCGCCGCGCAGCCCGCGTCGATGGCCGCGAAGACGTACCGGGGCTGGAAGTGGATGTCGGCGATGACCGGGATCTTCGACTTGCGGGCGATCTGCGGCAGCGCCTCGGCGTCGTCGGTGTCCGGCACCGCCACCCGCACGATCTGGCACCCGCTCGCGGTCAGCTCGGCGATCTGCTGAAGGGTGGCGTCCACGTCGGCGGTCTTGGTGGTGGTCATGGATTGGACGGAGACCGGCGCGTCGCCGCCGACCAGTACGTCGCCGACCCGCACTTGGCGGGATCTCCGCCGTGGGGCCAGCCGCTTGGGCGGAGTGGCCGGCAAGCCCAGGGAGACTGTCACCGGGACCTCCTTCGCGCTGGGACGACCTCCTTGATACGGCGTGTAATCTCCGGCGTGGTCAAGCCACAGTCGGCCAGCACCTCTGCCCGCTTGCCATGCTCCAGGAAGCGCTGCGGCAGGCCCATCGTGTGCACCGGCGTCGTGACGCGTGCGTCGCGCAGCTCCTGCGCGATGGCTGCGCCGACACCGCCGGCCCGTCCACCGTCCTCCAACGTGACCACGACCCGGTGCCGCCGGGCCAGCCCGGCGATCGCCGGGTTGACCGGCCGGACCCAGACGGGGTCGACGACTGTGACGCCGAGGCCGGCCTCGGCCAGCTCATCGGCGACTTGGCGGCCCAGCCCGGCCAGCGCGCCGACGCAGACCATCAGGACGTCTTCCGGCTCGCCCGCGACCAGCACGTCCAAGCCGTCCACCTGGGACGCGACCGCCAAGTCGGCACTTGGCGTTCCCTTGGGGAAGCGAATCACCGTCGGGCCGTCCGTCACCTCTACCGCCTCGCGCAGCGCCCGGCGCAGGGTGGCGGCGTCCCGCGGCGCGGCGATCCGCAGGCCGGGCACCACCTGCAGGATGGACAGGTCCCACATGCCGTTGTGCGAAGGCCCGTCGTCACCGGTGACGCCGGCCCGGTCCAGCACGAACGTGACGCCGCAGGAGTGCAGTGCCACGTCCAGCAACAGCTGATCGAAGGCGCGGTTCAGGAAGGTCGCATAAAGGCAGACCACCGGGTGTACCCCGCCCATGGCCAAGCCCGCGGCGGAGGTGACCGCGTGCTGCTCGGCGATGCCGACGTCGAAGACCCGCTCGGGGAACTTCGCCTGCATCTGCTCCAGTCCGGTGGGTTCGAGCATGGCCGCGGTGATGGCCACCAACTCGGGACGCTCGGCGGCCAGCGCGCCGAGCTCCGCGCCGAACACCTCGGTCCAGGTCGGGGTGGTCGCCGGAATGCGGCCGCCGGTGACCGGGTCGGTCCGCCGGTAGCTGTGCATCTTGTCCTGCTCGTCGGTCTCGGCCGGCGCCCATCCACGGCCTTTCTCGGTGACGCAATGCACCAGCACCGGGCCGCCGAACCCGCGTGCACGCCGCAGCGCGGCCTCCACCGCCGCCACGTCGTGTCCGTCGACCGGGCCGAGGTACTTCAGGCCCATTCCGGAAAACAGCGCCTGCGGGGCGATCAGGTCCTTCAGCCCGGCCTTGACCGCGTGCACCAGGTCGTAGACCGGCTGGCCCACCACCGGCGTCTGCCGGACGGTGTTCTTGCCCCAGGCCAGGAACCGCTCGTACGGCCCGGCGGTGCGCAGCCCGGACAGCAGGTCCGCGATCCCGCCCACGGTCGGCGCATACGAACGCCCGTTGTCGTTGACCACGATGATCACCGGCCGGTCCTTGGCGGCGGCGATGTTGTTGACCGCTTCCCACGCCATGCCGCCGGTCAACGCCCCGTCTCCGATCACCGCGACCACCGCGCGGTCCGTCTGCCCGGTCAGGGCGTACGCCTTGGCGAGCCCATCGGCGTAACAGAGAGCGGTGGAGGCGTGCGAGTTCTCGATGACGTCGTGTTCGGACTCGGCCCGGCTCGGGTAGCCGGACAGCCCGCCGCGCTGCCGGAGCCGCTCGAACCCCTCGACCCGGCCGGTGAGCAGCTTGTGTACGTACGCCTGGTGGCCGGTGTCCCACAGGATCCGGTCGTGCGGTGAGTTGAAGACGCGGTGCAGCGCGATGGTCAGCTCGACGACCCCGAGGTTGGGGCCCAGGTGCCCGCCGGTGCGGGAGACCGTTCGTACGAGGAGCTCGCGGATCTCCTCCGCCAGCGCCGGCAGCTCGGCCTCGGGCATTCTGCGCACGTCGGCCGGGCCGCGGATGCTGTTCAGCAGTGCCATTGGTGGTCCTCTTCTCTTCCGTACCGGCCGAGGCCGACGATGGCGGTGGGGACGTCGGGTGCCTCCCTCATTTCTGGCGGTACGCGACCTGAACCGCGAAGCGGGCCAGTTCGTCCCGCCAGGCTGGGTCGATCGGGACTTCCGCGATCGCCGCCTGGGCCTGTTGGACCAGGTGATCGATGCGGCGCTCGACCTCACCCTGGACGTCCAGGTCGGTGATGATCTGGGCGAGTGTCGCGCCGCCGGCGCTCTGGCCGGCGAGCAGCCGGGAGATGCGTTCGTCGCGTGGCATCGCCAGCGCGACCAGCAGGGTCATCTTCTGCTGGGCGAAGTCCAGGCCGGTCGGCTTGCCGCTGACCGCGCTGTCGCCGAAGGCGTCGATCATGTCGTCGCGCAGCTGGAACGCCTCGCCGAGCGCGGCCCCGTACCGCTCGAACGCGGCCGCGAGGTCGAGCCGGTCGGCGATGGCCGCGCCGAGGGTCAGCGGCCGGTGGACCGAGTACCGCCCGGACTTGCACACCGCGATCCAGCGGGACAGTTCGGGATCGGCGATCCGCTCGGCCGCCACCCGGATGTCCAGGTACTGACCGACCATGATCTCGATGCGCAGCTCGTGCCAGATCTCCCGGGCGGCCGGGGACAGCTCGCTGACCAGCCGGTCGGCGTAGATGTGCGCCAGGTCGCCGGCCAGGGCCGCCACGCCCTCGCCATACCGGCGCGGCTCGCCGGCCCATCCGGCGGCGCGGTGCGCCGCCGCATGCCGCTCGTGCGCGGTCGGCTCGCCCCGCCGCAGTGGTGAGTCGTCCAGCACGTCGTCGTGCAACAGGGCGAACGCGTGCAGTACCTCCAGCGCGGCGGCGGCGTCCACCGCGACCGGCTCCCGCGCCGGATCGCCGCTGGCGGCCAAGAAGCCGTTCAGGCAGAACGCCGGGCGTAGCCGCTTGCCGCCCGCGCCCACCAGGGCGGCGACCGCCTCGACCGGTACCGCCGCGCGAGGGTCCACAGCGGACCACCGCGACGCCTCGGTGGCGAGCAGGTCGCGAAGCCGGTCCTCGACTCGGCACAGCAGCGCGTCACGGGCCGTCGCGGGCGCGGCGGTGGCCGGGTGGATGGCGCTCATGCCACGACCTCCCCTTCCGTGCTTTGGTCGGCGTCCTCGGCGCTGCCCGGGGCGGTCGCCCGGCGCGGCGGCGCGAGACCGCTGGGCAGCGCGAAGGTGATGTCCTCGGTCGCGGTGCGGATCAGCTCCAGCTCGTCGAAGCCGAGCTCAGCCAGCCGCTCGACCACCTCGTCGACCAGGAACTCCGGCGCGCTCGCGCCGGCGCTGAGGCCGACCGCGCGGGCCCCGGCCAGCCAGCTCTCGTCCAGTTCGGTCACGTCCGGCACCAGGTGGGCCGGGGTACCGGCGCGAGCGGACACCTCCACCATCCGCACCGAGTTGCTGGAGTTGCGGGAGCCGACGATCAGGACGACGTCGGTGCGGGCGGCGATCTCCTTGACGGCGTTCTGCCGGTTCTGGCTCGCGTAGCAGATGTCGTCGCCGCCCGGCCCGCGCAGGTCGTCGAAGCGCTCTTCGAGCGCGGCGATGACGTCGGTGGTCTCGTCCAGCGACAGGGTGGTCTGGGTCAGATACGCCAACGGCTCGTTCCGAGGCAGGTCCAGCCGTTCCACGTCCGCCAGGTCAGCCACCACGATGGTGCGGTCGGGGGCTTCGCCGTACGTGCCCTCGACCTCCTCGTGGCCCTCGTGCCCGATGAGCAGGATGGTCCGGCCGTCCCGGGCGTACCGCCGGGTCTGCTGGTGCACCTTGGCCACCAGCGGGCAGGTGGCGTCGATGACCCGAAGCTGCCGGTCGGCGGCGTGCTCGCGGACCGCCGGGGAGACCCCGTGCGCCGAGAACACGCAGACCGCGCCCTGGGGCACCTCGGCCTCCGAGTCCACGAACACCACCCCACGCCGCTCGAAATCCCGGACCACGTAGTGGTTGTGCACGATCTCCTTGCGGACGTAGATCGGCGGCTCGTACTGGCGCAACGCCTCCTCGACGATCTCGATCGCCCGGACCACGCCGGCACAGAAGCTGCGCGGCTCGGCCAGCACGACGCGACCGCCCCGGCGGGCGCGGCCGGTCTCGGACGTCACTTCTCCCGGGCTCATAGGCGGGTCCCCCAAGCCTGTCGGTGGGTCGGCGATTATTTGCTCGATTGCTCTGGCTTGCTTTTTGCATGGCGATGCCGGTCTCAAGCGGACGCCAAGCCAACGGCAAGCGGGGTGAGCGACGATGCTCGCGTATTTTCCGAACCAAATCTCGGGGGGCATCGTCGAGGCCGCACCGTCGGCATGATCGCCAACGGGCCGCTGCGCCAGCGTGATCACCTCGACCCATCCAGCGCCGACAAAGGAGTCCGGCCTAGTAAACGACGTTTTGAGGCACCCTAAAAGGGGGAACGGTGGCAAAGCGGGGGCTATGTGCAGCCATGTCATGTCGATTGCCGAGCGGGAGCGCGAAGGAAGCACCGCGCAGAGCTGGCAGCGAGGGATTCCTATGCTTGGCGTGTCGCAACCGCCTGATAAGTAACCTTTCGCATCTGCCCGCCTTGTACGCCGACTGCGGCAGAGGCACAAGCCAGAAGGTAATGCACGTACTCCGGAAGGGACCTAGGAGGAGCTCCACAACAGACTCGATGAACCCCGCCGCAGCCGAGATACGCTCTAGCATACTCACGGTCCTGGCATCGTGGGCCGGGCTGGTCGTCGAGGAGCGCCGGCTGGTGCCCCCGGCCCGAGATCTCCCAGCACTTGCCCGATTCCTGTGTCTGCATGCCGATTGGTTAACCAGCCATCCGGCCGCCGGCGACATAGCGGACGAAATCTACGACATCACTCGACTCGCCCGCAGCATTGCATATCCAAACAACGTCCGGCGAATACACATCGGCTACTGTCCTGGCGCCGACTGCGCCGGTGACCTGGTAGCCGTCATACGCCCGCGCGGCGATCTCCTTCCGTCGGAAATCATCTGCACGGTTTCCTCCGACCACGCCTGGCCGACCACTTGGTGGACGAAGCTCGCGCGTCAGATACAGGGGCAAGGAGAGAGCAGTTGAGTGGCGATACCAGGATGACCGGCCTGACCGCGGACGACATTGCCAGCCTCTGGCAGATTCCCAAAGGTACTGTATACCGCCATGCCCATGTGAACCATTGGCGCCGTTATACCCAAGCGGGCCGCACCTATTACCATCCCGACGATGTCACGGCCACCTTTGACCGCATGGATCAGGACGGACGCTAGCCGTGCGAGGGCCTGGCGGCCTACAGCGTCAGGCCGCGCTGTAGGACCGCCAGTGCCCGTTCGATGATCTCCACGAGTTCGCCCGGCCGACCGTGGTCGCCCCAGGCGTACAGCGCCTGAGTGAGCGCGCCGGCGAGGGCACCCAGCGCGATGCGGAGCTCAATGTCGTCCTCCTGCCGACCAGCCCGCTTCGCAAGGGCCATGCTTACGGCCTCGACCAGCCTGCCCTGCGCCTCATACATCTGCGCTCGCAGTGCGGGAACCTCGCGGACAAGCTTCAGCCGCCGCGCGAACTCCACTTCGAACTCTCTGTAGACGGGGCGCAGCGACTCGGTCGCCGCCCTTCGCAGCGCGATGAGCGGCGGCTCGTCGGCCGGACGGGCCAGGAGGAGTTCGATGACGGGGCCGGCGAAGTCGGCCGTCAGAATGATGTGTTCCTTGCTGGCGAAGTATCGGAAGATGGTACTCGGGGAGACCTCGGCGGCCGCAGCAATCTGCTCGATGGTCGTGTTGTCGTACCCCTGCTCCTCGATCAGCCGATACGCCGCCTCCCGGATCGCCTGGCGGGTGCGCAGCTTCTTGCGCGCCCGCAGGCCGAGGTTAGCTTGGCTGGTGGCGGTCGCCGGTGAAGCCGGACCCGGGGGCATGGTGGGCATACACCTCAGTTTCCTATACGGTCGGCTACCGACTCGGCCGGGGCCTGATAGCGCAGGCTGCCCGGCACGTGGTCACCTCACTTGGTTTCAAGGTCGCGACGCCGGAATGCGGCCAGCCCGGCCGCCGCAAGCCCAGCGGCGATCACGAGGAGGATCCCCATCGCCGGCCAGGCAATGCCGTCCAGCGGTGGTTTGCCCGCGTGCTCCAACGGCGACAGGTTGTGCGCCCACTGCGGTAGGTCGACAATCGCCCCGAACATGCCGGAAAACATGCCATAGGCGAGTATCACCCAGGTGACGCCGATCGCCCTCGGTAGCACGCCGAACAGCAGTGCCGCCACGCCGAGCAGGACTAGGAGGCCCGGCGCGTGCGCCACATGCGCCGCTACCATCTTTCCGACGTACGCGGCGTCGCCGGTCGAGATGGCCGCCCCGATCCCGGTCGTAAGACCGACCAGCAGAAGCAGCCCGACCAGGCCAACCGTCACCACCGCCAGGTAGCTGCCGAACCAGGCCCAGCGGCCGGTCGCGGTCGCCAGCACGGGCTCGGCACGCCCTTTGGTCTCCTCCCCCGTGCCGCCTGCACGCCGAGGATCACCATAGTGCCGGCGAGGACGGCCATGAACAACGTGATCACGCCGAGGTAGCCGTCGACCAAGGTGTCCAAGGAGCCGCCGAACATCTCGATGCGCTCCTCGTCCATGTCCGTAGGGTCAGCCATCGCATCGGCGACCGCTCCCCACAGAAAACCAGCCCCGGCCAGTGCCCCCGTCCACCAGAGCAGGCTCGACCGCTGCAGCCGAAACGCGACCGCGAGCGGTGACCTCAGCCACGGCGCCGCCTCCGGCGCCCCGATCCGGGCCGCGACCAGCCCAGCGCCGACATCCCGACGAGTGGATAGGGCGTACCCGGCCGCCGCGGCCGCCACCGCCAGCCCGATCGACAGCAGCAGTGGCCACCACCGGGCATCCACATACGGCCGGGTCTGCTGCGACCAAGCCAGCGGCGAGAACCAGGACAGCGCGCTGCCGTGGTCACCCATCATGTCGCCCAAGGCCCGCACCGCCCAAGCCACGCCGATCGCCGCGCCCGTGAGCCCGGTGGCCGCCCGCGAGTACTCGGTGACCTGCACCGTGAGCGCCGTGATTCCGGCGAAGATCAGCCCCACCGCCCGATGCCGGCGGCGAACAGCAATGCCCCACCCGCGCCGAGGCCGTTGGCGGTCATCGCCCCGGTGAGCAACAGCGCCAGCACCACGTTCGCGCCGACAGCGACGACCAGCACCGCGGTCAGCTGTGCGTGCCGGCCCACCACGTTGGCGCGGATGAGCTCGGTCCGCCCGTTCTGCTCATCGACCCGGGTGTGCCGGGAGACCAGCAGCATGTTCATCAGGCCGGCCAGCACGAAGAACCACTGCGCGTAGACGCCGACGATCGCCCGCTCCAGGGTGATGTCGTCGCGGCCGTAGCCGGGACCGCCGAAGAGAGCCCCGAACGACCCTCCCATGAACCGGCCCATGTCCTGCAGCTGCTCTTGGGTCTGATAGACCTCCGAGACGATAGTCGTGAAGTAGAGCATCAGGGCGGTGATGCCCAGCAGCCAGGCAGACAGCTTGATCCGGTCACGGCGCAGAATGAATCTGATCAACGTGCCGGTGCCGGCGAGCGTGTCGCCAGATGCGCGGCTCACGGCCGTCCGGGTCGGCTGCCGGACGGCGGTCGCCGTCATCGCTTCCCCCTGTTTCCGTCGCCGGCGGCGGCGAGCTCGTCGCCGTAGTGGCGCAGCATCAGCTCCTCCAGCGTCGGCGGGTGGCTGGTCAGACTACGGATCCCGGATTGAGTCAAGGCGCGGACCGCATCGCCAAGATGCTGACCGTCGACCGCGAACCGCACCCGGCCGTCGATGGTCTCCAGGTTGTGGATGCCGGGTATCCGCTCCAGGCCGACGACCGGCTGGGTGGTGTCGGCTTCGATGGTGGTGCGGGTCAGGTGCCGCATCTCGGTGAGGGTCCCGGACTGCACGATCTGGCCCTGCCGGATGATGCTGACCCTGTCGGCGAGCTTCTCCACCTGGGCCAGGATGTGGCTGGAGAGCAGCACGGTGCGCCCCTCCGCCTTCATCTGGTTGATCACGTCCTGGAACACCACCTCCATCAGTGGGTCCAGTCCGGCGGTTGGCTCGTCGAGGAGGAGCAGCTCCGCGTCGGAGGCCAGCGCCGCGACGATCGCCACCTTCTGCCGGTTGCCCTTGGAGTAGGTACGGCCCTTCTTGCGGGCGTCGAGGTCGAACCGCTCGATCAGCTCAGCCCGGCGGGCTTTGTTGAGACCACCACGGAGCCGGCCGAGCAGGTCGATCGCCTCGCCACCGGTGAGGTTGGGCCAGAGCTCGACGTCGCCCGGCACGTATGCCATGCGGCGGTGCAGGGCGACCGCGTCGCGCCATGGGTCACCGCCAAGCACCTCCGCCCGGCCCGAATCGGCCCGCAGCAACCCCAGCAACACCCGGATCGTCGTCGACTTGCCGGCACCGTTCGGCCCGAGGAACCCGTGCACCTCCCCGACCTCGACACTCAGGTCCAACCCACCCAGGGCACGAGTCGCCCCGAAGGTCTTCACCAGCCCAGACGTAGCGATAGCCGTAGTTGCCAAGCCATCTCTTTTGGTAGTCATGACCAAATGATAGACCCTCTCACTAGAGGTCTCAATGAGGGTCCTTCGTCGCGCACAGGACGGCCGGGACGGGGATGACGTCCGGCGGTATGTCGGCGGGATTCTTGACCACGGTCTTCGTGACCGTGAACCCGCACTCCTCCAGCCAGCGCCGGTACGTCGACAGCTTCTGCGGCCCGCCCTGGCCCATCGTGCAGCCGATGAAGAAGGCGGGGAAGAAGTCGACGTTGTAGTTGTCGGAGTCTTTGATGTTCTCCGGGTACACCGGCACCAAGATTTTGACCTGGCCGCCGACCTGCAGGGACCTGTTGACGCTCTCGAGGATCTTGAACACGTCATCCTTGTCGAACATGTCCAGGAAGTGCTTGATCAGCACGACGTCGAAGCCCTCTGGGACTCCTTCGAAGACGTCACCGCCGATGAACGAGCAGTGCTCCGCAACGCCGTGCTTCCGGAAGTTCGCGAGGCACTCGTCTTCCTTTTCCGGAAGGTCGAACGTGGTCACCCGAAGTCCGGGCGACGCCTTCAGCTTGTATGCGTGGATCGCCCCCAGACCAGTGTTTCCGGCGAGGTCGAGCACCTGTGCGCCCGCCGGAATGTCGATGTTGTCGAAGAACCACGGATCGATGCGGGCAGTGACGGCGTCCATCAACGTTGCCCAGGACTCGCGCAAGTCCTTGTGCTCGGCCACGGCGCCGTACAGCGTGCCTTCCGATCCATAGAGTTCCTTCAGGCCGACGAGCGCACCGGTCCGCGCGCTGTCGGTGAGATAGAACAACTGCCGGAGTGCGACGACCTTGATCATGTTCATGTAGGTGAGCGCTCGCTGGAGGTCGGCCTTGGCGACGCCGGCCAGGGCGTCGAGGGAGTAGGCGCCAGAACCTTCGTCGTAGGCGACGAAGCCCTCCTTGACCAGTAGAAACAGGAGTTGTTCCACGGAGTCCGGCTTGGCGCCGACGGCGGCGCCGAGCTTGGCGGCGGTCATGCCAGGGGTTTCCCGGAGCGCGTCGATGATGCCGAGCTCGAAACAGGACAGTAGGGTCATGAACCGCGACGGTCCCACCATGTATTCACGAAACCGCGCGAGCGTAGCTTCTGCTGTCATCGCACCGATCCCCTTTCGAAGGGCTTGTCACCGAGGCTGGGGGATCATGAGGAGTTCGTGGGGATGAAGCGTGGTCTCTGCTGCCGCTTGAACGCTGCTGCCGGGCTTGGTGCCAAGCCTCCATCTCTGCATCACCGTGCCGAGAATGACCTCGAGCTCACGCCAGGCGAACGCTTCCCCGATGCACGCCTTCGGCCCGATTCCAAACGGGATGTACGAGGTGTCGTCCCCAGCACCAGGTCGAAAGGAAAGCCACCGATCGGGGTCGAACCGGTGCGCGTCCGGGTAGCGGTCGGAGTTTCTGTGCAGCAGATACGAACTGAATATTACATTCACACCCTCGGGAAGCAGGTGATCACCTAGTGAGATGCTCGAACGGGTCTTTCGACACGCGATCCACACGGGCGGGTAGAGTCGCAGAATCTCCATCAGGAACCGGAAGGTGTAGCTGGAGCGCTCTATGCCGTGCGCAGCGCCTTCGTTTCCCGCTTTGGGCATGTCTTCGAAGAGTTTTTCCTCGATCAAGGGCTCTTCGGAGAGCACGTACAGAGCCCATGACATCACGGAAGCCATGGTGGCCGTCGCCGCGATAAGCATCATTATCGCCTCGTCGCAGATTTGGTCCACCGTCAGGACGCGTTCGCCGGTTTCGTCGGTGTCCAACAGCAGCGCCGAGAGGTAGCCGGCCGCAGAGTCTGGACGACGCAACTGCTCGTCCACGTACGAAAAGAGCAGCTTCCGAACCTCTTCGCGTGCCTGCGCCGGCTGCCCCGACGGCAGCCCGTAGGGCTGTGCGGGGGTGGCCACCTTTCCGTACAGGGGCTTCCTGATCGTCTCCAGGATCAGGGCGGCAAGGCGATCACTGAGATCTCTCGACGGCTCGGGAAATGGACTCGGGAAGAGAGCAGCCAGGGCGATCGCACCCGAAATCCAGCACATCTCGTTCTGGATGTCCACAAGATCCCCAGCATGCCAGGAGGCTACTGCATCAGAAACGATGCGGCGCATGGTCGGGACGTATTCATCGACCTTCGCCACCCGCAGGAACGGATTCGACAATCGCCGATAGTGTCGATGCGAAGCCTCGTCCTCCAGGAGAAGCCCCGCCCTGCTGATGTTTCTGCCCTTCTGGAAGAGGTCGCCTCTTACATATTTCCTACTGTCTTTCACCTGTATTGCGCGGATCAGGGTCGGGTCATTGATAAATACGGCGTCGATGCCATCTACCGTCACCTGACCCACCGGACGGCCCTGGAGGATCTCCTCCATCCGGTTGAAATGAAACTCCGCTTTACCTGAGAGTCCGGTTGTCAAGTCCAGGTGACTCTTCAACGTACTCACCTCTCGAGTGTTCTGAGGGGGCGGGTTGGAGCTCCCGCCCCCGGCATCTTGGCCGTCCGGACCCTCCGGTGGTCACACGCGGTCGGCGCCGATCAGGAGGTACTGGAAGCTGCCGTTGCGGTACGCCTCGAGGAACGGCTCCTCGATGCCGGTGGCCACCGGCGACTTCGCCCGCAGTTCCCAGTAGGGAATCGTCGCCGGGGTGAGGTCCACAACGGCGAACGGGACGAGGCGGTTGTTCGCCATCTCGCGGAAGTACGACGACCGCGGGTGGATGCTGCAGATGTAGTGCGCGTTGATCTGGCTGACCGCCCGGGACGGCATGCCGTAGGCGTCGTTGTAGCAGCCGGTGATCGTGACGTAGCGGCCGCCGCGGGCCAGCAGCCGGGAGTGGGCCGCGAAGAGCAGGGAGAGCTCGACGTACATCGTGGACTCGTTGTTCCAGATCGCCTTGTAGGCGCCCGGCTCAAAGCCGGTGTCCAGCATGTTCTTCAGGTGGAACCGCACTTTGTCGGCCACACCGCGCTGCCTGGCCTGCTCGTTGGCGAAGGACACCTGCCCCTCGGAGATCGAAACGCCATCGACGGAGCAGCCGAACCGCTGGTTCGCCATGAAGCTCGTGCCGCCGCGACCGCAACCGGCGTCCATGATCCGGTCTTCGGGTCCTACGTCGCCGAGGTGGTCGATGAGATAAGACGCCTGGACCGACTCCAGGCGGTGCATCTCCTCGATGACTCGCTTCTCCCAGGTCTCCGTGGAGCCCTCGAACACGGCCTGGTCGACGTCGCCGATGCCGTAGTGGTGGTGGTACGTGCCGTCCACGTCCCCCAGCTTGATATTGACCGGGTCCTTCTCCCGGTTCCAGTAGTCGGCAACCGACTGCTGGTAGGGGCTCCTGAGGGCGAGGGACTCTGTTGCCATTGTCGTTCTCCTTGGTCGTCCGGGTTGGCGTCGCGTCAGTCCTCGGCGTCGCCGCTGATGTACCGCTGCATGAACTCGTAGGCCAGGTCGCCGCACTGCCCGCCGAACTCGATGGACCGCTCGATCGTCTTCCGGAAATGCACCCCACCCCACACCCGGCTGATGCCGCAGTCCTGCACGAGGTCGGTCCAGGTTGGCCAGTGCAGCTCGATGTTGTTGGCGGGTGTGATTCCCGGCTCCACCAGCGTCCAGCCGGCGGGAATGGGGAACCGCCAATCCAGGACGTCATCGCCGAAGAAGCGCCGCACCGCCTGCGCTTCGGCGGAACAGAGCGTCGTGGAGCCCGACGGGTACTCCGGGTGATCTCCGACGTTCAGGTAGCTGGCCCACTCGTCGGCACGAATGTCGTGGACCGTCCCCTTGCCCGGTCCGCCCCAGGCGGTCAGCCGCCGGCTCCCGTACACGTGCCGGATCGCGCTGAACGGCCGCACCGCGTCGTACTTGGCCTTCTGATGCCAGACCGCGACCAACGCGTCGTAGACAGCCGTGTTGTGAATCGTCAACAGGTGAACCCAGCTGTGCAGGTCGAGATTGCGCTTGCGGGCTACGACCGCTGGCGGCTGGCCGATACCGATCAGCTTGTTGTCGAAGAACTCGGCCATCGCTTTCTGTTTGTCGGTGAGCGAGGCCGAGGCTTCCAGCATCTCGTCGACCGAACGCTTGTAGTCCCTACGCCGGTGGTGGTCGGTGTGGTCGGGTGGGGCGAGCCGGAACTGAGCGGGGCTCTTGTAGGAGTAGGGCTTGGCCAGCCGCATTTGCGGCGTGACGAAGTGCTGGATGGTGTATATGCCCTTGTCCCCCACGCCCGCGCCGAGGCGGCGGCGGTGGGGCGTCAACTGCGGCTGCCAGCGGGACGGGTTGGTCAGCTTGAAGGCGGTGTTCACCGGCCGGTAGCCGGTGTAGTCCGCAAACGGCTGTGGGTTGTACCGGCGACCAATGTCACCCAGGATGTTCATGCCGTCCCGCGTGCGCGCCGCGGCGGCGCCCCGGCCGGCCAGGTTGCCGATGCCGACCGGAGTGGTCGGATCCACCGACTCGTCGTTGGGGTTCAAGCCAACTGAAGCCATCACCTGCCCGAAGAGGGGCGCCTGGTCCGGCACCGCGGATTTGAGCACCTGGTACGACGCGTGGAAAATGGCGATGTTCATGTTGCGGTTGGTGGTGGATTCGCTGGCCGGACGGCGGGGTATGCGGGTGTGCACGCCGACCGCGGTCGGATGGTAGGGCGCCACCGCATCGAACCACGCGATCACCGTCGACTGGGTGAACCAGATGAACAGGGTCACGTCCATGGGCGCGAAGAACTTCAGCGAGGACGAATCCCTGATGCTCTCGTCGGGGGGAAACATCAGGTTGAGGGCGATGTCGGTGTCGAAGTCGAACGCGGGCGCGGCCAGCGCGGCGGACGAATCGGCGGCGGCCGCACCGGGCAGACCAAACACCAGCGCCGCCGCACCGCCCGCCCCACCGAGCAGCAGCGACCTGCGCTGCAACGACAGATCTGACACCGGAGAACTTCCGGACGTCGTCATGGTGTGCGTCCTTTCGTGGTAAAGGAACTGGCTTGGTGGAGGTCAGTCCTCAACGTCACCGTCGACGTACCGCTGCACGAACTCATGGGCCCGGTCGCCGAACTGCTCACCGAACCCGATGGACCGCTCGACCGTCTTCCGGAAATGCACCCCGCCCCACACCCGACTGATGGCACAGTCATTGACAAGGTCGGTCCAGGTTGGCCAGTGCAAAACGACCGGGCTGGCTGGAGTGATCCCCGCCTCCACCTGCGTCCAGCCGGCCGGAGCGGTAAACGTCCAGTCCAGGGCGTCGTCGTCGAAGAGGCGCCGCGCCGTCTGCGACCCCGCGGAGCAGATCGCCGCCCAGCCCGACGGGTACTCGGGGTGGTCCCCGTGTTCAGGTAGCTGGCCCATTCGTCGGCGGGCATGTCGTGGACCGTTCCCTTGCCGGGGCCGCCCCAGGCGGTCACCGGGCGGTGGCCGTACACGTGCCGGATCGCGCTGGCCGGCCGCACCGCGTCGTACCGGGCCTTCTGATGCCAGATCGCGATCACCGCGTCGATGATCGCCGTCGAGTGCGCAAGGAACAGCTGAGCCCAGCCGTGTAGGCCCAGCTCCTTGTGGCGCCGCGCCGTGGCTACGGCCGCGTGGCCGATGCCCAGCTGCGTGTTGTCGAAGAGCTCCGCCATCACCTTCTGCGCGTCGGTGAGCGCGGCCGACGCCGCCAGGACCTCGTCGACCGAGCGCTTGTACTCCCCGCGCCGGTGGTGGTCGGTGAAGTCGGGCGGAGCGAGCCGGAACTGAGCAGGATCCTGGAAGGTATAGGGCTTTATCAGCCGCATTTGCGGCGTGGCGAAGTGCTGGACGGTGAAGACGCCCTTGTCGGCCGTGCCCGCGCCGAGACGGCGGCGGTGCGGGGTCAGCTGCGGCTGCCAACGCGACGGGTTGGTCAGCTCGTAGGCGGTGTTCACCGGCTGATAGCCGGTGTAGTCCGCGAACGGCCGCGGGTTGTACCGGCGACCGTCGTCACCCAGCAGGTTCATGCCATCCCGGGCGCGGGCCGCGATCACGCCCTTTCCGGCCAGGTTGCCGATGCCGACCGGAGTGGTCGGATCCTCCGACTCGTCGTTGGGGTTCAAGCCGACCGCGACCATCAGTCGCGCGAGCTCCGGCAACACCTCCGGCACCAGGGCTTTGATCATTTGGTACGAGGAGTGGAAGATGCCGATGTTCATGTTGCGGTTGGTGGCCGACTCGCTGGCGGGGCGGCGTGCGACCCGGGTGTACACGCCAACCGCGGTCGGGTGGTAGGGCGCGACCGTGTCGAACCACGCGATCGCCGACACGTGGTTGACCCAGGCTGACGTCAGGTCCATGGGGGCGTACGCGCCCGCCGAGGGCTGTTGCCCGGCCCTCGCGTCGGGTTGGAACGAGATATCGATGCCGTTGCCGGTATCGAAGTCGAAGATGGGCGGTTGAGGGGGATCGGCTGCGGCCGCCGCCGTACCGTGCCCGAGCATGGCCAGCCCAACGGCACCGCCGACCCCGCCGAGCAGCAGCGACCTGCGCCGCAACGACAAGTCCGACACCGGAGAACGTCCGGACGTCGTCATGGTGTGCGTCCTTCCTTCAAGGAACCGGCTTCGGTGGGTCAGTCGACGTCGCCGTTGACGTGCCGCTGCACGAACTCGTGGACCAGATCACCGAACTGCTCACCGAACTCGATGGACCGCTCGACCGTCTTCCGGAAGTGCACCCCACCCCACACCCGGCTGCTGGCACAGTCGTTCACGTAGTCGGTCCACGTTGGCCAGTACAGCTGGATGTCGCTCGCGGGGGTGATCCCTGCCTCCACCCGCGTCTTGCCCGCCGGCCAGGTGAACCTCCAGTCGAGGCGGTCATCGCCGAAGAAGCGCCGGGTCACCTGCGCCGCCGCGGAGAAGGTCGTCGTGGAGCCGGACGGGTACTCGGGGTGGTCACCCACGTTCAGGTAGCTGGCCCACTCGTCGGCGGGCATGTCGTGGACCGTCCCCTTGCCGGGGCCGCCCCAGGCGGTCACCGAGCGATGGCCGTACACGTGCCGGATCGCGCTGGCCGGCCGCACCGCGTCGTACTTGAGCTTCTGGTGCCAGCACGCGATCGCCGCGTCGAGCGTCGCCAACAAGTGCGCCAGCTGATACTGAACCCAGCCGTGGATGCCGAGCTCGGGGTGGTGCCGAGACTTGATCAGCGCCGAATGGGTGAGGCCCAGAATCTTGTCGTCGAAGACCTCCGCCTTCACCTTCTGCTCGTCGGTGAGCCCGGCGGACACTTCCAGCATCTCGTCGACGGACCGCTTGTAGTCTTTGCGCCGGCGGTGGTCGGTGAAGTCGGGCGGGGCGAGCCGGAACTGAGCCGGATCCCGGAAGGTGTATGGCCTGACCAGCCTTATCTGCGGCGTGATGATGTGCTGGACGATGTAGACGCCCTTGTCACCCGTCCCCGCGCCGAGGCGGCGGCGGTGCGGGGTCAGCTGCGGCTGCCAGCGCGACGGGTTGGTCAGCTCGTAGGCGGTGTTCACCGGCTGATAGCCGGTGTAGTCCGCGAACGGCCGCGGGTTGTACCGGCGACCGATGTCACCCAGCAGGTTCATGCCATCCCGCGCACGGGCCGCGGCCACGCCCTTGCCAGCCAGGTTGCCGATGCCGACCGGACTGGTCGGATCCACCGACTCGTCGTCCGGATTCAGGCCGAACGCCTTCAGCAGTTGCGCGAAGAGCGGTGCCTGCTCCGGCAACACACCCTTCACCGCTTGGTACTGGGCGTGGAGGATGGCGACGTTCAGGTTGCGGTTGGTGGCGGATTCGCTGCTGGGGCGGCGCGGTATCCGGGTGTACACACCAACCGCGGTCGGGTGGTAGGGCGCCACCGCGTCGAACGCCGCGATGGGCGTGAAGTGGCCGATCCAGATGAACACCGGCAGATCCATGGGCGCAACGACCTCCGCCCGAGGGTTCGGCGCGAGTTCGTCGGTGGGCTGTACGAAATCCATGATGTTGCCGGTGTCGAAGTCGAAATCGGACGGCTGAGGATCGGCGGCGGCCGCGGCCGTGCTGTTCCCCAGCGTGGCCAGCGCCGCGGCACCGCCGACACCACCGAGCAGCAGCGACCTGCGCCGCAACGACGAACCTGACACCGGAGAAAGCTCAAACGCCATGGTGTGCGTCCTCTTCTTTAAGGAAATGGCTCTTGGAAAGGGCGTCAGTCCCCGAGTTCGCCCCGGACGTGCCGCTGCACGAACTCGTAGACGCGGTCGCCGAACTGCTCGCCAAACTCGATGGACCGCTCAACCGTCTTCCGGAAATGCACCCCGCCCCACACCCGGCTATTGGCGCAGTTGTTCACGTAGTCGGTCCAGGTGGGGAAGTACAACTCGATGGCGGTGGCGGGGGTGATTCCTGGCTCCACGTCCGTCCAGCCGGCTGGAACCGGGAACCGCCAGCCCAAGGCGTCACTGCCGAAGAAGCGCCGCTTCGCCTGCGCCGACGCCGAGCAGAGCGTCGTGGAACCCGACGGATACTCCGGGTGGTCCCCTACGTTCAGGTAGCTGGCCCACTCGCCGGCCGGCAGGTCGTGGACCGTCCCCTTGCCGGGTCCGCCCCAGGCGGTCACCCGCCGGCTGCCGTACACGTGCCGGACCGCGCTGAACGGCCGCACCGCGTCGTACTTGACTTTCTGATGCCAAGCGGCGATCAGCGGCTCGAACGTCGCCAAGACATGCAGCGCGAACAGATGAGCCCAACCGTGGATGCCCAGATCGGGGTGCTGCCGCGCCGCGACGACCGCCGCGTGGCCGATGCCTAGGATCTTGTTGTCGAAGAACTCCGTGAGCACCTTCTGCTTGTCGGTGAGCGCGGCCGACGCTTCCAGGATCTCGTCCACCGAACGCTTGTAGATCGAGCGCCGGTGGTGATCGCTGTGGTCGGGCGGGGCGAGGCGGAACTGAGCGGGATCCCGGAAGGTGTAGGGCTTGACCAAGCCCATCTGCGGGGTGACGAAGTGCTGGACGGTGAAGATGCCCTTGTCACCCGGCCCCGCGCCGAGGCGTCGGCGATGGGGAGCGAGCTGCGGTTGCCAGCGTGAAGGGTTGGTCAGCTTGAAGGCGGTGTTCACCGGCCGGTAACCGGTGTAGTCCGCGAACGGCTGAGGGTTGTACCGGCGACCCACGTCGCCGACCATGTTCATGCCGTCCTGCCTTCGGGCCGCGACGACGCCCTTGCCGGCCAGGTTGCCGATGCCCACCGCACTGGTCGGATCCACCGATTCGTCGTCGGGGTTGAGGCCGAGCACTGTCATCATTTGCCGGACGACCTGTTGCTGCTCCGGCACCACGCCCTTGACCACTTGGTACTGGGCGTGGATGAGGGCGATGTTCATGTTCCGGTTGGTCGCGGACTCGCTGGAGGGGCGCCGGCGGATCCGGGTGCATATGCCGACCGCGGTCGAGTGGTACGGCGCCACGGCGTCGAACCATGCCACCGCTGTCAACTGGCTGAACCAGAGGAAGATCGTCACGTCCATGGGGGCGAAAATGGA
Organism: Phytohabitans rumicis; assembly: GCF_011764445.1. Lineage (NCBI taxonomy): Bacteria > Bacillati > Actinomycetota > Actinomycetes > Micromonosporales > Micromonosporaceae > Phytohabitans > Phytohabitans rumicis. Next base: position 1,082,499 of record NZ_BLPG01000001.1, read on the forward strand.
CGCTGAGGGCGACTGCCCGGCGGATTCGTCGGTGGGCTGAAAGAAGTCGATGAAGTTGCCGGTGTCGAAGTCGAACGCGGGCGCGGCCAGCGCGGCGGACGAATCGGCGGCGGCCACACCGGGCAGACCAAACACCAGCGCCGCGGCACCGCCCGCCCCACCGAGCAACAGCGACCTGCGCTGCAACGACGAATCTGACACCGGAGAACGTCCGGACGTCGTCATGGTGTATGTCCTTTCTATGAAGGGGAGGTCAGTCCTTGACGTCGCCGTCGATGTACCGCCGCACGTACTCGTAGGCCAGGTCGCCGAACTGCCCGCCGAACTCGATGGACCGCTCGATCGTCTTCCGGAAGTGCACGCCGCCCCAGACCCGGCTCATGCCGCAGTCCTTCACATAGGCGGTCCAGGTGGGCCAGTACAGCTCCATCGCGTTGGCGGGGGTGATCCCCGGCTCCACCAGTGTCCAACCGGCCGGGATGCGGAACCGCCAGTCCAGGACGTCGTCGCCGAAGAAACGCCGGAGCGACTGCGCCGACGCGGAACAGAGCGTCGTGGAGCCGGACGGGTACTCGGGGTGGTCACCCACGTTCAGGTAGCTGGCCCACTCGTCGGCGGGCATGTCGTGGACCGTCCCCTTGCCGGGGCCGCCCCAGGCGGTCACCGAGCGATGGCCGTACACGTGCCGGATCGCGCTGGCCGGCCGCACCGCGTCGTACTTGGCCTTCTGATGCCACACCCCGACCAGCGCGTCGAAGACCGCCGTGGAGTCCACAAAGAACACGTGCGCCCAGCCTTGCACGCCCAACTGCTGTTGCCGGTCGTGGTTTCGGCAGGCGACGGCCAGCGCCTGACCGATGCCCAGCAGCTTGTTGTCGAAGAACTCCGCGTTCACCTTCTGCGCGTCGGTGAGCCCGGCCGACGCCGCCAGCATCTCGTCGACCGAACGCTTGTAGTCCGCGCGACGGCGGTGGTCGGTGTGGTCGGGCGCGGCGAGCCGGAAACGGCTCGGGCTGTCGAAGGCGTTGGGCTTGACCAAGCCCATCTGCGGGGTGACGAAGTGCTGGACGGTGAAGACACCCTTGTCGGCCGTGCCCGCGCCGAGACGGCGGCGGTGCGGGGTCAGCTGCGGCTGCCAACGCGACGGGTTGGTCAGCTCGTAGGCGGTGTTCACCGGCTGATAGCCGGTGTAGTCCGCGAACGGCCGCGGGTTGTACCGGCGACCGTCGTCACCCAACAGGTTCATGCCATCCCGGGCGCGGGCCGCGATCACGCCCTTTCCGGCCAGGTTGCCGATGCCGACCGGAGTGGTCGGGTCCACCGACTCGTCGTCGGGGTTCAGGCCGAGCGTGGTGAGCATTTGCCGGATGACCGCCGTCTGCTCGGGCACCACGCCCTTGACCACCTGGTATGAGGCATGGATGACGGCGATGTTCAGGTTGCGGTTGGTGGCCGACTCGGTGGCGGGGCGGCGGGCGAACCGCGTGTGCACACCGACCGCGGTCGGGTGATACGGCGCGACCGCGTCGAACCACGCCAGCACCGTCAGATGGTTGATCCAGATGAAGATGGTCACGTCCATGGGCGCGAAGATGCTCGCTGACCGCGACACGCCAGCGTTCTCGTCGGTGGGCGAGAAGAAGTCGATGAAGTTGCCGGTGTCGAAGTCGAAAACGGGCGGCTCAGGAGCGGCGGCCGCCGCCGCGGCGTTTCCGAGCGTGGCCAGCGCCGCGGCACCACCGACGCCAGCGAGCAGCAGCGACCTGCGTCGCAATGACAAGTCTGGCACCGGAGAATGTCCGGACGTCGTCATGGTGTGCCCTTTCTCGTAAAGGAACCGGCTTGGTTGAGGTCAGTCCTCGACATCGCCGTCGACGTGCCGGCGCATGAACTCATGGGCCTGGTCGCCGAACTGCTCTCCAAACTGGACGGACCGCTCCACCGTCTTCCGGAACTGCACGCCGCCCCATATCCGACTGCTGGCGCAGTCGTTCACGTGGTCGGTCCAGGTGGGCCAGTGCAGCTCGATGGCGCTGGCCGGGGTGATCGCTGGCTCCACCTGCGTCCAGCCGGCCCGTATCGGGAACCGCCAGCCCATGACGTCATCGCCGAGGAGACGACGCATCGCCTGCCCTGCCGCGGAGCAGATCGCCGCGGAGCTCGACGGGTACTCCGGGTGGTCCTCCACGTTCAGGTAGCTGGCCCACTCGTCGCCGGGCAGGTCGTGCACGGTGCCTTTGCCGGGGCCGCCCCAGGCGGTCACCGGGCGGTGGCCGTACACGTGCCGGATCGCGCTGAACGGCCGCACGGCGTCGTACTTGGCCTTGTAATGCCAGACCGCGATCAGCGTGTCGAAAACCGCCATCGCGTGCGTCAGGAACATCTGAGTCCAGCCGTCCAGGCCCAGCCCGTGCCGCCGAGCTGCGACTGCCGGCGAGTGGCCTATGCCCGCCGTGTTGTTGTCGAAGAACTCCGCCATCACCTTCTGCTCGTCGGTGAGTGCGGCCGACGCCTCCAGGACCTCGTCGACTGAGCGCTTGTAGGCCGTACGCCGATGGTGGTCGGTGTGGTCGGGCGGGGCGAGGTGGAACTGGCCCGGGTCCGCGTAGGTGTAGGGCTTGATCAACCCCAGCTGCGGCGCGATGAAGTGCTGGATGGTGAAGACGCCCTTGTCGCCGACGCCCGCGCCGAGGCGGCGGCGGTGCGGGGCCATCTGCGGCTGCCAGCGCGACGGGTTGGTCAGCTCATATGCGGTGTTCACCGGCTGGTAGCCGGTGTAGTCCGCGAACGGCCGCGGGTTGTACCGGCGACCCTCGTCACCCAACAGGTTCATGCCGTCCCGCTCCCGGGAGGCGACCGCGCCCTTTCCCGCCAGGTTGCCGATGCCGACCGGACTGGTCGGATCCACCGACTCGTCGGCAGGGTCTAAGCCGAGCACGGTCATCAGCTGCGCGAGCCCCGGCGCCTGCTCCGGCACACCAGCTTTGATCACTTGATAGGAGGCGTAGAGAAGGGCGATGTTCATGTTGCGGTTGGTGGCCGACTCGCTGGAGGGACGGCGGCCGACCCGCGTGCGTACGCCGACCGCGGTCGGGTGGTAAGGCGCGACCGCGTCGAACCACGCGATCGCCGACAGGTGCTTGACCCAGGCCCACATGGCCTCGTCCGAGGGGTTGAGAAACACCGTGGCGGGCGACTGCCCGACAGCCTCGTCGCCCTGGTTGATGTCGAGGGCGTTGCCGGTGTCGAAGTCAAAGTCAATCTGGGGTGCGGCGGCCATCGCGCTGTCTCTCGGCGTGGCCAGCGCCGCGGCGCCGCCGACCCCGCCGAGCAGCAGCGACCTGCGCCGCAACGACAAACCAAACGTTGCCATCGCGTGCGTCCCTTTCGTGTCAGTCCTCGACGTCGCCGTTGATGTACCGCTGCGCGAACTCGTAGCCGCGGTCGCCGAACTGCGCGCCGAACTCGATGGACCGCTCGACCGTCTTCCGGAAGTGCACGCCGCCCCACACCCGGCTGAAGGCGCAGTCCCGCACGAATTCGGTCCAGGTCGGCCAGTGCAACTCGATCGCGTTGGTAGGGGTGATCCCCGCTTCCACCAGTGCCGAGCCGGCGGGAATGGGGAGCCGCCAGTCCAGGACGTCATCGCCCACGAAGCGCCGTACCGCCTGTGCCTCCGCGGAGCAGAGCGTCGTGGAACCCGACGGGTACTCGGGGTGGTCCGCCACGTTCAGGTAGCTGGTCCACTCGTCGGCGGGGATGTCGTTGACCGTCCCCTTGCCAATCCCGCCCCAGGCCCGCACCGGGCGGTGGCCGTACACGTGCCGGATCGCGCTGAACGGCCGGACCGCGTCGTACGTGGTCTTCTGATGCCAGACCGCGACCAGCGCGTCGAAGACCGCCGTCGAGTGCGCCAGGAACAGCTGAACCCAGCCCTGCACGCCCAACTCCTGGTGGCGCCGAGCCACGACAGCCCGCGGCTGGCCGATGCCCAGCAGCTTGTTGTCGAAGAACTCCGCCATCACCTTCTGCGCGTCGGTGAGCGCGGCCGACGCCGCCAGGACCTCGTCGACCGAGCGCTTGTACTCCCCGCGCCGGTGGTGGTCGGTGTGATCGGGTGGAGCGAGCTGGAACTGGCCTGGATCCTCGTACGTGTAGGGCTTGACCAGCCGCAGCTGCGGCGTGACGAAATGCTGGACGGTGAAGACGCCCTTGTCGGCCACTCCCGCCCCGAGGCGGCGGCGGTGCGGGGTCAGCTGCGGCTGCCAACGTGACGGGTTGGTCAGCTCGTAGGCGGTGTTCACCGGCTGATAGCCGGTGTAGTCCGCGAACGGCCGCGGGTTGTACCGGCGACCGACGTCACCCAACAGGTTCATGCCATCCCGCGCACGGGCCGCGATCACGCCCTTGCCAGCCAGGTTGCCGATGCCGACCGGACTGGTCGGATCCACCGACTCGTCGGCGGGATTCAGGCCGAGCACGGTCATCAGCTGCCTGATCACCGGCACCTGCTCCGGCACCACGACTTTGACCACTTGGAGTGAGGCGTGGAAGATGGCGATGTTCAGGTTGCGGTTGGTGGCCGACTCGCTGTCGGGACGGCGGCCGATCCGGGTGTACACACCGACCGCGGTCGAGTGGTAGGGCGCGACCGCGTCGAACCACGCGAGCACCGTCACGTGGTTGACCCAGAGAAACATGGTCACGTCCATGGGGCCGAGAACATCCGCTGAGGGCGTCGCCACGGCGGCGTCGTTGGCGGGTTGCAGCAAGTCGATGGCGTTGTCGGTGTCGAGGTCGAAGTCGATCTCGGGCGCCTGCGCGGCGGCCTTCGCGCCATCCGCCAGCATGGCCAGCGCCGCGGCGCCGCCGACCCCACCGAGCAGCAGCGACCTGCGCCGCAACGACAAACCAGACACCGGGGTACGTCCAAACGTCGCCATGGTGAGCCTCCCGTGTGTACCGGAACTGGCTTCCCTGAGGGGAACGGCGGCGGGCCTGTGGGCTGTGCCCGCCGCCGTCGCTGGGGTCAGTCCTCGACGTCGCCGTTGATGTACCGCTGCGCGAACCTGTAGGCGCGGTCGCCGAACTGCTCGCCGAACTCGATGGACCGCTCGATCGTCTTCTTGAAGTGCACACCGCCCCACACCCGGCTGATGGCGCAGTCCTGCACGAAATCGGTCCAGGTGGGCCAGTGCAACTCGAGCGCGCTGGCGGGGGTGATCCCCGCCTCGACCGCAGTCCAGCCGGCCGGAATGGGGTACCGCCAGCCCAGGACGTCATCGCCCAAGAAATGCCGCGCCGCCTGTGCCTCCGCGGAGCAGAGCGTCGTGGAGCCCGACGGGTACTCCGGGTGGTCTCCGACGTTCAGGTAGCTGGTCCACTCGTCGGCGGGGATGTCGTTGACCGTCCCCTTGCCGACCCCACCCCAGGCGGTCACCCGCCGGTGGCCGTACACGTGCCGGATCGCGCTGAACGGCCGCGGTGCGTCGTACTTGGCCTTCTGGTGCCAGACCGCGACCAGCGCGTCGAAGATCGCCAACGAGGTCGTCAGGAACAGGTGGACCCAGCCGTCCAGGTCCAGCTCGGGGTGGGCGATGCCGGCGGCGATCCCCGCACGGCCGATGCCCAGCAGCTTGTCGTCGAAGAACTCCGCCTTCACCTTCCGCTCGTCGGTGAGCGCGGCCGACGCCCCCAGCATCTCGTCCACCGCGCGCTTGTAGTCCCTGACCCGGTGGTGGTCGCTGAACTCGGGCGGGGCGAGGCGGAACTGGCCGGGGTCCTTGAACGTGTATGGCTTGGTACGCCCCAGCTGCGGCGTGACGAAGTGCTGGACGGTGAAGATGCCCTTGTCACCGACGCCCGCGCCGTGGCGGCGGCGATGGGGCGTCAGCTGCGGCTGCCAGCGTGACGGGTTGACCAGTTTGAAGGCGGTGTTCACGGGCCGGTAGCCGGTGTAGTCCCGGTAGGGCACGGGGTTGTACCGGCGGCCCACGTCGCCGAGCTGGTTCATGCCGTCCCGCAGCCGGGCCGCGACCACGCCCTTGCCGGCCAGGTTGCCGATGCCGACCGGACTGGTCGGGTCCTCCGAGTTGTCGTCGGGGTTCAACCCGATCGCGGCCATCAGCGTCCGGAACGCCGGCAGCCGGTCCGGCGCCACGCCCTTGATCACCTGGAACGTGCCGTAGACGGCGGCGATGTTCCTGTTCCGGTTGGTGGCGGACTCGCTGGAGGGGCGGCGGCCGATCCGGGTGTACACGCCGACCGCGGTCGGGTGGTACGGCGCACACGCGTCGAACCACGCGATCGACACCATGTGGGTGATCCGCATGTGCAGGGTCACGTCCATCGGGGCGACGTCCGGCAACGATCGCGAGTCGACCGCGCCGGACAGGTCCCGGATGATGTTGCCGGTGTCGAGGTCAAAAGGAATCGGGGCCGCCGCGGCGAGCGGACCGGCGGTGGCCGTTCCCGGGTAACCCATGGCCAGGGCCGCGGCACCGCCGGCCCCACCGATCAGCACCGACCGGCGTCCGAGCGTTGTCATATTGTGCGTCCTTTCCGAAAGGAGGGTGCCCGACAAGTTACGCACATTTAAGCTATTTCTCTTCTCCATGGGCCGCCATCATCATCTGCTGCGCCGGCGAAAGCTGGTAGTACGACACGAACTCGACGGCTTCCCCGCTGGCCGACCACTTGAGACCAAGCAGATTGATGTGCTCGCCGGGGTAGGTGCGCGGAGCGCCAATCCTGAGCCGCTCGAACCCTGGTTCGAGGTGATCGGAGAGTACCGACGGATCGAGGCTGCGGGCCGGGAACTGAGCAAGAGCGATACGTGCGATCTCCGGCGAATCCCAGCTGAGGGTGACATTGACTCTGAACGCCTTTTGGGCGAACTCCAGCGCCTGCTGGCTCGGCGATGGCAGCCCGCATTCGCCGACCATCGACAGGACGGTCTCCCGTTCGAGAGGTTTAGGGGGCCGCTGGAAGTACAGGTTCATTGTCTTGCGCCCGTAGTCGATCGCGATCATCGCAACCTTGTCCAGGCCGTGCCGGTCGAAGAAGCTGGCATTCTCGCCCACCGCGCTCGGCATCGACGGGATGTCGGCAAGCTCTGACACCTTCTGCATGTTCCGGGGGAAGTGTGCCAGGGTCTTCTTGAAGCCACCGACGACCCCACAGTCGATAAGGTGATCGCTGATGGAAAGTCGCTTCCGGAGATCCGACAGCAGGGCGCCGACGGGGTGGTCCGTCTTGGCGACAAGGCCGTTCGACAGTGCGACGGCGTATGGGTCGTCGACGCTGGGCGAGACGGTCATGGTGTAGTCGAGCTCTCCCGCGCTGCGCTCACCGCTCAGCAATCCGAAACCAATCCCGGCCCCGGCGAGTGCGTCTTCGTACGCGGTCAGGATCGGCATGACCCTCCCGCGCGCGCAGGCCACGTCTGCCAGCCCAGCCGCCTCCTCGATTGCCGAGTACACACGTTCCAGCTCAGCGGCTCCGGACATTTATCCTCCTAGTTGTCACGCCCGCTTCTCCAACTGGTCGTGGAGCCTGCGGGACAGCTCGATCCGCTGCACCTTCAGCGTGGCCGTGCGAGGTAGCTCGGCTTGCGGGATCTGGAACGGGTCTGCCAGTTGAGGAAATTCGGCGACGGCCGCACGCCAGCGTTCCCGGTCCAGCGGCTGGTCGCCGTTGGTGCAGAGCACCGGCACCGGTTCTGCCTTCGGACCCCGCACCACGACAAGCTCGCTCAGCTCTCCGAGCCTGCTCAGCACGATGTCTTCGACTTCCAAGGTGCTGCGCACGCCGGGGATCATGTCGACCTCCCGGTCGAACACGTGAAGGCAGCCGAACCTGGTGCGGTAGCCGACGTCGCCGGTCCGCCACCAGTCGCCGAACCGGTTGGAGTCGTAACGGTCCTGTTCGGCGAAGTAGGTTTTCGCCAGTCCAGGCCACGCGACCTCGATGTAGCCGGGATTCTGCTCGGAGGGCCGCTTACCGTCCCGGGCAGTCACGCGGACTCTCGCGTTGCCCGGCATCGCCCAACCGACGCAGCGCCCGTTCGCCTTGTGGGCCGACCTGCGGAAGTATGCTCGGCCAACGGCTGGGCCGACCTCGCTCTGACCGTAGATCTGGAAGAACAGCGCCCCACGCCGCTCGGACGAGTTGACGAGCCGGCTCATCGTCCTGGGGTGTATGGCATCGAAAGTGCTGCTGAAGTACTTCACCGACGCGAACGGCTTTCGCCGGTCCTCGGTGAGTTCCTCCCATTCCATGAACGAATTGGGCAGCGCCTCGATGAATCCCGGCCGGTTCTGGATGAAGAACTCGGCGACCAGTTCGGGATCGGACTCCTTCATCAGCAGCACCGGCATGTCCCGGAGGAGCGCCAGAGCCATCGCCGCGAACATCCGCGAGTGCACGAACGAGATGTGGATCGCGACGGTCTCACGCCGCCTCATCAGCGCCAGGAGACGCCACTGCGGCTTGAGCCGCTCGCCCATGGTTCGTGGCGTGTGCACGACGAGCTTGGGCACACCGGTGGTGCCGGAGGTGTGCGTGATCATTGCGGGCTCGTCCTGCCCCCGGAACACCGGGTCGAGCCGCGGAGCGCCAGCGAGTTCGCTGAGCGATGCCGCGTCCGGCCTGCTGCCGCTGACGATGACCACCCGCGCGACGAGGTCGGTCAGCGGCAACTCGGCCAATGCGTCGAGCTTGTGCACGTCAGTGAGCAGCTTCGGCTGCTCCAGCCGCTGCAGCAGAGCGCCGACGGTCGGGGGGTTCAAGGCCGGCGACAGCATCACAGGCACCGCTCCGAGCCGCGACGCCGCGGTGGCCAGAACCCAGACGTCGAAGTTGGCGGACTTGTAGATCACGACGTGCTCGCCGGACCGCACCCCCGCCGCCCACATCCGGCCGGCCAGGTCATCCACGTGGTCGGCGAGTTCGGCCACCGTCAGGCGCCGTCCCGCCGCTGGCAGGACGTCGAGGTCGTGGTCGAGTGTGAGCGGCGTCGAAGCGTGCATCCCGGCGGCCATTTGCGGCATCACGCCGAGCTGGAGACCGCGCTCCCGAATCGAGCTTGGTAGCGTAAAGCCCTTCATACCGGCTGCCTCCTCGACTCAGTTCATCGACCGGGACCGTGGATATCCGCGACCGGCGCGGCGACCATGCGACGGCCATCGATAATATGCTTGGAGTTTGTAGTATTCCTCGCCGGTCGACGTCACTGCCCCGTAAACGAGCTTGGGGTCGTCGACCCCGTAGGAAACGTTCTTCGCGAAGTGCTCGATCTTCGGGCCGAGCCGGACGGGAAGTGCCGTCGGATCCTGGGCCTTCGCACCAAAGGAGATCCGCTCAACCTTTGGGGAATCCCAGCTCAAGGTGGTATAGAACCCGAACGCCCCCTCGCAGAACTTCAACATCTGCTCACTCGGCTCCGGCAGTCCGATGTCGCGATGCAACGAACGGATCGTCGTCGGGTCGGGCGGCTGGGGAAAGTACAGATTCACAGATTTGTGGTGGTAGTTGATGCCGGCCACATCCACTCTGTCGTCCAGACCATGGCGGGCGAAAAGGTCGACGTTGTCCGCCAGGCTGCTGGGCATCGACCGGAGGTCGGCAAGCGTCGACAGCCTTTGAAATTCCCCGTCCGGGAAGTAGATCCAGATCTTCCTGAATCCGCAAACGACTCCGAAGTCGACACCACTACTGTCGATGGGGCATCGTTCCTGCAGTTCCGAGAGCAGCGCTCCGACGGGATGGTCGGTCTTCGCGATGAGGCCGTTCGACAGGGCGACACCATATGGCTCCACACCGTCGTTCAGCGAGAAGCGGCAGTGAAAGTCTCCATCGTCGCGGGTGTCATTCGCCACCCGGAAAGCAATGATGTTCTGCCGGGCCGCGTCGTACGCTGCCAGGATCGGCCAGACCTTGTCACGCGAGCAGGTGACGTCCACCAGCGCGGCGGATTCCTCAATGGCCGAGTAGAGATGTTCCAACTCAGCAGCTCCCGACATTTTTCCTCCAACGTCACTGCTTGATGGCTGCGCGGAGTGCGGCACGCAGGCTCTTCGCGACTCGTTCGACCTGGTCGGTGCCGAGTTCGGCGTGCATGGGGATGGCGAGCTGACGCGCGAAGAGATCCGCCGAGACGGGGCACCGCTGCTTCGTCTCGTACACCGGTTGAAGGTGGCACGCCCAGGTGCCGTGCCCGCATCCGATGCCCTGTGCGCGGAGGTCGGCGGCGACCCTCGCGCGGTCCACGCTCGGGTCCAACTTCACCATGTAGGACTGCCAGGCATGGGTACGGTCCTGCGGCACGTACGGCAGGGTGACGAGCTCTTCGTCGGCGAACAGCTCGGCGTAATGCGCTGCGACCGCGCGCCGGCGGTCCAGCAGTTCGCCGACCCGGCCAAGCTGGACCAGCAGGATCGCGGCGGCGATGTCGGACAGCTTGTAGTTGTAGCCGATCTCGGTGAACACGGGTATCGGCAGACCGACGACCTTTGCCTGATCGAAGATGCTTTCGATGCCGAAGGACGACCGTAGCCTCGCGTGCGCCGCGATTACCGGATCGGTGGTGAGCAGTGCCCCGCCCTCGCCGCTGGTGATTCCCTTGCGCCCGTGGAAGGACAGGCAGGCAACCGGTGCCAGCGCGCCCGCCTCGCGCCCCTGGTACGTGGCGCCGACCGCACAGGCGGCGTCCTCGACGAGGAAGAGCCCGTGCCGGTCCGCGATCGACGTCAGGGCCGCGTAGTCGGCGGGCAGGCCGACCGTGTCGACCGCGATCACACCAACCGTTCGCGGGCCGATCAGGTCCGCTACGGACTGTGGGTCGATGGTGCCGGTGTCGGCACGCACGTCGGCGAAGATGGGGACCGCGTCGACGTACCGCACCGCATGGGCGGGAGCCGGAAAGGTGTAGTCGGCGACGATGACCTCGTCGCCGGGCTGGACGTCGAGCGCTAGCAGAGCCAGGTGGAGCGCGGCGCCGCAGTTGCTCACCGCGACCGCGCCGCCAACCCGGTACCGCTCGGTCAGCTGTGTCTCCAGTGCCTTTCCTCTTGGGCCCTGACCGGCCGGCCAGCCCGAGGAGAAAGCATCCGCGACGGCCGCCAGCTCCGCCGCGCCGAGACTTGCGTGAACCAGGGGGATCGTGTCCATTGTGGTCGCCCTCCGCTCCGTCTCACGTTCTGGTGCTGGTCAGGAATTCAGCAGAGTGGGCGGTTCGTAGCGAAGCGGCGTGATCTGGCTAATGTCATAGCGGTCACGCAGTCGTTGCACGGCCTCCGGATCCACCGATCGGCCGGCGCCGAAGATCTCAAAGATCTGCTCGAAGTAGCGCTCGTGATCGGGCGATGGATAGCTCTGAAACAGCATGCGTGCCGGCTTGTCGGTGGCGTTCCTGAAGGCGTGCGGGCATCCGGACGGGACGAACATGCAGCTACCCGCAACCGCGCTGACGACTTGACCCCCGCTGGAGGACTTCCAGTCGTGCCAGCTGTCCGCGGTGCGTTCGGCCGGCTCGAACGCCAGCAGCTCGAGCTGTCCTTCCAAGACGTAGAAGAACTCCTGCGCGTGCTGATGGCTGTGCGCTCCCACGTCGAAGCCGGGCGGAACCACCACCTCGAAGCACGAGACGGCGGAGCCCTGCGCCCCAGTGACCTTGAAGGTGACGTCCTGCGCCTTTGTGACCAGCCTTCGACCTTGACCAGGTAGGACTACGTGACCGCTCATGCGGAACACCTCACGGCATCGAGAAGACCCGGCGAGACAACGTGCCACCACAGTGGACGATGGGTGCTGCAGGGGATGAAGGGCACGTGGCGATGAATCGACGCCCAGAGCGTGCAGGAGGGCGGAATCGAGGTGCCATCGTATGTATAGGTTCTTCACCGCTGGCTGTCAAGGGTCCCCACTGCCGTCAAGGTCATCGATATGCTTGGTCCTGGCTGATGGGAGGGTCTATCATTTGGTGACGACTGCCAAAAGTTGATCTCTCGCAAAACATGCCGATCTTGACGACACCCAGGTCGGCGCTTCGCGCTGGTTTTCGGCACCTCCGGATTGCGGGGAATTCATGAGCACGGAAACACACGGCGCCGAGCGGGAAGAGGTGGACGTCTTCGACCCGCGGCTGTCGCGGTTCGAGATCGTCCGCGAGGGCGCCCGCCGCGACGGCGTCGAGATCGTCCACTACGAGGACCCGTACCCGGTCAAGGGCACCAAGGAAGAGCGCCGGATGGTCCGCACCGTGGCGTTGTGCTTCTTGATCACCGGCCTCGCGGGCACCGCCTTCATGGTCATCTACATCTGGTGGCCGTGGGCGTACGACCTCGGCTCCAACAACAGCAAGCTCTATACGCCGCTGCTGGGCCTCACGCTCGGCGTTTCGCTGCTCGGTGTCGGCTTCGGCATCCTCATCTGGGGCAAGCGACTGCTGCCGCACGAGATCTCGATCCAAGATCGCCACGACGGGAATTCCGGCCGTGTCGAGCGCAGACTGACCGGTGAGTCGATCGTCTACATGGGCGATGAGCTCGGCTTCAAGCGCCGCAAGACGCTCGGCCTCGCCGCGATGCTGGGGCTCACCCCGGTCGGCCTGGCCGTGGCCGCCCCGTTCATCGGTGGTTTCATCAAGAGCCCGACCAAGGACGCCATCCTCTTCCACACCGGCTGGGACCCGGCGGCCAACGGCGGCAAGCCGGTGCGGCTGACCCGCGAGGACGGCACGCCGATCCGCCCCGAGGACGTCAGCGTGGGCGGCCAGATGACCGTCTTCCCGGGCATCCCGGAGGGCGCCACCAACGAGCACGCCGACTCCCCCACCCTGCTGATCCACCTACGGGCCGAAGACTCCGCCAAGGCTCTCGCCAGCGCCAAACCGATCAACAAGGGCTCCCAGTGGGAGAACTTCGTGGCGTACTCGAAGATCTGCACCCACGCCGGCTGCCCGGCCAGCCTCTACGAGCAGCAGACCAACCGCCTGCTCTGCCCGTGCCACCAGTCGCAGTTCCTGATCACCGACAACGCCCGGCCGATCTTCGGACCCGCCACCCGTACCCTGCCTCAGCTACCCATCACCGTGGATGAAGAGGGCTTTTTCGTGGCGACGTCCGACTACAAGGTTGCTGTCGGGCCAGCATTCTGGGAGCGGCCATGAAGCGCCGAAAGCCAGACGTCAAAGCGGTCCCCGCCAACTTCGCCGGTGGGCTGGACGATCGGTTCGGCGGATCGACACCGCTACGGCGCATCCTGAACAAGGTCTTTCCGGACCACTGGTCGTTCCTGCTCGGCGAGATCGCGCTCTTCTCGTTCATCGTGCTGCTGCTGACCGGCACGTTCCTGACGTTCTTCTACAGCCCATCGCTGGAAACGGTGACGTACGACGGCAGCTACGCCCCGCTGCGCGGCGTGCACATGTCCGAGGCGTACGCATCCAGCCTCGACCTGTCGTTCGACGTGCGCGGCGGCCTCGTCATGCGGCAGATGCACCACTGGTCCGCGCTGTTGTTCCTGGCCGCGATCGTCGTGCACATGTGCCGGATCTTCTTCACCGGCGCGTTCCGCAAGCCTCGCGAGGCCAACTGGATCATCGGGCTCACGATGTTCTGGCTCGCGTTCCTGAGCGGCTTCACCGGATATTCGCTGCCCGACGACGCGCTGTCCGGCACCGGCCTGCGGATCGCCTCGGCCATCATGCTGTCGATCCCCGTCATCGGCTCCTGGGTGACCACGGCGCTCTTCGACGGCGAGTTCCCCGGGCACGTCATCATGGGCCGGTTCTACATCACGCACGTGCTGCTCCTTCCGGCGGTTCTGGTGACACTGGTAACCGTCCACCTCACTCTCGTCTTCTCGCAGAAGCACACCCAGTGGCGCGCTCCCGGCCGCACCGAGCACAACGTGGTCGGCGAGCGGTTCGTGCCGCGCTACATCATCAAGCAGGGCGGCTTCTTCATGATCGTCTTCGGCGTCATCGCGCTGATGGGCGGTCTGTTCCAGATCAACCCGATCTGGCTGTTCGGCCCGTACGAGGCGTACACGGTCTCCGCGGGCAGCCAACCCGACTGGTACGTCATGTTCCTCGACGGCTCGACCCGGCTCTTCCCCTCCTGGGAGATACGGTTCGACCTCTTCGGCTGGGGCGACGGCTACACCATCCCACCGATCTTCTGGCCGACGGTGGTGCTGCCCGGCATCCTGACGGTACTGCCGATGGCGTATCCATTCATCGAGGCGCGCCTGACCAAGGACTACCGCCGGCACAACCTGCTGCAGCGGCCACGTGACGTACCGGCCCGCACCTCGCTCGGCGCCATGGCGATCATGTTCTGGCTCGTCCTGACGCTCTCCGGCGGCAACGACATCCTCGCCGACAAGTTCCACATCAGCCTGAACGCGATGACCTGGGCCGGCCGGATCGGCATCCTGATCCTGCCGCCACTCGCCTACTACGTCACCTACCGGATCTGCCTCGGCCTGCAGCAACACGACCGGGAAGTCCTCGTACACGGCGTGGAAACAGGCATCATCCGCCGCCTGCCGGACGGAAAGTTCATCGAGGTACACCAACCGCTCGCCCCGGTCGACAAGCACGGCCACGGCGAACTGGAGTACGCCGGCTGGGTCGTACCGAAGAAGATGAACCGACTCGGCGCCCTAGGCCCCGCCATCAAGGGCTTCTTCTTCCCGATCGAAAAACCCGCCGAGGCCCCGGTCTCCCCGGCCACCCGCCCGTCTCTCCCATGCCCGAGCGCGAGGAGATCACCGAGTAAGCAGAATCAGGCCGGTGGCGGTTACCGTGGATCGCGGCTCAACTGGTTGCGGCGTCGTCGGCCAGCGCGGATCTGAGCACCGAGGTCGCTGACCGAGTCGAGATGGCGCAGCTTGTCGGGGTTGACGATGGAGTGGATCGCCTGGATCTCACCGTCGGCGACGTCGAGTCCCAGCACACCGAAGAGCCGGTCCTGCGAGTCGAACACCATCGCGCCGGGTAGGCCGTTGACCTCCGCGATCCGGATACGCACGCCACCGTGCTCTGCCACCACGGACATCGCGGCCAACAAGTGCCGGGCCACACGCTCCCGGCCATTGACCGACCGAGCCAGCGCGGGGACCTTCCCGCCACCATCGCCATGCAGAACCACGTCCTGCGCCAGCAATGCCTCCAGCGCCCGCAGGTCGCCCTGCTCGGCAGCAGCGAAGAACCGCTGAGCAAGCTCCTCTCGCTGCCGCGCGGAGGCGTAGTACCGTGGCCGGCGCTCCTGCACGTGGGCGCGAGCCTTCGCCACCAGGTGCCGGGTGCTGTCGATGTCGGTGCCGATGATCTCGGCGACCTCGGCGTACGGATAGTCGAACACCTCACGCAGCAGGAACGCGGCCCGCTGCCGCGGCGACAGGGTCTCCAGCAGGACGAGGAACGCCAGCGACAGCGAGTCGGCGGTCTCCGCGTGGTCGGCCGGTGACGGATCGGTGACCAACGGCTCCGGCAGCCACTCACCGACATACCGCTCCCGCCGCACCCGCGCCGAGCGGAGCTGATCGATGGCCAGCCGGGTGACCAGCGTGGCGATGTACGCCCGAGGCGAGGCGATGTGCTCGTCTCGCTCCAGACTCTGGTGTATCCGCAAGAACGCTTCCTGCACCACGTCCTCGGCCTCGCTCACGCTGCCGAGTATCTGATACGCGATGGCGAACGCCCGCGGGCGCAGCTCGCCGTAGAGATCAGCCGATGACACCGGTCAGCCCAGCCCTTCGATGAAACCCTTGCGCCAGCTCGGATACCGCAACGTCCAACCCAGCTCACGCTTGGCCTTCTCGCTGGAGATGCCACGAGCCTGAGTCATCAAATTCACCGGAGCCTCACCGGCCAGCATGCGAACAAGCCAGGCCGGGAGGCGGCGCGGCGGTTTGGCACCGAGCACATGGGCCAGCTCCGGCAGCCACTCGCCCACCGGCGCCGGGTCATCGTCGGCGACATGATAGATCCCGCGCTTGCCACGTTCGATGGCCGCGACCGTAGCCGACACGGCATCGACGATGTGCACCAGCGACCACACCCCAGCGCCACCGCCGACGATCGGGAACTTCCGCTGGCGGATCTGCCCGGCCATGCCTGCGTCCGGCGCCAACTCCACGCCGGTGCCTGGGCCATAGAAGGCACCGTAGCGAAGCGCGATGCCCTCGGCCCACGTAATACCGGTCACCGCAGTCTCCACATGGCGCAACGCTGCCACGGTTTCCCCAGCATCGGCCGGCGGATTCGGCTCGATGCGGCCGTTCTCGTCAACGACCGGCCCACCGATGCGTTCCATCCACATCGCGTTGCTCTGCGCCACGACCTTGCGTACCCCGACAGCACGCGCAGCCGCCAGCAAGTGGTCGGTGCCCACGGTGCGGAGCCGGTCCGTTGCGGCCGCCATCTGCTTGGCGCGCCGAAAGTCCGTCGGACCGCTCAGCGCCGTCAGCTGATGCACGATCACCTCCGGATCGGCCTTGGCCACGGCATCGGCCACCGACTCAGGGTCCAGCGCGTCGAAGACGACCGGTTCAGCGCCCAACGCACGCAGGGCGTCGGCCTTGGCCGCCGAGCGGGTCGTCCCGACAACCTCGTGACCGCGCGCCACCAGCGCGGTCGTCAGCTGGCTGCCGATCGCGCCAGACGCTCCAGCAAGGAAGATCTTCATGACGTCTCCGTTCGTTCGTGCTTGCCAACAGAGACGAGACGACCCGACGCCCCATGAACGACAGTGGCCTAGCTCACACTGATCTTCGGCGTCCGCCGTCTCCGGGACTCCGGCGGAGCCCCGATCTGCAAGGCGATCCCACCAAGGTGCGCGTCGCCGACATCGCACTGAGGTGGGGGTTCTTCCATCAGTCGCGATTCGCCCAGCAGTACCGCGACCAGTTTCACGAGCTGCCGTCGGTCACTCTCACCGCTGAACTCCCGTCAAGGTTGCTCCCTTCGACAGCGGAGAACGAGGGTGCGTCCGGCCGGCGCGCAGCACCATCCCCACGGTTGCAGCGCGACCGTCTCCGGGCCACTGGTACCGCGGTACCAGTGACCCTCGAAGTGCCTGCTCTGGTACCACGGTCGACGGGCCGGATCTTCATAGCGTGGTTTGCATGATTGATGTGCGGAAACTGACGAAGCGGTACGGGCCGAAGGTGGCGGTCGACGGGCTCGACTTCACCGCCGCGCCGGGACAGGTCACCGGGTTCCTGGGCCCGAACGGGGCCGGCAAGTCCACCACGATGCGGATGATCATCGGGCTGGACCGCCCGAGCTCAGGTACGGCACTGGTGAACGGCCGCCGGTACGCCGAGCACGCGGCGCCGTTGCAGGAGATCGGTGTGCTGTTGGAGGCCCGCGCGGTCCACCCGGGCCGCACCGCGTACAGCCACCTGCTCGGTTTGGCCCGCACGCATGGCATCCCCCGCGGCCGGGTGGAAGAGGTGATCGACCTGGCCGGGCTGGGCGCGGTGGCCGGCAAACGGGTCGGCGGGTTCTCCCTCGGCATGGGCCAGCGCCTGGGCATCGCGACCGCCCTGCTCGGCGACCCCGCCGTGGTCATGCTCGACGAACCCGTCAACGGCCTGGACCCCGAAGGCGTGCTGTGGGTCCGTAACCTGCTCGCCGGCCTGGCCGCCGAGGGCCGCACGGTGATGCTGTCCTCCCATTTGATGACCGAGACCTCGCTGATCGCCGACCATCTGGTCATCGTCGGCCGCGGCCGGCTGCTGGCCGACACCTCCGTCCACGACCTGATCGCGCAGAACGACGCCGGTGTCCGGGTCGCCAGCGACAACGCCGCCCGGCTGCGGTCGCTGCTGGCCGGACCGGACGTGAAGATCAGCTCGACCACCACGGAAGAGCTGATGGTGACCGGCCTGACCGCCCGCCAGATCGGCGAGATCGCGAACAAGCACGACGTACCCCTGTACGAACTGTCCCCCCTGTCGGTGTCGCTGGAAGAAGCGTTCATGGAACTGACCCACGACGCCGTCGAGTACGCCTCCACCGCCCCTTCGTCCGCAAAGGCCACCTGACATGAGCACCCTGACCCTCACCGCACCGTCGACCACCCGGCCCCGCTACCGGCTCACCACCAAGGGCGTGCTGCACGCCGAATGGACCAAATTCTGGTCCCTGCGCTCCAGCTGGATCACCCTCGCGGTGTCACTGTTCCTACTGGTCGCGTTCGGCGTGATCGCCGCCATCACCTACAACCCCGCCACGGTCGCCGACGGTCCGCCGGGCCAGCAGGCCGCCTCCGACGCCATCGGCGTCATCCTCACCGGCGCCACCTTCGCCTCCCTGGCCATCGGCGTCCTCGGCGTACTCATGTCCGCCGGCGAATACACCACCGGCTCCATCCGCTCCACCCTCGCCGCCGTCCCCTCCCGACTCCCAGTCCTCTGGTCCAAAGCCACCGTGTTCGGCGCCATCGCCCTGGTGGCCACCACCATCGGCGCGTTCACCGCATTCGCCCTCGGCAACCCCCAACTCAACGGCCAGGACATCGCCCTAAGCCTCACCGACGACGGCGTGATACGCAGCCTGCTCGGCGCCGGCCTCTACCTCAGCCTCGTCGGCATCCTCGGCGTCGCCCTCGGCGCCCTACTACGCTCCAGCGCCGGCGCCATCACCGTCCTGGCCGGCGTCCTACTCATCGTCCCCGGCCTGACCTCACTGCTGCCCGACTCCTGGTCCGACACGATCAGCCCCTACCTACCCAGCAACGCCGGCAGCGCCGTCATGTCCCTGACCCACACCAGCGACTCCCTCAGCCCATGGACCGGACTGGCCGTCTTCGCCGGCTGGGTCGCCATCGCCCTCGCCGCCGCCGCATACCGAATGATTAAGCGCGATGCCTAGGCGACAGCGGCACGAGGCCACTGGTACCTCCAGGTACCGGTGGCCCCGGCGAACTCAGGTGGGCAGGTCCAGTACGGCTAGGGCGGCGGCCAGCGCGAACTTGCGCTGCTCGCCGGTCAGCGGCGCGGTGCCGAAGCGCGGCGCCGGCACACCGTCGGCGTCGAATTCGATCCCGGCCGGCGCCAGCGTGGCCGCATGGATGACACCGAGCACGCACAGCGCCCGCAAGACCGCGACCGGATCGTCGGAACCGGCCACCGCGCGCACCAGGGCGTCGATGCGCGCCGGCAGCCGGTGCCGCATCGCCAGGCTCTGCGCGGTCGACGGGTCGCCGAACACGGACTTGAGAACGCCGGAATGCTCGTCGATCAAATCAAGCAAACGGCGTACCAGGTCGGCATCGAGGCCACCGGCCGCGGTCACCTCGGCGGTGAACGCCTCGAGCGCCTCGATGAGCGGGCTCACCAGCGCGTGCAGGATCTCCTCCTTGGAGGAGAAGTGGTAGTACAGCGAGCCCTTAGTCACGCCGACCCGCTCGGTGATGTCCTTGATCGAGGCGCCCGCGTAGCCACGCTCGACGAACAGTTCCCGGGCGGCGGCGAGGATCTGCTGGCGCGTGGCGTCGGCGCTACTGCCAACCGTGCGTGCCATAGCGCCCCTCTCCTCTCGCCGCATTCGCGCCGAATCCTGCGTCCGGGACGGTAACACCGTCTCAGGCTCCCAACAGGAAGCGCACCGTACCGTCCGTAAGCATACCGACCGTTCGATTAATTAAGGAGACCTCTCATGATCAAGCGCCGGACCGTCATCACTGGAGCCGCCGCGGCCGCCGTCGCCGCGGCCGCCACACCCTCGGCGGCACGAGCCGCCACCCCATCGGCGACCTCGTACGGCGGCTCGGCCACGCTGCCCGCCGGTAAAGGAATCCCCGCCGTGGTCGACCCCGCGGTCGACCTGGGATCGCAAACCCCCGGGCCGGAGATCACCTGGTCCGACTCGATCTACTTCACCAGCATGGTGAAGGCGGGCAGGCAAGAGTTCGGTGTCCTGGCACACGCCTTGGCCGCACCGAACGCGCAAGGGCTGGCCGGCATCTACGCGCTCTCGGTCACCGACAAGACCAACGGCTGGTACAAGAGCCACTCGACCACCCTCACCGCGGAGCAGTTCCACTGGAGCCGGGGCAAGCTCGACATCACGCTGCCCGAGCTGACCTGGACCGGCGACAACACCCGCATGACGGTGAAGGCCACCGCGCCCTGGGGATCCCTCGACGCCCAGTTCGAGGTGACCGGCCCAGTCATGAACTACGCGGGGACCGGCCTTTTCAAACTCGTCGACGTGCAGAACTACGAGTTCGCGTTTCCGGCCATGCGCACGTCCGGAACACTCGTCATCGAGGGCCGCAAACACGCGATCACCGGCACCGCCTGGCTGGACCGGCAATGGGGTCCACTGCCACAGGCGTTCCAGCGGTGGACGTGGATGAACCTCGACCTGCCGGGCGGCGACAAGGTCGCCATCTGGGACGCGGTCGGAACCGGTACCGAGAACGCCTGGGCAACCGTCCTACACCCGGACGGCTCCTACGACCTGGCCGCGGTCGAACCCCTCGCCAACCACGCCGCCGAGCCATGGACCAGTCCCACAACCGGCGCGAAGTACCCCACCCGCTGGCGCATCACCATCCCCTCCCTGCACGCTCGGCTCGACGTGAAAGTCACCGGTACTCCGGAGCAGGAACTCGTGCTCGTCGCGGGCAGCCGCCTGGAGGCCACGGCGGCCTTCACCGGCACATACAACGGCCGGAACGTCAGAGGCGAGAACTACGTCGAGATGATCGGCGCCTGGCAAGGCTAGCGAACCTTCCGCCTCTCCTGTCAGGAGCCCACTTTGAGCGACTCGACCCCGGCCTCCGGCGTCCCGCGCCATTTCGGTCTCACCTTCGCCGCTCTCATGGCGGCGATGTTGCTCGCGTCCCTGGACCAGACGATCGTCAGCACCGCGCTGCCGACCATCGTCGGCGAACTGCACGGCGTGAACCACATGGCATGGACGATCACCGCGTACATCCTGGCGGCCACGATCGTCATGCCCGTCTACGGCCGTCTCGGCGACCTGATCGGCCGCAAATCCCTGTTTCTCGGCGGCATCGGCCTCTTCCTCGCCGGCTCGATCATCGCCGGCGCGGCGCAGAACATGACCATGCTGATCATCGGCCGCGCCGTACAGGGCCTGGGCGGCGGCGGACTCATGATCACCTCGCAGGCGATCATCGCCGACCTCGTACCGCCACGGCAGCGCGCGAAGTACATGGCCCCGATCGGTGCCGTCTTCGGCCTGTCCTCCGTCGCCGGCCCGCTGCTCGGCGGCTGGTTCACCGACAGCATCGGCTGGCGCTGGGCTTTCTGGATCAACCTGCCGGTCGGCGCCCTCGCCCTCGCCGTCGGCGCCATCGCGCTGCGCCTGCCCCGCAAGACCGGCGCGGTCGCCTTCGACTACCTCGGCTTCACCCTCATGGCCACCGCGGTGACCTGCACCGTGCTGGTCGCCGAATGGGGCGGCACCGACTACGCCTGGAACTCCCCGCTCATCCTTGCCATGGCCACCGCCGGCCTGCTGGCCTGGGTGCTCTTCTTCTACTCCCAGAGCCGCGCCGCGGAGCCGATCATCCCGCTGCGGCTGTTCCACAGCCGGATCTTCAACATCGCCACGCTCATCGGGCTCCTCGTCATCGGCATCGGCATGTTCGCGTTCATCGGCTACCTGCCGACGTACCTGCAGATGGTCTACGGCGTCAGCGCCACCGAGTCCGGGCTGCTGCTCATCCCCATGGTCGCCGGCATCATGGCCACCGCCATCCCCTCCGGACGACTGATGAGCAAGACCGGCCGATACAAGATCTACCCCATCGCCGGCACCGTCTTCGTCGGTGTGGCCGCGCTGCTGATGTCCACCCTGGACACCCAGACCTCGCTCGTCCTTGTCTGCACCTACGTGTTCGTACTCGGCGCCGGCATCGGCCTGGCGATGCAACCCCTGGTCCTGGCCGTGCAGAACGACTTCGGCAACGCCGACGTGGGCACCGCCACCTCCGCCAACAATTTCTTCCGCGAGGTCGGCGCCACCCTCGGCACCGCGGCCGTCGGCGCGATATTCACCCACCGCCTCACCGACCAGCTCCACGCCCGCCTCACCGCCGACGCCGCCGCCACCGTCGGCGACACCGACTCACTCACCCCTACCCTGGTCCACTCGCTGCCGGACCAGGTCCAAAACGCGGTGATCCTGGCCTACCAGCACGCCCTCATACCGGTCTTCCGCTACATGATCCCGGTGTTCGTCCTCGGCCTCGTGCTCGCCCTGCTCCTGCCGGAGAAGAAGCTCGCCGACAACAACGACCCCGACCCCGACGCGACGCCCGCGACGGCCTTGGCAGGGCACTGATCCGCATGAACGCTGCCATGCAGAGCAGTCGGCGAGCTACCACGCCTGCGGTAGTCCGCGACCTCGCCGGTACCGTGGCCGGACGACGCAGCGTGCCCGGTCACGTCGGTAGCGTGATCATCGTGGCGTGGACGAGGGCGGTGCGTGGCCAGGCCGGCACCGGCGTGGACATCGCGTTCGGCGCCGCGATCGCGCTGTTGTTTCTGGTGGCGGTCGCCGTCAGCCCGGACGACGTCGCCCCGCAGGCATCGCCCGTGGCCACCCTTGTCGCGGCGGCCGTCACGTTCGCCACCATCGCCAGCCGCCGCCGGTACCCGATACCGGCGCTGCTCACCGCAGCCATGGCTGCACTGGCAGCCCGCGTGGTGGCCGACACCGTACCGGCGCTGATGGTGGCGTTGGTGGTCACCGCGTACACCATGGCCGCCCGCACCGGCCGGCGCACCGCCTGGCCCCTGGGCTGTGGCGTGGCCATGGCCCTCTACCTGTCCGGCGCGATCTTGGGCGAGGGCGGCTGGTGGGCCCCGGAAAACCTCGGATCGCTGGCCTGGGTCGGCATGGCCGTCGCCTTCGGCGACGCCACCCGCAGCCGCCGCGCGTACGTCGCCGAGGTCGAGGAACGCGCCCGCCGGGCCGAACACAGCCGGGACGAGGAAGCCCGCCGCCGCGTGGCCGAGGAACGGCTGCGCATCGCCCGCGAACTGCACGACGTCGTCGCCCACCACATCGCCGTCATCAACGTCCAAGCCGGGGCGGCCGCGCACGTCCTACACAGCCGCCCCGACGTGGTCGGCACAGCACTGGCCCACATCCGCCACGAGTCCGACACCGTCGTCAAGGAGCTAGGGGCCGTGGTCGGGTTCCTACGCCAACCCGACGAATCATCCACCGAACCCACCCGTGGCCTGGCCCGTTTGGAAGACCTGCTCGCCAGCATGGCAACCGCCGGACTAACCGTACGCTGCCACCAGCAGGGCAACGCATACGAGCTGCCAACGGTGACGGACCTGGCCGCGTACCGCATCGTCCAGGAAGCCCTCACCAACGCCCACAAACATGGAACGGGCGGCGCCCACCTCACGATCACCTACCGCCCACACGCCGTCGCCATCGAAATCACCAACCCGATCCACACCACCACACCGCCATCCGCAGGCGGCGGCTACGGCCTCATCGGCATGCGCGAACGCGCCTCCGCCGCCGGCGGCGTACTCACCACCGCGACCGGACCCGACGGCGCATTCCATGTGCAGGCCGTCCTCCCCAGCGCCCCCAACGGCCGACAGTCATGACGATCACCCTGGCGGTCGTGCTGTGCATCGTGTCGTCGGTCGCGTACGCCGCCGCCGCGCTACTGCAGCGCGACCTGTCGACCCGGCCGCTGGCTGCCCTGACGGCTCACCCGGTGTGGTGGCTCGCGCTGGTGTTCAACGGCGTCGGGGCCGCACTACATGTCGCTGCGCTCAGGTTCGGGCCGCTACTGCTCGTTCAGCCGTTCGGACTCCTCACGCTGGTGCTGGCCCTGGTGTTCACCGCCTCCCGGCAACACAGGCGGCTGCAGTCGGCCGAGTGGCAGGGTTTGGCGCTAATCTGCGCCAGCCTCACCGGGCTTCTGACCGTCACCGACAGCACGGCGACCGCCAGCGCTGTCAGCCCCCACGACTTGCCGATCCTGCTCGGGGCACTGACCCTCGTCATCGCCGCCGCCCGCCTCACCCGGGGCCGCGCGATGGCCAGCATCGGAGCAGCTGTCGCAGCCGGAGTCAGCTTCGCCGGCGCGTCCACCCTGGCCCAGACCATCACCATCGAGCTGAGCAGCGGCGAAGCAGCGACGCGCGCCCTCTTCCTGGCAACCGCGGCCCTCGGCATGGCGGCCCTCGCCGGAGCCGGCCTGCTGCTCACCCAACTGTCCTACCGGGACACCTTCGGGCCCGCGGTCGCGACCAGCACCCTGGCCAACCCTGTCGCGGCTGCCCTGATCGGCATCATCCTGCTCGGCGAAACAGTCCGCTGGGGCTTCTTCGGCACCGCCATCGCCGTTGTCTGCGCTGCCCTGGCCGCCCGCGGGGTCGCGATCCTGCCTGCCGACCCCGCGGTTGGCGGCGGTCCCCGAGATCCCCTCAGCGCCCGCCCGGCGATCGCCCGCATACGCGTTCGACGACTCGACGTCCGCCCGAGGAATTCCAAAAGCATGTCACGCACACGGTGCACGGCGGCGGGGCGGCCATGACGATCCGCGTGCTTCTGGCCGACGATCAGGCCCTCATCCGCGCGGGCTACAAGATGATCCTGGACTCTGAGCCCGGCATCGAAATCGTCGGAGAGGCACTCGACGGCCGGGAGGCAGTCGCCCTCGCCCGGTCCGCCCGCGCCGACATCGTGCTCATGGACATCCGGATGCCCACAATGGACGGCATCGAGGCGACCCGCCGGATCGCCGCCGACGACGACCTCGCCGGCGTACGCGTCCTGGTCCTGACCACGTTCGAAAACGATGACAACGTCATGCTCGCCCTGCGCGCCGGGGCCAGCGGCTTCCTCGGCAAGAACGTCGGCCCAGACGAACTCATCAACGCCATCCGCGTCATCGCAGCCGGCGACGGCATGCTGTCACCGAAGGCAGTCCGCGGCCTGCTCGGCCACCTGCGCACCCAGCCCGACATACCCGCCGCGACGCGGGTACCCCTCGACGTGCTCACCGACCGGGAACGCGAAGTCCTCGTGCTGGTCGCGCACGGCTTGTCGAACGAGGCCATCGGCGAGCGGCTGTACCTTTCTCCGCTGACAGCCAAGACCCATATCAACCGGGCCATGACCAAGCTGGGGGTACGCGACCGGGCGCAGCTCGTCGTCGTCGCGTACCAAAGCGGGCTGGTCAAGCCTGGCAGCCCCGCGCCGTAGGCGACGCGGTCTGCGGCCGCAGTACACCGACGACCGCGGATACCACGTCGGCGGTATCCGGCCGACTGCCGATGGACGATGTCGACCCGCGTCGCCGGTGCACAGACTTGCCGGGGTGCTCGCCGCACCACCGAAACGTCTCACCCGAGCGAGGTCGCTGGTGTCCTTCCTGTCCCGGATCAGTCTTGCGAACCGGAAGCTGGTGGCCCTGCTCACCAGTCTTGTCGTGGCGCTTGGGATATATGCGGCCCTGTCGCTGAAACAGCAACTGCTGCCGGACCTGTCGTTTCCGGCGGTGACCGTGGTGGCCACCTACCCCGGTGCCGCGCCGGAGGTCGTCGAGGAGCAAGTCACCAGCCCCATCGAGAAGGCCGTCGAGGGCCTGGACGGTGTGGAGACCACGACCTCGACCTCGCAGCAGGGTTCGGTCCAGGTGACGGTGTCGTTCTCGTTCGACACCGACATCGACGACGCGTCCACCGAGGTCGAGCAGGCCGTCTCGAAGATCTCCACATCGCTGCCGCAGGGTGTGACGCCGGAGGTGCTCACCGGCAGCACCAGCGACCTGCCGACCATGGTCCTGGCCGCCACCTCCGACGGCGACCAGCGCAAGCTCGCCGCCGACCTCGACGACAAGGTCGTACCGGCGTTGCGGGCCGTCGACGGCGTCAACGACGTCTCCGTCTCCGGCACACGCGACCAAATCGTCACCGTGACCCCGCGCACCGGCGCGCTGGCCAAGGCCGGACTGTCCACACAGTCGATCGTCAACGCGCTCAGCACGCTCGGCGGCACCTCCTCGGCCGGGCAGATCACCTCCGACGGCCGCAACCTCAGCCTCGCCGTCGGCCAGCCGGTCGCCTCCCTGCAGCAGATCCAGGACCTGTGGCTCTCACCGGCAGCGTCGGCCACCAGCCCGGCCGGACCCGGCAGCACCGACGCGGGCCAGAGCACCGTCAGCCCCACGAAGCCCGTCCAGCTCAAGGAAATCGCCGACGTCGCCCTCGCGGACGCCCCGCAGACGTCAATCACGCGTACCGACGGCAAGCCCAGCCTCGGCATCTCCATCACCATGGACCAGGGCGGCAGCAGCCCGTCCGTCTCTGACGACGTACGCGACCAGTTGTCCACGCTGCAGTCCTCGCTCGCCGACAACGCCAAACTCGTCGTCGTGTCCGACTCCGGCCCGTCGGTCCGGGACTCCGTCAACGGCCTCGTCGAGGAAGGCGCGCTCGGCCTGGCAATGGCGATCCTCGTCATCGTGCTGTTCCTGCGTTCGGGCCGCGCCACCGTGGTCACCGCGGTGTCGATCCCGCTGTCGCTGCTCGTCGCGCTCATCGTGCTCTGGTGGCGCGACTACACACTGAACATCCTCACCCTCGGCGCGCTCACCATCGCCGTCGGCCGCGTCGTCGACGACTCGATCGTGGTACTGGAGAACATCAAACGCCACCTCGGCTACGGCGAGGACCGGCGTACCGCGGTCATCTCCGCCGTACGCGAGGTCGGCAGCGCCGTCACCTCCTCCACGCTGACCACCGTCGCCGTGTTCCTGCCCATCGCGCTCGTCAGCGGGTTCGTCGGCGAACTGTTCGGCTCCTTCTCGATCACCGTCTCCGTCGCCATGGTCGCCTCGCTGCTGGTGTCGCTGACCGTCGTTCCGGTGCTGGCGTACTGGTTCCTGAAGGCGCCCAAGGACGCCGCCGGCGTACCGGCCGACGAATACCGCGCCCGGGTGGAGGAACACGAGCGGCACGGCCTGCTCCCCCGCATCTACCTGCCGGTCATCACCTGGGCGGTCGGCCACCGCAAGACCGTGCTGGCCGGAGCCGTCGGCCTGCTGATCGCCACGTTCGCCATGGCCGGCGGCCTGAAGACCACTTTCATCGGCGACTCCGGCCAGGAGTCCATCCGCGTCACCCAGAGCCTGCCCGCGGGCACCGACCTGGCCGCCACCGACGCGGCGGCGCAGAAGGTCGAGCAGGCTCTGTCCGATGTGGACGGCGTCGAGTCGTACCAGGTCGTGATCGGCTCGTCGAGCGGGTTCTTCGGCTCCCGCACCGCCAACAACGTCACCTTCACCCTCACCTTGGCCTCCGACGCCGACAGCGAGACCGTCACCGACACCGTCCGGGACAAGCTCGACACGGTCACCGACGCCGGAGATCTGACCGTCGGCGGCGGCGGAGGCCCCGGCGGCGGCGACGGCCCCGGCGGCGGCGACGGCCCCGGCGGCAGCAGCAACATCTCGGTGTCCGTCAACGCCGAGGACGAGCAGACCCTCAGCCAGGCCACCCAGCAGGTCCAGGAGGCCATCTCCAGCGTCTCGCAGGTCACCGATGTACAAAGCGATCTGAGCGAAAGCGCGCCGCAGATCAGCATCGTCGCGAACGGCGAAGCAGCCGCCCGCTACGGCCTGAGCACCATGACGATCGTGTCGGCGCTGCGGCAAGCCGTCGACGGGACCACCACTGCCCAGGTCACCCTCGACGGCACCCCGCACGACGTGATCGTGAAGACCACCGCCGCCGCCCCGGACAGCCTCGCGAAGGTCAAGGCCATCACGCTGCCCACCAGCGCCGGCCCGGTCCGCCTCGACCAGGTCGCCACCGTCAGCCAGGTCGACGGGCCCGTCCAGCGCACGCACGTCGACGGCGAGCGCACCAACACCGTCACCGCCACGCCCGTCGGCGACAACACCGGCGCGGCCAGCAGCGCCGTCACCGACAAGCTCGACACCCTCACCCTGCCGGACGGGGCGAGCTACGACATCGGCGGCGTCACGGCCGACCAGAGCGAGGCGTTCGTCCAACTCATCCTCGCCATGATCGCCGCCATCGCCCTGGTCTTCCTGGTGTTGGTCGCCGTGTTCCGCAGCTTCCGCCAGACCCTGATCCTGCTGGTCTCCATCCCGTTCGCGTTCGTCGGCGCCTTCGCTCTGCTGCTGGTCACCGGCACGCCGCTGGGCGTCGCCGCGCTCATCGGCATCCTGATGCTCATCGGCATCGTCGTCACCAACGCCATCGTGCTCATGGACCTGGTCAACCAGTACCGCGAAAGGGGCATGAGCGTCGCCGAAGCGGTCATCGAAGGCGGCCGGCGACGGCTGCGCCCGATCCTCATGACCGCCCTGGCGACCATCTTCGCCCTCCTCCCCATGGCCCTGGGCATCACCGGCGAGGGCGGCTTCATCTCCACACCGCTCGCGGTTGTCGTCATCGGCGGCCTCATCACCTCGACCCTGCTGACCCTGGTGCTGATCCCGGTCCTCTACACGATCGTCGAAGGCCGCCGGGAGCGCCGCCAGGCCCGCAAACACGGCCACACCCCGCGACAGGAGCCCGTGGCCGAACCGGTTCCGGTCCCCTGAGGACCGGAAACAGCCCGGCCGGTACGCACGCCCCCCGCGCGTACCGGCCGGGCGTCCAACGATCTACCGCGAAGACTGCCTGGCCGGAAACGCAGCCGGCGTGACCGGGCATCGGTGGGCGGCGCCGCGAGCCGGCGCTGCCCACCACCGGCACCATCACGGCCATCCTCGCAACGACCGACGTCCTCGCGCTCACGGCCATGTCCGTACTGTCCGAGCCGCGGGCTCGACGTATCGGGTTCGACGACGTCCCGGCGGCGGAGCCAGCCGGCCTGACGACGACCCGGCAGCCCTTGATCGAGAAGGGCCGCCGCGGCGCGGAAACCCTCCTGCGCCCTGCTGAGGCCGGCCTAGGCCACCGGCTCGGACTGGGTCTGGCGACGGCTCACCCAACGCTCGAAGAGCAGGGTGGTCAGCGGCGGGATCGAGGCTGCCAGGGCCACCACAGTGCGCCAGAACGACCACCGGTCCGCCCGCGCCACCCATACGGTGGCCAACAGGTAGGCGACGAACAGCGCTCCGTGGACCCGGCCGAACAGCCACACACCCATCTCGGTGGTATGCGTGACGTGCTTCAAATACATGCCGACCAGCAGCCCGGTCCACGAGATCGCCTCGGCGATCGCGGTCACCCGGAAAACTCCGAACGCCTGCATCCCGTCTCACTCCCGTCTTCTCGTACCGCGACGACGGTACGCAACCAAAGTTGAGAGTTTGCTGAAGGTACGCCGTCCGCAGATCGCGCAGCGTAACCGGTATCGTCGGCACTGCGATGGAAGATCAGCACGGCGCCTCGAACGCGGACGCGGAGCGGCCGAGCGCGGCCCGGGTGTACGACTACCTGCTCGGCGGCCACCACAACTTCGCCGCCGACCGGGAGCTGGCTCGACAACTCCAGCAGGCGGCGCCCGAGCTCCGGCGGATAATCTGGGCCACCCGGGCGTTCTCCCATCGCGCGGTCCGGTTTCTCACCGGCGTGGGCGTCCGCCAGTTCATCGACCTCGGGGCGGGCCTCCCGACGGCAGGCAGCGTCCACGAGGTGGCCCGCCGGCACGCGCCGGGCACCCGGGTCGTCTACGTGGAGAACGACCCGGTAGCGGTCGCACACGGTGAACAGGTGCTGGCGGGTGATCCCGCGGCCGCTGTCATCGCCGCCGACCTGCGGGACTACGGCACTGTGCTGAGCCATCCGCGGGCGCGGGCGCTGATCGACCCGCGCGAGCCGGTCGGCGTCCTGCTCGTGGGGGTGCTGCACGAGCTGCCCGCAGACGAGCCGGCGCGGGCCATCGCCGGGTACCGGCGGGAGATGGCGGCGGGCAGCTTCCTGGCGCTGTCCCAGGCCACCTGGGCGGGTACTCCAGAAGACGCCGAGATCAAGGAGGCGTTCGACAAGGGCTTTGCCCCCAGCATAGAGATGGCCTTCCGGACACGTGCCGAGGTATCTGCGCTGTTCGAGGGTTTCGACCTCGTGGACCCGGGCGTGGTGCACATCGCCCAGTGGCACCCGGATCCCGCGCCACCGGAGGAGCCGACGATGCGGCCGCCCGTGTACGCGGGTGTCGGCCGGCTCCCCGCGAGGCCGCTTGGCTCTTGACCCGGGCCGGCGGGGAGCGGCGTCCCGCGTCCGGTGCGTGCGGGACACCGCCCCCCTTGTTCAGAGCCGTACGCAGGTGCGTGCCGGCCGGAACCGGTGGTACGGCGCGTCGTCCGGCAGGCTGCCGCAGACCTCGACGCCGCTGTCGAGCTGTTGGCCGATGTCGAACGCCGCCCTCGCCCGGTCGCCGACGCAGTCCACCTTGCGGGAGTCGGAGATCTCGCCGCTCGGGCTGGATGCCGACACGTGCAGGCCCACGGCGTCGTCGCACGCCGACCGCTGCGCGGTCAGGGTGATGGTGACCCGGTCGACCCGGGTACCGCTGGCTTCCACGGTGACGCAGAGGTCCGCGACCGGATCGTCCCCTTTCGACTGTGCATGGTAGACGGTGACGCAGGGGGCGTCTTTGGTGCCGTCCGCCGGCCATGCCCGCGCGCCGAACACGGCGGCCGCGAGCAGGAGAGCGGTCACGCCGACGACCTTGGGCAGGTTGATCCGCTGCGCCATGGGTCAGTTGACCATCAGGCCGAGCATCATGCCGGCGTCTTCGTGTACCAGGTTGTGGCAGTGCAGCATGTACATGTATTCGGTGTCGGTGAAGTCGGTGAACTGCATGGCGATCTTCACGGTGGCGCCGGGCGGCACCTCGATGGTGTCCTTCCATCCGAGGTTGACGCCGCTGGCGGCCACGCCGTTGATGGAGATGACCTGGTAGGGCACGTCGTGCAGGTGGAACGAGTGGTGCAGGGCGGCGGTGGCGTTGACGACGTCCCACACCTCGATGTCGTTGAGGCCCGTCATGATCATGTTGTCGTGCAGGGTGGTGATGCTCGTGCCGGCGATGCCATTGATCATCTGGATCGCGCCGTTGTTGTTGAGGGTCAGGGTCCGGGTCAGGGCGTTCGTGGTGGCCAGCGGGGTGATCACGTTGAGGGTGGGAGGCAGTGGGGGCAGCAGCGGGCCAGGAGGGCTCGTGGTGCTGACCGCGACGAGCGGCACGGTGTAACGGACGGCGTTGACGGCGTTCTGGACGGTGGCCTGGAGGGTCACCGTCGTACCGGTGGTGAGGTCGAGCAGGATCTCCGCGCGCTCGCCGTGCACGAGCCGCACGCTCGTGACGGAAAGCGGCGCGGCCAGCAGGCCGGCGTCGCTGGCGACCTGCGTCACGGCGGCGCCATCAGCTCTGGCTACCGTGATGGTGTCGACGAGTGAGGCGTTGAGCAGGCGAAGGCGTACGCGGCCCCGGTCCACGCTGAGGGTGGGTGTGGCGGCGGTCGCGCTGGCGCCGTTGACGAGGAGTTGGAGGGTGCTGCCGGCGGCGGTGAACCCGCCGTTGTTCTGGGCGAGCGAGCCGTCGGCGAGGACCGCCGTGGACTGCATGATCAGCGGAAAGTCGTCCCTGCCGTAGTCCCTCGGCAGGCTCGCGCTGGCCGGCGAGGGACTGTCCACAATGATCATTCCTGCGAGGCCCAGGCTCACTTGCCGTGCCGTGGTGCCCAAACCGTGCGGGTGGTACCAGAGTGTGCAGGACTGGCTCTGCTTCACCG
This sequence comes from Phytohabitans rumicis, assembly GCF_011764445.1. NCBI lineage: Bacteria > Bacillati > Actinomycetota > Actinomycetes > Micromonosporales > Micromonosporaceae > Phytohabitans > Phytohabitans rumicis. The sequence continues at coordinate 1,114,244 of NZ_BLPG01000001.1, forward strand.
TGAACTGCGGCGACCATGTCGTACCCGCGGCGATGATGTTCTGCGGTCCGCCGTCCATGGATGGCGCGATGTGCAATCCATGCCAGTGCACGGTGGTCTCCTCGGCCAGGTTGTTGGTGACCGAGAAGCGCACCTTCTGCCTCTCCAGGATCCGCATGGTCGGGCCGAGGAAGGCGCCGTTGAATCCGGCGGTCGGGCTCGCGACCCCCGGTAGGACTTCGGTGCTGCCGGTCGCCATCTGGAGAGGGAAGACCAGGACGTCCTTGTCCAAGGTGGGCTGGAGCAGGGGTGGGACCGGTAGGGTCCCGCCGACCAGTGCGACCGCCGTCATCCGCGCGGCCGCACCTCCCATAGTGGACACAGGACCCAGCAGTGTCGTGGCACCGACCCCCAACGCACCGCTGAATACCGCCCGTCGTGACACACCCGTGTGCGCCCAAGTCGGACGCCTCCCATTTATCATGCTCGATGACGTTAGGGCTCTGCCCTAAAAGGATCTTTTGAAAAATCTAACAGTTCCCTAAGATTCTCGGCCAGGCAACCTCGCGCCATCTACAGCGGCCTCATGGGCAGGACGAGGCAGAAGATGTTACCACCGCCCGATCGGGGGGCCACCGTGACGGCGCCGCCATGCAGGGCCGCGGTCTGCTGGACGATGGCTAGTCCGAGGCCCGAGCCGGGCATGGAACGGGACGTGTCCATGCGGTAGAACCGCTGGAATATGCGGTCGCGGTGGTCGCCAGGGATGGTGGGGCCGCGGTCGTGGACGCTCACCTCGGCGTACTGCGCGGTACCGGCGGTCGCCTTGCGGATGTATATCTCGATTTCCTGTTCGGGTGGCCCGAACTTGGCGGCGTTGTCCAGCAAGTTGACCAGGGCGCGTTGCAGGGCGGCGGGCCGGGCGGTGATGGTCACGGCATCCGGCGCATGGAGGCTGAACGTCGGGCGCGGGTAGTGGGCACGGGCGAGGTCGCTGGCCTCGGCGGCCAGTTCCGTGAGCTCCGTGGCGACGGCCAGCTCGTCGACGGCGTTGGAACGGGCCAGGTTGACGAGGCTGGCGACCAGGTCGGCCAGTTCGATGCTCTGCTTGTCGAGGTCGGTCAGCAGCGCGGTGCGGTCGGATTGGCCGAGCCGATCGCCGGCGTGGATGAGCAACTCGACATTGGTACGCAGGCTGGCCATCGGGGTCCGCAGTTCGTGGGCGGCGTCCTCGATGAGTTCCCGCTGCTGGCGCTGGGCGACGTCGAGGCGGGACAACATGTTGTTGAACGCCGTGCCGAGCTGGGCGATCTCGTCATGCCCGTGCACCTGGATCGGTTGGCTGAGGTCGCGAGTCTCAGCGATTCGCATGGCCACGGTGGTCAACTCCTCGACCGGACGCAGCCCAGCGCGGGCGACCAGCCGCCCCGCTACGGCGGCGATGCTCGCCGCACCGACGATAAGAGCCGCGATCAGCAGCCCGAACCGTCGCAACGTCGCGTCGGTTCCCTCCAGTGAACGAGCCAGCTGGATCGTCTCACCCTGGTGGCCGCGGACGGTGAAAACGCGGAACCGGCCATGGCCGGTGTCGACGGTGTAGTGGGCCCGACCCTGCATGCCGACGGCGACGGCGGCATCGGCCGCGGTCCATGGCAATGCGATCGCGTCGCGAGGCGCGCTGACGCTGGCACCGTCGGAGAAGCGGATCTGCAGACGCACATCTTGGTCGGCGTCCAGAGGTGTGGTGGGGATGGCGGCCGCGGCCTCGGCGGTCAGCCGCGGTGGCAGGCCAAGTGTCATCGCCCGCAGCTCACGATCGGCCTGCCCGATCAGCGTCTGGCTCAGCGCGAGCCAGGCCAGCACGCCCACCGCGACCGCCACGACCGTGACGGCGGCCCCGGCGATGACCGCCAGGCGGCGGCGGATGGACGGCCGGCGGATCATCGCCGCACGCCGTGGCGCAGCACGAAGCCGACCCCGCGTACGGTGTGCACCAGACGCGGCCGGCCACCGGCTTCCAGTTTGCGGCGCAGGTAACCGATGTAGACATCGAGGGTGTTGGACGACTGGTCCAGGTCGAAGCCCCAGACGTGCTCGAACAGTTGGCTGCGGGTGAGCACCTGCCCTCGGTGTTCCATGAGGGTTTGCAGCAGGTTGAACTCCGTCCGCGTGAGGTCGACCGGTTCGCCGCTGAGGTGTACCTGGCGGGCACGGCGATCCACGACGAGATCACCCACCTGCTGTACGTCGGTCTGGCCGAGCAGCGGCCCGGTCCGGCGCAACAATGCCCGCACCCGGGCCAGCAGTTCCTGCAACGCGAACGGCTTGACCAGATAGTCGTCGGCGCCCGCGTCCAGGCCCGCCACCCGGTCGGCGAGCGCGTCCCGGGCGGTGAGCATCAGTACCGGCGTGCGATCCCCGCCGGCACGCAACCGGCTGCAGGCATCCAGCCCGGAAAGGCCCGGCATCATCACGTCCAGCAGCACCAGGTCGGGCTTGAGTCTGGCGACCTGGGCGAGGGTGTCCGTGCCATCGGCGGCCAGATCCACCAGATAGCCCTCGAACCGCAGCGCGCGCTCCAGCGCCTGCCGTACGGCCGTGTCGTCGTCGCTGACCAGCAGCCGGTAGCCCGTACTCACGGCGTTCACGATAGGAAAGCCATGTCGGTACCCGGCACTTTTCTTACGCTCTTCTTAGAATCGGCTCCAGCGCCGCCGTTCACCGCGCCTCTTCCTGCGCGCGGCAACGGGGTCCCGGGCCGACAAAGAAGCGGTACGACGCATGCGGTTGCGCCTTGGCCGCGGACGACTACAGCAACGGGTCCAGCCCATCGCGGCAGCAGCGGCCGGCGAGGCCGCGGGCAAGTCGATGAAGCAGGCCGCGAGGTCGAGGTACGGGCGGCTCCGGTGATCCAGAACAGCTCGACCAGCGCGGTCTCGACCCCGGGTGTCCGTCGAGCGCGTCCTCGTTGCCGTCGCTGAAGCGCCACAACGGCCGGCCACCCCGGGCGGTCGGGATCCACACTCCGCCGGCCCCCGAGGTCCAGGGTGAAGGTGCCGTGATACCAGCGCACCGGCACCAGGCCACGCCGCCGCCGTGGGAACCGGGCCGAGGAATCGCCACTACGGCGGCGTTTGGCGGCGGCGAACCAGGCATCGGAGAACCTGCGCAACACCGGACCTGCGGGTCACGGCGTCGGCCTATCGATCGTCGCCGTCATCGCCACCGCTCACGACGCCAAGCTTCGCGCTATGGCACTGCCCGATGGTGGCCTCGACCTCCGGATCGCCTTCCCCGAATGATTCGGCAGCGGCGCCGCCAGGTGATCGGCCTCCATCGTGTGAAGGCGCTCGGCGCCGTACCGGCTGGCCAGCTCGGTGGCGGTGGCGCTATTCCGGCGGTGCAGGTCGGCGTCGCTGTCCCGCAGCGGGCGGCCCAGGCCTGTGGCGAGCCCGACGGCATCTACTCGTTCGTTAGCGGCGCCACTGGCTGGAGTCGGGTCTACACGACCACCAACGACACCAGCACCACGCACACGTGGAAGGTGGTGAGCAAGGCGTCGCCGACCGCCTCCGAGGCGTACCGGGTGAGTGGATGCTCGGCGGGCTTCTTGGTGTGGGCAACCCTGCGGGGGTCGGGTTCCGTTTCATGGCGGAGATGAGGAGGTGGCCACGGTGGCTATGGACGTGGAGTCCTACCGCGATTTCGTGACAGCCCGGATGGATGGGCTGCGGCGTACCGCGTACCTGCTGTGCGGCGACTGGCACACCGCCGATGACCTGGTGTCGACCACCCTGGTGAAGCTGTACCGGCAGTGGCGCCGGGTGTCTGTGATGGACAACCGGGATGCCTATGCGCGGCGCGTGCTGTTGCGGGTGTGGTTGGACGAGCGCCGCCGGCCCTGGCGGCGCGAGCACAGCACCAGCGTGATGCCGGACCACGTGGTGGCGCGGGGCGACGGGATCGAGGGTGCTCCCGAACGGCTGGCCATCCTCGCTCTGTTGGCCGAGGTGCCGCCGCGCCGGCGCGCGGTTCTCGTGCTGCGGTACTACTGCGACCTGTCGGTCGAGGAGACCGCCGCCGCCCTCGGCTGCTCGCCCGGAACCGTGAAGAGCCAGACCGCCCGGGCGCTGGAGGCGTTGCGGGCACGGATGGTCGGCTCGCAGTCCCTTACCCAGGAGGCGTGACGATGCGTAATCTGACCGATGAACTCTACGCGGCTGTGGACAGCCCACCGCCGAGCGGCATCGACGTCGACCGGCTCATCACCGTCGAGCAGCGCCGTACCCGCCGGTTGCGCTGGGCCGGTGGCGGCGCCGCGCTGTCCGCGGCGGTCGCTGTCGCTTTTCTGGTATCACCAACCGCGGCCCGCGTGGATAAGACGGATGCCGGCCCGGCGACCGGCGAGCTCGCCCCGGTCGCGGCCGATTGCCCGCGGGTCTCGGGTGGCGATCGGGAACGGCACGGGCTGCCGCAGTACACGCGTGATCCGCGGCTGACCGAGTCGTGCGCGGACGCGACCGCCCGGCTGACCACGGTCCTGCGTCCGGCGTTCAGCAAGATCGTGCCGGGGATGACCGCCCAGGGGTTCGTGCTCAACGACTACAACGCCCAGTACGAGAGCGTGACCCGGGTGACGACGACGGCGGGCGCCGGCAAGGTGAAGGTGATGCTGCGCACGACCCAGACACAGCCCATGCCCACCGCCGAGGAATGCAAAGACGGCTGCTCCCACGAAGCCCGGCCAGACGGCACGGTCATCGAGGTGTTCGACGGCACCCGCGAGCAGATCGCGCACCGGGTCGACGTCTACCTACCGGACCACACCGTCATCTCGGTACACGCGAGCCTCCTCGCCGAGGGCGCGGACCGGCACCTGCCGCTGTCCATCGCCGAGACGAAGGCACTGGCCCTCACCCCCGGCCTCACCCTCTTCCCGTAAAAGCGACGGTTCTTCTGTCTCGGACCGGGTGTGCTACCGCGTGCCCGGTCCGTTCCTTGCCGAAGAGGCTATGTGAAAAGGCTGCGGTGGCTGGCCATTCCAGCCAGCCTTGCCGTTCTCTGGGCAGCCCTACCGTGGAGGGTGGGCTCGGCGGAGACGGTGGTGCCACCAGGGTCCATCGAGGAGGCTAGTGGCGGCGTGGTGACGCTGGTGACAGGGACGTCGTCGAGGCTCGTGACGGCGCCGTTGTTTCGGTACGCCCTGGCACGGGGCGCGAGCGCGTGGGCTTCCTGACCCAGCGTCTGAACGGCCATCACTTGGGACCGCGTCTGGGGTGCCGGCGGCGAACGGCCCGTGCTACGGCATGAAGTCGGCCGGGTGCGAGTCCCGGATGAACCCGATGTCCCGCTCGGCGGACAGGTACCAGTTCAGCACCGCCTCGCCGTACCAGTTCTGCAGGCCCTCGTCCCAGGTCCGGCCGTACCCGTCGGCGGCGACCACCACATACAGGCCGAGCACGAGGAACAGCACACCAAGGAGGAGCACCGGCAGCCGACTCTCCACAAAGGAAGGTCGACGTGCCGGCGCGATCGCTACATCCACGCCGGTACAGACACCCGACCGGCGCGAAAGGTTGAGTTACGTTGAGTTACAGGTTCAGGCGCAGAAACATCTCACCGGCGGCGTCGTCAAGCACGTCGTTGTCGGTCACCGCGTACCACTGGCCGTCGCCGCCGATGGTCGGCCCTTCCACCTTGTCCTGCATCCAGCCGTGGTCGGCGGCGAGCGCGGGCAGCAGGTCGGCGAGGAGCCGCTTGCTGGCCGTGGGCATCACCCCCGGGGTACCTCGACCGCGACGACCTCCGACAGGCCGATCCAGGCACCCGCCGGCGCGGCGTCCAGCGGGTACCCGAGCCACGCCCACGCACCGGTCGACGGCGTGTACCGGCCGAGGCGTACCGTGCCGGCCGGATCGGTGCGCAGCTCCCGCTGGATCGCGACCCACACCTGCTCGCCCGCGCCGGCGCCGGTCACCGCCACGCCTTCGAACCCGTTGCTGGTGACCGCCGCGGCGGCCGCCCAGCGCCCTGGTCGGTGATCCGGGCCGGGCGTATGCGCCGATCGATGGATTCGATGTGTTAGCCCGCTACGAGGTGCCGGTGATGCGGTCGCTGGAGGACGCCGACACCCAAGCTTACGGCCCGTGTTGCGCCTCGTGCGGGGCGCGGATACCTGAATCCGGGCCCCGCACGAGGGGTCAGCTCAGAACCCGGTGAGGGTGGCCCGGGTGGACACCACCTTGAGCGGACCGTCGACGGCGGCGAACTCCACCGTCACCAACGTGGTCCCCGACGTGATCCCAATGGGGTTAAGAAATTGGGTAGATTCCACTCGCGTTGGGCCAGCGTCGACGTAGCTAAGGCAGTCCACCACCACTTGCCGCCAGATGGTGGCGCCGGCCTCCCGGAATGAGGCCGTCAGCCGGCAGACGTTCACCGGCTGCGCCGGGTCCGCGGTGATCGTCACGTTGGCGATGCCGCTAAGGGCCTCCCCACCGCCGTACATGTCATCGCCTCGGCGGACACACGGTTCAAGCTGGAAGGTGGCACCGTCCACTGTGGCAGAACGGCTGGCTCCGCAGGTGAGCGTTTCGGCTGCCAGCACCTTGCTCTGTTGGGCGCTTGACGCCGTCGCCCCCGCCGCGGACAGGCCCGCGGCGACGACCAGCACCGCCAATCCGCCGCCAATCCGGCTTATCAGGCGGCGTCGCGACATGTCCATTGTGGGCCTCACTCCATTCAGGAAGGATTACTACAGTTGCCATCCCGTCGGGGATGGCAACGGCGCGACGGGGTTACAGCGTGGCGCAGCGGCGTACCTCGTATTGGTCGATCGCCGCGCCGAGCTGGGCGAACTTCTGCGTGTATTCGACCGGGACGACGCCGGTGGGTGTAGCCGGGCGCTGCGGGTCCTGGTATCGGTCACCGAGGTTGGAGAACACGGTGATGACGTACTGCCGGTGCGGTTTACCGGGCAGCGACTTCACGATGCCGGCGTCCGCGCCGGCGTTGGTGGTCCAGCCGGGCTTGTGCGCGAAGCTCACCTGTGCGGCCTGGTCGCAGGGCCGCACATCCTGCCCGAACCTGTTGCCGTCCACGGTCACGGTGCCGTCTGCGGCGATCCAGCGGTCCGCCGTGACCTGCGGGATGCCGGGTGCTGGATATCCGCGACCGCAGAAGTTCGTCGTCGACAGCATCCAGTTCCAGCCCTGCTGCCCGAGCTCAGCGGCGAACAGTTGGCGAGACGAGGCGCTCAGCGCCGACGACGCGGTCACCGGGACGCCGGCAGGGGTGGTCCACAGCGTTCCCGGCGCGCCGTTGATGAGCACCAGCAGCTTGGCAGTGTCCAGCGAGCTCATCGTGATGGCATTGGACCAGTTGCCGCCGTTGGACGGCCGGGTGCCGGCCAGCTGCAGAGTCTCGAGGCCAAGATCCTGGAACGCCTGGTTGAGCCCATCCATCGCGTTGTAATCCCACAGCAGCTTGATCAGCGCGCAGGTCGCGGCGTTGGAGGACGCGGTAAGCGAGGCGTCGACGTAGGCGCGGATGGTGTTGCTGCTGGCTGGCCCGCACAGGGAGCTGATGGTCTCCGGCTGATAGCTGTACGTGTCGTCCAATCCGACCACGCCCTGGTCGACCAGGCGCAGAATCCCGAAATTCACCATCAGCTTGAGCACCGACGCCGGATATGGCGACATGAAATCGAGCGGTGCTGATTCCCTGGCCGGCACCACGTCGATCGTGCCCTGCCCATGGTTGGCGTACCAGCCGGCAGTGTCCCACTGGCGGTAGCGCACGGCCGTGGTGTGGTGATTGGCATCGACCGGCACCACGACACCGTGCGGATACTGCGGGCTCATCAGGACAGTTCCCGACGACACGATGCGCCCAGCGTCATCCAGTTCGAGCACCGACGCGTCGATCTGCGGCTGTTGGACGATCGGCTGCGGAACGGCAGCCACGGCGGCATACTGCCGCGCACGTTGCTCAGCCGTGGTTGCGTCCGCGTCGACGTCGGCATTCAGCGTATTAAACTGCGCGGTCGCGGGCGGCGCCAGGTCGACAACCTCTTGGAACCCCAGCCCGTCCATGGTTTGCCGCAGATACTCGGCGATGGAGACGTCATCGCGCGATCCACTCGCCACCGCCGACGTGGTCGTCGTGGCATACGCCGAAGCACCAGCCGACGCCGCCACTGTGCCGAGGACCACGACCGCGGTCACCAGCCCGACTTTGCGTCTGTGCATTGTCAATCCTCCCCCGTTGTGATCAAGGCCGTTGCTCGAACCGTAGGGCGCCATCGATGAAGAAACCACCGCAATGTGGGCTTTTCCTCAGTCTTCTTTTCGAGGCAACCATTCCTTGGTTTCGTGAGATGTGCGCCTGGCGGCCGCCCGGTGACCTATCCGCGACGTGACATTGTGGACGCGATCTGTTACCTGAAGCGCAACGGCGGCGTATGGCGGGCCTTGCCGGTCGACTTTCCGCCGTGGTCGATGGTGAACTACCACTTCAAGACGTGAGAGCGTGACGGAACGTCAGGTCGGTTACACAACGGGCTGCGCAGAACTCATTGGTTTACCCTAACTCTCCGGTCGGCGGGAGCTTCCCAGGCTTACCGCCATACCTGTTCTGAGTCCGGGGAGGGACCATTGAAACGACCCCTTGCCATCCTTTGCGTGCCCGTGCTCACCGGCGCGTTCGTGGCGGTTGTCGCATCGTCAAGCCTTGCGGCGCAACCGGAACCCTCGGTTGCCGACCGTGCGGCGCAAGCCGTATCGGCGCACGCGGCCGACGTCCGCAGCGCCAAAGATGATGCCTACCACCTTCAGCGGTCCAAAGTAGACCCAGATGGGGCGCAGCACGTGCGCTACACGCGGACCTATCATGGCCTTCGGGTCCACGGCGGTGACTTCGTCGTGCACACCAAGGCGGACGGGAGCTACGGCGGGGTGTCGGTCGGGCTGAACCGGCCGTTGTCACTGTCCACCAAGGCGAGCATCAAGGCGGCGGTCGCCGCCGAAGCGGCGAAGGCCGCGTTCACGGGCACCATAACCGAGACCGGCCGGGCCGAGCTGTTCATCGACGCGAGCAGAGGCGACGGCCGCCTAGCCTACGAGACCGTTGTGCGAGGGTGGGCCACCGACGGCCAGACGCCGTCGGTGCTGCACGTCATCACCGACGCCCACACCGGCGCGCTGATCGGCTCATTCGATGAGATCGAGGCGGTCCACGGCACCGGCGACAGCCTCTACGCCGGTACGGTCGCGATCGACACAACCGAGTCAGGCGGCCTGTACTCGATGATCGACCCGTCACGCGACGGCGGCTCCACATGCGACATGAACAACGGGACGACGACCTGTATCACCTTCACCGACGCCGACAACGCGTGGGGCACCGGCGCGAACAACGACCGTCAGAGCGCTGCGGTCGACGCCCACTTCGGTGCGGCCAAGACGTTCGACTACTTTCTCAACGTCCACGGGCGCGACGGCATCTTCGGTGACGGGCAGGGCGTCCCCAGCCGGGTCCACTACGGCGACCGCTACGACAACGCGTTCTGGGACGGCCGGCAGATGACCTACGGCGACGGCCTGGAAAACGCCAGACCGCTTGTCTCCCTTGACGTTGCCGGACATGAGATGACGCACGGCGTGACCGAGGCACTCACGGGCCTGAACTACTACGGCGAGTCCGGTGGGCTCGACGAGGCCTCGAGCGACATCTTCGGCAACATGGTGGAGTTCTATGCCGCCACCGCCTCCGACCCGGGCGACTACGAGATCGGCGAGAAGATCAACATCGACGGCGACGGAAAACCGCTGCGCTACATGTACAACCCGTCGCTGGACGGCCACTCACACAGCTGCTGGTCGACCACCACCCAAAACCTCGATGTGCACTACTCGTCCGGCGTGGCCAACCATTTCTACTTCAACCTGGCCGAAGGCACCGGCGCGACGCCTTACGGTACGAGCCCGGTCTGCGGTTCCGCGCCCCCGGTGACCGGCATCGGCCGCTCGAAGGCAGAGAAGATCTGGTACCGCGCCCTTGAAATCTACTTCACATCGACCACTCAATACGTCAACCCCGTCAACCCCGCCAATGACTCGCGCGCCCATACCCTCAGTGCCACGACCGACCTGTTTGGACGGTGCTCGATGGAGTACCGGGCGGTGCAGGCGGCCTGGACCTCGGTCAACGTGGCCGGCAATGATCCGCCCTGCCCAGACAACGACTTCTACCTCACAGCGTCGCCGAACTCCGGCTCGGTCGACGCCGGCTCCTCGGTCACCTCGACAATCACGTCGACCCGGACCTTCGGCACGGCCCAGGCGGTGGACCTGACCGTCCAGGGCCTGCCCGTGGGCGCCAATGCGGTATTCAGCCCGGCTTCGATCGGCTCCGACGGCGGCGTGTCAACGATGACGCTCGTCACGAGCAGTTCGACCGCTGGCGGTACATATACCGTGGCAATCACCGGAACCGGGCCCGGCGCGACCCGAGTCACCACGTTCGCCCTCACCGTGAATGCGCTGCCGGGATGTTCGCAGATCAACGGCACGGATGTCGCGGTTCCCGATAAGTCCACTGTAGAGTCCCCGATTACCATCTCGGGCTGTGCGGGGATCGCCAGCTCCAGTTCCACGGTCGAGGTCCACATCATCCACCTCTCGATCTGGGATCTGACCGTCTCGCTGGTGGCCCCGGACGGCACCACCTATCCGCTGCACAACCAGTGGGGCGTCGGCGTCAAAAACATCCACCAGACCTACACCGTCAACCTCTTTGGCAAGGTGGCCAACGGCACCTGGCGGCTTCGAGTCCGGGATGTCATGGATCCGTTCCCGGGCATGATCGACTCGTGGACGCTGAACCTGGGCGGGTCCGCGCCGGCATGCACGGGGACCAACGACGCCGACGTGACCATCCCCGATCAGGTCGCCGTGGAATCGTCGATATCCCTCTCGGGCTGTGCGGGCACGGCCGGCGTGCGCTCGATGGTCGCGGTCCGCATCGTCCACCCCTACACAGTTGACATCATGGTGTCGCTCGTCGCCCCGGACGGTACCGCCTATATGCTGCAACAATCCATCTTCTCCGGCGGCGGCACCAATCTCAACAAGACCTACAGTGTCAACCTTTCCGGCGAGGCGGCCACCGGCACGTGGAAACTTCGGGTACAGGACGCCAAGGAATACCTTTCGTATCAAGGCACAATCGACTCGTGGACGCTGGACCTGACCGGGTCAGAGCACCCGGCGTGCACCGTCACCGCTGACACTGATACAGCAATCGGCAATCTGTCGACTGTGGAATCGGGGATCACTGTCTCGGGCTGCGAATTGGGCGGGGCGGGCGCGACCAAAGCCAGCTCCCGCTCCGTGGTGGCGGTCGACATCGCCCACCCTTCCATCAGCGACCTGGTTGTCTCGCTGATTGCCCCGGACGGCACCGCCTACCCGCTGCACAACCGTTCGAGCGGCGGCGCCGATCTCATCCGGACCTACACTGTCGACCTTTCCGGCGAATATGCTGGGGCACCTGGAAACTACGGGTGCAGGACGCCTTGGATCCGCATTCGGGCACGATCGACTCGTGGAGGCTGGACCTGACCGACTCCGCGCCACCGCCTTGCGTCGCTAGCAACGCCAGCGACGTGCCTATTCCCGCGAACTCCACCGCGACCTCGGCAATCACGCTCTCCGGGTGCTCCGGCAACGCGTCGGCGCTCTCGACGATGGGGGTTCGCATCCTCCATCCGAGCAGCGGCAGTATACGAATCACTCTCGTCTCGTCGGATGGCTCCACCTACGTTCTGCACGATTACAACGGTGGCAGCGCCGATGACATAGACGTGATCTACCCCGTCAATCTGTTCACCGAGATGCGTAACGGGACCTGGACCCTGCAAGTCCGGAACAGCAGCGAGAATGCGGGCATCATCGACTCCTGGGCGCTGACCCTTTAAGGTCGGGAGCCCAGGGGAATCGCGCCCCTGGGCTCCCACACAACACTATGCGACCGGGTTCTTCGCCTACCCAAGCCATCCCGCCCGCCGGGCACCACCGGACGGCCGTGCAAGCACGGGCCTGAGTTCCGGCTGGACACCCCGCACACCTGGCCCGCCCCGCAGCACCAGACGACCACCGCCATTTTGATGCCACGTCCGGCCACAATGGATCTTCGTGGTGAGCGTTCCCGTTGGCGCGTCCAGTCAAGTGCCAACCATGTTCACGGAGACATCGCCGGACGTTACCGAGCCGGTGGCGGTGCGCAGGTTGCCGTCGATCCAGAGCCGGAAGACGTCGCCGGCACCGCGCCTGCCGTTGTCTTCCACGTACGCCAGGAAGGTGCGGCCACCGGCTGACCCGGCGAACCAGGCGGCGGGCTTGCCCGCCGGTGTTTTCACGATCCCCAGCGAGCGCACCGGGATGGTGATCCGGCCGTTGCTGTCCTCCCACGTCAAGGTGCCCGACGTGGTCTGGCCTTGGCGCTTGGCGGTGAACGTGGCGCAGCCCCCCGCGGTGCGTACCGAGCCGGTGACGGTGCCGGTGGACTGGGTCACCGTCACCCCGACCGGCGCCGCGGCGCCGGCCAGGTAGCGGTCCGTCGCGGCCACCGTCGCGCTGACCGTGTGCGCGCCAGGGCCGAGGGTCGCTACCGGTACGGTCGCGGTCCCGTCGGCTCCCGTGGTCACCGTCGGCAGTGCCGTACCGTCCACAGTGAACACCACTGGACGGCCGGTCAGGCTCGTCCCTTGCGCGTCCGGGTCGGTGACGGTCGCGGTGACCGTCGCCGCGCCGAACACCCCTGCGATGGCGGCCAGCCGCACGTCGGTGCGGTGCGCCACGACGGCGACGGACACGTCCGCCGAGCCGGTGGCCCCGTTCCGGTCGGCCGCCGTGAGCGTGGCGGTGTACCGGCCGGGGTCGGTCCAGGCGTGCCTGACCTGGGTGCCGTCGGCGGTCGTACCATCGCCGAAGGCCCACCGCGGGCTGAGCCCGGCGGCCCGGTCCTGTGGTCCGGGGTCGTCGACCGTGCCGGTCAGCGTGGTGGCGACGCCCCACGGCACGGTGACCGCCTCACCCGCCGTGACCACCGGTGCGGCGTTGCTCACCGCAATGGTCGCCGTGCGCACCACCGTGTGGGTGCCGTCGCCCACCTCAACCCGCACCGTCACGTCGGCCGGACCGTCGCCGGCGACCAGCGTGGCGGTGGTGGCGCTGCCGGTGATCTCGCCGCCGGTGGCGCTCCACGTCCATGTGAGGTTGTCGCCCTCCGGGTCGGTGGCCGTGGCCTTCAGTTCGACCGTGCCGCCTTCGACCGCGGTCTCGGGTGCCTCCAGCGCGACCTCCGGGGGCTCGTTCCCGGCCGGTCTGGTCACCTCGACGGTGACCACCCCGGGTGCCGAGGTGAGCCCGCCGTCGCTGGCCACGTACGTGAACCGGTCGGTGCCGTGGAAGCCGCCCGCCGGCGTGTAGGTGACCTTCCCATCGGTCACCGCCGACACCGTGCCGTGCGCCGGCGCGTCGACGACCGTCGCAGTCGGCTGGTCCACCACGTCCGGGTCGAACGGATCCAGCGCGATCTCGACCGCCGCGCCGGCCGCCGTCGCCGCCGACACGTCCCGCGCGACCGGTGCGTGCCGCGCGGTCATGATGAACCCACGGTCTGCGCCACGGTACTTGCCGTAGCCGACGATCTGCCCCAGTTCGTTGATGTCACGTGCCCTGACGAGTTGCCAGCCGCTGTCCGGCGGCAGCAGCGTGTTGAGGTCGACCGCCAGCCCACCCGGCTCGGCCAGGAAGGCTCTGGGCCCGGTGGGGCTGTCGAACTCGCCGACGATCTCGGACCGATCGTTGATCGCGCTTGGCCGCAGCGCCGCCGTCTGGAAGGCGGTGGTGATCTGCGTCCGGGCACCCTCGGCGTAGACAAAGCCCGAGACTTTACTGCCAATGGTGTCGGTGCCGACGGCGACGCCGAGGTTGTTGATGTCGGCCGCCTCTGTGCTGTGCAGGGGCTCGGTGGGCACGCCGTGGGCCTGTCCATCTGACCAGACCACGGCGGTGCTGTATCCGCCCTCTCCTTTCAGGACGCCGACGACCGATCCGTCGTCGGCACTGCTGACCGCCCAACCCGATTCCGCTCCGGGCAGCAGCGGCAGGGTCTGTACGCCCGACTGCGTCCACCGGGCCGGTAGGCCACGGCTGGATGATCCATCCACGACACGCACCTCGCCGACCACCGTCTGGCCGTTGTCGCTGACACCCATCGCGCCGCCCCTGTCAGCGGTCTCGGGTAGGGGCAGGACGGCGGGTGTTCCCGCGGCATCCCAGCGGACCGGTACCTGCCGGAGGTCGACGCCGCTTCCGGACCAGGCGTCCCCGTAGGCCGTGCCGGCCGCGTCCACGGCATCGATGCTGTAGTCGGTCATCCCCTCCGGAAGCCCGAGCCGCGTGGCGCGACCGCCGTACCACCGCACGGCGATCCCACGGCCGTCAGCCGCCCCGCCCACGACGACGCCGCGGTCATTGATCGCAACCGCGCCGGTGGCTGCGGTTACGTCATCGTGCGGCAGCTCACGGATCTCCCGGATCGCCGCCTGGCCGACTGTGAACGCGCTGGATCCGCTGGCCACCGTGTGCCCGGCGCCGTCCGTGACCAGCGCCCGTACCCGGTAGCCCCCGACCGGCAGGTTGTCGCCGGCCGGCAGCCCGGTGTCGCGTACCCAGGTCGTCCGGCCCTGGACCGGAAGCGTGGCGGCCTCGGTGACCCACGCGGACCCGTTCCAGTACCGGCCGCGGCCGTCACGCAGTTCCAGCACCACGTTGGCCACCCCGGAGGCGTCGTCGGCGGCTGTGCCGGCGATCCGGTCCAACGCGCCCACCACGGCACCGTCCACCGGCACCCGAACGGTCGCGGTTGGCGCGCCGGGGTCCACCCGCACCCGCACGGTGCGGGCCGGCTCCCGGGTGCCGTCCGCGGCGGTGGCCCAGTATGTGACCGTCGTGGCTCCAGGCGCGGTGACGGCCAGGGTCGCCGTGTCGCCGTCCACCGTGCGCTCCGGGCCGTCCTGGGCGCCCGAGGTGCGGTACGTCACCGAGGCGACGCCACCCTCAGATGCTTGGGCGGCGAGGGTGACGGTGACCTTGCCCGGACTCCAGCCGGCGCCGGTCGGCGCCGGGTCGAGCGTCGCCGTGGTGAACAGGCCCGGCGCCAGGTCGGCCAGCGCCAGTTGGCGCGGCGCCGACCGGTTGCCGGCCCGGTCCTCGGCGAACACGGTCAGGTTCGGCGTCATCGCCGGGTCCAGTTCCAACTCACCCTGGTACGGCTGGAACTGGGTGCCGTCGGTGGACCATAGGATCCGCGCCACCCCGGTGCCGGTGTCGGTCGCGGACACCACGTACCGGGTGGTGCCGCCCTGGCGCAGCGCGGTGACGGTCGGCTCCGGCGCCGTGACGTCGGCCGCGTCGGTGCCGGCCAGTCGGGCGGTCGGCGGCACCGCCTCGTCCGGGGTGCCCTCGCCGTCGGTGTCCACGCGGAGTACGTCCACGCCGTCGGCGGCGGTGGTCAGCTCGGCCACCGTGCCGGCCGCCAGTGGCATGTCCAGCCAGCGGGTCGCTTGGGATGGGCGCTGTTGCATGCCTTCCAGCAGGGTGAGCCGTAGTGGGGCGCCGGTGCCGGTGAACCGGATGCGGTAGTTCTCGGTGCTGGAGACCGGGATGGTCGCCATCGCCGCGTCCGGCCGCGGGGACGGGAGCACCGTCACACCGTTGACGTACCCGGCCGTGCCGCCGAGCGGGTCGGTCGTGCCGCGGCTGTCCGTCACCGTCAAGTCGGTGGCGCCCAGCACGGAGACGTACCGCAGCGCCGTTCCCGGCGCCGGCTCGGCCACCTCGCCATCGGATGCGGCCCGCGCCCGCGCCGGCTGCGGGGTCTGGCCGCGGAAGCAGGAGAAGTTCTCGATGCCGGGATCCAGCAGGTCGCTGTGGTCGGCAACCTCGTCCTGCGGCGCCAGTGAATAGAGCCGGCTGAGCAGCGCGTCCAGTACCGCCGGGTTCTGGGCCATCCCGGTGTGCTCGGAGTGGAAGTTGGCCGTCGCGCTGTTCGAGATGAACGGCAGCACCTCGGCCTTGGGGTCGTTGTAGTCCACGCCCCGCCCGGCCCGGACCGCGCTGACGATCGGCACGGTGCCGTCGCCGCAGGTGAATTCCTCGCTGAACCATTGCTCCGTGGTGCACTGGACGATGAAGATGCCGCTGCACACCACGCCCTGGTTGGCCACCGTGGTGCCGATGGTGTCGGCCCCGGCCTTCAGGCCCACGATATGCGTGTACTTGATCCCGCTCGTGTCGTTGCGCCAGTCGACCTGCTGCCCGGAGCGGTGGGACTGGAAGGCCAGCGCCGTCGCACCCGGCGTGGTGTCCTCGAAGTCATCGTTGAGCAGCGTCCGGACGTCTTCGTCGGTGTAGCGCTGGTGGGCGCCCCCGACACCATTGAGGTCCCAACCCGCCTCCCGGATCACCGGCGTGATCGCGGCCGCACCGTACACCGGGCCGGGGGCCATCTCGTGCGCGGAGGTGAATCGCTCCGCGATGTGCTTGATGACGTCCACCGGTCCGTTGACCGCCCACGGCGCGAAATTCCCCGTGTACAGCACGTTGACCAGCTTGGGTGCGCCCATCCAGGGAGCCCCGATCGTGACCATCCGGTCGACACCGTGATTGTCGAGGTGGTCCAGCACGTACCGCCGGGCCACCAGGCTCCCCATCGAGTGGGTCAGCACGTCCACCTCGCGGTCGGGCCAGAACTTCCGGATGCAGCCCAGGTAGTCGGCCAACTTCTCCGCGGCCTTCACGTTGCTGAGGCGCCAGTCGTAGGTGAAGACGAACAGGTTCGGACGGTTGGTGAGTTGGTCGGTGTCGCAGCCGGCCGTGGTCTGCCGGTCCAGGTCACCGTCCACCTTGTACTCGGCGTACGTGTCGGTGCCGTTCAACCGCTCCAGCAGCGTCCCGTACGTGTTGAGTGCCGGGTTGAACCAATCGCCGATCTGGTAGCAGGTCTCCCGCCGCAAGACATCAGTGGGTTCTACCTTCTTCGGCGCTTTGCCTTCGTCGATGTCCTTCTGGTGGAGGCTGAGCTGGATCCGCCCTTCACTGCAATCCAGCCAGAGCTCCTTGAGCTCATTGCCGCCGTCGTCGAAACTGGCCATCCGGCTCGCGCCCATGCCGTGCACGAACACCACCGGGTCGACCGGCAGCGCGACGAACAGGGTGTCCGCGCCGTGGCGGCCTCCGACGCCGGCGATGACGCCGTCGGCGTTGACCAGATTGGCCGTATCGAGGTAAAAGCCCGACTCGGTGACGACCAGGTCCTCCAGCCGGGTGAGGCGGCCGTCGCGCCAACTCACAGCGTGGCGATCACCGTTCTCCTCGTAGTATTCGCCGACGACCTGACCGTCGTCGCTGATGTCGCGCGGGATCCACGTCCTGGTCACGCCGTCCTGCGGCAGTCCGATCCGCGTCCATTGGCCAGCGTCGCCGCGCACGAAATATTGCCCCGTCCCGGTCCACACCAGGACGTCCCCCGGTTGTTGATATCGGTCGCGTACGCACTGGTAAAGCCGGGCGGGAAGCCGAGGGACTGCCCCGGCGCTGTGCCGCCCCGCCAGATCGTGGGCTCCTCGAACCCCGGTGCGGGCCCCTCATGGCCGTCCACGTCCCGGTAGATCGAGCCGACGACGTCCATCGTGTTGTTCATCTGATTGGCTCCGCTGTAGGCGAAACCACTCCGAAGAGTGCCCCGCCGCTCGAACACCGCGTGGAAAGAATCAAACTCCCTCTGAAGCCTCAGCAGCAGGTCGCCGTTGCCGTTGACCGCGGTCACGCCGAGCCAGTCCACACCCAACTCGCTGCTGTCGGTCGCCACCTCGGGAAAGCCGTAGACCGAATCCTCACCAGCCGAGTACCGCAGCACACGCGTGACGCCGTCGTCGCCGCTGTGGTGGACGTAGACGTCCCCGTTGTCAGCGATCCCCACGGCCCGGTAGGGCAATGTCGCCCCCGGATCGGGCAACGGCAGCGGCTGCAGCGGCTTTCCCGGTACCCACACGAACGGGTAGATGCCACTGACCGACGCCGCGGTGCCGACCACCCTCCCGTCCGGGCCCATTCCGTTCAGTGCGCGCAGCTGTTCCCCCTCGGCCAGCGGATGGAACAACCGGTAGCCCCGCATCCCCCAGCCGGGCGGATGCTCGTCGTGGGACGCCGGGACGGTCCGTTCTGGCGGCGGATCCCCGCCGGGTAGGACGACCGCCAGAATGGCGATCATCAACAGGCACAGCAGGCCGGTGGCGGGTCGCCGGCGGGTCCGTTCTGACACGTTCCTCTCCTCGGTGCGTAGGCCGCGGGTATCCAGCGGGTAAATGGCCGCGTTCAGTCGCGGACGTCGGTCAGTGCGGGCCGTCGGGCGAGGATGAGCCCGAGTACGGCGTAGCCGATCAGCAGGTGTCCGGCGCCGACCCATTGGCCGGCCGTGTCGCCGAGCGCGATCGTCGCGGGGACGGTGACCACGGCCCAGCTCTCGGCGACGAGCGGCCAGAACCGGGCGGGGCCGCGCCAGCGTCCGGCAACCGCGATCTTCACGCCGATGGCGAACATGCCGAGCATGGACAGCGGCCAGAACAGGTCGAGCACGGCCAGCCAGGCGTCGTCGCGCCAGGCGGGCACCGCGCCGTGCAGGATGCTCCACGCCGTGGCGAGCGCCAGCAGCACGTACTCGATGCGCAGCATGACCCGCGCGGCGCGGGACGTGCCGGCGGCGCCGGTTCGCGACTGGATGTGCACCAGCGCGAACAGGCCGAGCTGGAAGGGCACCGCGATCAGGTCGCTGAGCGACACACCCACCTCGGTCGGCGGGTTGAGGCCGAACGCCACGATGCCGGCGGCCCACATAAGAGCGCCCGCGGCGACGACCGCGCCATGGCGGCGGACGCGGGTCGCGGCGATGGCCGGGACCGCCGGCTCGGCTCCGGCGGCGGTGAGGTCGGTACGGGCCGGAACGGGTTCGGTGGTGATTCCCATGGCGGTTCCTCGTTCTCCTGTGCGGTGCGGAGTGCGTAGTGCCGGAATGACTGTCCGTCGTGCGCGTCCCGGGTGGGCAGGGCCAACGACCCTCGATCCGGTCCCGCGTTCTGTCCCGGCCAGGTCGGGACCGTTGTCCTCGGGACCTCGGGACAGGGGTACTGGGAGGATTACGGCGTGCACGACTCCCGCCGGATCCCCACCGTCGCGGCCGCCGCCGTCGTCGCGGTGGCCGTCGCCGCGTCGGTGACCGCGGCGATCCTGGACGCCGGCGTCGACCCCGCGCATCGGGCAGCGCTCGGGCAGGAGCCTGGATGGGTTGCCGGCATACCGGGTCTCGGCCTCGCGATACCGGGAGCGCTGCTGCTGCGCGGGCGGCCGCGACACCCCGTCGCGTGGGTGCTGTGCATCATCGGCGTGCACTGGACGGTGGACGGGGTGGCCGCCTCCTGGCTGGCGTACGCGACCGCGAGCGACCCGGTTCTGCCCGGCGCCGGTCCGGCGTCGTGGCTGTACGACCGGTTGGGCGCCGCGCTTCTGCTCTCCCTGCCGCTGGTGTTGCTGCTGTATCCGGACGGGCGGCTGCCCGCGGGGTACTGGCGGGTGGCGTCGTTGGTCAGCCTCGCCGCGACCGCGCTGCTGCCGGTGACCTTGCTGTTCGTGCCGGCCGACATCGTCCAGGCCCAATCAGGCGACCCGCTGCCGGACGCCCTCCGCTTGGTCGACCGGGACCTCACGCCGCTGCCGCTGCCGGATGCGGTGTGGCCGCCGTTGCTACGTGTGGCCTATGCCGCGATCCCGCTCAGCCTTCTGGTGCCCTTCGCGGTGGTCGTGCGCCGCTATCGCGCGGCGGCCGGCGCGGACCGGGCCTCGATGCGGTGGCTCGTCTGGGCCGGTGTGGTCGACGTCCTGGTGATGCTGTCGTCGGCCGTCGCTCCGGAAACCTGGACCTCGGCCGGGCTGTCGATCGGGATCGCGTTGACCGGGATCGCCATCACCATCGGCATCGTCAAACCCGACCTGCTCGACATCGACCGGCTGCTCGGCGCGACGCTGCGCTACGGCGGCCTCGCCGTGGCCGTGGTGCTCGTCGACGTCGCGGTCGTCGGCGCGACCGGGGCGGTGCTCGGTGAGCAGCTCGCCGAACGGGACGCCGCGCTGACCGCGCTGCTCGTCGTGACGGCGGTGTACGGGCCGCTGCGGCACCGTCTCTGGCGCGCGATCCGCCGGCTGGTGCTGGGCCGGCGCGACGATCCGTACGGGGTTGTCGCCGGCCTAGCCGAGCAACTGGAGCGCTCCGGCAGCCCGGAGGACCAACTCCTGGCCGTCGCCCGGACCGTCGCCGAGGCGTTCCGCTCCCCGTACGTCAGCGTGGAGGTGGACCGTTCCGGCGGCGAGCGGCTGACCGTCGAGCACGGCACCCGGCCCGCAGCCACCCACGCGCTGCCGATCACGTACCGCGGCGAGGAGGTCGGCCGCCTGGTACTGCCCCGCGGCGGAGCCCGGGCGCCACTGTCCATACGCGACGAACGGCTCCTCGGCGACGTCGTACGACAGGCGGCCGCCGCGACCCGCGCCAGCTACCTGGCCATCGCGCTGCAGCGCAGCCGCGAGCAGATCGTCAACGCGCGAGAGGAGGAGCGGCGCCGGCTACGCCGCGACCTGCACGACGGGCTGGGGCCGAGCCTGGGTGCGGTGGCGATGCGGATCGACACCGCCCGCAACCTTGCCGCCACGGCACCGCAGGAGGCCGACCGGCTGCTGCGGCAAGCACGCGACGAGGTGGCCGCGGCGCTGACCGACGTACGCCGGCTCGTCCACGATCTACGCCCGCCAGCGCTCGACGACCTCGGACTGGTCGGCGCGGTGCAGCAGCAGACCGAGCGGCTGCGCACGCCGGGCCTGACGGTGCGCGTCGATGCCCACCCGGACCTCGCCGGCCTGCCCGCCGCGGTGGAGGTCGCCGCGTACCGCATCGCGTCCGAGGCACTGACCAACGTCGCCCGGCACGCCGGCGCCACCACCTGCCGGGTACGGATCGCGATCCAGGACAGTCACCTGCTCCTGGAGGTCGCCGACGATGGCAGCGGCATCGGCCCGGGTACCCGGGCCGGCGTCGGCCTGGTATCCCTGCGCGAACGCGCGGCGGAGCTCGGCGGCCAGTGCGAGATACTGTGCCCCGCGGGCCGGGGCACCCTCGTACGCGCCCGACTGCCGCTCGGCGACCGCGCCCAGGCTGTGGAGGTGACCGGTGCCTGACGACCCGATCTCCGTGCTGATCGCGGACGACCACCCGGTCTTCCGCGAAGGGCTCGCCGCTCTGCTCGCCTCGGTGTCAGGCATCGAGGTCGTCGGCACGGCGGCGACCGGCCTAGAGGCGATCGACATGGCGCTCGACGCGCAGCCCGACGTAGTCGTGATGGACCTACAGATGCCGCGGCTCAACGGAATCGAGGCGACCCGCCGGCTCGCCGCCGAAGCACCGTCGGTGGGCGTCGTCGTACTGACCATGTCCGAAGACGACGGCACCGTGTTCGCCGCCGTCCGGGCAGGCGCCCGCGGCTACCTGCTCAAGGGTGCCGAACAGGAGGAAGTCGTCCGCGCGATCACCACGGTCGCCACCGGCGGCGCGGTCTTCGGCGCCACCCTCGCCCGCCGCATCGCCGACTTCTTCGCCGCCGGGCCGCCCGCCGCGGAAGTGGCGTTTCCCGAGTTGACCACCCGGGAAAGGGAGATCCTTGAGCTGGTCGCCGCCGGACGCTCGAACGCCCAGATCGCCTCGGCCCTGTTCCTGTCACCCAAGACGGTACGCAACAACGTCTCCAACGTCTTCGCCAAGCTGCACGTCGCCGACCGCGCCGAGGCGATCGTCCGAGCCCGGAAGGCCGGCCTCGGCCAATAATCGACTCGCTCCGGCGAGGAGTCGGATACCGGCTGGCTACGTCATGCATCACATCGCGTTGGCCGTCGAATCACAAACACGGCCACCCACCCGGGTGAGTGTCGCTGGCCACCTCGTCATCGGCCGCCGCGACCCCGACGCGATGCTGCACGGCTCGCTGGCCCGGTTCGCCCACCCGCCGAGCCCCGGCGGCTACCTAGCCCACCTCTACGCGATCACCGGCTCCCCCAACCCACCCTGGTCCTCGCCGGCGACGACGACCCCATCGTGCCACTCGCCACCGGCCGCCTCCTGAGCCGCCTCATCCCGACGCCGGGCTGCACGTCGTACCCGGCGGCGGCCACCTCATCCTCCTCGAAAGCCCCACCACGACTGCCGGCATCATCACCGACTTCCTCCGCGACCGGCTGTCGAACCCCGCTGGCAGGGTTGACATTCGAGCAGTCGGCGCTGATCGCCGCCCGCCGGGTGACCGCCACCCGCTCAACGGGACACTAGCCGGTGGGTTCGATGCGGCCCGCTTCCAGACGGATGCCACCGTCCGCGGCAAAGATCCAGGTCATGGTCTCGCAGACGCCGTCCGCGCGCGCGACTTCGGTGCCCGCCTCGTCCAGCGCGATGCGCTGGACCTGGGCGCAGTCGTCGTTCACCGGCAGCGCCTCGGCGTCGCCGCCGAGCACCTGGTACTCGTGCTCGGCGGCAGGTTTGACGACCCGGATGGTGATCGGCGTCGGGCGCTCGTTCCGGACTAACAGCGAGCGCGCGGCGGGCTCCCGGCCGCTGTTCCAGACCAGCACGGCCAGGGTCGAGCAGGCGACGAGCGCCACGAGGACGACCCCCGCCAGCACAAGCACGAGGATGCGGCCCCCGCCCGTCCGCGCGGTCGTCATGCACCCCCCTGCTCGATCCGGGTACCGGGCTCACTGGTCATCAACGGCTCGGGTGCGGGTTGGTCCGCACCCAGGCGCGATACGCCCATTGGCGGCGTCGGGCTGAGCAGGTACCGGCCGTCGATGGCCATCACCGCCGTGTACGGCAGGCCGGAGTCCCGCCCCTCGTCGGTGTCCACCTCACCCAACGAGTAGACCTGGGCCCCCACCATCTGCGCGGCCGCGATGGCGGCCGTTTCGGAGGGCGCCGTGCCGTAGAAGACAGAGAAGAGCTTGCCCGCACCCGGCTCGATCGTACCAAGATTGATGTCGATCAAGGCGCCCGTGTCGTCCGGCCCGAAGTCGGTGAACCAGCCGGTCGCGCCGAGGTCGGTCAACGGGTACGACGGGTCCGGGTCAGCGAACCCGTCGTTGGTGATCCCACCGATGTAGCTGGTGTCACCGCCGAGGGTCTGCACGGTGTTGTACGACTGGAACAGGTTCGGCAACGGGTCCCAGTCGACGGCCCGCCGGTAGTGCACCGGCCCAATCGCCGCGGCGTTGGTGTTGTACACCGTGATCCGCAGTTCGAAGAGGTATGGACTGGTCGACGCCGCGGTGGTCTGTAGTACGGCCAGCCCGCCCGGCCCGGTCATCTTCGATGAGATGATGTTGCTGGTGTAGGTGAACTCGTCGATCGTCAAGTTCTTGACGCCTGTGTAATCGGTGACCGACGCGCCCACGCCGCCGGGTATGCCGACGCCCCAGCCCTCGCACCAGCACCCGTTGAGGACGGACTCGGTCTCGGGATGACCTGCCTGACGCAGGCCGACGCCCGTGGCGCTGGTGATGTTGCCGTAGCGGCCCATCCCGAGCTCCACCGAGCCGTTCGAGAGGATGCGGCTCTGCCGCACGTACCCGATGGTGTAGTCGCCGTCGGTCCAGGTGCCCCAGCGGCCGGCCTCCTCAGCGTTGACGAAGGTGATGACCGCCTGTGGGCAGGTGGCGGTGAGCTCGATGATGGGGCCGTTCGACCGGTCGATGCCGACCGCTCCCCCACACGCGGCGCTCGGCGCGCCGGACGCGTCGAGCCGGATCACGCTGCCCCGGATGTCCGCGTCGTCCGCCGCGAAGGTCACCTGGAGATCCGCGGCGTACCCCTTCGGGTTGTTGATCTGGACGTAGTGCGCCCCGGTCTGCTGGATGTCGAACTCACCATGCTCGGTCTGCACGTGCGCGCCGTTGTCGTTGATCTCGAACGCGTCGTGGGGCGGACGCTCGTCGGGGAGAGCCGGAGTCAGGCTGTCCTCCCACTTGTCGGCGTCGTCGTCGTAGAAACCGACCGGCGACTGGTTCGCGTCGATCACGTACGCCCATTGCCGGAACCGTTCGATCTCCTCGGCGAAGTTGCCGTCGATGCGCTTCTCCTCCAGCAGCTCCTTGATCACCTCGCCGGGCCGGGGTGGCAACAGACCGCCCAGCCGCTCCCAGCTCCACCGGATCGCATGGGGGTCAAGCCGGGTCTCCAGGAACTCGGCGACGATGAAGGCGCCGTACTCCGGGCCGCCACCTTGCGCCACCGTGTCGCCCTCGTCGAACCGCTCGTCCGACTCGGTCAGGAATTCGCCGAGGGACTGGTAATACTGGTTGTCCAGCCCGCCCTCGCCGGCCAGGAACCCGCTGATGTGCGCGCCCCACTCGGCCGTCGCCTCCATCCACCAGCCCGTCCAGTAGTTCGCCGCCCGCAGGTGGTTCATGTACTCGTACTGCACGAAGTGGAACAGCTCGTGCCGGGCCAGGCTCTTGATGTCGGAGTAGTCCTCGGCCAGATACATCAGCCCGTCGCCGCAACGGCAACCCGGGAACGACGGGACGGACAGCCCGGAGGGCATGCCCGGGGTGACCGCGACCTCGACATGGTCGGGCACCCGGTACGCCAGGCTGCCGCTGTAGATCGCGCGGGCCCCCTCCAGGGTCACCATCAGCTTCTGGATGTAGTCCGGCCGGACGTTGGTGCCGGTCGTCGGGCCGACATTGTCCGCGAAGTAGTAGATGGTGAAGTGTTCCGTCCAGACCCGGCAGCTGAAGAGCTTGCTGCCGATCCTGGTCCAGAAGTCGCAGTCCGGGTTGTCCAGCTGGAGCGCGCTGGGCGACTTCCCGCTCGCCGGTGGGTCGGACGCGGTCGGCGACAGCCAGCCGGAGAGTTCGGCCTGCACGTCCGCGGGCAGCATCGACCAGAGACCGATCAGCGAGTCGAGCACCGACCCGGTATCGGTGATCGCCGGGGCACCGTCGCGATAGCGCGCCGGCACGGCCTCGACGTTGACGACGGCGAACAGGCTGTACCGGACGTAGTCGACCACACCGAGCAGACCGGCCCGATAGTCCGCGGCGAGGCGGGCCAGCGGGTCGGCCGCGTTGGCCAGGGTGACGGCGACCGGTCCGGCGACGACGTCGGTGCCGTCGAGCGCGCGCAGTTCGTACGCCCCATCGGCCCATCCGGCCGCCGCACCCGGCGTGTGCCACGCGACCTCGCAGGTGCCATCACCGGCGGGTGCGGCCCCGACGGCTCGCCATTCCCCGCCGCCGGTGCGGGCCTGAATTGTCAGCGGGCCCGCGCTGCCGGGGCAGTCGACGGTGACCGCGACGGCGCCCCACACGGTCGACCCCGCACGCGGCGCGGTGAACGCGGTGGCCTGCGGTGCCACGACCACCCGGAAGTGCGCGGTCGCCCCGGCGGTGCCGGATGCGTCGATGCCGCGCACGTGCAGCCACCAGGTACCGGCGTCCAGGTGCGCACCGAACCGGGTCTCCGGGGTGGTGGTCGCCGTGCCGGGCACCGTGTCCGGGTGGTCGTCGAGCAGCACCGCCCAGCTGTCCGCCCATGCGGCGCCGCCCTCCCAGACGGCGACGAGGTCCCGGCCCGGGTACGCCGTTCCCGGCTGCGGGTGGGTGGGGCTGGTGATCAGCGGCGCGCTCGGCGGAGTGTCCGCGGTGATCTTCCGGTGCGCCGGGGCGCTGCGGTTGCCCGCCGCGTCGACGGCAACCACGTGCAGATACCACTCGCCCTCGCCGGTCAGCAGCGTGGTGTAGCTGGCGCCGGAGTCCGCCACGCCGAGCGGCTCGTCGTCCGCGCCGTGGGTCACCGAGACGGCGTACTCGGCAACGCCGGAGACGTCGGGCTCGACGGTGAACTGGGCATGCACGGCCAAGTCCGCCACGGGCGTGTCCGGATCGGGGTGGGACGGGACCACGATCGAGGCGACCACCGGCGCCGTGGCGTCCACTTTGATTAGTCGGTGCGCCACCGGGCTGGCGAAGCCGCTGGTGGCGATCGCGCGGACGTGCAGGTAGTGCGAGCCATCGGCGAGGGTCACGGCCAGGCTGGCGGAGGTCTGCGTCGCGGCCGCACCGGGATCGGTCAGCGGCGCCGTGTCGACGACCACCGCGTAGCCGGCGATCGGGACCGTCGCCTCGGTGCTCCACGAGGCGTTGACGTCCCCGTCGTTCAACCAGTTCTCGGGAGCCGCCGCGCCGAGGACGGTGATGGTCGGGGTGCCGAGCCCATCGATCAGTTCCAAGCTCCACTCGCCGATCGCGGCGCTCGTGCCGGTCAGGGTGAGCCGGTGGCTGCCGGCCTCGGCGGCGGTGCAGGTCAGCTCGGTGGAGACCGACAGGGTGCCGGAGCAGAGCACGGCGCCGGCCGGGTTCCGGATGACGGCGGCCAGTGTCGAGGGGCCGGACCGCATGTCGAGGACGATCGGCTGGCCGGCGCTGGCCGGGAAGTCGATCGCGGCCGAGACCCCCGGCGTCGGCAGGGTCACCGCGAAGGCGCCGCCGCCGATCGTCGCAGTGCCCGTCACATCGGCCGAGACGTCATGGACCCGCACCAGCACCGAACCGACCGCGAGCCCCGCCGGGTCGAACCGCACCGTGACAACGCCATCGGCGGCCAGCGTCACCGGGCCCAGCAGCCAGTCTGTGGTCGCGTCGGTGGACCCGGAGTCGAGGGTGACGCCGGCGGCGGAGATGACCGAGGCCAGGTAGGAGGCTGCCTCCTCGCCCTCGACGACGTCCGCGCCGGATACCACGACGCTGACCCGCTGGCCGACCGTCCCGGCGAACGTCGCCTCGGCGACCTGGCCCGGCCGGGTGGTGGCGAGGGAAACGGCCGGGCCGCCCGGCGTGACCGGCACGGCCGGGGCGCGGTCGCGTCGAAGATGCGCACCCGCACAGCGCCGGCGGACGAGCCCGACGGGTTGATCGTGACCTGGTGGGTACCGGTCGTCGCCAGGGTGACCGGCCCGAGGGTGGCCTGGTCGCCGGCGTCGTACAGGTAGGTCGAAGTGAGCGACGTACCCGCGGGGTCGCGCAGCGCCACCACGGAGTAGCCGCTGGGGAAGGCGACGGCGTCCAGCACCACGTAGACCCGGGTGCCCGCCGACGCCGGGAAGGTCACCGTGCCGTTCTGCCCCGGCGTGCCGATGTTGACCTCGGTGGGCGTGCCATCCACCGCCGCTGCGGCCGTCAGGTCGGCCGGCACGTCGTAGAGCTGAACGGTGATCGACCCGACGGCCGCCCCAGACGGGTCGATCAGCAGCGTGTACGTGCCGGTCGCCGCCAGGGTTATCGGGTCGACGAAGCCCGAGGCGCCGACGTACCAGCGCGCCCGCAGATCGGTGCCGTCCGGATTCTTTACCGCCGCATAGACGCTGGCGGTGCCGCTGGCGAACCGGAGGCTCAGCCGTTGACCAGCCGTGCCGGTGAAGGTCACGGTGGCGTTCTGGCCGGGCACCGTCACGGTCGGGGTGACCGGCGGGCCGGACACGGTCGCCGCGTACCCCGGGTCGGCGGGAACGTCGTACACCTGGAGGGTCATCGTGCCGACGGCGTAGGTCGACGGGTCGATCTGCACGCGGTAGGTGCCGGTGGCGGGCAGGGTGATCGGGTCGACGAAGTCCGCGGTGCCGACGTACCAGCGCGCCCTCAGATCAGTGCCGTCCGGATTCTTGACCGCCACATAGCTCGACGCCGTACCGCTGAAGCGGAGGCTGAGCCGCTGCCCCGCCGTGCCGGAGAAGGTGATCACCGCATTCTGCCCCGGCACGGCGGGCGTGACCGTGGTGGCCGTGCCGTCGGTGGTCGCGGTGGCCGTCAGGTCGGCGGGCACGCTCCACGCCTGCACGCCCATCGAGCCCAGCGCGGAGCCGGTCGGGTCGAGCAGGACCGTGTAGACGCCGTCGGCTGGCAGGGTCAACGGCTCCACGAAGTCGCTGGAGCCGACGTACCAGCGAGCCCTGAGGATGGTGCCGTCCGGGTTCGTCACCTGGCCGTAGACGCTCCCGACCCCGCTGGTGAACCGCAGGCTCACCCGCTGCCCGGCCGTGCCGGAGAACGTGGCGGTGGCGTTCTGGCCCGGCACGGTCGTCGCCGCGGTCACCGCGGTGCCGTCGAGATCCAGGGTCACCGCGCTGTCGACCGGCACCGCGACGACCTCTACCAGCACCGAACCGGTGAGCACTCCTTGCGGGTCGAGCGACAGGGTGTAGGTGCCGTCGGCCGTCAGCGTCCGGGCGTCGAAGAAGAGGCCGCCGCTACCCACTCCGGTCGAGCCGACCAGCGTGGTGCCGTCCGGTGCGGTCAGGGAGGCATAGAGGCTGCCGCTGGACGAGCCGTAGGTGCTGCCGGCCACCCTGACCGCGACGCGCTGCCCGGCCAGTCCGTCGAAGGTGACCGTCGCGTTCTGGCCCGGCACAGTCGTGGTGGCGGTGATCGCCGGGCCGCCCACGGTGGTCGCGAACGTCACGTTCACCGTGTCGAAGACCTGGACCGTGACCCCGCCGACCGCGGCGCCGCTGGGGTTCAGGAGAAGCGTGTACGTGCCGTCGCCGGGGATCGCGACCGGGCCGAGCAGCACGCCGCTCGTGCCGAACCCGGTGGACGAGACCAGCGTGGTGCCGTCCGGCCTGACCACCGAGGCGTACGCCGCGGAGGAGCTGCTGCCGTACGTGCTGGCCGACAGCTGGATGCTGATTCGCTGACCGGCCGTCGCGCCGAAGGTGACCGTCGCGTTCTGCCCCGGCGTGCCGGTCGCGACCGGCACCGCCGGGCCACCTGGCGTGGCGGTGGCCGTGGGATCGGCCGGAACGTCGTAGACCTGTGCGGTCAGGGCACCGGTTCGAAACGAGGCGGGATCCAGCAGAATCGTGTACGTCCCGTCGACGGTCAGCGTCCTCGTGTCGATGGCGCACGAGGTGCCACAGTTGATGGCGCTGACGAAGGTGCTGCCATCCGGCGCGCGCACCGTGACGGTGGCGTACGAACTGGCCCCGAACGTGCCGGACGTGAACGCGAAGTAGACCCGCTGCCCGGCGGTGCCCGCGAACGAGATCACCGCGTTTTGCCCCGGCGTCGAGATGGCCGCCGTAACGCCGTCACCGCCGGGCGACACGCTCACCGCCACGTCGGCCGGGACATCGTAGATCCGGACCATCAGCGAGCCCGTGTAGCCGCTCTGTGGGTCGAGGAAGATCGTGTACGTGCCGCCCGACGGCAGCACCCGCGTGTCGATCACGCAGGACGTGCCGCAGTTGAGCGCGCTGACGAAGCTGGTGCCGTCCGGCCGGCGCACCAGCACCGTCGCGTACGAGCTGGCTCCGTACGTACCCCGGTGAAGTTGACGAAGACCCGCTGCCCGGCGGTCCCGACGAAGGTGGCCACGGCGTTCTGGCCGGGCGTCGTGGTGGTCAGGGTGACCGCCTCGCCGCCGACGACCACGTCGAACGCCCCGTCCACCGGCACGTCGTAGAGCTGGACCGTCAACGAACCGGTGTACAGGCTCTGCGGGTCTACCCGGATCGAGTAGCTGCCGGTGGCGGCGAGCGCGGTCGTGTCGTAGCGGCACGAGGTGCCGCAGCTGATGGCGGACAGCACAGTGCCGCCACCCGGTCCGGTGACGGAGACCGTGGCGTAGCTGGACGCGCCGAACGTTCCACCGCTGAATCCGAAGTAGACACGCTGCCCGGTCGTGCCGTCGAAAGTGACGACGGCGTTCTGGCCGGGCGTCGTCGTGGTGACGGTGACCGCGGCGCCGCCCGGATTCGTCGCGGCCGTGGCGTCGGCGGGCACGTCGTACGCGGTGACCACGACCTGCCCAGTGGCCGTGCCCTGTGGATCGACGAGCACCTGATAGGTGCCGTCGGCGATCAGCGCCCGGGTATCCAGAAACACCCCGCTGGAGCCGAATCCGGTGGCGCTGACCAGGGCGCTTCCGTCGGGCCGGTAGACGCTCACCCGCGCGTTGCTGGTGGACGAGCCGAAGGTGCTGGAGGCCAGCCGCAGGCTCAGCCGATGGCCGCTCTGGCCGGGGATCGTCAGCAGGGAGATCCTGTTCGCGGTGGCGACCGCCGCCGTCCCCGCGACGCCGTAGGCGAGCCGCTGGGTGGTCTGCACGTCGGCGACCGTGAAGGTCGGCGGCGGCACGAACACGTCGCCGGCCGAGGTGGCCGCCCCGAGCGGGCTGGTCACCGTCACCGGCCCGGAGGTGGCACCGACCGGCATGGTCACGGTCAGGCTGGTCTCGGTGGCGGAGGTGACGGTGGCCGTAGTGCCATTCAGGGTCACCACGTTCTCGGCCGCCGCGGCCGAGAAGCCGTGCCCGGTGACCGTCAGCGTTTCGCCAGCGACCACCACCTGTGGAGTCACCGCGTCGACGGCGACCGGGTCCACAGCATGCGCGGCCGGGACGCGCACCAAGCCGACGAGTAGGACGAGCAGGACAAAAAGCGAAAGCCGACCTGAACCGCGGGCCATGGCGACCCTCCCCGTGTACCAGTTTCAGGGCGGTGACGATATCGACGATCACCAGTGTTGTCAAAGGACGGTTTTCGTTGACGGTATACACCGTGGAATCCAACGAAACATCGGCTTTCGCCGCCAGATAATCCATATTGGACAGATATGGTCGGCCACCAAGCGGCGCAGACTGAACACCGACGAGGGCATGGCGCTGGTCCGGGTGGACTACAACAAGATCGGTGAAGCGTCGGAGATGAAATCAGCAAGGCCGAGATTGATGCGGTACCCCTCGCCCGCCACAACTTCCACGGCGAATGGAACTACACGATCCACCCCGAACCAGAAACACAGCCCGGACCGGCCAAGCAATTTCCCGCCG
This sequence comes from Phytohabitans rumicis, assembly GCF_011764445.1. Taxonomy (NCBI): domain Bacteria; kingdom Bacillati; phylum Actinomycetota; class Actinomycetes; order Micromonosporales; family Micromonosporaceae; genus Phytohabitans; species Phytohabitans rumicis. The sequence goes on from NZ_BLPG01000001.1 coordinate 1,145,261, forward strand.
AGCCCTAAGCGTCGGCCGGGACGGGTGGCGCTATATCGGGTGGGATCGGCTACTCGAGGCCGAGGTTGCGTTGCAGGCGTTGGTACTGGTTGGTCAGTTCGGCGTCGATTCGTTCGGTCTGTGAGGTGGTGAGGGTGACGGCTGGTTCGCGGTGAGGGCGTGCGGTGAGCATGCGGGTGCGTAGTCCGGTGGGTGGATGTGAGGCGAACAGGGATACCTCGTCGCGGATAGACAGTTGGCGTAGCAGCGGTGCTTGGGCGGTGCTGGTGGTTCGGGCCTGGGCTACCGCGGTGTGCCAGTCGTTGAGGCCGCGTCCGGCGCGGGCTTCGCGGCGGATGACCATGTCGATGACGTCGGTAGCGAGGAGGGTGTCCATCAGGTCGGCTACGGCGGTGGAGCCAGCGGCAGTGGCGGCGAGTTCGTCGGCGAGGTATTCGGCGCGTTGGGCGTCGCGTTGCCCGGTCCAGACCAGCAGCAGGTGCAGCAGGTACAGCACCCGGGCCGCGATGGCCTGCACGAGCGCGGCGAGTATTTCCCCGACGCCTGTCGTTGCGGTGTTTACCGGTCGGATCAGGTCTGCGGTGGTGCCGAGCATGGTGAAGGCGGGTTGGGTCAGCAGCCCGCGGCGGACGTCGCCGTTGACGAAGTGCCCGAGTTCGTGGCCGAGTAGCGCGATGCGTTGTGGTGGTGGCAGTACCGCCCATAGTGGTAGCCCGAGGCACAGCACGCGGCGGCGGCGGATGCCGACCGAGGTGGTGTAGGCGCTGACGCTCTGGTCGACCGCGATGATATGCGGCGCCGGTGCGCCGGTCGCGGCGGCGACCTGGTCGACGACCGCGAACAGGGTGGGGGCGGTCTGCCGGGACAGCACGTCGATGGTCGGGTCCAGCCGGCCCAGGCGTGGGCGCAGTGTGAATGCCAGGGCGAGCGCGATGATGCCGAACAGGATCGTGACCCGCGGAAAGTCGTACAGCACCAGCCAGACACCGAACGCTGCCAGCAGGACCACAGCGGCCAGTAACAGCAGCGATGCGGTGACGGTCACCAGACGGGCCGCGCTGAGCATGGGACGGTCCAGCGTGCGCTGTGACAGGTCCGCGAATTGACGGCGGGCCAGCCGGTACGCCACCTGGTGCGTCCACCGGTCAACAACGCGGACCCCGAACTCGGGCACCCGGCGGGCCGGCTCGAAACGGCCGAGGTTCCACTCGCACTGCGGGCACCACGGCAACGCACCATGGACGGTAACCGTGGCCGCAGCGCAACGGGCGCACGGCGCGGACGAATCGGTGGTGATCACGGTGGCCGATCGTGCCTGATCGACGGGCGCCAGACCATTGGCCGTTCGTCGAGAGTGGGGCTCACCGCGTCGTCGTGTTGGGGAGGGCGGCGGCGATGCCGTTGAGTACGTGGTTGAACCCGTACTGGAAACGCGCGTCGGGGACATGTGGGAGAGCCGTCCTTCGTGGATGGTGCGGTTGAACATGGGGTACTTGCCGGACTCGACGACGTGCTTGACGTACGGTCCGACGTAGTCGGCCATCCATTGCTTGCGGTCCATGCCGGTGTGTCGGGCATGGCCGAGCCAGCCGATCTCGTCGCGGAACCACCGCGGGCACTTCGACTCGGGCATCTACCGCGCGTCCTAGCCGCGACTCCGCTGGCGCGGACCACTGTGGACACGCAGTGGTCCGCGTCAGCCATCCTGACGCGCCCGCTGGCGACGCTCGCGACGCGCTCGAACACCTTGACGGTTTACTGGGATGCTACGGCGTCGCGTTCACACCAGGCGCGGAACGTGCCAGGCCCCGTCCAAGGAACCAGCGCAAGACCAATCGGCCTCGGCGGCGCCGAGTTCCGACTGCCGCTGCTGATCATGCTGTTCGGGCTCGCCGCCCTTCAAGCCGTCATCCTCAACAAGGCCCTCAGCCTCGTCGTGGTCATCACCGCCCTGCCCGCCCGCCTCGCGGCCGTGCCGATCTCAGCCCTGACGCCGCACTGGACCGTGGTCATCAAACTGCTCCTGGACAGCCTCGCCGGCGCCTGGGGCGGCGCCTCCTGGGCCACCCGCATGCGCTCGTCCACCCTCTACCGCGTCCTGGCTTGACGGTCCCTGCGCTACGCGGCGCGCTATCACGCATTAGCCCTGCTTACCGGCGAGGACCGCACCATCTTCGGCTTCCGCTTCAGCTCCGTTTCAGCACCGACGGCGACAGTGTGTCGGGGCACGATCCCCCGACCGAAGGAGTACGTCATGAGGAACCGCATAAGCATGCTGCGTCGCGTGATGGCCGTCGTGGCGGTCTGTATCGCCTTCATCGGCGCTACGGTGTGGGCCACGCCGGCCTCGGCGTTGGAGCGGTCCACCGGCCATCCGGACACACTCAGCCGCTACTGCGCCGCGTTTCGCAGCGAGTACACGGAAACGCGCGACTCGTACAGTTGCGATCTCGGCGAAGACGCGATCATGTGTTTCACCGATGACCGCGGCTGCCTCTTCTACGCCGCGGAGAGGAAGCCGGGACAGCTGCCCAGCAAGTGCGAGGAAGCCGGCGGCCGCTTCTTCGACGAGATCGTGATCTTCACGTGCGACAAGATCGCGGCTCTTCCCGACTTCGATCTCACGGTGGAGTGCACGTGGGAACAGCTGGGGAACCCAAAGCTCCCGTGCGTAGTCTATTCGGAGCCGCCGATGTAACGGGCCGTCGTGTCAAGCCAATGGAGCCAGCCGCCTGGTCCCCGTTTGCGGCAGGCGCGGCGGCTGGCGGGACGCTCCGTTCGCCGGTCCCGCGATCGTCATCGTGGCGCGCCTGCTGATGCCGGTCAGGGCATCAAGCTTGCTGCGGATCGTGGCGGCGTCCTGGTGGCCGAGATCGTCGAAGATGTCCAGCGCCCGTCGCCACGCGGCGCGGGCGGCGTCGAGATCACCGGCCGCACGGTGGCTGTCGCCCAGGTGGTTGAGGGCGTCGGCCTCGTAGTAGCGATCACCAACGTCGCGAAACAGTTCGACCGCCTGCCGGTAGTGCTCGACGGCGCGGCCATAATTTCCCAGATGGTGGTAGATGTAGCCGAGGCTGTCCGACGCACCGGCCTCGAAGTGGCGGTCACCGAGCCGTCGCAGCGCGACCAGCGCCTGTTCACAGCGTGGACGGGCGCGCTCAAAGTCGCCACACAGGGCGTGATCCCAGCCCAGTGAGTTCAGCGTCCGCGCCACTCCGACCGGATGACCCGCCGCCCGGTACAGGCGCAAAGCCTGCCGGGCGTGGCACAACGCCCGGTCGTGCCTGCCCTGCAGGTTCGACAACCAGCCCATCTGGTAGTAGGCGAAGGCCTGACCGGCGTGGTCGCCCAGCGCCTCGTACAGGTCGAGAGCGTGCCGAAGGTGGCTGTGGGCTTCGTCGTAACGGTGCAGCTTGGCACATGCGGTGGAGTAGCCGCAGTGGGAGCGCGCCTGCGCGACCAGGTGTCCCTGGCGTTGGGCGGCGTCGATGGCGGCGCGCTGGCTGGCGACGTGGTCCTCCCGATGGCCCCACCGGCTGAGGAAGTCTTGAACGGCCCAGGCCAGTTGCCAGGTGTGCGAGTCGAACCCGTTGTCCACGGCCTGCCTGACCACAGCGAGCAGCACGGCCCGCTCCGCGGCGAACCAGGCGACGGCCTGATCTCGGTCACCGGGCTGCTCCGACACCGCGGCGGCTTCAGGCGGCGAAACAGCGATCGGCTCCCGTTTCGGGTTGATGAGCTGACCCGCCGACAACGCGGTGTGCAGGTGGTGGTCGAGCAGCCGGCGCGCAGCCGCGGCCCGTTGCGGCTCGCCCTCCTCGCCGCGGCTCAGGCGTGCGGCGTATGTCCATAGTAGATCGTGAAGCGTGTAACGGTCCCGCGTGGGCTGCGTGAGCAGGTGTGCGCGTACCAACTCGGCCAGCGACGGGCGGACCTCGGCGGCCGGGACCCCGGCGAGGCTGGCCGCCGCGGCCACGGTGACATCGGGGCCGGGGTGCAGGCCCAGCAACCGGAACAGTCGGGCGGCATCGGGGGTGAGCGCCTGATAGGACCAGGAGAACACCGCCGCGATGTCGGTACCCACGTCCGCGGCGTTGAGGGCATCCAGCGTGCTGGTGGCTTCCCGCAACTGGCCGGCGATCGAGGCGACCGAGAGTTCGGGGTGGGTGAAGCAGTTGGCGGCCGCGATGGCCAGGGCCAGCGGTAACCGGGCGCATCGCTCGATGACCTCCCGGGTGGCTGCCGGTTCGGCAGCCACCCGGTCCGTACCCAGTCGGTGCGCGAGCAGGTCGCGTGACTCGTCGCTGGTGAGAAGGTCGAGGGTCAGCGGGTACGCGCACTCGGCCGTGACCAGGGCGGTGAGCTGGTTCCGGCTGGTCACCACCACGACGCACCCCGGCGCCCCGGGCAGCAGGGGTCGGACCTGCTCCACGTCGCGGGCGTTGTCGAGCACCACGAGAACCCGTTTTCCGGCCAGCACACTCCGGTAGAGGGCGGCCTGTTCGTCCACGCCGGCCGGGATCCTGTCCATCTCGATGCCGAAGGCGCTGAGAAAGCCTCGCAGCGCCACAGCCGGATCCACCACCAGCCCGCCCGGGTCGAAGCCGCGAAGGTTGACGTAGAGCTGCCCGTCGGGGAAGTGGCCGCGCACCCTGTGGGCCCAATGCACGGCCAACGCGGTCTTACCCACCCCGGCGGTGCCGGACACCGCGGCGATGACCACCGCCGCGTCCGGGCTCGCCGCACCGGACCGCACGTGCCCCGTCCGGATGAGCACGGTGTCGAGGCGGGCGATCTCCCGGGTACGTGCGGTGAACGCGGGCACGGCCAGCGGCAACTGCGCCGGCACCACCCCCACTTTCGGCGCGGGCTGTACGGTGATCGCGGGCGCGGGCGGGTCAAGCGACGCGTCCTGACGCAGGATGGCCGCCTCCAGCTCACGCAGGGGCTGACTGGGGTCGATGCCCAGCTCTTCGCCAAGGCTGCGTCTCAGCCGCTGGTACGTCGCGAGCGCGTCGGCCTGCCGGCCGGCCCGGTACAGTGCGATCATCAGCTGACGATGGATGTCCTCATCGAACGGTCGCGCCGAGGTCAGCCGTTCGAGCTCCGGCACGAGTTGCGCGTGCTCGCCCAGCATCAGGCGGGCTTCGGTGAGGGCGCTTGCCGCCTCATGCTCGATCTGGACCAGGCGCTCGGCCTGCTCGTCCAGCCAGCCCAGCCCGGCCACGTCCAGCAGCGGCCGACCTCGCCACAGCGCGAGCGCGCCGCGAAGTTGCCTGACTTTGACGGCCGGATCCGTTGACTGTCGCGCCTGGCGGATCAGTCGCTCCGCGGTCTCGACATCGGTGGCCTCGGCCCCGATGTTGAGCACATAGCCCGGTGGCCGGGCGACGATCGTGGCCTTCGCCCCGAGGACGTTGCGCAGGTAGGACATGTGGCGTTGGAGCGTGTTCTGTGCCGTGCTGGGCCCGTTGCCACCCCAGACGACGTCGATGAGGCGGTCGCTGCTGACAATCTGGCCCGGGTGCAGGCCGAGCACCGCGAGGACGGCCTTGCGCCGCAGACCTGGCACCGGGTGGCACGTGTCGTCGACGGCCACCTCGACCGGACCCAGAAGTCTCACCTGCATGCGACCGTCTCCCCGGGCTAGATCGGATTCAGGCTAGCGGTGCGACACGGCCGGCAAGGGCGGACGGTCGCGCACCGGACAGGATCCTGGGATCCGGCGTTTCAGCCTCGCGTCAGGTCGGTGCCAGCCATCGACGCCACCGTGTCTTCGAGCCCGCCATGAGAGATCGGGCCATCGACGAAAAGGGGATACGGAAATGTCGAAACGGAGACTCAACTGGTCGGCCGCCGCGGTGGCGGGTGCCTTGCTCGCGTCACTCATCCCGCTGGCGGCGGGGTCGTCGGCCGCGGCTGCCGATGAGACGGAGGTCGGGCCGATCGAGCAGACGAAGACCGACCTCGCCCGGCAGTTGCGGCTGACCGCGACTGATCGGGTCGCTGGTCAGGCGCTGTTCGACGCGCTGATCCGCGACGGGGTCGTCGATCCCGCCACCGTCTTCGCGAAGTCGGACTCGGCGGCTGGCGCGGGGTTCACCCGGCTGGCAGCCGCGGCGGACGCCGGCTTGAAGGAGTTCCTGGGGCTCACGAAGATGACCGACTCGACGCTGGCGGTGTACCTGGCCGACCAGGACGGTCAGCTCGCCAAGGGCGTCCCGCCGCTGTTCGCCGCCGCACCGGAGGAGGACGTCGAGGCGTCCACGCTCACCGCCGAGACCATGGACGGCAAGCAGGTGGCCGTCGATCTGACCACGGAGCCACCGGCACCGCTGATCATGGTCAGCCTCAACATGGAGAACATCACGCCCCAGGCGATGTACGCCGTCAGCGCCGCGTTGAACGCCGCCGGCGTGCTGAGCGACGTCCTCGTCCCGGTCGACCCGCCCAAGGCGACGCGGCTGGACCGCATCAGACTCAAGGACGTCGAGGAGCCGGGAGCGGGCAAGTGGTGGTGCCCCGGGAGCCTCTGCGACGCGGAGGTCTTCGTGATCGCGATGGGTGGCAGCAACGGCCAGCCGCGGGCGGACGTCGTGCCGTTGTACGAGGTGAACGTCCCCAACAAGACCTACTACCCATTCAAGACGATCGTGAATTGGGAGCGGTTCAGCTGGAGCAAGATCGACCTTCTGATCATGGAGAAGGACGCCACGGGTTGTCAGGCGCCCTACTCGAAGTACGGCACCGCCGTCGCCGGAGCGATCACCAGCCTGGCCGGCGGGCCCACGTACGTGCCGCTCAACACGGCCGCCCGGAACGCGCTGAAGGACAAGACGAAGATCTGCTCGTGGCCGCTCTCCTACACCGTCAACCCACCCGACTACATCGACCACTTCGACGGGGTGACCCAGGGGTTCGTGAACGACCGGGTCGGTGCCTCGGGCAACGCCAGCGTCTTCACGACGCTCGTCACCCTCTGACAGCCTGACCGATCCGTCGCCGCGTCCCGGCCCAATCGGCCCGGGGCGCGGCGTCATAAGCGCGTCCTGATGTCGTCGTGGATGTCTTTCATGAACAGCGGCATCGACGCCGCCGTGCACCCGCCATCACGCCAGTCCGTCCACCGACTGGTGGACGGACATGTCGGTCACTCCGTTGTCCCGTCCACTGTGTACGGCCGGCACGATGGACGCATGAGCGATGACAGCGCGATCACGGTTCGTGGGCTGCGGAAGGTATACGGAAAGCTCGCCGCCGTCGACGGGGTCGATCTGTCCGTCCAGCGGGGCGAGGTCTTCGCCCTCCTCGGGCCCAACGGTGCCGGCAAGACCACAACGGTCGAGATTCTGGAGGGGTACCGCAAACGCGACGGCGGCGACGTCAGCGTCCTCGGCATCGATCCGCGCGACGCCGGCCCCGACTGGCGCTCGCGCATCGGTATCGTCCTGCAGTCGACCGGCGAGTTCGAGGAGCTCACGGTCAACGAGGTGGTGAGCCATTTCGCCCACTACTACCCGCACGCGGACGATCCGGCGAAGGTGATCGATCGGGTCGGCCTCGGCGAGAAGCGCACGGCGAAGGCCAAGACGCTCTCCGGCGGCCAGCAGCGCCGGCTCGACGTGGCGCTCGGCATCATCGGCCGGCCGGAACTGCTCTTCCTGGACGAGCCGACCACCGGCTTCGACCCGGCCGCCCGGCGCGAGTTCTGGGATCTCGTGCGCGACCTGGCCGCCGCCGGCACGACAATCCTGCTGACCACGCACTACCTCGACGAGGCGGAGGCGCTCGCCAACCGGGTCGGCGTCATCGCGCGCGGCCGACTGGTGGAGGTCTCGACGCCGGCGACGCTCGGCGGGCGCAACACCGCGAAGGCGACCGTACGTTGGCAGGCTTCCGGCCGGCCGCGGCAGGAGGACACCGACACACCCAGCGCGCTGGTCGTCGACCTGGCCCGGGAGTACGGCGGCGAGGTGCCGGAACTGATCGTCTCGCGGCCCACGCTTGAGGACACCTACCTGCGGATGATTGGTGAGGACGCCTGATGACCACCACGACCCGAGAGCGGTTCCGCCCCAACCCGGTCGCGCTGGGCCTGCTGCGCTCCGGGCTGGAGATCCGCCAGTTCTTTCGGGCCCGCGACTCGATGATCTTCTCGTTCGCGTTCCCGATCATGCTGCTGGTCATCTTCGCCTCGATCTTCAACTTCGAGATCGCACCTGGCGTCAAGTTCACGCAGTACTTCATCGCCGGCATGATCGCCGCCGCGCAGCTGACCAACGGCTTCCAGACGCTCGCCATTCAGATCCCGATCGAGCGCGACCGCGGCGTGCTCAAGCGGCTGGCCGGCTCGCCGATGCCGCCGGCGTCCTACTTCATCGGCAAGGTCGTGATGGTGTACACCATCGGGCTGATCGAAACCGCGCTGATGCTCGCCATCGCCGGCACGTTATTCGACCTCTCACTGCCCGACACGCCCGCGAAGTGGCTCACGCTCGCCTGGGTGACCATGCTCGGCATCGCCGCGTGCACCCTGTGCGGCATCGCGTTCTCGTCGATCCCGCGCGAGGGCAAGCGCGCACCGGCCGTGGTCACTCCGGTGGCGCTGGTGCTGCAGTTCATCTCCGGCGTCTTCTTCGTGTTCACCAACCTGCCGAGCTGGATGCAGCACATCGCGGCGGTGTTCCCGCTCAAGTGGATGACGCAGGGCATGCGGTCAGTCTTCCTGCCCGACTCGTTCGCCAGCCAAGAGGCGGCCGGGTCTTGGGAACTCGGCAAGGTAGCGCTCATCCTGGGGGTGTGGGTGGTGATCGGGTTCACGCTGTGCGTGCTCACGTTCCGCTGGACGGCCAAGGAAGAGCGTTGACCGAGCCGGCCGGCGCGGTCGATTTCTGGCAGCGGTACCTCGCCGGCTGGCACATCCTGGCCGGCGCGACGATCCTGATGGTGGCCGTGTTCGTCGCCATCGACGACTCGACCCCGTTCGGTCGCGGCATCGCGATGACCTCGCTCGCCCTGCTCCTCGGCTGGTACGCGCTGACCGGCATCCCCGCGCTGCGCCACGAGGACGACCGGCTGGCGTTCGGCTACTTCGTCGGCGTCACGGTGCTGCTCAACGGGGTCTTCCTGGTCACGATGGCCGGTTCGTTCCTGCTGTTCATGCTCAACCCGCAGATCTTCGCGATGGTGCGCAGTTGGCGGGTGCGGTTCGGTGTGATGGCGCTGCTGTACGGCGAGATCGGCGCCTGGACACTGTTCCACATCGGACTCAACACGCACGCCCTCAGCATGGTCGGCCTGTGGGTGCTCATTCCCATGCTGTTCGCGCTCCTGATCGGCACGTACATCACCGGCATCATCAAGCAGAGCCGCGGCCGGGCCGAGCTGATCGACGAGTTGCGGCGCACCCAGGCCGAGCTCGCGGCCGAGCGGCACGAGGCCGGCGTACGGGCCGAGCGCGAACGGCTCGCCATCGAGATTCACGACACGCTCGCGCAAGGCTTCACGAGCATCCTGATGCTGGCCCAGGCCGCGCGGGTCGCGCTGGACCGCGACCGGGAAACCGTCGAGAGCCAGCTCGACCTGGTCGAGCGCGCCGCCCGGGAAAACCTCGCCGAGGCACGGGCGCTGGTCGCCGCGCTCGTCCCGCCCGACCTCGCCGACCGCAGCCTGGTCGAGGCGCTCGTCCGTCTGGCCGACCGGCACACCCGCGACACCGGTGTGCCGGTCGACGTGGCCGCGTCCGGCCAGCCGGCCAGTTCGGCGCCCGGCACCGACGCGGTGCTGCTGCGTGCCGCGCAGGAGGCCCTGGCCAACGTCCGCCGGCACGCCGGGGCGTCCACCGTCCACATCGCGCTGTCGCGCGACGACACGTCGTCGACGGTCGCGGTGACCGACAACGGTCAGGGCTTCGATCCGGCCGCGGTCGACGCCGGGTACGGCCTGCGGGGCATGCACAACCGGGCCGTCGCGTTCGGCGGCACGTGCACGATCGAGTCCGCGCCCGGCGCCGGCACGACCGTGCGCGTCAGCCTCCCGGAAGGACGGGCGATGTGATCCGAGTACTGCTCGTCGATGACCACCCGGTAGTCCGGGTAGGGCTACGCGGCATGCTGGAGTCGGCCGACGACCTGCGCGTCGTCGGCGAGGCCGGATCGGGGGACGAGGCGCTCGTGCTCGTCGCCGCCGTGCACCCGGACGTGGTGCTGATGGACCTGCGGATGCCGGGCACCGACGGGGCGACCGCGACGGCGCGCATCGTCGAGCGCTTTCCGCAGACGCGAGTGCTGGTGCTCACCACGTACGACACCGATGCCGATATCCTGCGTGCGATCGAGGCAGGCGCCACCGGGTACCTGTTGAAGGACACGCCGATCGGCGCGCTGGTCGAGGCCATCCGCGCCGCCGCCCGGGCGAGACCGTACTGGCGCCACCGGTCGCCGCCCGGCTGGTCATCCGCATGCGCACCCCGGCCGGGGAACAGTTGACGCCGCGCGAGATCCAGGTGCTCGCGCTGGTGGCCCGTGGACTGTCCAACGCGGAGATCGGCCGCGAACTGTACATCGGCGAGGCAACGGTCAAGACCCACCTCCTACGAGCATTCGCCAAGCTAGGCGTCAACGACCGCACAGCCGCGGTAACGGCCGCCCTGGCCCGAGGCATCCTCGATCCCTTCCGTTGATCAACTGGTGGTCAGGTCGAGGGCGGCACGGACCTCGTCGCCTTGCCAGCGGGATGGGAACGCGTCTTGCAGGGTCCCAGACGGCCCGGATGAGCGTGCGTTGGCGTTCGATGTGGGTGGCGGGGCCGTCCGGGTGGACTCGGCAGATCAGTCCGATCCCGCCGACGCACAGGGCGACGGCCCAGCCGGGCGGCCCAGCCGGGCGGCCCAGCCGTCGTCTGCCCCAAGTGGACGGACGATCGGCGGCGGGGGGCGACGCGCTGTCCGCGAGGTGGTCCCCCGACGATCCCCGTTGCCCCGGTCAGCGACGTGACCACCAGCATCCACGACGGGCCCGCGTCACGAGCACGTTGAACAGGTTAGGGGTAGCCGGCGAAGCGCGACCTGGCCGGCGAGTCGCCGTCGACCAGACCGAGCGACGCGACGACGGCGTCGGCCTCGCCGCCCTGGAACGCGTGCACGGTGCCGGCGCGCAGCCCGACGCGCTCGATCTGCTCGACGCTGAACGCCGCGTCAGGCGCGTGTGCTTCCCGACCCGCCCTGTCGAGCAAGGCTGTTTGCGGTCACGACGGCCGGCACCCTTCACCGTGAACGTCGATGTGATAGCGAGACAGGCCCTTGTAACGGGCCAGGTACGCGGCAACCGCGAGCGGCAGAACGGCGGGATCAACAGCAACGGCCTGGCCAAGCCGAACAGGCGGGGAGGTATCCATGCTTCGACGCCGACCGCTCTCGGCGCGGCATAGTAGGTTCCGGCATCCTGTACTGAACGTCTTGGCCGCGGCCGACGCGGCTCCGCGGAAGGAGACGTCGTGTCTGGCGAAGCAATCCGGTCACCGCGGATCCTGTCGATCTCGTGGGGTCGCATGGACGTCGAAGACCTTCGAGTGGGCAAGGACTTCATGCTCTACCCCGGCGGTGGCCGCCATTGGGACTGGTCCGAGACCGGCACCCGCCACAGCCCAGGCATTCAGCCCGACGATGTCGAAGAACTCCTCACTCACGGCGCCACGACCGTCGTACTGTCGCGTGGCATGCAGCTGCAACTCAAGGTCGACCCGCGCACCCTCAAACTCATGGACGAGCGCCGGGTCACTGTCCACGTGGCCGAGACCACCGAGGCCGTCCAGATCTACAACAGCCTTGCAGTCAGTGGCGCCGCCGTCGCAGGGCTGTTCCACTCGACCTGCTAACCAACCACCGGGTGGACACGAGATTCCGCAACGCTCGATCACCAAACAGTTCACCGCCATGGCCGTGCTGCTGCTGCAACGGCGGCCGATCACGCTGCACCATCTATGGTCCGCTGATCTTGACCGCGTCGATGGTGTAGTTGCCTTGGCTGCTGGATAGCAGCAGTCGTTCGCTGGTGCAGCGGTACTGCTGTGATTCCAGAAGGAACGAGGTCGGTCCCCGGCTGACGACGGCACCGTTGCGGCGCAGTTCGTTGGTCGAGTTGTTGCGGACCATGGACAGGACGTTGGTGTCGCCGTCGGCGTGGTAGCGGAGGGTCACGGTCCCGCGCATCACGTACGTGTAGGTGTTGCCTCGGTGTTTAGCGATCCGCGGTTTCATCTTGGCGTAGTTGGCTGTGTAGGTGTTGTCGGTCTTGTAGGTGAAGGTGGTGTCCGCGCCTCCGGCGTACTGGATCGAGTCGCCGTCGATCAGCCCGTACGCGGTGTTCATCGTGACCCGCCAGGTGCCCAGCAGGCACGGGTCTATGCCGGGCGGGTAGGTGGGCGACGGGCTAGGGGTCGGCGACGGGCTAGGGCTGGCCGAGGCGGTCGGGCCGGTCGCCGCACCCGGGTCGTGCGGATCGGTGGCGTAGAGCACGGTCGCGGCGAGGCCGAGGATCCCGGCGGTGAGGGCAGCGGCCAATCCGATCCGCCGTACCCGCGGGGCGCCGCCCCGGCCGGCACGGTCACCGGGACCTGCGCCGGCCAGTGTTCGCCTGGCTTCATCGCCGGTGGCGGTGCCGTGGCGGCCCGTGCGCGCAGGCTGCCCTCGGCGACCGCCAGTTCGGGCTGGTCGACGGTGACCGGGGTGATGCCGAAGGCCCGGTGCAGGACGGTGACCACTGCCGGCATCCGGCTGGATCCGCCGGACAGGAGGATGGCGGCCAGGTCGGCCGTGTCCACCTTGGCCGCCTGCAGCACCTCGCGGACGGTGGCGACGGTCCGGTCGAGGATCGGCGCGGCGAGCGCGTCGAGTTCCTCCCGGCCCAGCGGCACCTCGATGTCCAGCAGCGGCAGGTGGATCAGCGTGGCCGTGGTCCGGGACAGCATCTCCTTACCGGCGCGCACGTTGTCCCACAACTGCTGCCGAGCGCGACGTTCGGTTGTGGTGGCGGGCTGGTTCAGCCGGTGCCAGGCGTCCGCGTGCGGCACTGCCGTGCTCAGGTGTGCCACGATCGCCGCGTCGATGTCCAACCCGCCGCAGTCGGATACGCCGCGGGCGGCGACCACCGTGAACTCGTCCCCGGTGCGCCGCAGGACCGCCGCGTCGAACGTGCCCGCGCCAAGGTCGTAGACCACCGCGGTCCTGCCTTCGGCCAGGTCGGCGCCGGCCAGGTCGACGAGGTGGTGCGCGGCCGCCACCGGTTCGTCGACCAGCCGCGCACCGGGCAGGGCCTCCAGCAGGGTCGCCCGCCGCCGCGGACCCCACCCAGCGGGGCAGGTGAGCACCACCTCGACCGGCTGGTCGCCGACGCGCCCGGTGACGTGGTCCGCCTCGGCGAGCACCCGGTCCAGCACCGCCCCGTACAGCCTCGACACCGCGATTTCCGCGTCGCCGAGCAGCACCGTGACGTCGTCGACGCGCTGCTTCGGATGCGGCTCGAACCCCTGCGGCCTCGACATCGCCGTGTGCAGGGCGTCCCGGCCGACCAGGATCCGCCCGGTCGGGTCGACACAGACCGCCGAGGGCAACAGCGGCGAGCCGTCGAACAGCAGCGGCCGAGGATCCCGCTGCGGCAACGCGATAACCGCCACCGTGCTGGAGGTACCGAAGTCAATGCCCAACCGGGCCGCGGCAGCCCGGTGCGCAGCGATCACCCGCCCAACATAGCGAACACCATCGCGCGCGGCAGCCGACCAGCCTCGCGGCGGAACGTCCTGAACCGGCCGCCGCTGCGGTACCGGGCTCGGATCGGCCCGGCGCCGCCGACCGATACCGCCACGCGATCCGATCAACCCGGCGAACCTAACGATGGGAGCCATGTCGGCGCGGGCCGGCGCCGTACAGGAGCGTGTCGATGATCCGACTGGCCAGGACGTCGGGGTCGGTCTCTGCGTCGTCGCCGTGCAGGGACTCGCCGATGAGCGCGTAGTACACCCGTCGGGTCCAGTCGAGATCTGCCTCCGCGTCGAGCACGCCGAGGTCCCGCACACGACCCAACAGCTCCAGACAACGGCGTACCACCTGCTGCTGCATCTCGGCGACGACCGAACCGGAAGGGGCCGGCTGTCCGAGCGCGAACCCCCAGCTGACCTTGGTCCGCAGGACGTTGACGGTGATCTGATGCAACGCCACCAGCGGGGGTGCTGCCTCCGGCCGGCCGGACTCGACGGCCTCGAGCAGCTGCTGCACGGCCATGGCGGCCATAGCGTCCACAAGCGCCTGCCGATTGGCGAACCGCCGGTGGATCGTCGTGCGAGCCACCCCAGCTGCCTCGGCGACCTGCTCCAACGACGCGGCTGGATTGATGCTGAGCACACGCTCGGCAGCCTCCAGGATCGAGCGCACGCTGCGCTCGGCGTCGGCGCGCAACGGCCTGGTCATCGCACTCTCCTCTGCTTCACATCTGGTTGAACGTTACACGACCGTTGCCGATATCCAACGATCTGCAACACTTATGTTGCAGCTTTTTGAGAAACTGCTACTCTTCAGTCCTACGTCTAGGAGATGGAGAAATCGATGGAAAACCATGAGCAGACCCGCACCGCCCTCGTCACCGGGGCATCCGCAGGACTCGGCGCAGAATTTGCCACCCAACTCGCCGAGCGCGGACACAACCTCGTCCTCGTGGCCCGCTCCGCGGACCGGCTGCAGCGACACGCCGAGCAGCTGCGCGCCGCGCATGGCATACGGGTCGAGGTAATCGTCCAGGACCTCACCGCACCGGACGCCACGGCCCGGATCAGCGCGGATCTCGCCGCGGCCGGGCTCACCGTGGATGTACTGGTCAACAACGCCGGCTTCGGCACCGCCGGCCGGTTCGAGGAGATCCCCGACGGGCGAGACCAAGAGCAACTGATGGTCAACGTCGTGGCGCTCGTCGGCCTGACCCGCGCCCTCGTTCCCGGCATGCTCGCCAGGGGCCACGGCTCGGTCATCAACGTCGCCTCGACGGCAGGTTTCCAACCCTCGCCCTACTTCGCCACCTACAGCGCGGGCAAGACATTCGTGCTCAACTTCAGCCTCGCGCTGCGATCGGAATACCGCGGCCGCGGCGTACGTGTCCTGGCACTGTGCCCAGGGCCGACCCAGACCTCCTTCTTCGACACAGTCGGTGAACGGGCCGCTCTCGGCGGGAAGATGATGGCCGCGCACGCGGTCGTGCGCGCCGCCCTCGTCGCCCTCGACCGCGACCGGGCGTACGTCGTACCAGGTCTCGGCAACTCCCTCAACGCGCACCTCACACCCCGGCGCCCCCGCCGACTCGTCACCGCGATCGCCAAGCTGGTCACCCGATCGGTCCTGGACACGCCCGCACCGGCGGAGCCGAACCAGCCGCAGGCGGCGTAGGCATGATCCCCTGATATGACCGACCACATTGGAGTGTCCCGCTATGACCGCTGACAGCCTGGCCCGCGACGGCGCCGTCGATCCGGCCATCGTCGACCCGTGCTGTGCGAGCGCCTACCTACGCGACCGGGCCGGCCGGCTGGTACCAGCACCGCATTCCACTGTGCACACTCGCGCGTAGGTGCGCGCCGATGACCGGATCGGCGCGGTCGATCTGCGCCACCGCGCGCCGGATAGCCCGGCCCACCGCCAAGCGCGCCCGCTCCTCGTCGTTCGCGAAGGAGCGGCGCCGCCCGGCCAGGCTGGTGCCGGTACCGAGCTGCGCGAGTACCCAATCCCGTTCCTGCTCCATGGTGGCGACGGCCGCGGCGACCCCGCGGTGCCCAGCCCCGTCGATGGCCTCGGTCAGCTCGGCCACCCGTTGCCGGTAGCTCCGCACGGCGGTCTCGTCGAGCAACGCCTGGGCGGACCCCGCATCGGTCGCGGCGGCTCGACCGAGCGCCTCCACGCCCGCCACCAACTCGATCGACCGGATCTCCGCCCCGGCGTTGGCGGTGAGCACGGCCAAGTGGAGCATGCCGACCATGTGGTCGACCGTGACCGATCGAGCACCCATCTCGACCCGCCACCGCCGGCCCTGCCGCACGCAGGTGACCGAGTGGGCGGTGGCGCCGGATTCGCCCGGCGGCGCCAGCTCCCCGGCGGCGGTGCGCTGCGCCGCGGCGGCCGCGGCGTCATCGGGACCACCGCGGCGGTCCAGAGCCTCGGCGAAGCGTAGCCGCGAGGTGCGCACCGCCGGCCAGTGCCCGAGCGCCAGATTTCGGTGCACCGCCTCGCGTAGATGCTCCATCGCCCGGTCCAGGTCGCCCATCGTCAACGCGGCCACGCCGAGGGCGTGCTCCACCGAACCGAAGCAGGCCACGCCGAGGCTGGCCATCATCGGCAGGTGCGCGAACGGCAGCAGCAGGCCGTAGACCCGTGCCGCCGCGTGCCGGTTGTCCAGCAGATACGCCGCCTCGACGATGCCGTACATCGTGACCAGCCAGCTGGAGGAGCGCGGCAGCCGGTCCAGACCGGACCCGCGTAGCGACGCCAGCGCGTTCTCCGCCGCCCTGCGGTCACCGGCCAGGGCCGAGGCGACCGCGACGGCGCCGACCAGGGAGTTGTCGACCGCGCTCAGCGTGGGTGCGCTGGCCGTCGCGTACAGCATCGGCAGCAGCTCCGGGAGCCGCCCCTGGTACCAGCGGATCGCCACGAGCTGGGCCACGTACCACGCCTGGGCGTCCACATCGCCAGCCTTGGTGCCCAGCTCGTAACACTGCTGGGCCAGCTGTTCCGCCTCCTCCAGGCGGCCGGCGCGGATGGCGAGCATGACGTCGACGGCGCCGGCCACGAAGCCGGCGGCCAGGTGCGGACCCTCGGCGAGCTGCGCCCGCAGCTCAGCCAGCCGCCGACCGGCGTGCCGGTCACCGCTCAGCAACATGTCGACGACCTGCCAGAGCAGGCTCATCAACATCGGGCCACGCCGACCCGCGCGGGCCGCCTCCCCGATCAGCTCGTCGGCAAGACGGCGGCGCAGATGCACGTACTCCGGACCGAGCAGGCAGTGGTGCGCGATGCTCAGCGCCTCGATGCGGGCGGCGGGATCCGGCGAGGCCCGCGCCTCGTCGAGCAATGCCAGGATCGTCTCCGACCGCCCCACGCGGTAGTCGGACTCGCCGGCCGCGCGGACGCGCAGGCGCAGCGCAAGGTCGCCGTGCTTCTCCGGGTCGAGGCCGGCCGCGGCGACCAACGTGCTCACGTACGCCGCCCTGCCCTCGAAAAGGCCCGCGGCGACGGCCGTCCGGTGCTCATGCACCCACAGCCCGCCGTATCCGACCACGGCACGCGCCATGACCGCGACGTCACCAGTCCGCTCCGCCTCGACGTACGCGGCACCGAACCAGCGACGCGCGCTCGCCAGGTCGCCGTCGTACTCCAAGGCACGGTGACCGCACTCCCACAGTGACTCGGCGGACTCATGCCGCAGCGAATCATCGGTGTCGAGGTCCCCACCCAGTCCCCCACACCGTTCCTACGGCCAGATCGGTGCCTGGGTTCACTTACGCCGGCAGGTTTTTCGCTGCGTGCCGGCCGCAGTCCGCTCAGTCGACGTGGAGTACGGCCTTGCCGCCGATACGCCGGTGCAGCAACGCCTCGATGGCGGGGCGGGTTGGCGCCACGATCCTTCGAACTCGATCTGCGGGTCGAGCCGACCCTCAGCGACCAGCTTGCAGAGACGGGCGAGGTCATTGGTCGCGCTGGCGTGCGCCACGAGTTCGTCGGGCATGTTCAGGGTGTAGATCCTCCCGCCGTACGCCCGGTCGAATCTCCCGGCCCGGAAGGTGACCATTTCGTCGTCCCGGAGCGTTCCCACGTTCACGACGACGCCGCGCCGGGCGAGGTGTTCGATGGCCTGTCCGAACGCCACCCCGCCGACGCAGTCGAGGATGAAGTCGAAGTCGCTGTCAAGCTGCTCGACGACGCTCGCGGCGCCGAGGCGGTGCAGCGGCTCCCGCGCCGCGGCGGCATCGCGGACCAGCGCGGTGACGTCGGCGCCGCTGGCGTGCGCGAGCTGAACCGCGATGCGCCCGACGCCACCGGTCGCGCCGGTGATGAGCACGCGCTTGCCGAGCAGCAGTCCTCCGACCTCCAGTGACCGTAGCGCCGTCATGCCGGCGGTCGGGAGCGCGGCGGCTCGCGCGTCGGTGACCCGATCGGGGACGGGTACCAACCGGTCGGCGGAGATCGCAACCAGTTGCGCCCACGCGCCGCCGCCGGCCAAGCCGACCACCCGCGTTCCCGCTCCAGGTCCGCTGCCGTCGGCAGCCGGCCGTTCCACCACGCCGGCGGCGTCCCAGCCGATCGTCGACCCCTCGGGCAAGTCCGGCAGGCGGAGGACCTCACCGCGGTTGAGGGAGAACACTCGGACGCGGACAAGTGCCTCCCCGCGCGCCGGGGCCGGGGCGGGGACGTCCGTCAGTGTGACGTGCGGCGCGGCTTTGGTCGTCGTCAGGGCGAGCATGGCCGGCACTCTAGTCAACCGGTTCGCCGGTGGCAGGTCCCGACGCCGCCGAAGCCCGGCGGCTGAGGCTTCATGGACCGGCGATGCACCGGGGGTGGAACGGTATGTACCGCCCTGTTGGTGCGGTGGCGACGGGGCCGCCGCACGAGCAGAGGAGTGCACGTGAGACTACGCACCATGGCCGGCGCGGCGCTGCTGGGCCTCGGGATCGCGACGATCCCGGCCCAGGCGCACGCGGCGACCGGCCCACGGTCACGCTGGAGGACGGTGTCGTGACCGTCACCGGCACCGCCGACCTTGACCTGATCGGCATCACGACGAGCGCCACGGGGGTGGTCGTCGACTTCGGGTTCGACGGCACGGTGGACGCGCAGATACCCCGGCCCGGCATCAGCGGCGTGCGGGTACTCGCGCTCGACGGCAACGACCGGGTGAGCACCCGGAGCACCGGCGACATACCGGTCGCACTCAGCGGCGGCGCCGGTGCCGACGTCCTTTCCGCGATCGGCACGATCGACACAAAGGACACCGACGCGCTTGTCAAGGTCGACGGCGGTGACGGCGACGACAACATCTTCACGGCCACGCCCGCACAGGTCACGGTCCTCGCCGGTACCGGCAACGACCGTGTCATCGGCGGCGCACGCGCCACCCGGCAGGCTGTCTCGCTCGGCGACGGCAACGACCGGTTCACGACCTCGCTCGACGCCTCTGGCGGCGACCGGCGGGACATTGTGGACGGTGGCGCTGGGCGGGACGTCCTCGACATGGAAGGCACCTTCGCGTCCGAGAGCGTCGGCCTATCCGCGGTGAAGGGACAGCTCTTCGTCCAGCACGACTTCCGCAACAACGTCACCGCCGACGGCGTCGAGGACGTGACGTACCTCGGTTTCGGCAGTGTCGACTCGAGCGGCAGCGGTGACGCGGTCGCCGTCAACGACCTGTCGGGCACCGACGTCGTCCGGGTCACGGCGAACTTCAGCACCGACCAGAGCAGTACGGCGCCCAACGGCAGCGCCGACACGCTGACCGTACGGGGGACGCCGGGCGTCGACCACATCACCGTGCGCGGCGCGAAAGCGGACGTCCTCGTGTCCGGGCTCCGGCCCACCGTAGCCGCCGTCTTCCTTCAACCGCAGGACTTCCTGCTGATCGATACGCTGGCCGGCGACGACGTGGTCGACAGCTCCGGCCTCCAGCCCGGCCTCGTGCAGCTGCTGGTGCGCTGACCACCTTTCCGGTTGCGCTGGCATCGCGCCAAGATGCCGGCGCAGCCGTAGCTCAGCGTCAACGCTGCGTTGTCCGCGCGCAGCAGCAGCCAAGCGGCATGCTGCGTACGCAGCGCCTCAACCTCCTCGTACCACACTTCCCCTCTGTGCCACCGACACAACCCTCCCACGCTGTGAGCGGGCCGGTTGGTACGCGCGCGTGGTGGGAGCTCCAGCGATGTGAGGCATGTGATCGGCCGGGTGTGCTGCTTCAGGGCCACCGCGCACTGACGTCGGCACCACCGCGTGCCGGGCGCCGCCGTTGTCACGTACCGGCGGCATGACAGTGCGCGGAGTTCGCCGCCGGCCTGCGGGCCTGGTAGTGCGCCTGGCGCGCCGGCACTCCGTTCTCGCAAATATCCGTGCCGGCGGTCCCACGGTTCGTTGCCGTCCCGTCAGTGGTCAAGTCTGAGCTCAGGCATCCGTAAGAGCACGGCCCGCGGGCACCACAGAGGCGACGGTTCTAATCCTGGCTTCAGGTTGATCGGGGAGGATGAGCGGCAAAGCATCGACTGGAAGGGGCTGGCCGGCGTGCGGATCCTGATCGCGGATGATGACGGGGCCATCCGTGAGTCGCTGGAGCGGGTGCTCCAGGTCGAGGGTTACGACACCAGCACCGTCGCCAACGGTCTCGCCGTGCTCGACGGGGTCGGTGGGGCGGGCGGTGACGCGCTGGATCTGCTGATCCTCGACGTGATGATGCCTCGCCTCGGCGGGTTGGAGACCTGCCGGCGGTTGCGGGCCGCGGGTCGGGATCTGCCGGTGCTGATGCTGACCGCCCGTGACCAGGTCTCCGACCGGGTCGCGGGGCTCGACGCGGGCGCCGACGACTACCTGCCTAAGCCGTTCGCCACCGAGGAGTTGCTGGCCCGGGTGCGGGCCCTGCTGCGCCGGCGCACGCCGGCCGACGGGGAGTCGCAGATCCTGTCGTTCGCCGACGTCCGGGTCGATCCCGACAGGTTCGAGGCGTGGCGTGGCGGGCGGCCGCTGCGCTTGACCCGGACCGAGTTCTCCCTGCTGGAGGTTCTCGTGCGCAACGCGACCCGGGTCTTGACCCGCGACGCGCTGTTCGAGGCGATCTGGGGCTTCGACATGAGCGCCACCGCCAACAACCTCCAGGTATACGTGAGCTACCTGCGCCGCAAGATGGAGGCCGAGGGTGAGCCGCGATTGATCTACACGCTGCGCGGCCTGGGATACACGTTGCGGGAGACTCCTCCGTGAGCAGGCCCGCCGGCCGGGAACCGCGCGGGCTGACCCGATGGTGGCGCCGGCGGTCCCTGCGGACCAGGCTGACGGTGATCGCGGCGACGGCCATCGCGGTCAGCGTGTTCGTGTCCTTCCAGGTGGCCAGCGAGCTAATGGACTGGGAGCTGCAGGACACCGCCGAGGATCAGCTGCGCGCCGACTCCCGCGTCCTGGCGACGGACGCGGAGCACGCCGGTGTGGCGCAGGTCCAGCTACCGCCGTATCCCGGGTCCGGTCGGCTGGTGCGGGTCATCCTGCCCGACGGCTCGACCCGGACGCCGGTCGGCCAACCCGCGCTGCCTCCGGTCAGCGGGCCCGCCGGGCGCGTGGCGCAGGGCGCGTCGGCCGACCTGATGGAGTCGAACGACAGCGACGAGGACGGCTACCTCATCTACACGCTGCGGGCGGGCGACGGCGCGGTCCAGGTGGCCCGCGTCGTCGACGACAGCCCGATCAACCGGTTCGGGTTCGGGATGCTGCTGATCGGGCTGCTCTGCGTGGTCGGCGGCGCCCTTGTCGGGCGGACCGTGGCGCGGACCGGGCTGGCACCGATCGACCGGCTGACCGCCGCCGCGGTACGTGTCGCGCACACCCGGGATCTCGACGCCGACATCCCGGATGAGGGTGGTGGGGAGATCCGGCGGCTGATCCAGTCGATCAACGACATGCTCGCCGCGCTCCGGGACTCCCGGCGGGCCCAGCGGCTGCTCGCCGAGGACGCCGCCCACGAGCTCAAGACTCCGCTCACCAGCCTGCGCCTCAACGTCGAGCTGCTGGTCCGGCTCGATCGGCGCGGCACCCTGGACAGCGCACTGTCGGCGGAGAGCCGGACTCGGTTGCTCAACGATCTCGGCGTTCAGGTGGCCGAGTTGAGCACCCTTGCCGCCGAGCTGACCGAGGTGGCGCGCGGTGACGTCAGCGACGAGAGCACCGAGCTACTCGACCTCGCCGACGTGGTGGTGGCCGCCGCGACCCGGGCGCGTTCCCGCGTGCCTGACATCGAGGTCGCGCTCGACGTGACCTCCGTGTGGGTGAGCGGACGTCCCGCTGCCCTTCAACGGGCGGTGCTCAACCTCATCGACAACGCCGGCAAGTGGTCCCCCGCGGACCAGCCGGTCCAGGTCCGGCTGCGTGCCGAGGGCGCGTCGGCGGTGCTCGAGGTCGACGACGCCGGGCCGGGCATCGACGCAGTCGACGTACCGCGGGTGTTCGACCGGTTCTACCGTGCCGACAGCGCCCGGGGGTTGCCGGGATCCGGTCTGGGGCTGTCGATCGTGCAGCGGGTCGTCGACGCCCACGGCGGCCGGGCCGCTGTCGCCCGTTCCACACGCGGTGGCGCGCTGCTTCGGGTCGACCTTCCGGCCGCGGCCCCGCCCGCCCCGATCGCGCGCCGCGCCGCCGGGGAGGACACCGCGGCGCGCTGACCCCGTCCCGGCTGTGCGGCGCAGGACAAGAGACGGCCGCCTTCGGGCATGACCCCGCGCCGTTCGCCTTCGGGGCCGGACACCGCGGTGCGCCGACCCCAGCCCTGGCGCGTGGCGCAGGACCAAAGGGCGGCGACCGGTGGGCCCATGAAAAGATCCGGGACGGGCCTGAGCCCGTCCCGGATTTGTCCGTGCCGCCGCGCTCACCGTTGCAGCGCGGGCTCCTCGTGGTCGGCGAGCGACTGTTGACCGTCCGGCAGCTCCGCCGCTGGACGGGACAGCCGGCTCGGCCACCACATCCGCCGGCCGATCAGCAGGGTGAGGGCGGGCACCAGGACCGACCGCACCAGCAGGGCGTCGAGCAGCACGCCGAAGGCGACCAGGAACCCGACCTCGATCAGCATCACCAGCGGAAGTGTGGCGAGGACCGCGAACGTGGCCGCCAGGACCAGCCCTGCCGAGGTGATGACGCCACCGGTGGCCGACAGGGCCTTTAGCATGCCCTCTCGGGTGCCGAGACGCACGGTCTCCTCCCGGGCCCGGCTGGCCAGGAAGATGTTGTAGTCGACGCCGAGCGCCACCAGGAACAGGAATGCCAGCAGCGGCACCGAATAGTCGATACCTTTGAACCCGAGAATCGTGTCGAAGACGAACACGCTGCCGCCGAAGGCCGCCGCGAACGAGACGATCACGGTGGCCATCAGGACCAGCGGGGCCACGATCGCTCGCAGCAGCAGCCCGAGGACGATCAGGACGACGGCGAGCACCAGCGGGATCACCCGCTTCTCGTCGCGGCTGGTGGTCACCTCGGTGTCGAGGTTCTCCGCGCTCGGCCCGCCGACGATCGCCTCCGCCCCGTTCACCGCGTGCACGGCGGTGCGCACCCGCTTGATCGTGTCGTACTCCGCGGCGGTGTCCGGCGCGTCGGTCGGGAACACGGAGATGTCGGCCCAGCCTCCGACGGTCTGGCCCGGGACGGCCTCTGCCACGCCGGGAGTGCGCTTGACGATGTCGAGCACCCGCTCCTGGTACGCCGGCCGCGTGTAGATCGTCATCGGCTGGCCGCCGAGCTCCGGGAAGTGCTGGCGGAGAACGGTGAAGCCGGTGACCGACTCCGGCGCGGACAGGAACTGGTCCTGCTCCCGCAGGGCGCCAGTGTTACCCGTCAGACCGATGGCGAGCACGCCGAGGACTCCGAGCGAGCCGAGCGTGGCCACCCACCGTCGGCGGCTGATGCCGGTGCCGAGCCGTCCCCACAGCCCCGGCTTGTCCTGCACGGCCGTGCTGAACCGCGGGATGGCCGGCCAGAAGATTCGCCTGCCGAGCACCACGAGCACCGCCGGGAACAGCGTCAGCATGGCTACCAGCGCGCACAGGATGCCGGCGGCGCCGATCGGGCCCAACCCGCTGGTGCTGTTCAGGTCCGCGACGAGCAGGCAGAGCAGGCCGGCGACCACGGTGGCCGCGGACGCGACGATGGCTGGCGCCGCGCCGCGTAGCGCGTGGACCATCGCGACCCGGACGTTCTCGTGGTGGTGCAGTGTCTCCCGATATCGAGCGATGAGCAACAGCGCGTAGTCCGTGCCGACGCCGAACACCAGGATCGTCAGCAGCGCCGAGTTCTGGTCGTTGACCACGATGCCGAAGCCCTTGACGAGCAGGTAGACGGTCGCCATCGCGGTCAGTGCGGCCGCGCCCACGGCCACCAGCGGGATGAGCCACAACACCGGGCTGCGGTAGGTGAGGATAAGCAGGACCGTGACGACGACGACCGTGGTGAGGAAGACCTGCAGGTCGATGCCGTCGAAGACAGCGTCCATGTCGCCGTCGATCGCGGCCGGGCCGGTCACCTCGAGTTCCAGGCCGGCGGGGCGGTCCTTCGCGGCGTCACGCAACGGGCCGACGATGGCCTCCGGTGCGCCGTAGGTCGTGCTCACGTCGAGGGTGAACATCATCGCCTTGCCGTCGGTGGAAAGTCTTGTCGCCGGGCCCTCGTCGTCCTCGCCGGCCGCCGCCTTCGGCGGGTACCGCTCGGCAAGGGTGTTGTAGTGGCGCTCGACCGTCGCGCGGTCGGCGTCGGTCATGCCGCCGGCGCGGTGGTACACGAAGACGAACGTGTTGTCCTCGCCGCCGGGGAGGCTGTCCTCCAGCACCGCCACCTTGGTGGACTCGGCGCTGGCCGGCAGGGTGTCCACGGCTTTGTCGGTGGTGACCGAGCTCAACTTTCCGCTCAACGGCACCATGACCGCCGCCAGCGCCAGCCACAAGCCGATCACCAGCCACGGCACCCACCGGCCTGTCAACCGACCGGGCGGCGCTTCCCTGGGCGCCGCTGCGTTGACTGACATCAATAGCCTCCTGACGGGTTGCATCGCTTGTCTGAGGCCAACTTCGTACCGAGCGAATCTGAGACGACCGTTAATCCGGTGATCAGACCGGTTGGCAAGGCCCAGGCGACACAGCCGTCGGACCGGATGAGCAACGCGGCACGGCTCTCGTGCGGGTGTCGAACGGCGCTCCGTGAGTAGTACCGCGGTACCACCTCCCTCCCGACGATGACGACCGCGGTACGACGAAACAAGACGGAATCTGTCCTAGCGTCCGGGCTATGAGGAAATCTGACAGTCCACGGTGGAAGTTCGCGGCGGGCGCCATGACGCTGGTGACAGCGTTCGCTGCTGTCGCCGCTTGCGGGTCGGACGCCGACAACAGTGCGGCGCCCCCAGCTGCCGGCCCGCACAGCATGCACGCGGGCGCGTCGTCGGCTCCACCGCAGTCGCTGCGCGCCGGCGAGCGGTTCCTGGACCTGAAGATGGCCGAGGCCTACACGCCTACGGCGCCGGAGGGCGGCGGCACGGACGAGTACCGGTGCCAGGTGATCGATCCGGGCCTGACCAAGACGGCGTTCGTGACCGGGACCCAATTCGCACCGGAGAACGTCGCCATCGCGCACCACGCCATCGTGTACGCGGTGCCGCCGGACCGCGCTGCCCTGGTGCGCAAGCAGGACGCGATGACGCCCGGCCTCGGCTGGCAGTGTTTCGGCGGGACCGGCGTGCCCGGCGCCGACGTGGAGGGCGACGACCAGGGCGCGACGTGGGTGGACACCTGGGCGCCGGGCGCCACGGAGACGCTGCTCGACCAGGACATCGGCTTCAAGCTGGGGCCGGGCAGCCTGATTATCCTCCAGATCCACTACAACCTGCTCGCGACCGACGGCAAACCGGCCGGGTCGGACCGCTCGGCGGTGCGGCTGCGGCTGACGGACGGCACGCCCCAAACCCGGGAACTCGAAACGTGGTCGCTCGACGCGCCGACCGACCTGCCCTGCGCCGCCGACGAGTCGGGTCCGCTCTGTGACCGGGCGGCCTCGATCGCGGACGTGACGAAGCGGTTCGGACCGGATGTCGGCGAGTCGGCGGACCGTCAGGTGGAGGAATGCAACCCGGGCGGCGTGCCGAAGCCCGGTAACATCCAGACCTGCGACCAGAAGGTGCCGGCGCCGATGACGCTGTTCGCCGGTTTCGGCCACATGCACCTGCTCGGGCGGGCCATCAAGGTCGAACTCAACCCGGGCACGCCGAACGCCAAGGTCGTGCTCGACGTGCCGCAGTTCGACTTCGACAACCAGCGGCTGATGAAGTTGCCGTCGCCGGTGGAGATCGGTCCGGGGGACACGCTGCGGGTGACGTGTACGCACGACGCGAGGCTGCGCAGACAGCTGCCGCAGCTGAAGAAGCTGCCGCCCCGCTACGTGGTGTGGGGCGACGGCACCAGCGACGAGATGTGCACGGGCATCATGACGGTCTCCCCCCGCAAGTCCTGAGGAAGCGTCGAACGTGTGTGAGCAGACCGAGGTCGACGAGCCGAGAAACGGCTCTGAGCTCACACACTTCCGCACTGAACGGGCGGTGACGTGGAGGGCTGCAGGCGGACCCGGCAGCGGAGCGGCTGGGAACTACGGTCGCGCCCTCGACTGACGCGCGAGATGAAATGCTAGACCGGCCGGGTGAGTCCCAGGTTGTAGGCGAGGATGACCGCCTGGATCCGGTCCCGTGCGCCGATCTTGGCGAGGACCCGCCCGACGTGGGTCTTCACCGTCGACTCCGACAGCGTGAACCGTTGCGCGATCTCGCCGTTGGTGAGGCCCTGGCCGATGGCGACGAGGACCTCGCGCTCGCGGTGGGTCAGGAAGCTCAGCCGGGGATCCTTCCGCACGGGTCCGCAGAGGTCATCGTCGAGCCGGTCGGCGAACGCGTCGAGCAGCCGCCGAGTCAGCGCCGGCGCGATCACCGCGTCCCCAGCGGCGACGGCCCGGATGCCGGCGAGCAGCTCCTCCGGGCCGATGTCCTTGAGCAGGAAACCACTCGCCCCGGCCCGCAGCGCGGCGAACGCGTACCGTTCCACGTCGAACGTCGTCAGCACCAGGATCCGCGAACGCCCACCGGCTGCGACGATGCGCCGGGTCGCCTCGATCCCGTCGACGCCCGGCATACGGATGTCCATCAGCACCACGTCGGGGCGCAGCTCGGTGACCTGCCGAACGGCCTCGGCGCCGTTGCCGGCCTCGCCGACGATCTCGGTGTCGGGGGTGCACTCCAGCAGCACACGAAACCCGAAGCGCTGCAGCGGCTGGGCGTCCACCACGAGCACAGAAATCACGAATGGCTGCCCTTCAGGGTCGAGACCCGCGTCGCCCGGCGATGCCCAGTTCATACCGAGCGAACCTGAAACGACCGTTAGAAACGGCGCTCAGGCGGACTTGCACGGCGAGCGTGCCGGTTTTACGCCGCCTTTTTCAACGAAGGATGAACAAGAATCTCTCCGTCTGCCTTCGCCAGCCTGCGGACAGATGCGCCTGATCATTGGTACCCAGCCGTCCGCACGGTCCATCCGGACAGAGCGCCAACGCCTCTCCTGGCATCACGACGACGGTCAGGCGCCGCGGGGTGGCAGCGGCCACGTGCCATCCAGGACCGCGAACGTCGGATCGCCGTTGGCGCAGGGCGAAAGGGGCGGCGGCGATCGCCGCCGGCTCCGACCCTTGGCGGGTCGTGATTCAGCGGAGCACGGCCAGCGACGTGCAGTAGTACGGCATCTCTTGGCCGAAGGGGTTGAGCAATACGGCGCGCGGCGGAAAGTCGCAGGTCAGTTCCAGCCGATACCGGGCGCCGGTACGGAACGACGTCGCCATGCGGTCGGGGTACTTGTGCCCCACTGGATGCGACCGGCGGCGACGCCGGCGGCGACCAGGTTGGCGGAGGCGTTACCAGCCCGCCGGCGGCCAAGGTCGAGGTTGTCCGCCGGTGTTCCGGTGTCGTCGGTGAACCCCTGGATCAGGACGGTGGCGGAGGGCGTAGCGGCCACGCTGGCGGCCGCGGCGGCGATCGCCGCCGCGCCCCCCGCCGGCACCACGTCGGAGCCGGTCACGAACTGGTCGACGGTGTGCTCTGACACCAGCACCTTGGCCGCCTGGCGGGCGTTGGACAGCACCGAGTCCGTCGGCGTGGGCCGGTCGCGGTCGAACACCAGATAGTAGGTCTCGAAGTCCTGCACGCGGGTGATCGAGCCGGGGCCCCGGACCGCGTCCGCACAGGACTCTCGGATAGCGGCGCGGCGGCGCCGGCGGGTGTCAGGGGTTGCCGGCGACCACCCGCACGCTGAACCGTTCGAGGCGGTAGATGCGGCGGCCGTCGACCCACAGCCAGGCGGTGGCCACGGCGGTCGTCCCGCGCAACTCGAGGACCTCCATCTCGATGGTGACCAGCCGGTCGCCGGGCACGATCTGGCCGCGGTAGGTCCACCGCAGCGACTCGTCCAGGGCGGTCGACTCGAAGCGGGGGTCGGGCAGGTCGGCGCCGATGCCGCGGTCGATGAGGTACCACTGCAGCAGTTGGCACATCGCCTCGACCCCCAGCGAGCCGGGCATCACGGGGTCCTGGAAGAAGTGGGCCTTGAAGAACCACGCGCCCGGGTCGACGTCCATCTCGGCGCGGAGCCGGCCCAGGCCCGCCGGGCCGGCGTCGGGCCAGTAGCCGGTGATCCGGTCGAGCATCATCAGCATCGGTCCGGCAAGCCGGGGCCGACGGTCAGGGCGGTACAGCGGCGGCGTCGGCGAAGGGGCGCTTAGGCGTTCGCGTTCGGCGGGTGAGGCAGGCAGACCCGGTTGCGAAGCGAAGGCGGCCGTCGAGAAGTAGCCGAATACGGCGGTGCCGGTCAGTAGCGGCGCGCCGTCGGCGAAGCATTCGATCGCGAACGACTCGATGATCATCCCGTTGATGTGTGACACGGCGGTGAGTCGTGCCCTGGTGCGGATGACTCCGGTGGCCGCGGCCCGGATTTCGCGGAGCACGCGCAGGTCGCCGTCCAGGTTGCGGAACAGCAGCTCGGTGTCCATCTGGACGGGGCTACCGACGTAGCAGCCAAGCCAGCCGCAGGGTTGCAGGGCGATCTCCATCAGGACCGCGGTGGGCATCGTGGGACTGCCGTTGCCGGCGAAGTACCACGCCTCGGCGGGCACGTCGTACTCGGCCTCCACAGTGGAGCCGACTGCCATGCCCTGATATGGGCCTTCCACGGCGGTGATGCGGGTCATGAAGTGGTACGGCGGTCCCGGCAGCCTTGGTCCCCGCCGTGGCCCGACGAACGGCGTGGCCATCGGCCCGAGCCCATCGGTGGGCCGGCCCCAGGCGCAGGCCAGCAGCGACGCGTATCCGAGGCGCAGCCCGCCGACCTCGGCGACGGGTTGAGGCTCGACGTGGCCGACGAGACCGCCGAGCCGCTCCAGCGGCAGGGTTTCGGCGGTGCGCTGGACCGCCGGCGGCCCGAGGTGTCGCCAGTGCTCCAGCGGCCAGTCCGGCGTCAGTTGCACCGCACAGTCGGCGACATGCAGCGCCTTGACGCCGTCGACGGTGACCAGCACGTCGGCGATCACGGCGGGTATCGGGCCGGCCCGCACGCTGGACACGAAGACCTCGTAGACCAGGCGACGGCTGACCGGGGTGACCTGGCCACGGCAGCGCATCCGCGAGGCGCGCCCCGGCACCGGCTCGAACCGCCAGCCGTCGCGGCCGATGGTGTGTCCACTGGCCGCGAGGAAGAATGACACGGCCTGCAGGCAGCCTTCGGACATGAGTGTGCCGGGCATGCACGGATCGTTGGTGAAGTGGCCGTCGAAGTACCAGTCGTCGGGGCTGACCGAGGTCTCCGCACGCAGGTAGCCGCGACCCCAGGGGCCGCCCGTCGGGTCGAAGACGGGGACCTCGTCCAGCAGGCGCATGCGTCCGGACCCGATGCGAGGGCTGCGCACGTCGGCGCGGGTGACCTCCCAGCCCGGGCCGAAGCAGGCATCGGGCCGGCCTTCGGTGAAGGCCAGGACCGCTGCGGTGTCGAATGATCCGGCGGTACCGCGAACAGCCGGCGGATCCGGCGGCACGCCCTTGGCAGGAGCGTCCACAGTGGGCTCCCATAGCACGCCGCCGGTGTTCGCCAGCTCCTCGTCGGAGAAGAACCCGGCCTGGCCGTGGCGCACCGTCAGCACGAGTTCACCGGCGCTGCGGCAGTCGTATTCAAAAAAGAACAGCCGGGCCTTGCCGTGCACGACGTGGCCGATGATGCGGATCTCGTAGTCCAGGGTCGCACCGTGCGCGGGCGGGCTGGTGTGGAACGTGACCTCGCTGCCCAGCAGGCGGTAGACCCGCTCGCCGCGGTTGTGCAGGTCGGCGCCGAGCCAGCTGATCAGCAGGAGGTCCGCCTGGCCCGCCTCGACCAGCAGGCCAGCGGGCATACGGCCGGTGGCGTCGAGGTACCAGGCGTCGACGGTGACGTCGGTCTGGGTCCAGATCGTGCCGGTGCGCATGGAGCCGGGGACGGCGTCGATGCCGGTGACCCGGTCGGCGAGCAGCAGTGGTGGGCTGGGCATCCGAGTCTGGCGCGCATCGTCGTCCTGTACCGCGAACATCGGCCCGAACAGGTCGGAGATCCGGCCGACGGCGAGATGCTCGAGCTGCTGGCGATCAAAACGAGGACCAGGCTTCCGCGGTACCGCGGGTGCTGGTGCCGTCACGACGGACGCGCGCGGCCGGGTCAGTGTGCGCAGCGCCGCTGCCCGCGTTGCCATGAACTGGGCGTGGGCCTCGCCTTGTAGGCCAAGGTGTTCGTTGTGCGCGGCGGTGATCAGCGCCCGCCAGCTGGCGGCCACCGTAAGCGCCGTGGCCGGTTGCCGAGTCGGCGTCGGGACAAGCTCGGGTGCTCGTTCCATCACCGCGTACTCGATGGCGGGCACCGGCTCCGCAAGGCGAGCCGGCAGGTGGACGATCGCGCCGGGACGTGGCTCGGTCGGCGGCCCGAAGTACGCCGCGAGCGCGTCGACGCGAACCGCCGTGCCCGCGGCGGCGAGCTCGGCGACCACAGTGGACAGCGGCCATAGCCCTTGGTCCTGCGGTCCGTCCAACGCGACCGCCAGGTGTTCCCGGTCGCCGAGGATGCGGCGGATCCAGCCGGTGCACTGCGCGCCCGGTCCGTGTTCGACGAACACCCGGACGCCGTCGTGCCAGGCGCGCTCGATCACGGCGGGGAAGTCGACGGGCGAGATCGCCTGCTCGGTGAGCGCGTCGGCGGCCGACTCTTCGGTCGGGTGGTACGGCTCGCCGGTAGCGCCACGGTAGAAGCGGATGCCCGGCACGGCCGTCGTCGGGCGCCGATGCAGGGCGTGCCAGCGGTCCCGGACCTCGGCGACTTCCGGCGCGTGGGCGACGAGGTCGTAGTTGATCAGTGTGAAGGCGCCGGGTTCGAGCCGCTTGACGAACTCCTCGCATGCCTGCCGCTCCCCGGCGATGGTGCAGGTGCCGGGAGCGCAGATGCCCGTCAGGTGTACAGCGGGCTCGTCTTCGACCAGCTCGCGCACCCGGTCCGCGTCGGCGGCGAGGACCACGCCAGCCCAGCGTTCGCCCGCGATGCCCCGCCGCGCCCAGTACCGC
Source organism: Phytohabitans rumicis (assembly GCF_011764445.1). Taxonomy (NCBI): domain Bacteria; kingdom Bacillati; phylum Actinomycetota; class Actinomycetes; order Micromonosporales; family Micromonosporaceae; genus Phytohabitans; species Phytohabitans rumicis. The sequence continues at coordinate 1,176,670 of NZ_BLPG01000001.1, forward strand.
CGGACGGCGCGCAGCTCGCCACCCAGCTCTCGGGTGAACAGCTCGCTGGCGCGCGCGTCGGCGGCCATCGCGGGTGCGTCGTGCCAGACGCCCAGTGCCACCAGTGCGGCCGACTCCCCCGACGAGTAGCCGATGGCCGCCTGGGGTTCGACGCCGAGCACGTCGCGGCTGATCCGGGTATGCAGCCGGGCGAGGTAGCCGACGCCGAGGATCTGGTCGAGCGCGTCCTTCGGCCGCCCGTCGCCCCGGTGGGCCCAGGCCGCCAGGTCCGCGCCGGGCATCCCGGCCAGCGGCGCGAACGCGAGCATCAGGTCGGCGCCCATGCCGGCGTAGGCGGCGGAGCCCTTGGTGTAGACGAAGGCGGTCTCACCATCCAGCGGGGCAGCGCGGAAGGCGACACCGTCCGGGCGCGCCGCGTCCTCGGTGAGCCACCGCCGGCTCGCGGCGATCTGGTCGGCCGCCGACGTGCGGGCGTCGGCGACGATGGCCAGCCGGGCCGGGCCGGCGGCGCCCTCCACACCGGCGGCGGCCGCCGCCAGGGCGCCGTCGCGGTCGGCGCCCGAGTACACCTGCACCTTGGGTGGTGCGGCCGGCGCCCACGCCGTGGCGTCGGCCGCGTGCAGCCGGATCCGGTTGGCGGCGGCGCCGAGCACCGGGGTGACGATGTCGGCGGTGGCGATGTCCGGCCGGGGCTCGGCGCGCTGCCCGCCGCGTGGTGCGCAGCGGTGGTGCAGGGCGAGTGCCGCGGCCGCCACGCCGAGCAGGCCGCGCGCCGCGTGCGGCGCGCCGAACACGTCGGCGGGGTCGAAGTCGACGGGCACCGTGGCGCGGTCGCCCACGACGAGGTCGGCCCGGGTGTCGTCGGGCGCCGGTTCGACGAGCGCGATCACCGGGTCGCCGTCGGCGCGGGCGTCGGCGAGCCGCTTGAGCACCAGCACGACGGCCGCGTCGGCCGGCTCCGCCGACAGGCCGAGCGCGGCCGCGGCCGCGCGATGCACCGGCTCGTCGGACAGGTCGACGGCGCCGACCAGCGCCGCGTCGACTTCATGGGCGCGCAGCGCCCGGACAGCCAGGATCAGGGCGGTGGTCCCGGAGGCTTCTTCGGCGCAGACGGCGAATGCCGGACCGGCGAGGTCGAGCTGGGCACCGATGCGGTTGGCGGTGATGTTCGCCATGCTGCCCAGGACGCGGGCCGAGGTCAGCCGCGGGCTGAACGTCTCCCCCGCGCCGGCGAGCCCGTGCCGTGCGGGCCAGGCGTCCAGCCGCTGCTGGGCGTGGATGCGGGCGGTTTCCGGGTCGGTGCCCATCCCGACCAGGACTGCGGTGCGCTCCGGCGGCAGCCGGAGGCCGCTCGCCGCCTCGCGCGCCGCTTCCAGGACGAGCAGTTGCTGGCCGAGCGTCTCCTCAAGGTCACGCGGCGGGAACCGCAGGCCGGTCAGGGCGACCTCGATGTCGTACCGCATCGGCTTCTGGGTCTTGCCGGTCAGGAGGGCATCGCGAAACGTGTCGACGCCCCCGGCCGCGGTCCTGGTGCCGAGCGCGACCACGGCGATCTCGTCGCGCGGCGGCGGCAGGTCGCGTGGCACCGCGATGCTGGACGTGGCCGGATCTCCGTCGAATGCCTCGACGATCAGGTGGGCGTTGTTGCCGCCGAATCCGAAGGCGCTGATCGCTGCCCGCCGACGTCCCGGCCACGGCTCGTTGGCCCGCAGCAGCCGCAGGGGGCCGGTGGACAGCTCGGCGATCGGTTCCTCGGCGCCGGCCGTGGCAGGCCGCACTCCGGTCTCGATGGCGCCAAGCAGCTTGAGGAGGCCGGCGGCGCCGGAGGCGGTGAGCAGATGGCCGACGTTCGACTTGGCGGAGCCGACGGCCAGGCCGTCGTGCCCGGCGAAGAACCGGGCGGTCGCCCTCGCCTCGACGGCGTCGCCGACCGGGGTGCCGGTGGCATGACACTCCAGCAGGGACACGGTCTTCAGACCGAAGCCCGCTTGCCGGTAGGCCGCGTGCATCGCCCGGATCTGGCCGTCCTCGGCGGGCGCGAGGAACCCGCCGGTGCGCCCGTCGTTGGACAGGCCGACCCCGCGGATGACGCCGTGGATGGGCAGACGCGCGTCGATGGCGTCGCGGAGCCGCATGAGCGCCACGATCGCCGCCCCCTCGGCGGGCACGAGACCGTCGGCCCGGCGGTGGAACGGCCGGCTGCGCCCGGTGGGGCTCAGCCCGCCCAGCGCGGCGAAGCCGAGATTGATGATGAGCCCGTCGCAGCCGGCGACGGCACCGGCGAGCATCAGGTCCGCGGTGCCGTCGTGCAGCCGGTCGCTCGCGATCTTGATGGCGTACAGCGCGGACGCGCAGGCGGCCTCCACCGTGACGGCGCCCGCGTCCAGGCCCAGTGCCCGCGCGGCGGTGTGCGCCGGCAGCCCGGAACAGAACCGCGAGCGGGCGTCCACACCCGGCATCGGGGGCACGGTGGCGAGCAGGTCGGGGCGGTCGGCCAGCCAGACCCGCTCGGCGTAGGCGGCCAGTCCGCGGCTGGGAAACCCGAGACTGCCCAGGATCAGCCCGGCTCGCGCGGGCGGCACGGCGCGGCCCGCCTCGCACAGCGCCGACCGGGCCGCATGCAAGACCCAGCGCAGAGCCGGGTCGTAGGCGACGACCTCTTCGGCGTCGATGCGGAAGCCGGAGGGGTCGAAGACGTCGTCGAAGCCGGTCACCGCCCCAGCCGTCGCGGGCCGGCCGGCGACGGCCGGGGCGCCCGGTGGCATCCGCCAGTCCTCGGGCCGCACCGTGCGCAGGCTGACCCGGCCGTGCGCGATGTTGTCCCAGAACTGGCCGGGATCCAACGCGCCGGGCAGCACACAACCGCGACCGACGATCGCGACCGGCTCGAATCCCGCGGCGTCGAACGCTGTCATGCGGGAGTGGCCGCACTGGTGCTGAGCGCGGATGGCATGTCGGGCCGGCGGATCAGGCTGACACCGAACAGCTCCACCCGCGGCGCTCCGTCCGCGTCGAGCAGGGCGATGTCGCACCGCATCTGTCCATCTGCGACGGTGCCGGCTCGGACGAGGCAGCGCAGCGGACCTGGCGCCGGACCGGTGCGGTGCACGCGCAGCGCGTCCACGCCCATCGGCAGCGTCGCGTCGCCGACCGCATAGCTCGCCCATAGCACCGCTGTTTGCAGAGCGCCGTCGACGGCGGCCGGATCCGTCCACCATGGACCCCCGGGCCAACCCGCGTCGCGCAGGCCGCGGACGTGCGCGTCGGCGCCGTCCTCGGACAGCGCGTCGAGGCTGCTCAGCGTCTGGAATGCCGGTCCGTGGAAGAGTACGGGGGCGTCGTAGACGTTGTCCGGGACGGTACCGCGGGATGCGACGAGCGCGGTCCAGGTCCTCGGTGCCGACGCCGGTTCCGGTGCGACCAGGCGGGCCCGGTAGTGCGTGCTGCCCGCCGGTGCGGTCAGTCGTAGGTCAAGCTGGTCCGGCTCGTGTGCGGCGGCCCGGCCCTCGACGGTGAAGCGGTGGCCACCGGTGGCCAGGTCCGGCAGGTCGACGCGCCTGAGCACGCGCACGTCGCGGAGATTCGTCTCCCGGTACGGAAAACGGGCCCGACCCGCGGCAGTGAGCCACTCCATCGCCATGGCCAGCGGAAGCACCGGCGCGCCGGCCGGGGCGTGATCGAGCAGATAGCCGTGGGTGCGGGCGTGCACCCAGACACCGGCGGCGAAGCTCGGGCGCGCGTCCGTTCGCCTCCCGCTTGGCATGCCGATGAGCACGTCGACGGGTTCGGGGCTCGCGTCGATCTCGGCCACGAAGGCGCGCGCGCCGACGTCCAGCGGGAGCAGCGGCACGCCGCGCCGCGCAAAGTGGGCGGCGAGCGCGTCGGTGACCATGCCGCCTTCCCAGGGCCCCAACCGATCGCGGTCACCCGGCACGCCGGGCGCCGCCGGCGTTCGGCCAACGCCAGCTGGTTGAGGGTCTCGTTGGCCATCGCGTAGTCGCTCTGTCCCGGGTTGCCGAGGCGGGCCGCGACGGAGGTGAACACGCACAACAACAGCAGCGGATCGGCCGCGGTCGCCTCCAGCAGCGCGCGGAAGCCGTCGACCTTGGTCGAGTACACGCGGTCGAACTGCTCGTCGGTCTTGTCGGCGATGCGCTTGTCCGCGAGCACCCCGGCGCCGTGCACGAGACCGGTGATCGGTCCCCATTCCGCGCGGGTCCGGTCCAGTTCCCGGCCCAGCGCCACCCGGTCGGTGACGTCGACCGCGGCGTACCGGACCGTCGACCCGGCCCGCGCCAGCCCGGCGAGGGTGGCGCGCACCTCGCGGGCCGCACGGATGGCCCGGGCCTGGGCCGCCACCTGCGCCGGGCTGGACGCCGCGTGCTCCCGGGCCAGCAGCCGGGTCAACGACGTCTCGTCCCGGGCCACGGCGAGGTATGCGGGTTCGTCGACGAGTTCGGTACGACCGATGAGCAGCATCCGGGGTTGGTGCGCGGCGGCCAGGGCAAGCAGCGCGGCGGCCGTCACACCACGGGCGCCGCCGCTGGCGACGATGACCGAGTCGCCCCTGACCGGTGACGCGGCGGCTGGCTCTGTTTCCGTTTCGGTTTCGGTCAGGATCCACCGGGTGCCGTCCGCGCGCAGGCCGACATCGAGTGTGGGGCCGCCGGTCAGCAATTCCTCCACGATCGCTGCGGCTGCCTCGGCGTCGGTACGGCCGCCGCGCTGGCAGTCGATGGCCTTCACCGCGGCGAGGGGCCATTCCAGCGCCGCGGTCCTGGCCAGTGCCGCGAGGCCGCCGAGCCAGGCGCGCTCCGGATCAGGATCCAGGCGCCCGAAGCCGCCGCCCGTGTCCTGGACGGTCACGAAGACACCGCCCCGGTCGGTCATCCCGGCGGCGACGTCCCGGGCGATCCGGAACGCGGTCCGGTGCACGTGGAACGCCTCCCGCGGGCCGGACGAAGCGAGCGTCCCGCCAAGCAGGATCACGCCCCGGGCATCGGGTCCGGGGGCATCGCGCACTACCGCGGTGATGTCGTGTGCGGCGAGGCACTCGACCACAGCGGGGGCCAGCCCGCTGCCGCCGTCGACCACGACCAGCGGCGAGCCGGTGAGGCCCGCCAAGGCAAGACCGCAGGCCGGCGCGGCGGCCGGCCGGACCTCTAATCGGCGCGCGACCTCAGTGGTGATCCGCCCGCCGTCGTCGGGTCGCGCGGGTGGTCGCGCCTCGGTGCGGTCGCTGGTGCCGTCGCCTGCCCATTGGACGATCTGGTCGAGGGTGCGCAGTTGGAACAGCTGCGCCATCTGCGGCGAGTCGGCCGACGGCATGCCCGCTACTCGTTCGCGTAACGCCGCGAAGATCTCCACCTTCTTGATCGAGTCGATCCCCAGGTCGGCTTCCAGGTCCATGGCGCCGTCGAGCATGTCGGTGGGATAGCCGGTCTTGTCCGCGACGATGTCCAGCAGCAGCCCGAGCTCGATGGGGTGCCCCGCCTCGGGGCCGGGCACCGCCACGGCCGAAGCGGCCCGCGGCGTCGGCGCCACGGGCTGGGAGGCCATGACGGGCGCCGCAGGCATGGCAGGCGCAGGAGGCACTACGGCCGGGAATGCCGTCGCGGGTAGGGGTGCCATCGCCGGCGGCGGCACCGCCAGCGGGCCGGCGAATTCGGGATCCGGTGCCTCCGGGTAGGCGCCGGACGGAGGGCCGGCGAAGGCCGCGAACGTCTGCCCGGCCATCTGCAGGAAGGTGCGATGGGCGTCACCGAGGACACGCTGGAAGTTCATGTGCGCCTCGGCGGTCTGGCGTTGCAGCTCGGCGACCGTGGCGAGCCATTGCCCGCTCGGTTCAGCGGGCGCGGGTTCGCGAGGTTCGGGCATGGCGGCAAACTCCTCAGCGACGGGGCGTTCCGGGAAAACGGGGGCCGCCATGACGGGTTGTTCCTGGGGCGCCGGGCTCGGCTTGCCGTAGCCGGTGCCGTCGATGCGTAGCGACATCCGGGGACGGTCCGCGGGCCGCGCCGGCCGTGGCGGGGCCGACCGCCAGTGCTCCGACAGGCCCGACAGGTTCATCGGCACGCCCCGGACGGCGAGCCGGGCCATGGCCTCGTGCCAGGCGGTGACCCCGTCCTTGCCTGGCTTGTCCAGGCTCACGGCGAGGTGGTCGCGGTCGCCGAGGATCTGCCCGACCAGGCCGGTGAGCACCGACCCGGCCCCCACCTCGACGAACGTGCGCACACCGTCGGCGTACATCGCCTCGATCTGGTCGTGGAACCGGACCGGCGCCGTGGCGTGTTCGGCGAGCCGGGCGCGGACAGCGTCCGAGTCGCGATCGTAGGTCCGCGCATCGGCGTTGCCGTATACGTCGATGCGCGGTGCGGCCAGCTTCAGCCCGTCAAGGAACCGGCGCAGTGGTGGCGTCACGGACGCGATCAGCGGGCTGTGGAAGGCGGCGGAGACGTCGAGGCGCCGGGAGGTGATCCCGGCCGCTGACAGGCGGGCGTGCAGCGCGTCGACCGCTTCGGTGGTGCCGGACACGACCGTCTGGCGCGGAGCGTTGAGGTTGGCCAGCCAAACGGATTCCAGCGTGTCCGTGTTCGAGGTGACCGTGTCGGCGTCGGCGGCGACCGCGAGCATCGCGCCCGGCGCCCCGTCGATCTGCGTCATCAGCTCCCCGCGGTACCGGGTCAGATACAGCAGCGTGGCGGCGTCCATGGCGCCGGCGGCGTGCAACGCGACCAGCTCGCCCAGGCTGTGCCCGGCGACGCACGCGGGCTCGATCCCGGCGGCCGTCAGCATCGCCAGCAGCGACAGGCTGTGAGCGGCGAGGGCCGGCTGCGCCCAGCGGGTCGCGGTGAGCCGGTCCGCCGCGGCGGCCCCGTCGGTCGCCGAGAACGGCCGTGGTGGGAAGACCACGTCGTGCAAGGCACCTTCCCCCAGATCCACCGCGGCGGCGGCATCCCATGCGTCCTGCGCCGGTGGGAAGGCCATAGCGACGTCACCGCCCATGCCCACGTACTGCGAGCCCTGTCCGGGGAAGAGGAACGCGACGCGTCCCGCATCCGGCTGGGCGGCCTCGCACCACACGCCGCCCGGAACGGTGAACGAACCGCCGCGCTCGAGCAGCGCGGCGGCCTGGTCGAGCTTGGCGCGCAGATCCTCCTCGTCGCGGGCCACGACCGCCAGCCGGACCGATGCGCCGGCGGCGAAGTCGTGCTGCGCGTCGCGGGCCAGGTCGGACGGTGCCGCGGCCGTCGAGCGCCCGGCGACGTCCCGGATGCGCGCCGACAGCTCGTGCGGCGAATCCGCGGCGAGCAGCACCAGCTCGCTCGCTGCGACCCTGAACCGAGGCGCCGTCCGACCCGCGGCTTCCTCCAGCGCGACGTGGAAATTGGCGCCCCCGAAGCCGAAGCTCGACACCGATGCCCGACGCGGGTGATCGTCCGGCCGGGTCCACGGCCGGGCGGCCGTGTTGAGGTAGAAAGGGCTGTCCTCGAGTCCGAGCCGGGCGTTGGGCTGCCGCACCTTGATGGTCGGCGGCAGCACCCGGTGATGCAGGGCCAGCACCGCCTTCACCAGTCCCGCGGCGCCCGCCGCCGCCTTGGTGTGGCCGATCTGCGATTTGACCGTGCCCAGCGCGCACCACCGCGGGTCCGGCCGGCCGCTCCCGGCGAACACCTGGCGCAGGGACTCGAACTCGGCGGCGTCCCCGGCCCGGGTGGCGGTGCCGTGCGCTTCGACGAGCTCCACCGTGTCGGGACCATAGCCGGCCACCGCGTACGCGCGCCGCAGCGCCCGGACCTGGCCCGGCGGCATCGGCGCGTAGATCGCGCCGCCGCGGCCGTCCGAGGAGGAGCCGACGCCCCGAATCACGGCGTAGATCCGGTCGCCGTCGCGTTCGGCGGCGTCCAGCCGCTTGAGCCCCAGCATCGCCACACCCTCGCCGAGAATGGTGCCGTCGGCGTCCTCGGCGAAAGGGCGGGCGTCGCCGGTCGGCGACAGGGCGGGGGTCTTACTGAAGCAGACGTACATCAGCGGGTTGTTGGTCGCGTCGACGCCGCCGGTGATAACCAGGTCGGCCTGCCCGAGTGACAGCTCGTTGATACCGGCGGCCACCGCGGCCAAGGAGCTGGCGCACGCGGCGTCGACGGTGCAGTTGGTGCCGTGCAGGTCAAGGCGGTTGGCGATCCGGCCGGCGACCACATTGGACAGTAGGCCGGGGAAGGTCGCCTCCTGCCACGGCACGTAGTGCGCCGCGATCCGGTCGCATACCGCCTCCGCCGCCGCCTCGTCGATACCCTGCTCCCGCAGTGCCCGCAGCCACACCGGCCGCTGGATCCGGGCGTCCATCGTGCCTACGCGGCTCAACGTGGAACTGCCGATGATGACGCTGACCCGTTCCCGGTCCAGCGGACCGGCCAGGCCCTGGTCGAGGTCCGCGAGCAGTTCGTCGGCGACCACCAGACCTAGCAGCTGGCCCGGATCCAACGCGGGCAGCGTGGCCGGCGGCAGGCCGTGGGCCAGCGGATCGAACTCGATCTCAGGCAGGAACGCGCCCCGGCGGGAATAGGTCTTGTCGGGAGCCGCGGGGTCGCGGTCGTAGAAGTCGTCCGTCGACCAGTGTGAGCCGGGCACGTCGGTGATCAGATCCCGGCCCGTGACGATGTTGCGCCAGAACTCGGCCGCGTCACGGGCGCCGGGCATCAGCGCGGCGAGGCCCACCACGGCGACGGGGACCTGACCTGTGGCTGGGCGGTCCGGCATGGGTCTTCCTCTCACGACAGCAGACGCGTCACGACAGCAGACGCGGCCGGTGGATGAACGCTTCGTCGGGCACGGCGACCCCGAAGGTGCGCAGCTGGTGCGCGCGGGTCACGGCCGCCGCGCCCTCGAGCAGGTTGAGCGCGATCTGGACGACGGTGCGGTGCTGCGGCACGGCCAGCGGGCTACCCGCCACCCAGCGGTTGAAGGCGCCGATCGCCGGGCCGCACCAAATCTGGTAGTCCGCCTGCCGGCTCGGCTCGCCGTCGATGGCCCACCGGCTGGACAGGCCGAGATACGAGCGGAACACCAGCGCCATGCGGTGGCGTGGGTCGTGCTCGGCACGGTCGGCCTCACGCGCGTCGCGCTGCTGCCAGAACCGCCGGGTCCGCACCCACGCGTCCGCGAAGGTGCTTCGTAGTACGTCCTTCTCGATGCGGTCCCGCACCGGGTCGGGGATCTCCTCCAGCGACGGATACCGCAGGTATGCGTCGTACAGCTGACCCGCCCGCGCGCCGAACAGCGTGCCCCGCCGCAGCACCTGGACCCGCACGCCGTACTCGAACATGTCCGCCGCGGGTGCCATCACGACGTCAGCCATGTCGGCCGCGGCCAGCATCGTCTTGGCCGCGTCCGACAGGCCGGCCTCGACGGCGAGCTGGTTGACGGTGCCGGTCAGCACATAGGCCGCCCCGGCGGCGAACGCGGCCGCCACCGCAACCGGGTCGCCGAGGCCGCCGGCCGCGCCGACCCGGATCGGCCGCGGGTAGCCGTGGCGGCGGGCGAGGGTGTCGCTCAGCGCCTTGATGACCGGAAGCACCACGGCCAACGGCCGGTTGTCGGTGTGACCGCCGCTGTCGGCCTCGACAGTCACGTCCTCGGCGAGCGGGACGTGTTGTGCCAGGCGGGCCTCGTCCTCGGTGATCTGCCGGCGGTCCAGCAGGACGCGCAGGATGTCGACGGGCGCCGGGGACAGGAACCGCTCGGCGACCTCCGGTCGCGAGACCTTCGCGAACAGGTGCCGGGCGCGGTCGATCCCGCCGCATCGATCGGATCGAAGCCCGGCCACCGCGCACCGCACGACGGCCGGGGTGAGCTCCATGAACGCGGATGCGGACACATTTGCCACATCGACGCGCAGCAGGAGGTCGACCACGCCATCCTCGTGCCCGGGCTCAGCGGGAGTGTGGATCAGGTTCACGCCCCAGTTCCGGACCCCGGGCAAGGTGTCGGCCAGCTCCCGGACCGCCCGTTCGATCGCCGGCAGCCCCAGTCCGGCGGCCCCGAAGAAGCCAAGCATCTCCGCGCGCGCCATCGCAGCGACCAGCGCGGTGGTCGCGATGCCGTTGGCCATCTCACCGGCGACGTACGGGAACCGGACGCCGTGCACCCGGGTGAAGGACCGGTCACCCAGCCATTCCGGATACATCGGCGGCAGCGTGCCGAGCAGCTCGTAGCCGGCACCGGCCGCCGCGACGGTGCCGTGCAGGCCCACCCCGGGCTCATATCCGGCCGCGCCACGGATGATGTGCAGCGGCTGCCGGACCTGCCAGGCGCTCGCGGCGATGTCGGCCGCCGAGAAGGCCGCCGGGTGCCGGCCGGGCAGCCAGCGCGGCACGGGCGCCTCCGCGGTCAGGCTGGGCATGCCGGCAGCACGCCCGAAGCGGGATCCATCCAAACGACACTTCCATGAGTGGGCGCGAATGTTGCCGGCCGGCTGCCACCCACGGTAACGCAGCCGGCAGAACGTGAGGTGTCCGAAAAACGCAGCAACGTTCGCCGGGGTATGGAAACGAGACGAGATCTGTCTCGAAGGCGCATCCGGCGCGCCATTCGCTTCGGCCGGTCGGTGACCCCGCAGTCGCCCCTGACCACAAAGGTCACGACATCACCGGCACGACCACGGCTGGTACTCCGAACCTTGCGAGCGGTGCACGGTGATCGCGTACGCGTGCTGCAGTTCGTCGAGTTCGTCGAAGTCGTACGCGATCTCCTCGTCCTCGTCGGTGCGGACCGTGAGCTGCCGGTCCTCGCCGGACAGGGCGGTGACCATGCCGACGGTGCCGTTGAAGACCCCGTTGGCGCCCTTGTCGTAGTTGTTGCGGATCTGGATGACCTTGTCGCCGATCCGGAACACCCGGGCGCCGTGCCGCCGCTCCGGCGCGCCCTCCCGGTGCGGAGAGATCGCCTGCTGAAGGGCCAGGTTCAGGTTGCCGGCGCCGGCCGGCCCGCGGTGCATCGGGGTGAGCACCTGGATGTCGCGCGGCCGGATGCCGAACTTGCGCGGGATGCGCCGGGCAACCACGTCCACCACGAGGTCCGCGGTCGCCTCCGGCTCGTCGACCGGGAAGTGGAAGAAGTCCGGGTACGCCGCAAGGTGCGGCGGCTGGCCGGCGTTGATCCGGTGCGCGTTGACCACCACCCCGGACTCCTGCGCCTGCCGGAAGATCTTCGTCAGCCGCACCCGCGGGATCCGCTCGGCGGCCAGCACGTCGCGCAGCACCTCCCCCGCGCCCACCGAAGGCAACTGGTCCACATCGCCGACCAGCAACAGGTGCCCGCCCCGCGGCGCCGCCTTGACCAGCTTGTTGGCCAGGATCAGGTCCAGCATGGACGCCTCGTCCACCACGATCAGGTCCGCGTCGATCGGGTTGTCCCGGTCGTGTACCGGGTCGCCGCCGGGACGCAGCTGAAGCAGCCGGTGCACGGTCGCCGCCGGGTGGCCGGTCAGCTCGGTCATCCGCTTCGCGGCCCGGCCGGTCGGCGCGGCCAGCACGATCTTCGCCCGCTTCGCCGCCGCCAGGCTGACGATCGATTTCACGGTGACCGACTTGCCGCAGCCCGGCCCGCCGGTCAACACCGCCACCTTCGAGGTCAACGCGAGGCGTACCGCCTGCTCCTGCTCCGGCGCGAGGTCCGCGCCCGTGCGGGCGCGCAACCACGCCCGGGCCTTGCCCCAGTCGACGCCGGCGAACGCCGGCATCCGATCCTCGCGGCCGTCGAGCAGCCGCAGCAGACTCGCCGCGAGGCTCGCCTCCGCCCGGTCAAAACGGCACCAGGTACACCGCCGGGATCGTCCCGCCCTCCGTGCTGGGGTTGGGCACGGCGTGGCACACCACGCCTTCCTCGCCGGCCAACTCCGAAAGGCACCCCCGCACCAAATCCAGCGGTACCCCCAAGATTTCGGCGGCGTCCACGAGCAGGTTCGGCTCTGGCAGGTAGCAGTGCCCGTTCTCAGCCGCCTCCGACAAGGTGTACTGGATACCGGCCCGCACCCGTTGCGGGCTGTCGTGCGGGATGCCCACCGCCTGGGCGATCGTGTCGGCGGTCTTGAACCCGATCCCCCACACGTCCGACGCCAGCCGGTACGGCTCGTTGCGGACCACCGACGCCCTGCAAGAAGACCATCACCTCCTTGATGGCCTTCTGCTCCTCCCAGGCCTCCGCGATCATCCTGGTGCGCTTCGGCCCGAGACCCGGCACCTCCACCAACCGGCCCGAGTCCAGCTCAAGCACGGCCAGACGTTCGCCGCCCGGATCGACACCGCGGCGCTGGCGGACGGCGCCCCGCACGAGGCCGAGCTGCGCGAGGTCATGAACGAACTCCGCCCGGCCTCCGCCCAACGCTGCTGACGCGGCGCCGGCTCGAACCCTTGACAGGTCTCAAGATTCGCTCAAGAAGGGGATGGATGCTACCGACCAATGTGGTCGGTTGACAGTATCCGTGGATTACGTGCGGCTCGAACGAACATCACGATCGGCGAGTGATGAGAGGCGGACGATGACCGGCGGGCGGGTGCTGTTCGGACGATCGCACGAGCTGTCGGCGATCGAAGATCTCCTGGCCGGTGCCCGGTCCGGTCGCGGCGACGCCCTCCTGGTCAGCGGAGACGCGGGGACCGGCAAGTCCGCCCTCCTCGACCACGCCCGGTCGATCGCCGCGATGCGCACCCTCTCCGCCACCGGGGTCGAGTCGGAGTCCCAGCTGCCCTTCGCAGCCGCGCACATGCTCCTGCGGGCGACGTTCGGCCACATCGACGCGCTGCCCGCCCTGCAGGCCGACGGGATCAGGGCCGCGTTCGGGCTCGGCCCGCCAGCCGGCGGCGACCGCTTTCTCGTTGGGCTCGCGGGGCTCGCCCTGGTGTCGGAGTACGCCGGTGGCGAGCCGCTGCTGTGCCTGGTGGACGACGCGCAGTGGCTCGACCAGGCATCGGCCGACATGGTGCATTTCATGATCCGGAGACTCGGCGCCGAGGGCATCGCGCTGATCGTCGCCACCCGGGAGGGCGAGGGCGCGTTCACGGTGCCCGGCCTTCCGGAACTGCGGCTGGGCGGCCTCGCCGCCTGCGACGCCGCCCGCCTGCTGGGCACGGTGGCCGGCGAGCTGCCCGCCGGCGTACGCGACCGCATCATCCAGGAGACCGGCGGCAACCCGCTCGCGTTGATCGAGGTGGCCGCCCAGCTCGATCCGGAGCAGCGGGCCGGCCGGATCATTCCGCTGGCCCTGCACGTCGCGGCCGGCTCGTACCAGCCCGGGCGGATCCAAGCGGCGTTCTGGCACCGGATCCGCCGGCTGCCCGACCGCACCCGGACGCTGCTCCTCGTGGCCGCCGCCGACGACACGGGCGACCTGGGCGTCGTGTTGCGCGCGGCGCACCGGCTCGGGGCGACGCTGCCCGATCTGGCGGCCGCCGAGCAGGACGGCCTCGTCGAGGTCGCCGGATCGGTGCTGGCCTTCCGACACCCGCTGGTCCGCACGGCGGCCTACCGATGCGCGCCAGCGGCGCAGCGGGTGGCCGCGCATCAGGCCCTCGCGGCGGTGTACACGGACGCGGCGCACACCGACCGGCGGGCCTGGCACCGTGCCGTCGCCGCGCTGGAACCCGATGCGGACGTGGCGGCGGACCTGGAGGTCGCCGCCGAGCTGGCCGCCGTCCGCGGCGGGCACGCGGAGGCGTCCGCCGCATACGAGCGGGCCGCGGAGCTGACCGACGACCCAGGAACACGGTTCCGCCTCCTCGCCGCCGCTGCGGAGGCGGCCCACCAGGCGGGCCGGCTGGCGCAGGTGATCACGCTGGCCGGCCGTGCCCAGGGCCTCGCCGACGACCCGGCGGCGCTCACGCACTTGGCGCGCCTTCGCGCGAACGCGGAGTTCGAGCGGGTCTCCCCCCGCCAGGCCTGCCTGACGCTGCTCGCCTGCGCCTCGCTGGTGGCCGACCGCGATCCGCCGGCGGCCCTACCGCTGCTCGTGGAGGCGGCGTGGCGGGCGTGGTACGCCGGTGACGGAGCCCTGGCCGCGGACGCCACCCGCCGGCTGGAGCGCCTGGAAGTATCGCCACGGCCGAACCTCCCCGTGAGGGTGGACCTCGCCCGGTTGACCGCGGGTGACGAGGCGAGCGCCCTTCTGTGCGTCCTGGCCGGTGACGAGGACACCGGCTGGACGCTGGCCACTGCCCTCGTCACGGAGCTGCGTGACGGCGGGAAGATCGGCCGGCTGCCGCTCGCACTGGCCGCGCTCGCCATAGCCGAGCTGTTCCGCGGCGAGCACCCCGGTGCGTCGGTCGCCGCCGCCGAATGCGTGCGGCTGGCCGCGGACACCGGCCAGCCGCGCCGCGGAGCGCTCGGCACCGCGGTTCTCGCGCTGCTCGCCGCGATCGGTGGCCACGAGAAGCGGTGTGCCGTGCTGGCCGAGGAAGTGGTGGGGCACGCGTCCGCCCACGGCATCGGCTCGGTCGCCGCGCTCGGCATCTGGGCCGCCGGCCTGCTCGACCTGGGCCTCGGCCGGTACGCCGAAGCGCTGCGCCGGCTCGGGGGCTGCCCGCCGACGCGTTCGCCCCGTTCCTGCCCGCCCTGGTAGCGCCCGACCTGGTCGAGGCGGCGGTCCGCGCCGGCCGGCCGGAGCTCGCCCAGGAACCACTCGGGCGGTTCGCGGAGTGGTCGGCCCAGACGCGTCGGCCCTGGGCCGACGCCGTCCTGCTGCGCTGCCGCGCCCTCGCCGGCGAGGGCGCGGCGGCCGAGGAGCAGTACCGGGCCGCGGTGGCGCAGCATGCAGAGGGCGGCCGGCCGTTCGAGCGGGCGCGCACGGAGCTGCTCTTCGGCGAGTGGCTGCGCCGGGCCCGCCGGCGCGCGGAGGCACGGACCCACCTGCACGCCGCCCTGCAGGTCTTCGACCGGACCGGCGCGCGCCCGTGGGCCGTCCGAGCCCGGATGGAGCTGGCCGCCACCGGCGAGTCGGCGGGGCCAGCGCCGGTGGACCGCGGGGCCGCGCCCGGCCTGACCCCCAGGAGCTGCAGATCGTCCGGCTGGCCGCGCGGCACCTGACGAACCGCGAGATCGCCGTTCAGCTGTTCCTGAGCCGGCGCACCGTCGAGTTCCACCTGTGCCGCGCCTACCGGAAGCTCGGCGTATCCGCACGGGGCGAACTCGAGGACGCCATGATCAGGGCGTCCCTCACGTCGTAGGGACGCCCTGATCATGACGAGGGCCTACTTGCAGTAGCCTCCCGGGCCGTACAGGCCGGCGGTGAACCAGCCCCAGTAGTAGTACTGCATCCAGACGCATCGCTTCATCCGGGCCGCGATCGTCGCCAGTTGGGTCATGACCCACGCGAACCGGGCGGCGGCTTCCCAACTGTCACGCACCCACCAGATGGGCGTGGCCCACCAAAAGTTCTCGAGAACCTGGTACAAGGCGTCCCAGCGGTCCCGCAGATCCTTCGTCTCCCGGCGGTTGTACAGAACCCTCAGGGCATAGGGAACGAACCACTTCTTCTTCCACTCCCGCTTCCGCAGGCCGCTGAGATCCTGTTTGGCCAGCGGGTCCTGGCCCGAGTAGTCGTAGGCGTTGGCGTCGGCGGCGGGGACCGGGTCCACCTGGAGGAACCGGCCCAGGCTCGGCGCGTACAGCCGAGCGCCCATCAGGATCGCCCCGCTCGGGGTCTCGGCCGACCGGTCGAACCCGCCGAGCCAGCCGTAGCGGGTCGCCGTCTGCCCGGCGCGCGGGTTGCCGAACTCGTCGAAGCCGTACACCGACGCGGCGGCGGTGGCCACGGTGTACTGGATGGTCACGTCGCCATGCAGATCGGTGAGCAGCAGGACCGTGCCACCCGTCGCACCGGTGGCCGCCGCCGTCTGCCCCTCCGGACCAGCGACGAGGCGCGACACGGTCCCGCTCGCGCTGTCGGTGGTCCAGGTCGGGCTGTCGCTATTGGCCGCGTAGTGGTTGACCTTGGTGCCGGTCGCCTGCCACGCCCCGTTGGCGTCCTTCGCCTCCGTGGTCCACGCCCCGAGCCGGCCCGCCGCCTCCAGCGTCCAGGTCTGGCGGGTCGACCCGACGGTCTGCCGCTGCACCATGTCGTTGACGAAGTACTCGAGCGTGGTGTTCGGCGCGGCCGTGGTACGGCCGAAGGCGTCGTAGGCGTATCCCGCGTCAACCAGCCGGTCGGCGCTGTCATAGGTGTGCGACGTCACCGTGCCGCCGCTCGGGCAGGCGGCGCCCGCCGCCGCCGTCGCGGTGGCCGACGCCGTGCGGTTGGCGTCGAGGTCGTAGGCGTAGGACCGGGTCGTGCAGACCGTGCTCCGGGTGTCCTGCGCGCTGGTCAGCCGCCCGGCCGCGTCGTAGCGGTACTCCAGATCCGCGGACGTCGACGAGGTGGCGGTCCGGCTGCCCCACTGGTTGTGGACGGTCCGGTCGACCCAGTCGTAGAACAGCACCGCACCGCTCGACGAGCGGTACTCGCGCTCGACCGGGTTGCCGGCCTCGTCGCGGTACTCGTTGAGAGTCACCCCACCGGGCATCGTCTGCCGGTTGAGCTCGCCGTCGGAGTCGTAGGTCGCGGTGAAGGTGCCAGCCACCGAGTCGGTCACCGACACCGGCATGCCGCGCGGCTCCACGTGCGGGTCGTAGCTGTAGGTGGTGCTCGAGGGGACGTTGTTCGAGACCGTGACCGGCCGGTCGAGAGCGTCGTACGCGGTCGTCGTCGTGCCGCCCGCGCCGTCGCCATAGCTGATCAGCCGGCCCAGCGCGTCGTAGGCGTAGCTGGTCGTCGCGCCGCTAGCCGATACCGATGCGATCCGCCCGTTGCTGGTGTTGTAGGTCTGGGTGCGGGACGACACCGCGGCGCCGGCCCCAGTGACCGCGGACGAGGCCAGCCGCCCGGCGGCGTCGTAGCCGGGCGTCGTCGTCCGGGTCACCGCCCCTGAGACCTCCGTGACCTTCGTGACGGTGCCGTCCCGGCCGTACTCCGTCGTCCGGGTCGGCGCGGTCGTGGGGTTGGTCCCACCGCCGGTGATCGCGCCGCCGGGCGCCACCTGGCAGACCAGGTCGGCCCACTCCGGCCGGCCCGCGCACGTCCCCGAGCCGGTGGCCGACCAGTACGTGGTCGTGGTGGTGGTGACGGCGTCCGACCCGCTGGATTTCGGCAGCGTGCTCTTGACGACCCGTCCTTGGCTGTCATACGCGGTCGTTGTGGTGATCGCCAGCCCGCCCGGGTCGGTCACCTTGGCCGTCGCCCGCCCGGTCGTCCAGTCGTACGCCGTGGCCGTGACCCGGATGTCGCCGTCCGTCGTGTACCCGGGCACGGCGGCGCCCGTGGCGGTCTGCGTGACCAGACCGCTGACCTTGGCGCTGCCGTCGGTCGGCCGCCCGCCGTCGTAGGTGTAGACGCTGTGCTGCCGAGCCGGCACCCAGGCACCCGGCGACAGGTACGGCTTGCCTTCGGTGTCGAGGCCGTCGGCGAGGGCGACCATATGCAGCGGGCCGTACTGCTCCAGTTGCCGTACCCCGTCCGCGCTGTACACAGAGGTCGTGGCGAGCACCGCGGCCCGCTGCGCCGGGGTGCTGCTGGTCAGGCCGAGCGTCGCGAGGCGCGACTCGTCGCCCGAGGTGCTGATCGCGAGTTCCCGGTTGCTCGCCGACAGCTGCCAGACGGCGTTGCCGAACTGGTCGTAGTTGACGGCCGAGAGATGGCCGCCGGGAGTGGCGGTGTTCACCTCGCGGCCCACCGCGTCCAGGTAGGTGACCGTCGAGTACCAGTAGTCCGTGGGGTACATGCTGGCGTCGGAGCCGGTGTGGGAGGCGGGCAGTTCGCCGGAGGCGAAGACCGCGGTCCCGTCCGTCGGCGCGTCGGCCTGCCCCCAGGCCGCCACGTCCGTGCCGGACAGGGCGTACGGCGCGGTGCTGCCCGAGAGCGGTACCCCGTAGACCATCCAGGTGGACGAGGTGCCACCGTCTGTTGTGGACGCGCTGCCCTGGGCGAGGGTCGGCCGCGACGCGGTCAGCAGCATCCCGTCACCCGCGAATGCGGTGCCGCCCGCAGTGCCGTAGGTGAACGTCCACGGCAGCTCGCCGGGCGGGGTCAGCCCGACGATCCGGCCGGTGCTGTCGTAGGCGTACCCGGTCCGGAGCGCCGGGCTGATCCGCGGGTCCCAGGACTGCACCAGCCGGCCCGCGGTGTCGTACGCGTAGGCCGCCACCGCGACCGAGGTCGACGCCGTGGCGCCGGGCGTGGTCGCCCACTGCAGGATCTGCTTGACCCGCCCGGTGTAGTCGCCCGGTGCGCTGCTGGTCGCGGTGGTCGCCGTGGCGTACACGTACTGGAGCACCCGGCAGCCACGCGTCTGCGGCGCCGTCTGGCACGTGGCCGCGGCGACGGCGACGGTCGGGCTGATGATCATCGTGGGTCGGGCGAGTGTGGTGGACCCGCTGGTCACCGCCTCGGACACCACCTTGGTGGTGGAGTTCTCGGTCGGCAGGTAGGTGGTCGAGACCTGCCACGCCGTGTCGGTCGACGACGTCTTCACGAACGTCGTGCTGGCACCGTCGGTGTCGGTGAGGATGAACGACCCGGTCAGCGAGCCGGTCAGCGTGAGGTCGTCCGACCCGGGCTGGGACGCCCACCCGCCGCTGGTTGTGGCGGTGAAGTCCACCCAACCGCCGTCGAGGCGCATGACCTGCACGGAGGTGGTCGACGTCGGCCGGAGGCCGGTGTAGGGCGACTGGGTCTGGGCGACCATTACCCCGCTGGCCCACTGCGGGCCGAAGATCGGCACCTGCCCGTCCTGGCTGGCGCCGAGCGTCGGGCGGCGCGAGGAGGCGGTGCGGTTCACCGTCGCCCCGAAGAACGAGACATCGGTGGCCGCCAGGGCGTAGTCGCCGGTCAGCAGGTTGACCGAGCCGGGGCCGACGCTCGTGCTGGACGCCGAGCCGGCGTTGCGGTCAACGAGGACGTCCACCGACGACGAGGACAGCGTGCCGGCCGTGCCGCTGTAGACGACCCGGACTGAGACGGTCCCGTCCGCGGCGAGGGTGCCGGTGGCGTTCCACGTGAGGGGGTGGAGAGGCCGTTGGTGACGGCGACGGGCCAGGTCACGGTCGTCCCCGTCGCGACCGTCGCGACATTGGCCGCCGGGATGTCCTTCCAGGTGTCGGCCTCGCCCCGCCGGTACTGGAACGTGGCACCGGTGTAGCCGGTCGTGCCGGTCGCGGCCAGCCTGACACGGCGCGCCGTGGTGTCGCCGTCCTCGGGACTGGTCACCGCCACGCTGTCGACCGCGGCGGCGGTGAGATAGGCCGGCGCGGCCGGGTACACCGCGGGCGCGAGCGCCGTGGGCTTGCCGACGACCACCCGCACCCGGCCCGACCACGGCGAGCTCGTGTGCTTGTCGCGCAACCGGGCACGGAAGGAGTACGTCGTGCCCGCGCGGAGGGCGGCTAGGCCGAAGTCCTTCGGGGTCGCGGTCACAGAGGCGCCCGGCTCGGCGCGCTTGGCGACCCGCTTGACGCGGGTGTCGCCGCGGTACAGCTCGAACTCTGCCCGAAGGCCCTCGCTGGCGGGCACAGTGGCGACGGCGCTGAAGAACGGATTGGCGCTCGCGGCACGGCGCGGCGAGCCCGGCGCCGCCGGGCTGACGTCGACCCGCGGCGCGGCGAGCGGCGGGGCGTAGCGGGCCGTGATCCTGGCGGAACCGATCCGCTTCCAGCCCGCGGGCCCCCGCAGCGCCGTGGCCCCGCCGGGCCGCGCCACGAGCGTCAGCGTGCCGTCCGGCTGCGCCCACGCCTGCGGCGCGGCCTGTTCGCCGTCCGCCACCTGAATGGGGCGCTGCTGGAGGCGGGCGGTGAGCAGCGCGGACTCCAGGTCCGCCGCCACCGCCGGGCCGAGCCGCGCGCCCTCCTCGGGAGAAACGGTGAACGTAAACCGGGCCGCCTCCGCGCTCTGCGCGAACGGACCCAGCGTGACCACCAGCACAAACGACATTCCCAGAGTTAGCGCCTTGCCGAGGAACTTCACTTTTCCTCCATCGCCGAGGCCCGGATCAGGCCGTCATTGAAGCACGCCAATAAGCGATGGAAGATGCCGGATTTCCGCACTACCTAACCAATCAGCAACCCCTACCTAATCCCGCGTTGATCAGGGGACTCGTCCTGCGTGTCGTCGGCGCACCGCCGGAGAAAGTCCCTGATCAGCGTCCTCCGCCCTTGCATCCGGCCCACGGCCGTCCACTTTGGCCTATGGAACAGTCGTCGCCGGCGGCCCGCCCGCGCGCCGCACGCGCCCGGGTCGGTGTACATGCCGGCGTAGCAGGCGGCCAGGACCGGCCCTGGGGTGGCGAGCAGTTGGTCCCGGACGGCCGAAGGCAGGGACCCGAGCTGGTCGTGGGCCGCGGCGCCGCCGGCCCGCAGCCGCGCCAGGCGTACGTCGAAGCCGCGCTCCTCCTCCGCGTCGGCGCCGTAGGCCGGGTCGATCACGACGAGCGCCGTGACCACGTTGGGATGCTCGACCGCGAGGGCGGTCACCACCTGTGCACCCATCGAGTGGCCGACGGCCACCACTGGTCCAGTGTGGAGCCCGGCCAGAGCCGAGCCAGGTCGACCGGCCGGTACCCGCCCTCGGGCGCAGACGACCGGCCGTGGCCGCGCAGGTCGACGGCGATGACGCGGTGCCCGGCGAACGGGATCGGCTCCCATACGCGCGAGTCCCCGCCCCATCCGTGGACGAGCAGCAGGGCCGCTGACCCGGCGCCCGCGACCCGGCAGTTCAGCCGGACCTCGTCCAAGTCGGCGTACGGCACGCCAGCCTGCGGCACATCCACGTGACCGACGGCCTGCAAGACTGACCGCCATCCCGTCTGGCTTGGCCACGAGTCGCGTAGCGCCCAACTGCGTGGGCCAGAGAAGGGGTGCCGTGGGATCGGCTCTGCTCAAGCTCCCGATAGGCGATGGGAGCAACGAATATATCGAGATCGAGGTCGACCGCCGAGATCTTGGACAGAACCCAGGCAACCTTCAGCATCACCATCACTTGGCGAAAGCCAGCCGCCCCCCAGACGTCGTAGACCGGTTACGGGCCTTGCCCGCACGCAGTGTCCCAGGCAAGGTGTCGGCGCTCACGGAATCCGGATACCCCCGGGCCTTGCTTGAGCCGTATGCCGCGACGAGTGGCACGTACGGATCTGAGGGGCCCCGATGCAGCAATACACCGGGGCCCCGACTGCGTCTAATCTTGGTGTCGGCGTACAGGCTAATGTGCACAACGACGTACGACCCTTGCCCGTAGGCGCCTGTGTAGATGAGTTCGTACGCCGACACTTGGCCGGTCGGTGGATCGTAGACTCAATGTCCGCCACCAGATTTGCGCCGCGTATGCGTTCGGCAGGCGTATCCGGACCGCCACCCCGCCGGTGCTGACCCGAACCACCTGGCGGACCGGTGGTTCGCGAATCCCTTCTCGGACCAATTCGGCGCGGCGCTCGGGCGCTGGGGCGTGGCGGTCCAGGCAACGGCCTACGCGGTCGAGCCCGAGCAAGCCGTCGTGCCAGCGCACGCCAACAGGGCGGCCACGGTGAGGGACGACAGGGACCGTGGCAGCGTACGCGTCACGCTGAGCCCTTCAGTGCGTTGGCGGTTTCGATGAGGACGTCGTCCAGGAGAGTCGGCTTGAGGTCGAAAGTCCGCGTGGCCAGCGAAGCGTCCAGAACGGCGGGCCGCTGGTAGAGATACTGCATCTCCGGAACTTCCCCAAGGATCGGATCGGCGAGGGCCAGGTTGTGTAGATCGAGCGGTGACATGTTGACCAGGTCGGGGACGGGGGAGCCCGTCACTTCCGCGAACCGAACCGCCACCTCGCGCACCGAGCCGTCGGAAATGGACGGCACATGCCACGCTTGTCCCCAGGTCCGCTCGTCCCGACTGAGCGCGACAAGCAGGCGGGCGACGTCACCGGGATAGGCCCAACTGTGCGGCGCGTCCAGATCCGCCGGAATGTGGACCGGTTGGCCGGCCAGCACGGCTGGCGCGACCATCAGGTTGAACATCGACACCGATCCAGGGCCGATGAAGTCGCCCGGTCGCACCTCGGCGTACCGGATCCGTCCCTGTTCGTGGAGGGTGATGGCGTCGTGCCACATCCGCGCCCGGACCCGACCCTTGATGGTGGTCGGCGATAGGGGAAGGTTCTCGGTGATCGGACCGGCGACGGGACCGTACCCGTATATGTTGCTCAGGTTGAGGTAACGCGCGCCGCTGTATTCGGCGGCGGCCAGCAGCGCGGCAGCGAGCGGCGGAGTCTCGATCGGCAGCCGGTTGTAGGCGGGCGAAGCGCAGTTGATGAGCGTGGCCGCGCCCTGCGCCAACTCGGTGAGGACAGCGGCGTCGCTGGCGTCCGCGGTGATCCGTTCGATCAGCGGATGCTCCGGCCCGCCGCCACGTCGGCTGAGCATCCGAATGCGGTCACCGGACTCGGCGAGCAGGCGAGCGGTGGCCGTGGCGGAGTGGTTGGCTCCCACGACAATGTGAAGTGACATCAAGATCCTTTCGGCTGACTCTTGACCTCGACCGTATGTCTCCTGTCAGAGACTATGAATAGCTTGTCGTCTACGATTGATGTCCCAGCGTCTGCGTCCAGCGGCGCTAAAGTCGCGGTATGGACCTGCTCAGCGACACGCTCTCCGCCATGCGCACCGGGCAGCCGTACGCGGGGCGCACCACGTGCCAGGCGCCCTGGGGCGTGCTCTTCCCCGACGGAGACGCAGCGGCTTGTCATGTGGTTCTGCAAGGCTCGTGCTGGCTCATCCCCCAGCGCGGTGCCCCGCTGGCGCTCGGCGTCGGTGACGTGGTGTTCACCCCGCATGGAGACGCGCACGCGATCGTCGACCAGCCGGGCAGCCCGACGATGGAGTATCAACCGCAGCGCGGCGATGAATCACCCATCAGGCAGATGACCATCCCCGGCCCGGGCGCCACGACGGAGATGCTGTGCGCCTCCTACAGCTTCGACCGAGTTCGCCCGCATCCGCTGCTGCACGGCCTGCCCCCGGTCGTCCACCTACCCACACGGGTCGGGCAGCACCCCGCCCTCCGCGCGGCCGTCGACCTGCTGGGCAACGAACTGCGAGAACCCCGCGCCGGTACGGAGGCCGTTCTGCCCGCGCTCATCGACATGCTGCTCCTCTACGTCCTGCGGGCGTGGCTGGAAGAGCAATCCGGCCACGGCGCGACCGGCTGGGCCACGGCGCTGCACGACCCGGCGATCTCCGTGGCGCTGCATCGCGTCCACCGCCACCCCGAGCGCCCATGGACCGTCGAAGACCTCGCGAAGGAGGCGGGACTTTCCCGCGCCGCCTTCGCCAAGCGGTTCGCCGCCGTGGTCGGGCAGCCGCCGCTGACCTACCTGACATGGTGGCGGATGACGACCGCGGCGCGACTGCTGCGCCAGTCCGACGTCGCGTTGAGCACCATCGCTGAACGCTGTGGCTACGGGTCGGAGTTCGCGTTCGCCAAAGCGTTCAAACGCGAGTTCGGCACCGCTCCGGGCCGGTACCGGCGCACCCCCCTGGGCTAACCCTCCGTCGGGCGCTTACCGCGCCTCGATACGGTCGGGCGGCGTCTGGACCGCGTTTGCACCCGCGTTCGTAGAGTGGGAAACCCGACGCCTGGCCTGAGCCGCCGCGTGTGCTGGCGCGCGTCTGGCTGGATGAGCCCGAACTGCCCCCGATCCGGCGCTCCTGAAGGCTGGCGGACCTGCGGACCGTGCTCGCCGAGAACGGCGTGGATCGCAGCGTCCTCGACGGCGAGCGTTGCGACAACGCCGTAGCCGCCCAATTGCTGGCGTACGCCCGCGACTCGTCGCAGACCGCCGGGGTCGTGGTGTGGGCCGACCCGGACGATCCCGGGCTCGCCGGCACCCTCACCGGCTACCGTGGGCTGCCCGATGTGCTGGTCCGGGAAGGCGAACGGCACCGGGACTTCTTCGTCGTCCTGGCCGGCACAGTCGCGATCTTCGAGGGGTACAGCACCGCCGAGGAGCGGCTGGTCAAGGTCCACGGCCCGGGCCGGTTCCTCGACGAGCTGGGCCTGCTCACCGGCCCACGCGCGGCCCGCCCGAGTCCGAACTCGACCTCGTCATCGTCGGCGCCGGCCCGGCCGGGCTCGCCGCCGCCGTCTACGGCGCCTCGGAAGGACTGACGACCGTGGTGCTCGACGCCATCGGCACCGGCGGGCAGGCCAGCACCTCCGCACGCATCGAGAACTACCTCGGCTTCCCGGCCGGGATCTCCGGCGCGGAGCTCGCCGACCGGGCCGTCATCCAGGCCGAGAAGTTCGGCGCCACCATCACCGTGCCCGCCGCGGCGACCGGCCTGGAGCAGCGGGACGGCTGCCACGCAGTACGGATCGAGGACGGCACAGAGCTCCGCACCCGCACCGTGGTGATCGCCACCGGTGCCCGCTACCGCAGGCTCGACGTACCGCGGCTGGACGAGTTCGAGGGCACCAGCGTCTACTACGCCGCCACGATCGTGGAGGCCCGCCTCTGTCTGCGGCAGCCGGTGGTCGTCGTGGGCGGTGGCAACTCCGCCGGCCAGGCCGCCGTCTACCTGGCCCAGCACGCGGCCGCCGTACGGCTGCTGATCCGCCACGACGACCTGGGCCGCGACATGTCCCGCTACCTGGTCGACCAGATCGAGCGCGACCCCCGCGTCGAGGTGCTGCGGCACACCGCGGTACGCGAGATGGTGGGCCGCGACGGGCAGCTCGAAGCGGTCATCGCGGAGGACACCCACACCGGCATTCGCCACACGCTCGACGCCAGCCTGCTCTTCGTATTCATCGGAGCCCAGCCGTGTACCGGCTGGCTCGCCGGGCGCCTCGCGCTCGACGACCACGGCTACGTCCACACCGGACCGGCAGCCGCGCCGGCCCCGCCCGGCGACCGCCAGTCCGACCTCCTGGAGACCAGCCGCCCCGGCGTCTTCGCCGTGGGCGACGTGCGCAGCGGATCCATCAAGCGGGTCGCATCCGCGGTAGGCGAGGGAGCCACGGCGGTCCGCCTCGCCCACGAACACCTCGCCAGGACCGGCCGCTCCCGGGCCGCTGACCGTTCGACGGCCTGAGCCTGCGTACGCGGGAGGTCATGATGATTGATTCCGGAACCCTCCGCCAGGCCCGGCGCCGTCCCTGGTTGCGCATGTTCCTGATCGGCCTGGCGCTGTGGCTCGCCACGGTGGTGGCCACCTTGGTCACCGGCAACTCCAACCTGATAGCTACTCTCGTGCTGCTCGGCAGCTTCCTCGTGCCGTAACGTTCGTGGCGTGGGCGTTCGAGCGCCACCAGATCGGCGAGCTCACCGCGAGCCTCGTGTTCTGCACCTTCGTCACCGGTGGGATGCTGGGCGTGCTGGCCGCGTCGGTGCTCGAGAAGTCCGGACCGCGGGCCGCAAGTTGCCGGCTCGATGAGCTCGCCGGGGCATTCAGGCCATGAACAGCAGAGCCGATACGATCTTGTTTGGCGGCGTGGCCGACATCCGCAAACACGGCCACGCCGTCCTAACATGCCGAAAGTAGTACATCGTCAAGGTAGCGAAAAATGGGTCACAAGCGCCTGACCAGTGAGCCATTCCGCGTAACGATGGGTCGCGCTGCGTAGCTGACTGTCGGCGGGTGCGGCGACACGATGGATCTGTTGTGGTGCAACGAGAAGACGCAGAATCCCGGCTTGAAGGTGGACTATGTGCGGCGGCATGGCGGTCGGCTTTGTTTTGTCGACCGCCATGCCGCCACTCCGTCTAGGGCCTCTCCGTTCTTGGTTTACAGCGGGCTGTGGTCTGCGAAGGTGTGTAGTTAGACATAGCATTCATCGTGTGCTATCCCCCAGGTCGTGCCCATGGAACTGGTCGCTATTACTACAAGGTCATAGTTGTGATCCTTCAAACCCTCCTTGAAGCGAGTGTCGATCCACCAGCGACCGTCCCTTCTTGTCTCCTCGGAGGGAAGGTCCGTTCGGCTCCACAGTTGGCCATCCGAGTAGAGGAGCAAGCTGGCTGTAAATGGGGTATACGGCTCGGGACCTATACCCCAAGCATCAAGTGCAATGTCAACCCAGCCAACCTCGTAACCGACAGGAGGGATTGGGACGTAGTGTGGCGTGCAGGTGATCTTGGCTTCGACGACTATGTCATATGGGACACGGAACGCGACAACATTTGTTGATCCACTCTCGCCTGAGATATTGGTTGCTGTAACCCGGAACTCGTATGTGGTAACCGGTCGAATAGGATAGTAGTCGAAAGTGGTTGCTGCCACCGGATAGAGCAGCTTGACCCATTCATTTCCCGTCGACGGGTCGCGCACATAGATGTTGTAGAGGACCGGGGGTGTCGGGCTGGGCACCCAGATCAAACGCGCACCCTTAGTGGATCCCTTTCTGATTGGCGTGGCGGTCAGGTTGACAGGTGATTGTGGTAGCGGCGGCATCGGTCGAGCCGTTGCCACATTGGAGGGTGCGCTTTCCCCGGACAGGTTGGTGGCCCGTACCCGGAAGTCGTACGTCGTGCCGTTGTCCAGCAGCTTGACGGTGTAGGTGCAGCAGGTGGTGACCGGGTATTGCAGTTGTCGCCAGGGGCTTCCCTTGGCCCGCAACTCGACCAGGTACCACACGTTCGGGGTACTGGACGCCGACCATCTGAGGGTCACCTGGCCGTCCCCGGCGGTCGCGGTCAAGTTGGAGGGTGGCTGCGGGAACGGTGGCATCGGTCGTGCGCTGGCCACATTGGAGGGTGTGCTCTGGCCGGACAGGTTTGTTGCTCGTACCCGGAAGTCGTACGTGGTGCCGTTGTCCAGCAGGTTCACCACGTAGGAGCAGCACGTGGTGACCGGGTATTGCAGTTGTCGCCAGGGGCTTCCCTTGGCCCGCAGCTCGACCAGGTACCACACGTTCGGGGTACTGGACGCCGACCAACTGAGGGTGACCTGGCCGTCCCCGGCGGCCGCGGTCAGCCCGGACGGCGCCTGCGGGAGCGGCGGCATCGGCTTGACGGTGACGATGTTGGTGGGTGCGCTTTCACCCGCCGTGTTGGCGGCCACCACTTTGAACCGGTAGGTGTGTGCGTTGGTCAGGAACTGGGCGGTCATGGTGCAGCAGGAGGCCGGGGTGGGCAGCTTCTGCCAGGACTGCCCGATCGTGGTGTCTTGCTGGTAGACGGTGTAGGTCACCGGGGTGGTGGTGCTGGCTGTCCAGGACAGCACGGCCTGGCCGTCTCCAGCGGTGGCGGACAGCCCCGTTGGTGGGTTCGGTAGCACGTCGACGGCGGTGATTTGGACGACGTTTGAGGCTGGGCCTTCACCCCCCGGGTTTTGCGCGGTGACCTTGAACTCGTACAGGTGGGTGGGCCACAGGTCGGTCCAGGTGTATGCGCTCGTGTTGACCGAGGTGAACGACTTGGTGAAGGTCGTCTGCCCGGCGGTGACGTCGCGGATGTACACCCAGAAGATGAGGTTCGGGCCGGCGTCCCAGTTCAGATGCACGGCCTTACTGCCCGCGGTCGACGCGCGCAGGTTGGTCGGTGCGGGTGGTGGGCTGTAGTGGGCGGTCGCTTGGGCCGGGTCGGACAGCGGCCCGGCTCGGCCGTTGGTGGCGCCGACCTTGAACTGGTAGACGTGGCTGTGGACCAGGTAGGAGGCGGTCAACGCGCAGCACTGCGTGACCGGTAGCGGCAGCTTGGTGAACTCGGTCTCGCCGGCGGTGACGTCCCGCTGGTAGACGTCGTACCAGAAGTCGCCGCCCGGGGGCGCCGACCAGGACAACGCTATCGAGCCGTCGTTGTTCGCGGTCGCGGTCAGGCCGGTCACCTTTGCGGGCAGCGGCGGCAGCGGCGTGGCCTGCACCAGGTTCGACGGCCCCGACTCGCCGACGACGTTGGTCGCGGTCACCTTGAACTCGTACGTGTGTTGGTTGGCCAGGTAGGTCGCGGTCAGCGCGCAGCACTCGGTCACCGGCAGCGGCAGCTTGGTGAACTCGGTCTCGCCGAGCGTCACGTCCCGTTGGTAGACGTTGAACCACACGTCCGGGCTGGGCGCCGCCCACGTCAACTGGACCTGCGAGTCACCCGCGACGGCCGTGAGGTTCGTGGGTACGCCCGGCGGCGGATACACCGAGCGTGCCGTGGCCGGGTTCGATGGTGGGCTCTCGCCGCCCACGTTGGTGGCGGTCACGGTGAACTCGTAGTCGTGGCCGTGGTGCAGGAACGCGGCCGTCAACGCGCAGCACTCGGTCACCGGCAGCGGCAGCTTGGTGGGCTCGGTCTCGCCCGCGGTGATGTCCCGCTGGTACACGTTGAACCACACGTTCGGGCCCGGCGTTACCCACGACAACGCGATCGTCCCGTCGTTGTTGGACGCGGCTGTCAACTGCGTCGGCGGTCCAGGCGGGGCCGTGTGTGCGACCGCCGAGGCCACATTCGACTCCGGTCCGACACCCATGCTCGTAGCGGCCGCCACCTTGAACTCGTACGTGTGGCCTTCCACCAGGTCACGAGCCACTGCGGTCGTGGCGTCGACCGGATCCGCCCACCGCTCGAACTCGCTCTGACCGAGCGTGACGTCCCGAGAGGAGACTAGGTACTCGACATGCGGAGTGGTCACTGGTTGCCACTGCAGGCCGACGGTGCCATCGGGGTTGGGTGTAGCGACCAGATTCGTCGGTGCTTGGTCTGGTACCTGCTCGATGAACAGCAGCCGGTTCGATGTGTCGACGTCTGAGAGGACGTCCGGTGTGGCGGCGTCGACTAGCGCCGCGCGGACCTGCTCGGGTCCGTAGCCAGGATGGGCCGCCAGCACCATGGCTGCCGCCCCGGCGACGTGTGGCGCGGCGTACGAGGTTCCGGTCTTCGCTGCGACGCTCGTATCTGATTGGTCGGTCGCGGCAGGTACGGCCGCACCAGGAGCGTAGATACTCACACAGGGTCCCTGGTTGCTGGATCCAGTGCGTTGATCATTTTCTGTCGTACCCCCGACGGTAATCAGGGCTGAGGTCTTGGAAAGATACGCTGGGAAAGAATTGCACGCATCCGCACCGTCGTCGTTGCCGGCTGCGGCAACGACTGTCAGGCCTCGGCCGAGAAGCTTCAACACCGCGCGATCCACCTTGGTGGGTCGGGCTTGTTTTATTCCGGCGAGGCTCAGGTTGACTACGGCGGGCCGGGTGGCTGTACGTGCCACCCACTCAATACCCGCCGCCTGGACGTCGCCTGACCTGGTCATGCAATCGAAGACTTTTACTGGCACGATACGAACGTTCCTTGCCACTCCGAGGTATGTGCCTCCAGCGAGTGACGCCACCCCTGTACCGTGCCCGCTACAGTCATCTGTCATGGTGCCACCGTTGAATGCGTTGTAGCCTTGAGCAACTCTGCCGCCAAACTGCGCATGTGTGGCCCGGACTCCGGTGTCCACCACATAGATGGACACACCATCTGCACTGTTGGGGTAACGGTAGATCCGGTCGAGCGGAAGATTTTCTTGATCGATGCGATCAAGACCCCACGCCGGGTTCGTCTGGCTCCCGCCATCGGCTGCGATATTAACGGTTTGGACCTGCTCCACGTCGAGCACGTCGGGATGCGCAGCAAGAGTGATTGCCACTTCCTGGCTTACGACCATCGAAAACCCGTTGAGCGTCAACGGGTAGAGATAGCCCAGCGTTGCCCCGTATTGCTGAGTAATTTCCTGCGCGAAACGCTCGACACCGGTCGCCTGGACAGCGGGCGTGTCCTTAAACGTGACGAAGTACTTGTTCGCAACAGACTCGGGAGTATTCGCCAGGTGAATCAGATCAATATCAGTCGGCGGTGTAGGCGTCACTGTCGCAGCGCTCGGTCGTGGGCTTTCACCCGATGCGTTGGCGGCGGTGATAGTGAACTGGTACTCGTGGCCGCGCACCAACTCTCCGAACTGTGCCGACGTGCCGGTGACCGGGACGGAATGGCGAGCGAAGTGGGTTTGGCCACCGGTCACATAGCGGCGGTAGACGCGGTACTCCGTTGCTCCGGCGACCGCGTTCCACGACAGGTTCACGGTCCCCGTGGTGCTGCTGGTCGCGGTCAGCCCGGTCGGTGCGGCCGGCAGGGTGCTGGGGTTCGGCTGCGTCGGCGGCCAGTCGATCTCCCGGAACCGTGGCCGATACAAGCGGGCGTCGGCGTAGTTGTCGGCGTTGTCGAGGGTGTTGACGTCGTACGAGAGCAGTAGCTTTCCGCTGCGCGCCAGCTCCTGGTGCAGACGGGCGTGGTAGACGACGACGTCGTTGCCGGGCACCGCCTCGGGCGCGCTGAACAGGACGGTCGGCCCGGCGAACGGCCCAACCGGCGACGCAGCGGTGTACGCGACGAACTGCCGATCAAGAACCAGGTTGTTCTCCTGCGTGATCAGCACGTACTCGCTGCCCACCTTCTGGACCGCGAAGTTCGTGCCAACCCCGCTCAGCAACCGCGAAGCGGCCGACTCCTCCGGGGACCACGCGGAGCCGTTCCAAAACTCCCACGTCCCACCGAGGTTCCCCACCGGCACCCGGGCCACGTGGCCGAACTTGAGATTGGCAAGCCCTGACGAGGCGCCGTAAACGTAGGTGTGGCCCCCTTCGGTCAGCAGCGCCGATCCCCACACGATGGCACTGCCCAGCGGAAGGTCGACAACCGAGTCCAAGGTCAGCGCAGGCAGCGTGAACGTGGCCAGCGACGTGCCCGTAGGCACGAAATCCAGGCTGCCTCCCGGGCCGAGCCGGTACCGGTTGTAGAGCACCTTCAGCTGGCCGTTATCCACCAGACCGTTGGCGACCCAGAAGAACTCGCCGGCCTGCTGGGGAACCACGAGCGCGGTCGGTGCGGTCGCCGTACCGCCGTGCAGGGTCGCCACCAGGCTCGTGTCCTCCTGGACCACGATCGTGTTGTTGACCATGGGGGTGTTCGCCGGCCGGCTGCCGTCCGCGTTCACCGTGCCCAAGAAGGTGTCGGAGAACAGCCACACGACGCGCCCGTCCGGCAGCAGCACCGACGCCGTGCTGTCACCGCCGGTCCAATGCCCCCCGGCATCGCCATAGGCAGCGAACATGCCGGTGACAGCCGCCGGTGTCATGCCACCCGCCGGAACAGCCGCCACCGCCCTCGACGCAGACGTGAAGGACACGACAATCGTCGCGGCAAGCAGGACAGCCGCGGCGAGCATGGCCCGCAGCCAGGCTCGCCATGTCCATAGTGGGACGTCATACGGCATCGGCGCTCTCCCCTTCTATGCCTACTTCGGCTCGCCACCCGTCGGACGGCTCAGCGACCTGCACAGCGAACGAGAGGTCCCCGGCCACAGGCTTCCTCGCGCCGGGATACCCTCCGGGTCGAGCAGCAGACCAACGCGTCGGTCGGAGCCGAAACGTACGAACCCGCAGCCCCGGCGACAACACAGCCGCCGCTTAACGTCAATGCCTCAACGGATCACAAACTGTTCGAACTGGACCTACTTGATCCGCTGACCAGCAAGATCACGCCACCACCGAAGACGTCGAAACACCGGTTGTTCGCCACCCAGGGCGGTCCCGAACAACCGCCAGGTGTCAACCTCGCGCCGAACGCCGCCACCAGCTCGGATTCCCGCGGTGTCAAACGCCGTCGGATCATAGATGTGGCCGGAACACCTCAAGCTCGAAGAGATAATCCACGGTCATGCGACCTATCAGCCAGCCCGGATGACATCGCCGCGCGGGCGACGACTGCGTTCAAATCGAGACGGCAAAGCTTGATCACGTGCACTGACGCGGAGATCGCGGGGATCGTCGACCGGACGCGTCAGCGACTTGCCGCTGGCCTGAGGCTTGCTGATCGTCGGGGCGGTGATCATGCCCCCACCAGCCGCCGACTCCGTTTGCATCACCTGAACTGCGCCATCGACTTGACGAAGGTAAGGACCAAACGACATCGACCCAGCCACCTTGTCGCCGGTGAACGGCGCCCCGCGAAACCGTTGAGCGGAGCCGCGTGGGCGCTCCAAGTTGGGCATCGGTAGCGCTGCGGCGTCGTGGACGATCCGCATGTCATGTCCTGGGAGGTCGCCGGTTGGTCGGCACCCGCAGCGGCACGTCCTCGCCCGAGGCGGCGCGCGGCTAGCCGGCCACATCGACGTCGGCAGTGGATGTGACACGGCGCGATGGGGTGTACCGTGCACCGTGTCACCCCGGTCCCCGGTGGCGGAATCCTTGGCGTGCCATGGTTTTGCCTGCCACCGGAGGGGTCGAATGACCGGTATCGCGGCTTCGGTGTCCGCGGGTTGCCCCGGGCGCGGCGGCGGCGCGATGAGCACGGCCATGGCGCGTGCCGACCGGGAACCGGCGGCTGAGCGGGCCACGGGTGCCTGGCCGTCAGGCCAGGGACCGCTCGCAGGTGCAGCTGAACCAAGACTTTCCAGGGGCCGGGGGAGGGTCCCGGGCGGTTTCCGCCCGGGACCCCACCACGACCGCCCGCATCCGCCCCGATGCCGGTTGCCAAGGCCACGCCGGCCTTGGTGGAGTATCAGCGGGGCAGGCCGGTGGCCGTGGCCAGCGGGATCCGTTCGGTTCCGGCTACCACGGCCTGGGCGAGGTCGGACAGGCGCAGGTTGCGGCTGCGGGCACTGCCACGCAGCAGCGTGAACGCTTCGGCCATGTCCAGGTGGAGCCGTTCGGCCAGGACACCCTTAGCCTGCTCGATCAGGACCCGGCTGCGCAGCGCGGTCTCCAACTGTTCGGTCAGGGTGTCGCGGCGATGGATGGCGCGTTGCTGCAGCAGTCCGATGGTGGCCACGTCGGCCAGGGCCTGACCGATCCGCAGCTTGCCCTCGTCCAGCGGGCCCGGAGCGGTGTCGAACAGGTTCAACGCGCCGATCACCTCCGCGCGCAGCCGCATCGGCACCGCATGAACCGCGGCGAAACCGACCTCAGCGGCGGCGGCGGTGAATCTAGGCCAGCGGCCCGCCGTGGTCAGGTCAGCGACCGACACGGGTTGGCCGGTGCGGAAGCAGTCCACGCACGGGCCCTGGTCGGTTTGCAGCTGGAACAGCTCCAGCAGCCGGGTCCGTTCGGAGGAGGCGGCCACCACGTGCAACGCGTCCCGCTGGTCGGTCAACAGCAGGCCGGCCGCCGACACGCCCAACAGCTGCACACACCGCTCGGTCAACCCGTGCAGGAAGTCGATCACGTCGAAATCGTCGACGAGGGTATCGGCCATCTCCACAAACATGTCGGCTAGCTGGACCTCGGCCATCTCACTCACCTCGCCACACGGTAGACCCGCCCGCCTGGACATTAGACCTGCTCGCCCGGCGGCTGGCAGCCGCCCACCGAACGTGACGCGAGCGCGCCGAGTCGGGGACGTCAACGGCCACCACGGTCTCCGTCAGGTTTGGGGTGGAATCGCAGGCGTCGGGCGACCACGTCCGTGGCGACGTCATGCAGCCGCCGGTCGTGGGCGTACGCGTAGGCGCGCAGCCGGACCAGCGCCACCGCCGCGCTCACCCCCAGCTGCACGGTGACCATCCCGGTGGCCTGGTGCACCTGCGGATACGCGAGGGAGGCCGGCTCCGGCCGGCGCCCGTCCGGGTGCGGCCGCTCGTGCTGCACCGCGTCCAGCACCAGCGCGCAGGCGATGTCAGCCAACAGCAGCCCGTCGGCGAGCTGGTCACCGTCCAGGCCACCGGGCCGCGCGCGGTAAAGGTCCAGGACACCGACCCGGACCGCGCCGACGTGCAGCGGCAGCGCGAACACCGCACCCGCGCCGGCGGATGCTGCCGCGGGCGCGAACATCGGCCACCGGGCCAGGCAGTCCGCGCCCGTCAGGTCGGTAACCAGCGCCGGACCGCGGGCGTCAGGCCGGTCGCGTTGGTGCGGGCACGATAGCGGACCGGATCAACCGGCTGTCGGCAAGTCCCGGCTCGGGCACCGGATCGAGGACGGGTCAGTGGATTGGGCCGTGGACGAAGATATCGAAGGCGTCATTGGTGTCTGATGGCACCAGGTTGGATGCCCCTGTCGTGAAGGTCACGTATCGGCCGTCGGCGCTGATCGCCGGCGCGAGACTGGCGGTGTTGGCTTGGACTCCCGTGGTTGAACGGCTGACCCGGGTCGTGGTGCCCATCCGCCGATCCCGCACGACGACGTCCCACGCATCGTTGGTGTCATCGGGCACGAGATTGCGTGCGCTGGAGAGGAAGGCTACATATCGGCCGCTGGCGCTCATGACCGGCACGGCACTGTTAGTGACGCCCTCCGCGCCGCTGGTGGACACGCTGATCCGAGTCGTCGTACCGGCCCGCCGATCCCTCACGAACACATCCGGGACCCTGTTGCTGTCGCCAGGTACCAGGTTCGACGCGGCGGAGGTGAAGGCGACGTAGCGGCCGTTGGCGCTGATCGCCGGGAGGTAGGTGTCGCCGGCGGCTTGGCGTTCTGTGTTCGAGACGCTGATCCGAACGGTGGTACGGGCCCACCGGTCACGGATGAACACATCTGAGGTGCCGTTGCTGTCGCCAGGTACCAGGTTCGACGCGGCGGAGGTGAACGCAACGTACCGGCCGTTGGCGCTGATCGCCGGAGTCGCACTGTCGTGATTGGTGCCCTGCCTGCCCCGGCTGGACACGCTGGCCCTGGTGGTGATTCTCGTCAGCCGATCCCGCACGAACACGTCGACGGTGCCGTTGGTGTCACCCGCGACCAGGTTCGAGGCGGTGGATGTAAAGGCAAGGTAGCGGCCGTCGGTGCTGATGGTGTGGTTGTACGTGCTGGCGTTCGCCTCAACCCCTGTGCTTGACAGGTTTGCCCGGACGGTGGTCCCGGCCACGCGGTCACGCACGAACAGGTCGGTCATCTCGTTGGTGTCACGAGGCACCAAGCCCGGCGCGCCAGACGTGAAGGCCACATACCGGCCGTTGCCGCTGATGGCCGGAGACATACCGCCGGAGTTCCTGCCGTCGTCGGCTGTACCCACGGCACTGATCCGTGTGGTGATACGGGTGCGCCGGTCCCGCACGAACACGTCGATGTCGCCGTTGACGTCGCCGGCCACCAGGTTCGACGCGTAGGAACTGAAGGCGACATACCGCCCATCCCCACTGACCGCCGAGATGGTGACCTGTTCATTTCCCTGCACCCCGGCAGTGGACACGCTCACCCTGTCCGTCCTCGCGCCGTGTGCCGCAGCCGGCCCGGCCGCCCTGGCCGGCGAACCCGGGAGACCGGTCGCGATCAACAGGCCCGCGGATGCGATAATTGATGACAATCTATCTCGGATGACAAACATTGGAAGTCTCCAGTCCGCGTCGAGCGTGGCCTGGGTCCAGAGTCACCGAGATGACTTCAAGCTACACCGCGCGATAGGTGGGAGTGTGGAAGCGAAGTGCCAATTCCGACGCACGCTTCCGATACACCGGGCCTCGTGACGGCAGCGCTGTCAGAGGCGGAAGGGGTACGCCCGAATCAGCCTCGGCGCGTGCTGAGACTCCGGGGCGAACCAGCGGAGTCGCAGCGCGTGTCGCCAGGGACTGCAGCTCGCTCGTGCGCTTCTCCTTGACGCGCAGTCGGCGGGGAACCAGCCGTCAAGGAGGCTGTCGACGCGCTCCGCAGCACCGCAGACGACGAGATTAAGCCCGTAATCGCCGGTTCGACCTGTCCGGATCTGCCGCTGCCCGAGCGTGAATAACCCCAGGCGGGCGTGCGACATCCTCAGCCTCGATCCACGGGTTTGATCTATGGCGGCCGTTGTTTCGGGATGTTCGCGGCATGCTGATCTTGTTGGTGACGGTGGGCAGGGGTGATCCGCCGATCAAGGATCGTCGGTCTGCTCGCGGGGCGGTCGGGGTGGTCGGGCTTGGGGTGTGGCCGGCGCCGGCTGCCAGGTTCGTCTGATGTAGACGGTTCAGGCCGGTGGGGCGTGTACGGCGGTGAACAGGTTGTCCCAGGCGTGCTGCCAGGGCCAGCGCCGCGGTAGGTGCACCCGCGTCACGCTCGCCGGCCCGCGCGTGCGGGAACGCCGAGTTGCGTCATCAGGTTTCGCTGAAGGTCCGTCGGTAAATGCCGGGTGTGGTGCCGAGATGCACCCGGAACCGGCGACGTAGGTTGACCGCTGAGGCGAGTCCGACCCGGGTGGCGATGGCTTCCACCGGAAGGTCGGTCTGTTCCAGCAGTATTCGTGCCGCGTCGAGGCGTTGGCCGAGCAGCCACTGTCCCGGGCTGGTGCCGAGCTGTTCGGTGAAGCGGCGGGCGAGGGTTCGGCTGGACAGTCCGGCGCGTTCGGCGAGGTGGTCGAGGGTCAGTGGGGTGTCGAGGTGGGAGGTGGCCCACTCCAGCAGTGGCGCCAACGACTCGTCCGCCCTGGCCGGTGCGGGGTGTGCGGCGTACTGGAGTTGGCTGCCTTCCCTGTGCGGTGGCAGGACCATGCGCCGGGCGACCTGGGCGGCGTACGCCGCGCCGTGGTCGGAACGCACCAGGTGCAGGCACAGGTCGATGCCCGCGCCGGTCCCGGCGCTGGTCGCCACATCGCCGTGGTCCACAAAGAGCACGTCCGGATCCACCCGCACCTCGGGGAAGGCGGCGGCCAACTGGACGGCGCTGCGCCAGTGGGTGGTGGCACGGCGGCCATCGAGCAGTCCGGCCTGAGCGAGCACGAACGCCCCCGTGCAGATGGCGACGATCCTCGCCCCGCGCCGGTGGGCGCCCCGCAGCGCCTCGGCGACGTTCGGCGACACGAGTGCGCCGGGCGGCTGCCAGCCGGGGACGACCACGGTGTCCGCTTCCCGTAGGGCGGCCAGCCCCGCCTCGACGAGCATCGCGTAGCCGGCGGTGGTCGGCAGGGGTCCGGGGCGCTCGGCGCAGACCCGGAAGCTGTAGTGGGGCGGCGCGTCCTGCGGAACGGTACCGAAGACCTCGGAGGCACAGGCCAGCTCGAAGGGCGACTGCGGCGCGGTGACCAGGGCCACCACCCGATGAAGGGTCATGGCAGGAATGTACCTAAGGGTGTCGTTCCAGACTCTCGGCGGGAAGGCCGGCCCCGGTCACAGTGGACCCATGAGTGAGATCGTCGAAACGACAGTGCTGCGCACCGAGATCCAGGTCGACGGCGAGATGGCCAGCTACCTGACCGTGGAGCAGGACGGCCCGGCCGTGTTGCTGCTGCACGGAACGTACTGGAGCCGGGTCTGGCTGCCGGTGCTGGACCGCCTCGCTGCGGCGGGGCTGCGGCCCGTCGCGGTCGACCTGCCCGGACTTGGGCGCTCGGGCGGCGAACTCACCCTGGAAACGGGCACGGTCCCGGCCCTCGCGGATTGGGTGGCGCGCTTCGCCTCCGCGGTGCGGCTCTGCGGGCCGATCGCCGTAGCGGGTCATGACATCGGCGGCGCCGTCGCCCAGCACCTGCTCGTCCACGATCGGCTGGAAGTGTCCCGGCTGGCATTGGTCAACTCGGTCACCTACGACTCCTGGCCGGTGTCCGGCGTGGCCCGGTTCCGGGACCCGCAGGTCGTCGCCGCCATTACCGCCGACGAGATTCTCGCCGCCCGCCGGCAAGCCGTGACAGCGGCGCTGGCCGGTGCCGCCACCGAGCAACGGATCGCGGACTATCTGGATCCGTGGACCGATGCGCGGGTTCGCCGCTCCTGGATGGCCCTGGCCGGCGCGGCCGACAACCGCTACACCCGCGATGCCGTTCCCGCGCTGCGGCAGAACGCGACACCCAAGTTGCTGATCTGGGGCGAGGACGACGACTTCCAGAAGGTGGAGTACGCCGAGCGGTTCGCCGCGGAGATCCCGCACACCACACTCATACGCATCCCGGATGCAGGGCACATCCCCACCGAGAACGCGCCCGGCCAGGTCGCGCGCGCACTCATTGACTTCTTCACGGCGTAGAGGCTGACTGGGCGGTATGAGCGCTGCCGCCGTCGTTTCGGTCACTACGGGTGGGATTCGTCGTCACCGCATGCCGGCGGCGGGACGATGATGCCGACGAGAATGGGTCCAGCGAGTGCCCGTAGACAAGGACGGCGGTACGGCCGCACTGCGGCCGAGCCGTAGCGCTTGTTCGTCGCGACAGAAAGCATGACCGCATCCTCATTGGACGGCCGCCGGTTCGCCGCTGTCGCGAACGTTGGCGGCGAGGTCGGCGCAGACACTGTCTTCGAGTATCAGGAACGCGACGGCGAGGTCTGGGCGACCTACCGCGGTGGCGCGGTACGTCGTGGCTTCATTGTCGGCACCCGTACCCGCGACACGCTCGACATCCGTTACGTCCAACTCAACGACAGCGGCGAGACGTCCAGCGGGTATTGCCGGTCCACGATCCACGTGTTGGATCGAGCAGGTGCTGGTTACCCCAGCTTGGCTTGACCCGCCCCCGTCGGCCTTGACCGTGGCCTCGGCCATGCCACACTCGGCAGCGATGTCCGCATTGGACAGTCTGCGGTGACCGCCGCGTCGCCACGCAAACCACCATCAGGAAGCGTGGAGCGGTTGGCCGGCTGGGCCCGACCCGACCTGTACATCCGCGACGTGCCATCCAAGATCAGGGTGAGCAACGGGTCGAGCAAGACACCCAACCGCTCCGGCGGTTGTCATAAGCCGGTTTCGTTGCACCGCCGCGAATTGGCCAGGCGCGATCCGGGCCGCGCTGGCGCGGCCTACCGGAAGGCGGAGATGTGGCCCTGGACCCAGCCGGCGAAGGTGCGTGGCGCGCGGCCGAGCACCTGCTCGACCGTGGGGCTGATCCGCTGCTCGGCGGGGGTCGGCTCGCCGAGGACGGCGAGTGTGGTTTCGACCGCCCATTCGGGCATGAACCGCAGCATCTGTGTGCGTGCTTCATCGCGGGTCTGCTCGACGAACCGGATGGGCTCCCTGAGTACGTCGCCGATGGCGTTGGCGCGCTGTCGCGGCGTGGTGAGCGCCGGCCCCGTCAACTCATAGATCTGCCCGGCGTGGCCGTCCTCCCGCAACGTCGTGGCCGCTACGTCGGCGATGTCGGCGGGATCAACCGTCGGCATCCCGACGTCACCGAATGGCGCGATGACCGTCCGCTGGGTACGGACCGATTCCGCCCAGGCGTACATGTTGGAGTTGAAGCCACCTGGTCGCAGAATCGTCCAATCCAGACCCGACTGCCGCACGGCGTCTTCGATAGACCGCAACAGGACGCCGTGGGAGTGGGAATCCGGCCGGGTGCCGACTCCTTGCGAGGACAGCAACACAACTCTTCGTACTCCCGCGGATTTGGCCAGGTCGAGGATGTTTCGTGGCTTCAACGCCTGGGCGCTGGCGCCGCCGTCGTGCAGGAACAGCGCGTCGGCGCCATCGAAGGCGGGCCGAAGACCCTCCGGGTCGGTCAGATCCGCCGCGGCGACTTGTACACCCTTCGGCACGGCCGCTTCCCCGACTCTGCGAGACACTGCCGTCACCTTCTCACCGGATGCCGCGAGCGCCTGGACAAGCGGCCGGCCAACGTTTCCGGTCGCTCCCGTAACTACGATCATCGAATTGCTTCCTTGTCAGGTCACTGTTTCCACGGCCTGGTGGCCGGGAACGGAGTGACGCTAACATCGCCGGTATAGTAGGTACCTAGGGGAAAGTGACTATGCCGGAGGGACGTACATGACTGGCAAGCCGACCTGGAAGTCGCGCACGCCGACCGACCCCGAGGACGCCTGCCCGATCGACCCCG
This sequence comes from Phytohabitans rumicis, assembly GCF_011764445.1. NCBI lineage: Bacteria > Bacillati > Actinomycetota > Actinomycetes > Micromonosporales > Micromonosporaceae > Phytohabitans > Phytohabitans rumicis. The sequence continues at coordinate 1,216,409 of NZ_BLPG01000001.1, forward strand.
TCGTGGACATCGTGTTCAGCCGGTGGACCACACCGATCCTGTGGACCCTGAACGAGCACGGCCGGCAGCGCTTCGTTGAGCTGGCGCGGCGGATAACCACGATCACGCCGAAGGTGCTGACGCAGCGGCTGCGCCAACTCGAACGGGACGGCCTGATCGTGCGCACCTATCACCCCGAAATCCCGCCCCGAGTCGAGTACGAGATCAGCGACCTCGGTCGCAGCCTCGCCCCACTCTTCGCGCACCTGGCTGACTGGGCGAGCACCAAACTCGACACGGTGGAGCAGGCCAGGCGCGACTACGACGCCAAGGCGACCCGGTAGCCTGCCGCGATCAGGCACGACAAAGACACCACGACCACATTCCTCACCGGTCTTGGTTCGCCGGTGTTGCCCTCGACAACACGGACTAAGATGTCCGTTTGTTGCTATTTGCCGCCGAGGGGAAACGCGGCGAACCAGGAACCGTCTTCATGGTCGCGGCGACAGCGGCATGGCGATTCCGTCGTTGCTGGGAGGCTCGGCCACGACCTAAAGTTGGCTTCATGTCAAGGCCCGCCGAGTCCAACGTGATCCGTGTCGTCACGGCGGCGATGTGCGACAGAAGGATCAGGGGTTCGAAGACGCCGCCGTAGACTGGTCCGTATTCGGACGGCGGCAGCAGATGGTCGGGTAGCCAGACACTGTCGAAGCCCAAGACTTCGGCCCGGCGGGCCACCTCGACGATCCGCCGCGGGTCAGCTTCTGCCGACTCGTCGGGCAATACCACGCCGAGTCGCATCACGCCTCAGACCGCAGTAGTGCGCCGGGATGAACCCTATCAAGGAACCCTTCGATCGCATGCTCCCACTGCGCTGCTCTCTCCATGGCGATCAGGTGCCCAGAATCGATCTCGACACTGTGGGCGCCGCGTATGTTGGCGATCAGCTCAGCCGGGTGCGATGGCGCGACCAAGACGTCAGCCGTGGTGACGTCAAGAGCTTTGAGCCACCGCACGGCGAGAGCGAAGAGGTCGTTGTGGTCAGCGACGGATGACGGTCCAGGTGATCCAGCCCGCGCTGATGATGACACCGAGGCTGATGATTCGGTACAGCACGACGGTGGCGAAGGCGGTGTCGGTGTCGATGCCACCGGCGGCCAGGCCGAGGATGAGCGCGCTGTCGATGACGCCGAGGCCGCCCGGGACGATGGTGATGCTGGCGGCGGCGTAGCCGGCGCAGAACGCCAACAGGAGTCGAGTGGTGCTGATGTCGGCGTTGCTGACGGCGTGCAGGCAAAGCCAGAGGCAGGCGGCGTCGAGGAGCCAGTTGAGCAGGGCGTAGGTGGTGGCACCGGCGGCGTGACCCGGCGGGAGGCGGGCGGCGCCGAGTTGTCTGGCGAAGCCGATGATTCGGTCCAGTCCGTCGGCGGCGGGTCGGTGCCGGAGCCGGTTGAGACGGGCCAGCACGGCGTGTACCGCTGATTCGACCGCTCGGGGATGGCGGGTGAGCCTGCGGATGCCGCCGGTGAGCAGCAGCGCGACCACTGCCAGACCGATGAGGGTGTGCCATGGGGGCGCGCCCTGGGTGGCGAGCGCGCTGGCCGTGGTGATGACGGCCAGCGCGCCGGCAGAGAGGATGCCGGACAGGGCGATGCACCAGGACGCGACGGCGGGGGAAGCGCCGAAGCGGCGCATCTGCTGGTAGTTGAAACGGGTGGAGAACGCCGGGCCGCCGGGCAGAGTGACGCTGAGCGAGTGCGCGGCGTAGGCGAGCGCCGCATGCCGGTAGATCGAAACCCGGACGCCGGCTGAGCGCAGCAGTCGGCGTTGCATCCGGGCGTAGGCGGCCATCGCGGCGAGTTCGGCGATCAGCGCCGCGGCGAGCCAGCCGGGCCGCGGCGCGCGGAGCTGATTGAGTGCCGTGGTCAACGAGGGCCAGGCATATATCAATTCGATGGCGAACAGGGTCAACAGCAGCGATGCGGCGAGCGGGCGTATCCAGCGGCGGTGGCCGTGTTTCGAATGGGTTGCCGCATCGGTGGTAGCGCTAGGTTTCACGGGTATGGTTTTCGTTCTGGTCGACGGGTTCGGGCAGGTCGGGGCTCCCGACGGCCGGTCGGGCAGACCGGCCGTCGGTATTGCCGGCGAAAGCTGTTCTCAGGCCTGCGGGTTCGCGCCCGCTTGGTCGAGGTTGCCGTGTGCCTCGGTCGAGAGGTCCTGCCCGTCGGCCCAGGTCTTGAGCCGGTCGGCGTAGACCTGCTCGATCATCTGGTGGAAGCCCTGTCCGAAGAGCACCCGCAGTGGCGGCTCGTCCGAGTCGACAATCTTGAGCAGTGTCTGGGCCGCGGCGACCGGGTCACCGGCGGGCTTGCTGCCCGTCATCTGGCCGAGGCGCTGGCGCAGACCGTCGTATGCGGGGTTGAGCTGGGCCATGTGGCCGTTGTCGAGCGGGTTCGGGTTCTTGCCCTTTCTGGTGGCGAAGCCGGCGGGTTCGATCAGGGTCACCTTGATGCCGAAGTCGGCGACCTCGCGGGCGAGGGTTTCATTCAACGCTTCCGCGCTCCACTTGGAGATGTGGTACGCGCCGCCGAGTGGCATCGCGATCAGGCCGGCGACCGAGGACAGCTGGACGAAGTGCCCTGAGCCCTGCTCGCGCAGGTAGGGCAGCGCCGCCTGAATCACCCACACGGCGCCGAACACGTTGGTCTCGAACTGGTCGCGCAGCTCCCGCTCGGACAGCTCCTCGATCGCGCCGACCTGGGCGTAGCCGGCGTTGTTGACGATGACGTCGAGGCGGCCGAAGTGTTCCCTGGCCCGCTGCACGCTGTCGAAGACGGCGGCCTTGTCGGTCACGTCCATCTCGAGCGGAAGGACCGCGTCGCCGTATCCGGCGACCAGGTCGTCGAAGCTTGCCGTGCTGCGGGCGGTCGCGGCCACTTTGTCGCCGCGGGACAGGGCGGCCTCGACGAAGTTGCGGCCCAGGCCGCGCGACGAACCGGTGATGAACCAGACCTTGCCCATGATGTAGCTCCGTTCGTTGGTGGTTGGTTGTTTGGACACGAGATGGCGGCGATCGGACCGCTGTGACAGTGCGCCCGCGTGAGCTGTGCCAGGCGCCGGTCACCAGGCAACGGGTCCTAGGCGGTCGACGAAGACGCCGGTCGGCCCGTCGGGGCCGAGGATCGCGAGCCCGATGATCGAGTCGGTGCCCTCGGTGACGGTCAGTTGGCCGGTGTGGTGGTTCATGTCGGTGGCGGCGAACTTGCGGTTGGCGACCTCTCCGGGGTGGCGATGTTGAACTTGATCTCTGGGAGCGCCTGGGCGTACCGGATGGTGATCATGTTCAGTGCCGCTTTCGACGAGCTGTAGGCCAGCTCGTGCATCTTCGAGACCGGCTGCTGCGGATCGGTCACAACCGCGAACGAGCCGCCACCGCTGGAGACCATCACGACCCGCGGGTGCCGCGCCGCCCGCAGCAGGGGAAGGAACGCATGCGTGACTCTGATCGGCCCGTACACGTTGGTGTCGTAGACGGCATGCACCTCCTCGGCAGTCGCGTCCGCGGGCGCGACGATGTTTCCCGGCGCGCCGGCATTGTTGATCAGTACGTCCAGCCGGTCGGTGTGCTCCCGAACGAGGCGTACGGCGCCGGCCACCGACTCGTCCGAGGTCACGTCCAGCGGCACCAGGACCACGTCCGCGCCACCGGCTGCCAGCTTGTCGGCTGCCGCCCGTCCTCGACCCTCGTCGCGCGAGCCGAGGAAGACCGTCCAGCCCTGCTTGCCGAGCCGACGGGCCGCCTCGAAGCCAAGTCCCTTGTTGGCTCCGGTGATCACCACCGAGGTCTGTTCCGAGTCGGTCATGTCCTTGAGTTCCCTTCGTCTGTGGTGCCCGCACAGCGTCCGTCGCGGTCGGGCTGTGGATCAACGGCGACCTCGGCAACGACTCTTTAGCCGCAGTTGATAATGGAAGCGTGGAGTTGCGCGACATCGAGATCTTCCTGACCCTCGCCGAGGAACTGCACTTCGGCAGGACCGCCGATCGGCTGCGGCTGACCACCGCTCGGGTCAGTCAGTCCATTCGCAAGCAGGAACGGCTCATCGGCGCGCCGCTGTTCGACCGCACCACGCGCGCGGTTCGCCTGACGCCACTCGGCGAGCAGTTCCGCACCGACCTCAAGGCCGCATACGGCCAACTCCGGGCCGCGATCGAGGTCGCGACCACGACCGCTCGCGGCGCCACCACCCTCACCTTGGGCGTCTTCGGGTCCCAAACCTACGAACTGGTCCGGGTCATCGACCGGTTCCGCGCCCGCAACCCGCGCTGCGACCTGCTGTTCCGTGAGGTGCACTTCAGCGACCCGTTCGGAGCGCTGCGAGCCGGTCAGGTTGACCTGCAAACCTGCTGGCTGCCGGTACGGGAACCGGACCTCACCGTCGGACCAACGGTGATTACCGACCCACTCCTGTTGATGGTCGCCAGCACCCACCCACTCGCCACCCGGGCGTCGGTGCTCCTGGAAGACCTCGGAGACTGCGTCCTGCCCCAGATCGCCGGCTCGGTGCCCGCCTACTGGGAAGCCGCGGTACTCCCGTCCCACACACCGAGCGGGCGTCCGATACCGCGCGGCCCGCAGGTCGCCACCTTTCAAGAGATTCAGGCGGTCGTCGTCGCCGACCAAGCCGTCTGTGTCGTGTTCGCCGAGGCGAGCCGCTACTACCAGCGACCCGGCATCGTCTACCTGCCCATCCGGGATGCGCCGCTGGGCCACTGGGCCCTCGTCTGGCGCACGGCAACCGAGTCGCCACTCGTGCGCGCCTTCGCCGACGCCGCACGCGATCTCGACGGCGCGGGCGCCACGTCAGCGTGATCACTGGGTGGTCCGACGAGAGGCGTGGCAATGCGCGCGCGACGAACGCCGACCGCGATGAGGTGCTGCGGCTGGCTCGCGGAGGCCGGCGACGCAGGGTGGTTCTTGTGCAGCGCGGTCGGGCTGGTGCCCTGGTAGCCGCTGTCGCCGATCATCCCTAGTCCGTCGGGGCGAGGGGTCAGCAAAGATGACCTATCGGACTCGGCCGCCGCGTCCAATCAGGACACTCTCAGACCCGTCGCGGCACCCACCGACGTCACTCCGCATCACATCTGCGAGCGTCGACTTAGTTTTTGAATTGCCCTCCTGATCAGCGACACCGCGGGGCAGGTCACTGCATCCGGGCCCAGCTCATCGGCTATCCGTGCGCCAAGCTCCGCCGGGCAGATCTGCGAGGAGCGGTTCTTGGTTCACCGGGGTTTGCCCCTGACGACATGCGCCAAGATGTCTGATTGTTCCGATATAACCCCGAGGGGAAGTCGGCGAACCAAGACCCGGTCGCCGGATCCACCTCGACGTCATGCCTACGGACCGAACGCGTGACGAGGAGGTCGAGCGGCTGAAGGAGCTCGGTGAGACCGAGTACAAGGATCACCGCAAGCCCGACCGGACGGGGTGGGTGACGATGGCGAACCCGGAGGGCAACGTGTTCTGCGTCGAGCGCAGCGCCGCCGAGCGCGCGCCTGGGGCCTGAGTCTGGATGCAGTGCGGCCCTTTTCCTGCACTCCATGTTGGTATCGCTGTACGGCCTTCGTCTCGATGGTGTGCGTTCGAATCCCAGGCGGTCCCGTACAAACATGGGACGCAGCGTGACCAGCGACGGCACGCGCTACTGGCCTGCCTGACCTTCGCCACCTGTATCGGCGGCCTCCTTTCGCGACGTCCCATCACCATGCAGGTGGCCAAGGGTTCGGGCCGATGCGGGCCGGGCTCTGCACGGCGCCCTGCACCTTGACCATTCCTCGTCGTATCGACGCGGGTCAGCCCTCTTTCATCTTCTCTACGCCCAGACGGTGGCCGGTGCCTTGTGGACGACGTTGACACGGTGGGCCGGGCGCTTTGTACCCGGCCCACCGTCGTTGCGGAGCCGACGAAAGCTAGGCCACTCTATTGACGGACGTCACGATTTTACCTAACGTTTTCAGCGATGTTCTTCGATGGAGGTGCTCATGAATCGAATGAAGACCGCGATCGCGGCCGTCGCCAGCGGCGTGCTGGCCGCGGCCGCCGCGGTCGTCTTGTCCACACCGGCATCCGCCGCGTCGTTGGTGGAGGTGACGAGCTTCGGCGACAACCCGGGCGGGATGCGCATGCACATCTACGTCCCAGACTCCCGCCCGGCCAACCCGGCGATCGTGGTCGCGATGCACGGCTGCAGCGGCTCCGGACCAGGCTTCTACCAGCAGAGCGAGTTCGCCCGCCTCGCCGACCAGTACGGGTACATCGTCATCTACCCCAGCGCCATGCAAGAGGCCGGCTTCGGCAGGTGCTTCGACACCTGGTCCGACGCGGCCAAACGCCACGGCGGAGGCAGCGACCCAGTCTCGATCGTCTCCATGGTCAACTACGCCAACCGTCAGTACGGCGGCGACCTGAACCGCGTCTACGCGACCGGCAGCTCCTCCGGCGGCATGATGACCCAACACATGCTCGCCGTCTACCCGGAGGTGTTCAAAGCCGGCGCGTCCTTTATGGGCGTACCCTTCGGCTGCTTCGCCAACGCCGCCGACTACCCACCAAGCACCAGCCAATGCACCACCGGCCAGGTGGATCGCACCCCGCAACAATGGGGTGACCTGGTCCGCGCCGCCTACCCCGCATACAGCGGAGTACGACCGCGGGCGCAACTGTGGCACGGCACCGCCGACAACCTCGTACCGTACTCGCGGCTGAACGAGTCGATCGAACAGTGGACCAACGTGTTCGGCCTCGGCCAGACACCAACCGCCAGCGACACCCCGCAAACCAACTGGAACCGCCGCCGCTACGCCAACAGCTCCAGCACCGTGCAGGTCGAGGCGTACGCCATCCAGGGCGCCGGGCACAGCCTGCCGGCAAGCGGCATGGCGCTCGCCGCCCTCCAGTTCTTCGGAATCACCTCGACGCCGCCCACGACACCCACGACGCCCCCACCCACCGCCACGACACCCACCACACCACCCACCAGCACGCCGCCCACCACCTCTCCCCCGCCCGCCGGCACGGGGTGCCGGGTCGCCTACACCGCCAACAGCTGGAACACCGGCTTCACCGCCACCGTCGCCATCACCAACAACGGCAGCTCGGCAATCAACGGCTGGACCCTCCAGTGGACGTGGTCGGGCAACCAGCAGGTGACCAATGCCTGGAGCGCCACCGTCGCGCAGTCCGGCAACCAGGTGACCGCCCGAAACGCCGCCTGGAACGGCACGATCGCCGCTGGCGGCAGCGTCAGCTTCGGCTTCCAGGCCACCTACAGCGGCGCCAACAACGCGCCGACCCAGTTCACCCTCAACGGCACGGCTTGCGCCAGCTGAGCAGTGCCCCGCCGGGGTGGGTGGCAGCTGCCCGCCCACCCACCCCGGCCCTTACCGTGGGATCTCGACGGCGTCGACCACCTCGTCGAGAATCGTTTCGGCGCGCATGCTGAGCTGGTTGTGGCGGCGCCGGAAGGCCTTCTCAGCGGCGACCGCGGGCCAGTCGGGTGGCAGGTGTCGCAGCGGTATCCGGGGATCGTCGCGCAGGACCAGCAGCCACTCGCTGACCAGCCAGAGCAGCCGTGCCAGGTCGTCGGGGGCGGCCGGCAGCGGGCGCGGGGTGCCCCAGCGGTGCAGGAACTGCTGGTAGCGTCCGGCGATCGCGGACAGGTCGTAGGCGTCACGAACCATCTGTCCGACAGCTGCCGGGTCCGCCGGCTCGGCGTAGAAGACCTGGACATCGTCGTGCAACTGCCCGTTCGGCAATGGGGCGGCGATGTCGACCCGGCCCGGCGCGATCCACATCCCGCTGCGCAGCAGGCCGAAGCCGGCCCAGCGCAGCCGCGATCGGAGCAGATGGCGCTCGTCGCGGCGGGACTCAGGCAGCGAGAACCCGAGCAGGGTCCAGCGTCCGTCCGCGTCCCGGTTGACCGCTCCGGCACGCCACAGTCGGTGCTCGCCTTCCGCCAGGACCGCTTCGGCCCGCGGCGTCAGCCCGAAGTACATCTTCCGGCCGCGGGGGTGGCGGGCCAGCAGACCGTGGTTCACCATCCGGGTCAATGTGGACCGGGTCGCCTGTTCCGAGATGCCGAGTCGCTCCATCACGGCGATGTAGCTGCCGGAAAAAACGGCGATGTCGCGACCGAGCACCGCCTTGCCGAGGAAGGTCAGCAGGAGGGTCTGCGGTCGCACGCCAGTTGGTGGACCGGGCGCTGCCACCGGCCCAGGATAGGGTATCGATGTTGGGCGCTATGTTTTTGACCTCATGGCGGCCAGAAGGCACATTGGTGTTCGGCGACGAACTGTGCGTCGGACATAGGACGGCTTTCCCCGCCGGCCCGTAGCGACATGGACTCTCCGGGATGGTCGTACCGCGGCCACCACGCCAGCCCGCGGGCGTTTGGCGTGCCGTACCGGGCGAACGCGGCCCAGTAGCGCTTCATGTCCGTGGCCAGTTGTCGTTCCGCGGCGTCGAAGGTGGGAGCGATGGGAACGCCGTTGTCGAAGCTGGGGAACAGGTACGCGAGCTCCGCGGCATGTCCGGCCCCCCACATATAACCGGGAATCGGGGTCAGCCCGGGACCGGTCCGGTGCGCGAACTCGTACGCCCAGGTGGGCTGCCGGGTGGCGTCGATGAACCCTTGGGCGAAGGTGCGGCCCTCGTCGCGATTGGCACCGATGACGATCGGAACGCGGGCGAACTGCCCGGAGGCGACCGCCTCGGCCGGATCGGCCGGCAGGGTGGGTGTTTCCCGGACGAAGCCGAACCGGCCAGCCGGTGTGTCGATGAGCCGGGCGACCTCCGTCCGCCGCAGGCAGTCGACCGCGGTCGCCGCGGCGCCGCAGCCGACCGCCGGCGCGAAGGAGGTGCCGGCCGTCTCAGCCTCCTGCTGGGTGCGGCTGATACACGATCCGCTCTGGATCATCGCTTTGCTGAGCAGGCCGCGTGATCCCGGGGCGACCAGGTGCGCGCACACCGACCAGCCGCCCGCGGACTCGCCGCCGACCGTAACCCGCCGGGGGTCCCCGCCGAACGCGGCGATGTTCCGCGTGATCCAACCAAGGGCGGCCTGTTGGTCCATCAACCCGTAGTTGCCCGACTCGCCGGCCTCGGCGGTCAGACCGGCGTGTCCAAGGAACCCCAGCACGCCGAGGCGGTAGTTGAAGGACACACCGACGACGCCGGTACGCCGAACGATCGCGGCCATGTCGGCCTGGTTGGCACTGCCGTTGACCAACCCGCCGCCGTGGATGAACACGTAGACAGGCCGACGGTCGCTGGGCTTGAGGCCGGTGGGACGTTGCACGTTGACGAACAGGCAGTCCTCGGCCTCCGTCCGCGGCCCGTTCGAGCTGGCCGCGGCTGCGCACCGGTCACCGTACGCGGTCGCCTCGGCCACACCACCCCAGGGTGCGGCCGGATGAGGGGGACGCCAGCGCAGGACGCCGACGGGCGCGGCGGCGTACCGGATGCCGAGGAAGCTGTCGACGCCGTCGGCCCGCACACCCCTGACGTCGCCCTTGTCGGTGCGCACCACGAGGCCGCTCTTGTGATCGCCACGGTTGGCCGCGGCGGCGGCGGCGCCGCCCGAGGCCGCCGTTGCGGCCCCGGGCGGGGTACCGAGCACGCCGGCCAGCACCGCGCCGGCCAGGCACACGAATGGACGCATGGCGGCTCCTGGCCTAGCGGTACCGCGGTGGTGCGGGGCGGTCGCCGAGGAACTCCGGCACGCGGAACCTGATGAAGGCGGCCGAGCCGAGCCCTAGCGAGTCGGCGAGGGCCTGCATCCGGTGCGGTTCAGCTAGTCCGTCCCAGCGTCCGGTCTGGATGCGATTTTCCATGGTGACCACCGCCGCGACCAGTTCAGCGGTCGTGAAGGTGCAGTGCCCGGCGTGCTCGGCGTACGCCTGCCGCAGCAGCGCGGCGGAGCGGCTGTCGTGGACGTCCTCGGCGTACTCCTCCTCGTGCTGCACCGGGACGAGGCCGTCGTCGGTGGTATGCAGCGTGAGGACCGGCATGTCCAACCGTCCGGTCAGCGTGGAGTTGCGCATCCAGCGGTACGCCGCGGGATCGGCCGTCACGGTGGCCGTATGCGTCAGCAGCTTCAGATCCGCGCGCAGATCGATACCGGCCCGCCGATAAATCTGCGCCACCTCTGCAAGGCGACCCGACTCGGCCAGTTGCCGACCGTAGTCGACGCCTTTGTTCCAGGTCGGGTTGCCGCCGGCGCTGCGCTCCATGTCGGAGCGGCCCGCCACGATGAACGGCAGGATCGTACGCAGGTTCTGGTACTGGCCCGCCACCTGCGCCTCGATGTCACCGGGTGCCGGCTTCGGCTGCCCGGGCACCCACGTCGGCTCCTGGTACAGGGCCGTGATCAGGGCGACCCGGGCACGCCCGGCCGGGCTGGCCTGCGCCTGATCCAAGGCGGCCACCATCCGACCCGCGGTGGCGAATGCCTCAGCGGTATCGGTGAAGCGAACGAGCTTCACCTGCTCCCCCGCGAGCAGCAGTTGCGCGACCGCGTGCGACCCGTCCAGCTGGTAGTTGTGCAGGTCGATCCCGCCGCCCATCAGGCCGCAGGTGGCGATCGCGCCGTCGAGCCACCGGCCGCCGCGTTCGGCGAGCTGTCCGGTGATCATGCCGCCGAACGAGGTGCCGAGCGCGATGGCGCGGCGTGGCTGGCCGATCAGCGCGGTGACCGCCCGCAGCGTGTCGAGCCCGTCGCTGGCGGCGGTGTCGGTGACCCATCCCGAGCGGGAGTACGACGAGCCGGCCAGCGCGTAACCGCGAGCCAGCAGGGCCTCGGCCGCGGCCGGACCAGGGCTGTTGACGGGCGGGTTGTTCGGGGTGGGGTTGTAGCCGTGGCTGTAGAGCAGGAGCGTGCCGTTCCAGTTCGCCGGCACGTCGGCGATCCATGTCGCGCCGTTCGGCAGGGTCCCGTCGTACCTGGTCGCGGGCGCGGCCTGCACTGTGGTGGGTGCCAACGCCAGCGCGGCCAGCGAGACGATCGTGATTGTGGCGAGCAGCCGTCGAATAGTCCTCATGATGCGCTGCCTCCGTGGGGGTATGGCGAGCGGCCTCGGTGGAGACTGTCAATAGATTCGGAAACTAGACACCTTCCGGGCGTCCGTCAAGCGAAACGGCAAACATTGTCGACGACCTTCGGGCGCCAAACAGTACGAGCTAACCCGATTTAGCCTCATGCGGCTCCGGACAACCCGCCCAGTCAAGCCCTGGCAACGGGGCGAGGTGCACCTGTAACGCGAAATTCTTTCGCAATATCCTTCCGTTCGGGCATCACGAGCGCTTACAGTCTCGGCCAGCATCGATGTGCCAACCGCCGTCCATGCGCTGACTCGTACCCACCGCGTACGCCCGGATGGGCGTTCAGCAGCGTAGAGAAGGGCCGGCCCATGCGGCGAGGACTGGCTGGTGCCGTGGGGGCGATGCTCGCCTCCGTCGCGGTCGTGGTACTGCCGCCGGCGTCAGCGGCGGACTCCGGCACGTTCAGCGTCCTGACGCACAACATCGCGGGGCTGCCGGAGCTCCTGTCCAGCGCCGCGACCGACCGCGAGTCCGCGACCACGGCGATCGGACAACGGCTGGGGCCGTACGACGTGATCAACGTGCAGGAGGAGTTCAACTACCACGCCTACCTCTACGCGGCGGACAACCACCCGTACCGCACCCCGACCAGCGGCGGAGTCCCCTTCGGCAGCGGACTCAACACGCTGTCCAACCACCCATGCGGGTGCGCCTCGCCGAGGGCGTCTACGTCGACTTCTACAACCTGCACGCCGACGCGGGCAGCGACAGCGGCGACCTGTCGGCCCGGGCCGCCAACTTCGCTCAGCTCAGCTCGTTCATCTCCAGCCACTCGGCCGGCAACGCGGTGGTGGTGATGGGCGACACCAACACCCGCTACACCCGCGCCACCGACGGCACCACGATCCGCGATTTCGCCTCCGCCAACGGCCTGACGGACGTATGGGTGGAGCTCACCCGCGGCGGCAACGCCCCCGCCGAAGGTAGCGACGCCTGGGGCGTACCCTCGCCGGCGGCACCACCACCTCGGACTGCACCACCCGTACCGCGCCCGCCGGCTGGCAGATCGCCGGCTTCCACGGCCGCTCCGGCACCGAGGTCGACAAGGTCGGCTTCATCTACACACCGAACGACGTCATGCTCGTCAACCGGGCAAGCGGCAAATGCCTGGACGTGAGCGACTGGTCGACCGCGGACGGCGCCAACGTCCAGCTCTGGAGCTGCCACGGCGGAGCCAACCAGCGCTGGCGGATCGAGCCGCTCGCCGACGGCACCGCCCGGATCGTCAACCAGCACAGCAACAAGCCGCTCGACGTGAACGCCTGCGGCACCGCCGACGGGACCAACCTCCAGCAGTACGGCTGGTGGGACAACCCGTGCCAGCGCTGGTCGGTCCTCCCGACGGACAGCGGTTGGGTGCGGCTGGAGAATCCCAACAGCGGCAAGGTCGCCGACGTGGCGGACTGCGCGACAAGGCGTCGGTGAGTCCTTCGGTGGCCGCGCCCGAGCCGGTCACGCCGGCGGGGCGATGGATTTGCGCCGACGCAGCGGCATGGAAACGAGGCATGGTGCGGCGGTGTGGCTGTCGAGGAGCAGCTCGATCGCTCGGCGCCCCATCTGCTCGTGCGGGAGGGCGGCGGTGGTCAAGCCGGGCCGCAGCCAGGCCGCGATCGGGTCGTCGTCGAACGCGACGACCGAAATGTCGTCCGGCACGCGGAGGCCCGCGTCGGCGATTGCCTGGTAGGCGCCGAAGGCGAGCCGGTCGTTCATGCAAATGACGGCGGTGGGCCTGGTCGGCTTGCGCAGCAGCGCGCGGATGGCGCGATATCCGAACTCGGGTAGCCATTCCTGGCAGAAGGCCTCGGCGGCGACTGTCGTGCCCGCCTCGGCGAGGGTGGCACGGATGCCGCGCATGCGGGCCTCGGCAGCGAGGGATACCTCGGGGTTGCGTTCCTTGAGCCGGTTGCGGCCGATCACCGCGATCTGGTCGTGATGGCCCTGCTCGAGCAGCGCGGTGGTGACGGTCCGGCCGGCCTGTTCGTCGTCCGGGAGCACGCACGGCACGTTCTCCGGGCCGGTCGCGTTGAGCAGGACCGCCGGGCCGGTCAGCAGGGCGGGCGGCACCGTCAACCGGCGGGACTGCATCGCGGCGTAGATGACACCGTCGACCTGCCGGTCCAGCATCGCCTCGATGGCGAACTGCTCGAATGCCGCATCGCCCTGTGTCTCGGCGATGAGCAGGACGTGGTCTCGCTCGCGGGCGGCGTCCAGCGCACCACGGATCAGCCCGCTGGCGAACCGGGTGGTGGCGACGATGTCGGACACGAATGCGATGGTGGCGGTCTTGCGGGTACGCAGGCTCCGCGCGGCGATGTTGGGCCGGTAGCCGAGTTCCTCGGCCGCTTTGAAGACCCGCTGGTGCGCCTCGGCCGACAACCGGGTGCCCTCCCGGCCGTTGAGCACCATCGACGCGGCCGTCTTGGACAGCCCGGCGCGGCGCGCCACGTCCGCCAGGGTCACTCTGTCGCGGCCCATCGGTCCTCCGTGGCGGTCGGGATATCGCTTTCCGACCATCATGCCCGCCGCGACACCGGCTGCGTGAGTCAGCCCTTCAAGGAGCCTTGGAGCAGTGCCTTGATGAACTGGCGCTGAAAGATGAGGAACACGATGAGCGTCGGGGTGAGGATGAGCAGGGACCCGGCGCACAGCAGCACCTGGTCGGTCCCCCACTGACCTTGGAACGCGCCGAGTGCGCCGGCCATCGTGCGTTTGGTGGAGTCGTCGACTAGCACGATCGCGAGCAGGAACTGGTTCCAGGTCCACAGGAACAGCAGGATGGTCAGTGACGCGATCGCGGGCCGGGCCAGGGGCACCTGTACGCGCCAGAACATTTGCCAGGTGTTGCTGCCGTCGACGCGAGCGGCGTCGGAGAGTTCGCGGGGGACGTTGATGAAGTGGGCGCGCATCCAGAACACGGCGAAGGGCATGTAGAGGCCGATCAGCGGCAGGATGATCGCCCACCGGGTGTTGAGCAGGCCCAGCTGCTGCACCTGGTAGTAGATGGGCGTGATCACGGCCTCGAACGGCAGGGTGAGGCCGAGCAGGAAGAGCAGGAAGACGAACCGGCCGCCGGGTACGCGCAGGTGGCCGAGGCCGAAGCCGGCCATGGTCGCGATCAACACCGACACGGGCACGACACCGGCCACGATGAGCAGGCTGGAGCGCAGCAACGCCCCCATGTTCGCGACGTTGAACGCGTCGACGAAGTTTCCCCACTGCGGGTCGGTGGGCCAGCTCAGGCCGTCGGGTACGGTGCCGCGCGGCTGCAGGGCGGCGGACAGCATGCTGACGAATGGCAGCAGCGTCACCAGGACGAGAGCGATGAGGAACAGCCGGCTGGTGAGCTGTTCGCGGCGGCTCAGGTTCATCCCTTGTCCTCCCGGGTCAGCCGCTGGATCGGCAGCACGCAGATGAGCACCAGCGCCATCAGCACCACGCCGAGGGCGGAGGCGAGGCCGACCTGGCGCTGGGCGAACGCGAGGCGGTAGATCTCCAGGCCGGGCACGGTGGTTTGCAGGCCGGGGCCGCCGCCGGTGGCGATGTAGACGATGTCGAAACTGGCCAAAGCGGCGATGACGGTGACGGTCAGGCAGACGCCGATCTCCTGGCGCAGGCTGGGCAGGGTGATGGCGAGGAACTCGCGGATCGGGCCGGCTCCGTCGAGGCGGGCCGACTCGTACAGCGCGGGGTCGATCTTGCTCATGCCGGTGATCAGCAGGATCGTGCACAGGCCCAGCAGGACCCAGGCACCGATGAGGCCGACGGAGGGCAGGGCGGTGTCGAACTCCCCCAGCCACGCGCGCGCGAGCCCGTCCAGTCCGATCCCGCGCAGCAGCTGGTTGACCAGGCCCGTCGAGGACAGCAGCCAGCTCCATGCGATGCCGGCCGCGACCAGCGGGATGACCTGCGGCAGGAACAGGATGGTACGCACGGCGGTGCCGAACGGGCCGCTGCTGATCCGGCGCACCAGAGCGGCGATGACCAGGCCGAGACCGACCGGGATGAAGCTGAAGAAGATGATCAGGACGAACGCGTTGCCGACGATCTTCAGCAGGTCGCGGTCGGTGAAGACCGTGACGTAGTTTTCCAGGCCGGCCCAGCGGGCCACGCCGATGCCGTTCCAGTGGTAGAGCGAGTATTGGAACGTCAGCGCCAGCGGCCGGAGCACGAAGATCGCGTACATCAGCAGGGCGGGCAGGACCCACAGCCAGCCGCTCCACCGGGCGAGGCGGAGCCATCGGCGTCGGCGGGGCGGCACGGGCGTCGGGCGGCCCGGGCGGGCCGGCCTGGAAAGGCCGGCCCGCTGGGCTGTCACCCTGCTGGGAGCAGTCGTCACTTGGACAGTTCCTTCTCGTACTCCGCCTGCACGGCCTTCACGTAACCCTCCGGGGTCTGCTGCCCGGCGACCAGCTTCTGCATCTCCGGGGTGATGGCCGAGGCGAAGATGGCGCCGGTGGCGTTGGCGGTGAAGTCCACCGCGCCGTTCTCCGCACCGAGTTGTGCGGACGCCTTGAGCGTCTGGGCCAGCACGGTGCCCTCGGCGGCCGGTGGGACGGCCAGGTTCGGCGGGCCGCCGGGGCTGGTGCCGCCGTTCTTCACGGAGATCTCGCGGGCCTTGTCGTTGGTGTGCACCCAGTTGAGGAAGAACGCGGCGGCGTCCGGGTGCTTGGCCTTGGCGCTGACGCCGAAGGTGTTGGGCGCGGACATCGCCACGTGCTTGGCTCCCGCCGTTTCGCCGGGGAAGAGGAAGAAGCCGACGTTGCCGGGCATGCTCTTGTCGAGATTGGCCGACTCCCAGTCGCCGTTGAACATGAACAGGCCGCCGCCCTTTTGGAACTGGCCCATCATGGCGGTGTAGTCGATCGCGTTCGCGTCCTTGGGGAAGTAGCCGGCCTGGGCCCATTTCTGGATGGTCTGGGTGGCCTTCAGCGCGGCCGGGGTGTCGAACGTGGCGCCCGGCTTCTGGAAGATCCAGTCCGCGATCTGGGCCGGGTCGCCGAACTGGTTCTGCAGCGCCTGGTGCGGGAAGTTGATGCCAGCGGTGTTCTTGTTGAACTGCATGATGGGCTGCACGTTGGCGGCCTTCGCCTTGGCCAGCAGATCCTCGAATTCGGCCACGGTCGCCGGCGGCTGGGTCATGCCCACCTTCTGGGCCAGTTGCTTGTTGTAGAAGACGCCAGTGATGGCGTAGCCGAGCCCCATGGCGTACAGCGAGCCGGTACCGCGCGGCCGGCCACCCTCGGCGACGCGCAGTTGGACCAGCTGGGAGGCCGGGAACTTGTCCCACCCGTACGCCGCGAAGTAGGGGTCGAGGTTCTTCAGTAGGCCGTCCTTGACCAGGTCGACCATCGTGGGCAGCCGGATGATGTCCGGTGCGTTGTCTGAGGCCATCACCCGTGGCGCGTTCTCCACGATAACGGTGAACTGGTCCTCGCGGACGTTGAATTTCACGTTCGGGTGCTGCTTGGTGAACTCCTCGGCGAGCGCCTTCGCGAGGGGGAAGCCGGTTTCGGCGTACATCTCCAAGGTGATCTGCTCGCTGCCGAGCTCGGTGCTGACGGCGGCGCTGGTCTGTCCGGACGGCGACTCCTGCGCGCCCGGCGCGCTGCACGCGGCGACCATCGCCAGGACGGTCAGGGGCGCGGTCAGCGCCACCCTCCGCCGCGACAACCGCCTTGTTCTGTATTCGGGCATCTATGGCTCCTTGCTGGTATCGGCACCCGTCGGCCGCACCCACGGGCGGCGTCGCGCGGGTTCGGGTACCGCTCACCGTGAGCGGGTCAGGTTCGCTAAACTGATTTAGCACGAGCATGGTCGCGGTGGTCAGCGGTGTCAAGGACCATTTCGGCAACGGCTCGGAAATGACTGGTTCACACGCCGACCGCTACGAGATCCGGAGGATCCATGGCGCACAACCGCGTAACCCTGGCGGACGTGGCGCGCCGCGCCGGGCTGTCCAAGACGGCCGCGTCGATGGTGCTCAACGGCCGGGAGGGCACCCGGTTGTCGGCCGAGGCGCACCAGCGGGTCTTCAAAGCGGCCGAGGAACTCGGCTACCGGCCCAACATCGCCGCGCGGAGCCTGCGTACCCGCAAGACCGCCACCATCGCATTCGTGTCCGACATCGTCGCCACCACCCGGTTCGCCAGCGGGCTGATCCGTGGTGCGCTGGACGCCGCCCGCGAGCGAGACCACGTCCTGCTCATCGCCGAAACGCAGGGCGACCCCGCCTTCGAGCAACACGCGATCGACGCCATGCTCGACCGCCAGGTCGACGGTGTCATCTACGCCGCGATGGCCACCCGTCGGCTCACCGTGCCGCCCGCCCTGCTGGCCGGCCCGGTGGTGCTGCTCAACGCCACCAGCCCGAACGGCCTGCCCTGCGTGCTCCCCGACGACGAGCGGGCCGGGTGGACCGCGGTCACCGTGTTGCTGGAAAGCGGACACCGCGACCGGATCGCGGTGATCGGCCGCAACCGGCTCAAGGAGAACGACCCGGAGGTGTCGATGGCCGCCACCGCGCGACTTGCGGGCATCCGCGGCGCTCTTGCCGATGTGGGCGCCGCCGTTCATCGCGAAGTCTCCTGCCCGGACTGGCTGCCGGAGCACGGCTACGCCGCGATGCGGACCCTGCTGCGCAAGCCGGAGCGGCCCACCGCGGTCGTCTGCATGAACGACCGGCTCGCCTTCGGCGCCTACCAGGCCATCGCCGAGGTCGGCCTGAGCGTGCCCCGAGACGTTTCGGTTGTCTCGTTCGACGACGATCCGATCGCCGCGTGGCTGCATCCCGGCCTGTCAACGGTCGCACTCCCCCACGAGCTGATGGGCCGGCGGGCCGTGGATCTCCTCCTGGACGGTACGGGCGCCGGGCCGACCCTCGTGCCGATGTCGTTGCGGCGCCGCAGGTCCATCGCTCCTCCCGCCTGAGCCAATCGCGCTAAATCGGTTCACCTGGTACCTTCCCGCGTATGCTTCGACTGCCAGACCATTGGGTGTGGGACAGCTGGTACGCGCGGGACGACGACGGCGCGTGGCACGTGTTCTTCCTGCGCGCGTCCCGCGCCCTGCTCGACCCGGAACGCCGCCACCACCGCGCCTCGATCGGCCACGCGGTCTCCACCGACCTGCGCTCGTGGCGGCTGCTGCCCGACGCGCTCATCGCTGCCGACTCGCCGGGCTGGGACGACCTGGCGGTCTGGACCGGCTGCACCGTCCACGGACCGGACGGCCGGTGGTACCTGTTCTACACCGGTGTCGGCCGTGCCGAGCGTGGCCTGGTGCAGCGGGTCGGCCTGGCTGTCTCGGACGACCTGACCACCTGGCATCGGCACGGCACCGAGCCGCTGGTGGAGGCGGACCCCACCTGGTACGAGCTGCTGGACCCGGACGCCTGGTACGAGCAGGCATGGCGGGATCCGTGGGTCTTGCCCGACCCTGCCGGCGATGGCTGGCACATGCTCGTCACCGCCCGCGCCAACACCGGCCCGGCGGCGGGTCGCGGCGTCATGGGCCATGCCACTTCCCGCGACCTGCTCCATTGGACGGTCCAGGCACCGCTGTCCGCGCCAGCCGGCTTCGGGCACCTGGAGGTGCCGCAGGTCGCGGTCGTGGACGGCCATCCGGTCCTGCTCTTCTGCACCAACGCCGGGCAGCCGGAGCACCGCATCTGGGTCGCGCCCGGAGCAAGTGTCACCGGAGCGTGGGACGTCGCCGCCGCGCGCCCCTACGCCGACCCACACCTTTACGCGCCGCGCCTGGTGACCGATGTGGACGGCAGCTGGTCGGTCATCGGCTTCCTCGACCGGGTCGACGGCGCTTTCGTCGGCGCGCTGAGCGATCCGATCCCGGTGCGCTACCACCCGGCGGCGGGACTGGTGTCCCGCGCGCCGGGTGCACTCGTGCAATCCACTTCGGACAGCCACGATGGCTGACTCAGATGGACGGCTTGTGCTGGCTGAGCAACCACCGGAGTATGGAGCCGTCCTCATAGGTCGGTCCGTAGGCGGCGTGGTAGTCGGGTAGCGAGAACGCCGCGTCCTCGTACTCGGTGTAGCGCAGCAGCGGCCCGATCTGCTCGGGGGTCTTGGCCCGCGCCGCGTACGCGTTGGTGAGAAGTGTCCGGGTGGTGCGGGCCAGGCTGATGTTCAGCAGATGGTCGTGTACGCCGTGCGTGACCCACAGCGGGATCTCCGCCGCGGCGATCGCGGTCGCCTGGTCCGCGTTCACCGCGAAGCCACCCGTCACCAGCCCACCGGCGAACAGGTCCGGCCGCTTGGCAAACGCGTTCCACAGCAGCCGCGAGCCGTACGAGACGGTCGTGGCGTAGACCCGCCGCTTGTCCACGGCAAAGTCCTTGAGGAACTGGATCGCCGACGAGCACAGCCGATCGACCGTCAAGAACAGCCTTGCCATCCTGGTCAGGGTCATGGAACAAGCGGTCAGAGATGGCATCATCGACCGCAACCCCGCCAGGGTCAGCGGATGGCAACGCGAGTATCAGCAAGCGGAAGACGAGCTGGATGACCCGCGATACCTCGCGCTGCCGGACTGGGAGACCCTGTGCACGCTCGCCGACGCGTTGGTCAAGCGGTCCTATGGGGAGTTCGCCGGATGGGGTGACGTCGTGAAGTACGGTGCGTGCACCGCCGCGCGCATCGGTGAGGTGTCGGGCGTCCGAAAGGAAGACATCGACCGGGGTACGTGGATGTGGACGGTCCGGCGCCAGAAGACCCCGGGCTTCGTGACGACCATGCTCGACGCGGGGATGTCAAGGGGCAGTGAGGGCTTCGGTGGGTGACAGGCGAGCGGCGCGTACGGCGGGATACAGGCCGGCGCCTATCCCGACCACGATGGTCGCGCCGAGACTGCCGGCGGCGGCCCAGATCGGGACCAGCGTCGGCCAGCCGCGCGCCGTCGCATAGGCCGCGGTGATGCCGATTCCCAGCAGGGTGCCGGCGGCCCCGCCGAGCCCGGACAGCAGCAGCGATTCCATGAGGAACTGCAGGCGGATCTGGCCCCGGGTGGCGCCGAGCGAGCGGCGTAGACCCACCTCTGCTCGGCGTTCCAGCACCGAGATGACCATCGTGTTCGCCACTCCGATGCCGCCGATCAGCAGGGCCACGGCTCCGACGCCGAGCAGTTGCGCGCCGAGGGTGTCGTTGGCGGCGCGGCGGGCGGCGAGCGCCTCGGAGGGGCGGGAGATCCGTACCTCGTTCGGTGCGGCGGGGTTGACGCTTGCCCCGAGAACGCCGCGCACCGCCTCCACCCGGGTCTCCACTGCCCGGGTGTAGACGGTAGTCGGGTGGCCGTCGAAGCCAAGGTAGTGCTCGGCCGCTGGCCACCCGACAAGCGCGGCCGCGTCGATCTCTGCGGCGAGTGGGATCGGGTCGAGGATGCCGGCGACGGTGAACCACTCGCCACCGAGCCAGACGCGCAGCCCGGCTCTGCGGATGTCGAGCCGCCGGGCGGCGCCGTCGCCGAGGACGACCGCCGGATACTCGGCCGTCGCAGGGTTGAGCCAGTCGCCGGTGTCGATCCGGCCACGGACCACGTCGAGCAGGTCGAGTTCGGCCGCTAGAACGGCGATGCCGCCGCTTTGGCCGGTGGGCACCAGGTCAGTGCGGTACACCGAGGCCGATACCTTGCCGGTAGCCGATACGCCGGTCACCGGCCCGATCCGGCCGACCATGGTGGTGGCCTCGCGGGGCAGCACCGCCGGCTGGCCGGTGAACGTGGTACCCGGCGTGACCGTCAACAGGTTGGGACCCAACTGGTCAAGAGTTCGGTCGAGTTCGGCGCCCGCGGACACAGAGATGCCGACCACGGAGAGCATTGCCGCGATGCCGATCGCGATCCCGAGGGTGGACAGGAAGACCCGCAGAGGTCGGGCGGCCAGGCCGCCGCCACCGACCCGGAGCACGTCGGCGGGGCTGAGCCGGGCGGGTTTCAGCACAGCGCACCTTCTATGACTCGGCCATCGCACATCCGTACCTGCCGGGGCAGGCTCGCACCCACCTGAAGATCGTGGGTGATCACCACAACCGTGGTGCCCGTCGCGTGCAGCTCGCGCAGGAGTTCGAGCACACCAGCACCCGAGTCCGAGTCAAGGTTTCCGGTCGGCTCGTCGGCGAGGAGCAGCGGTGGTTCGCCGACCACCGCCCGCGCGATCGCGACCCGCTGGCGTTCGCCGCCGGACAGTTCGTGCGCGCGATGATCCAGCCGGTGCTCCAGGCCGACCCGACGCAGCGCCGCGTCCGCGCGCCGCCTGCGCTCCTTGCGTGGTACGCCCGAATAGAGCAGACCGTCGGCTACGGCGTCCCGCACCGGTACGCCGGCGGGCAGGTGGAACTGCTGGAACACGAACCCGATGCGCCGGGCCCGCAGCGCGGACAGTTCCCGATCGGACAGGTCGGCCACGGCGTCGCCGTCGATCTCGACCGAGCCGGACGACGGCCGGTCCAGGGTACCCACCAGGTGGAGCAGGGTCGACTTGCCGGAGCCGGACGGGCCGAGCAGGCCGACGAGTTCGCCTCGGCCGATTGTCAGGCTGACGTCACGGACGGCGGTGACACCGCCGGAGTAGGTCTTGGTCACCCGGTCGAGGGTGACGAGCGGCCGCGCGGTCATTCGGGAGTCCGGATGGTCATACCGGCGTCGATGCCGGCGCCGCGCACCTCGACTCGCCCGTCGGCGAAGAACCCCGCCTCGACCGGCACGATCCGCCAACCAGCGCCGTCCTGCACCTCTAGTCCGTAGCCGCCCTCGGCGAGCGCGAGTAGGGCGACCGTCGGCACGGTCAGCACGTCGGACCGCTGCTGAAGCACATACCGGACCGCGACCGGGGCATTGTCGAAGGCGTTGAGCGCCTGCTGGTCGTTGATGGCCACGGTGACCTGGACCGTGGCCCCCTCGGTACCGCCGCTGCTGCGCTGTCCGGCTCCTGCCTGGCTGTCGTCGATCGACGCGCTCCGACCGACGGCCTTAACGACGCCGGCGACCTCCTTGGCATCGGGAAGCACAACGGTCACCGCGGTGCCCGGCTTCGCCCAGCCGGACTCGGCTACTTTCACCGCAGCGGTAACCATCCGGTTGACCCCGGTGTAGGACAGCATCTCGCCGGTGGCGGCGGCGCCGGGCCGGACCAGGTGCTCGGCGATCCGGATCGGCGCCGCCGCGAAGACGACCTGGGCCGGGTCGATCGTTCCGGTCTCGGTCACGCCGAGGCGGCGCTGCCATCGCTTGACCGCAGCCTCGGTTTCGGCGGAGTACGTCTCGTCGACCGTGAAGCCGGTGAAGCCGAGCTGGCGGAGGTTGTGCTCGAACTGTTCGACGTCGCGGCCTTTGGTGTCCTTGGCAAGCGGACGGAACGCCGGCATCGTGCCGATCAGCAGGACGACCGGCTGATCATCGACCCGGAGCACAATCTGGCCCCGGCCGACCGTCTCGCCGGTCGGGGCCAGCCAGGTTACCGTGCCGGCGGCCTTCACCGGCAGCGACACGGCTTCGCCGTAGCCGAGTTCGGCCTTCACCTCGACCCGCTGGACCAGTGTCTCCCGTTTGATCCGGGTCGTCGCCCGTGCCGCCCGGTCCCCGGCACGGTCGTCGGGCGGCTGGCCGGACCCGCCGATCCCGGCGGCGGCGAAGGCCACCGCGCCGAGGACCGACAGGCCGGCGATACTGAATGCGGCCGTTCGCAGCGCGCTCATCCGCCACCGCTGCCCGGCGAGGGTCGGCCGATGATGTCGGTGCACGCTTCGTACGCCTTCTTGTAGTCGGGATCCTCCTGCGCCTTGAGGTAGGCGGCGCTGTTGTCGCCGCCGCTCGGATCCGGATACGCGGTCACGCCGTTGGTGCGCATGCATTGCGCGAATTCCGCGAGCTTCTCCTTCGCGGCCGGCTGTTGGGTGTCCGGCACGGGCGCGGCGGGTAGGAGCTTGCGGCACTTCTCGTAGGCGGCGCGGTAGCCGGCCGACTGCTCGAGCTCCGCAGGCACCCGCAGCGACCCGTCCGGGGACGGGTCGTCGAGCTGGACACCCTCGGCGCGCATGCATTGCGCGTACTTGGTCAGGTCGGTCTGGGCTGAGGCCGCGACCGATCCGTTCCCGCCTGGTCTGCCCGTGGCCAGGTCCGGCTCTTGGCCGGTATCACACCCGGCGGTGGCGCCGAGCAACAGGGCTACGTAGACCACTACATTCCCGATGGTCCGCGTGAGCGGCAAGAATCCTCCTCGGTTCGGGTCGGTCGACGGGCGCTGAAGGCTGCCCGTACATCCCGTCTTGGACGGACTGCGCCGAAGCGTCACCTCGGTCGGCCGATGTGACGTTTTCCCGCCGGAGTGCGAAGTGGAGGATGTGACCGTGGATCCGCGCCGGAACCTCGCCGAGATGGACGACTGCGACCTGGTCGCGGCGTTCGACGGCGATCCGGAAGCTGTGGAGGAGTTCTACCGCCGGCATGTCCGCGGGTTGACGCGCTACGTCACCCGTGTCGTCGGCGACGGCCACGACGCGGCTGACCTCGTGGCGGCGGCCTTCCTCGCGGCGCTGGAGTCGGCCGCCGGCTTCGATCCCTCCCGCGGTGAGCCGGTCGCCTGGCTGTACGGGATCGCCGCCAATCTGATCGCGGGCCGCAACCGCCGGTCGGGCATCGAGTCGCGGGCGCTGCGACGGCTGTGGGGACGACGGCCGGCGGCACCCGACGACTACGGCCGGGTCGACGAGCAGGTGGACGCCCGCCGTCGCGGCGGTGGCCCGTTGGCGGAGTTGTCCGCCCTGCCACCGGCGGAACGGGAGGTGGTCGCGCTGATTGTGCTCGACGACCTGACCGTGACGGAGGCCGCCGGTGTGCTCGGCATCCGGCCCGCCACCGCCCGAATGCGGTTGGCCCGAGCACGTGACCGTTTCACGAACCGGCCGCAGGAGGGCTGATCCCGATGGCCACCAAGCGCGGACCCGACTACGCCAGTCTCCTGACCGAGGCCGAGCAGCGCACCCTGGACGAGCTGCTGGCCCACGCCCGGACACGGGCGGGAACGACCAACCACACTAAACCGCGATCCTGGGCACGCCCGCCTTCGCGATCGCGCTGGCTGGCGGTCGTAGGCTCGGCCGTCTCGGTACTGGTACTGGCCGGAGTCGGCACGACGATCCGGATCGGGCTGACCGATCGTGGGGACGCCCCAGGCGGTTCCAGCGCCGCCGCCGTCCTGGCCAAGTTGGCCGCCTCGGCGAGCAACGCGCCCGCTGCCGCATTCGCCGCGCCCGATGCGCTGTTCGGCTCGCCCGATCCGGCTGGCCCGGCCTTCGGAGGGCAGCGCCAGCGCACCGTCGACATCGTCGTGACCGGTGCACCTGGACCGTGCTGGATCGATGCGGTAGAGGCCGAAGTGCGCGCCGACTCCACAGGCTCTGCCACGTCCGCGGGTGGCCGCCTGCGGGTCGAGCAGATCACGTTGCCCTCGGTCACGATGAACGTGGCGGGCTGCACCGGGTACGGTCCAAGCCAGCCGGTGGCACGGCCGATGATCGACAAAACGACCGAGGATCTGGCCGACCTATGGGCGCAGGCGCGGAAGACGTTTCCAGCTCTCGGCGACTACGTGAGTCCGAACTGGACAGTTGCTGATGTTCCCGCCACACCCAAGGCGGTCAGCGAGCTGATCGACGCGGCGAGCGAATCCACAGTGGACAATGAACCGTGGTGGCGCTGGTTGACGGCGGCATTCGCGAGTCCGGAGCTTTCCCCCGCCCAACACGGCGCGGCGCTGAGACTGGCCGCGCAGACCGAGAAACTGGTCCTGCTGTCGACGGACGCGCCGACCCTGACCGGTTTGCGAGGAGTCAAGCTGCGTGTGCCAGGCGGGGCAGAACTCATCTTCGAGCCACGGACCGGGGTTCTGCTCCAACGGTCCGTGGTTCGCCAAGACCGGGGCGTGGCCATAACGATCTACCGCCGCTAACGTGCTGACCACGAACGTTCACCGGGTCGGTCGGCAGGCACCGACAACGGGCTGCGGGGAATACGGGAACGCGCGGTGCTGCTGGGCGGCGAGGTGGCCGCCGGCCCCGGGCCGGACGGTGGCTATGTCGTGCGGGCCCGCATCCCCTCGATCTGGCGCAGACCGCATGATCCGCGTGCCCAGGGCCGCATCTGGGTCATCGGCGTGGGATGTCGACCGCCGTCGGCGTGGCGAGCGTGGCGGCGGCGAAGGAGGCGGAGTGGCCGGCCGCCGCCCCTTCCGCGCCGATCCGGGCGGTTGCGGCGGCGGTGACGTCGAGGACCCGCTGGCTGTCCCGGGCGTCGGTGTCGGCGGTGGCGAAGTGGACGGTGTGTATCGGCTGGGTGATGGTCACGCCGCGGATGTCCCCGGCGAAGAGGCAGAGCAGGGTGTCCGGTGCCAGCAGCACCGTCCGCGCCGGCTTGACCGCTTTGGCCGTGATCCGCAGGTCGGGCCAGCCACCGACGACGTGCGAACGGATCAGGAAACCGCTCATCGTGCCCGCCGACGGCACGAGCACGTGCGCCGTCCAGGGGGCGACGGCCGGGCGCGGCACATCGGCCTGGTCGACGACGACCGCGGTGGCGATCTCGCTGGCCAGGGTCCGGTCGAGGTCGACATCGCCGGGCGTGATCCGGCCGAGGCTGAGCGCGCCGTCGAGGAGGGCCGCGATCCAGCCCTCGTGGACGGTGAAGAAACGCAGCGACTCGGCCGGCGCTGCGCCGGCGTCGGGTACCAGGTAGTTGTAGGGAACGCCATTGAGCAGCGCGAGCTCGTCGAGCCAGGCGGCGACCGCGGCCGGGACCGGCGGCGGGGTGCCGTCGGCGCCGGTGCGCAGCTGCTGGGCGCGGCGGCGTTTCCACCGGTACAGCGCGGCCGCGAACGGCTTGCTCGACAGCGCGAGGAGCCGGCCGAGCTGCCAGGCTGCCGCGAAGCCCCGGTCGGCCCCGGCGACGAGTTCGTCGGCGGCGTGCGCCGGCAGCGCCGGGCGCCGCGCGTCGGCGACCGGAACCAGCGGTCCCTGGTACCTGGCGTCGGCGCGTTCGCCGGTCCCGGAGACGTATGGCAGCGCGACCGGCGCGCCGAGCGCGGCCGCGCCGTCCGCGAGGTGCCGCAGCAGCACCTTGAGGTCGCCGCCGGCTTCGATGTCGGTGAAGCGCCAGCTCTTCAGGCTCACCACGCGCACCGTGCCGGTGGCCGTCACCCCGGCCGCGCCGTACAGGTGGCGGACCGAGACCAGGTGGGCGACGTGGGTGGAGTCGGGGCGCGGCAGCCGGTTGGCGATGACCACGGCGCGTTCCACGCCGTCCGCGTCGCGGCGGACGTGCGTGAGCAGCGCCAGGTCGCGGCGCGCGGCGTTCTGCGAAGGCAGAAGACTCGCGGGTACGTCGATGACCGTCAGCTTGTCGTCGTCGAGCTGGGGCTCCGGGGCGTCGGTCTCGTCGAACAGCAGCAGCGCCAGCCACGGCAGGTCGTCGCGGCTCGGGTCGGCGGTGTCCTGCCAGGGCAGTGTGCTGTGGTTGAGCACGATGTGCGGCAGGTCGGCGCGGTAGTGGCCGGCGCTGTTCTCCGGCGGGTAGAGGGCGTAGATCTCGCCGGGATCCAGTTGCGGACGGTTGCCGGCGATGGTGAACGAGACCGTGGTGGTGAACCGCTCCGGCGGTATCCGGCGCGCGGCCGGGGTCGGCTCGTCGGTGGTGACGTCCTGCGTGACCGTGACGTGGTAGGTCCCGACCGGCAGCGTCGGCAGGTGGTACTGGCGCAGCTCCATGCCGCCGACGGCGGCCCGGTCGTCGCCCTCCATCGGGTCGAGTCGCGGCCGTAGCTCGAACCCGCCGAGCAGGTCGCGTACGAGCGCCTCGCCGGTCGGGTCGGGCACCATCGACGCGCCGAGCTCACCCCAGAGTGCGGTGGGCAGGTTGCGCAGCAGCGGGGTGAACCCGAAGTGATGCTCGACGCCGCCGCCGTCGCGGGTCACCTCGACCGTCAGGGCGCTGCGCAGGTGTACACCGTTGTGGCCGGGCGGGACGAGCCGCATCGGCCCCACCGCGATGCCGCCGAGCGGGCGGCGGTGTGGGCTGGTCTGCTGGGCCGGCACCGCGCGCGCGTCGCCGGTGACGAACGGGGTGGGCGTGCCGTCCGCACCGGCGTACAGCTCGGTGACGGCCAGGTCGCCGCGGATCCGTGCGGCGTTCGAGGGGATGACGGTGTCCACCCGCAGGACGAGGCGCTGCGGATCCAGGACGCCGAGGTCGGCGGCGGTGCCGGTGGTGCGGCTGACCAGCCCGGCCGCGGCGGTGACCCCGCACAGGGCGCCCGACGGCAGGAACGAGCGGCGGAACACCGCCCACTCGACCGGCTGCGGCGCCGGCCGGTCCTGCGCGCCGAACGCGATGTCGAACGAGATGATCCAGAGGTTGATGTGCGCGGTACCGGCGAAGTCGGGGCCCCAGATGTGCAGGTCCGCGCCGATGTCGACGGTGATCTGGTGGGTGCCGAAGAACACGAACGTGTACGACACGTTGAGGTCGATGTAGGCGTGCGCGTCGTAGTGGTACGGCTTCCAGGCGATGAGGAAGTCGATGCCGACGCTGAACGCGGCCCGCAGCGCGCCGCTCTGCCAGATGACCTGCAGGTGCCCGCCGGCCATCAGCGCCGACGGGGTCAGCGCCAGGTACGCGTCGGCCTTGATCCCGAGGTTCGCGTCGACCTGCCAGTTGAGCGCCAGCCTCGGCACCTGCGGGTAGTGCGCCGGCACCGGGAACGCCGGGTGGTATCCGCCGATCGTGAGCACGAAGTCGCCGTCGTGCTCGCCGCCGAACCAGTCGTAGAACGCGAACCCGCCGGTGAGCTGCCCGTCTCGCGAGAAGAGGTACGAGGCGGAGGTGAGCTGCCCGCGTACGAAGAGCAGGCCCTCGGCCGGCACGAACGAGGCCCGGATCGCGAGCTGCAGCTCGACCAGCGGCGCCACCTGCCGCTCGGTGAGGTCCGGGCGGGGCGCGACCATCGTCGACAGGCCGAGCAGGTCGAGCTCGAACCGCTCGCCCAGGCCGAGCACGAGCAGCGCGAACGAGTCGACCATCTGGAACGACGAGAACCGGACCCCGATCGCGAGGAACATGTCGCCGGCGGTCGGCGGGATCCAGGTGCGCAGCCCGTCGAGTTGCGTGCGGAGCAGATCCCGCGGCTGGGCGGCGCCGGTGGCCGGCTGCGGGTTGGTCGCGGCCGTGATCAGCGGGAACGTGGCGACCTGGTCGATCGAGGGCATCAGCAGCCGCCGGTTGTAGCCGAAGCCGGCGGCCAGGCCGGTGACCGTGAAGAACGGCGGCCCGCCCAGGGCCTTGTCGAGCACGGCGTAGACGAACATCGACGCCTGCCCGTTGAGGTACACGTAGCCGCCGAGCGCCGCGAGCGCGAAGTCCGCGGTACGGATCAGGGCGGCACCGTCGTACTCGTCGTAGGGCTCGCCGCCGGCCGGCTTGATCGTGGTGCGCAGCAACGCTCCGCCGATCTCCACCGCGCCGCTGCGGTAGTCGACGCCGATGCCGCGCAGGTCGAAGGTCGGCTCGAACCGGTCGATCGGCGACCCGAACGTCAGGCCGTCCAGCGACAGCGTCAGGGCCGCCACGGTGAGCGACGCGTCGAGCCGGAAGAGCACCTTCTTGTCCGCGTACTCGAACCCGATCCGCCCCACGTACACCGGCCCGAACGTCTTCTGCACGTCGAACCAGCGCGTCGTGTCCACTGTGGATACGGCCGGCGCGGGAGCAGTCGACGGGGTGCTGGTGGCGGCCGGGGCAGCGGCCACCGGCAGGGCAAGCTCTTTCGGCGCGGTGTCGCCGAGGTTGAGACGCGCGGTCGCGGTGACGCCGGCGGTGGCGACGGGCAGCGGTGGGACCGCCGCGGGCAGCAGCGCGTTGATCGCGTCGGTCTCGACCGTGGTCAGGTCGCGGGACGCGGCCACGATCCGGAGGCTGTCGACACCCAGCGAGCGGTCCGCCGGGAACAGCTGACCCACCAGCGGAAGGCTGGACAGCCCGAGCTTCGCTCCGAGCTCCAACCCAAGCACGAACGCCGCGCCGGCCTCCTCCCCGGCGCCCACGACGCCAAGGACGACGTCGCGCAGGTCGATCGAGAGGTCGTCCGGGATGAGCTCGCCTGCCTCCTCGGACAGGGCCAGCACGAGATCCCGGACGGAGATCTGGCGTGAGTCGCCGGTGTGGTAATAGGTGGCCGCCATGACCGTCTCCGCCGGGTCCGTCATGACGTGCAGTTCGAAGTCGAGGTCGGCGACGGTGACCCGCCCGGTGAAGCTCTTGCGCCAGCCGCCCGCGACCGGGTCGATCTGGATCGTGACCGTGGTGTCCACAAGCTGGTCGCCGACGCGCAGGGAGGTGACGCAGTCGAACTTGGCGGCGCGGCTCGCGGTGTCCGCGAAGATCCTGAGGCGGTCCAACTCCAGGCTCGCGAGCGCGCCGGGCAGCGTGCTGTCCACGTTGTACAGCTCGACGAGTCGGTCGTGCACGGCGCGCACCGTCAGGGCGCTGCCGGCCAGGCTTTCACAGGTGAACTGCCAGCCACCGCCGCGCGGGTCGTGCTCGGCGAAGACCCGGAAGTCGGCATCGAACACGCTGACATAGCCCTCGATGCTCCCGGCGACGCCGGCCGGGTCCCGCGCGATCGACAGCGTGCATGAGGTGAAGGCGAGCGGCACCGGTCCGATGTGGATGCTCAGGTCGCTGTCGAGCGTGGCGACGAACTCGTAACGGCCGATGTTCGGGATCGCGGCGATACGGAGCTGGGAGAGCTCCATTGTGGGAAACGCCTGTGCCGCTGTCTCGGGAAGGCTCTTGCCGACCAGCGTCCGCAGGTCGACGGTGCGGCCCGGCATCAGGTGGCCGTAAATGGCGAACGTGGGCAGCACCACCCCGACTGCGAAGCTGACGCCGTCGACCGTGATGTGGGTGTCTACGACGACGTTGCGGATGGCGCGCGTGGTCAGATCGAAGGCGACGGTGACTCTGTCGAGCGCGAGCGCGGAGAGGTTGAGCATGTCGAACCCCGCCTGTACTTCGCCGGCCAGGGCGTCGTCGCCGACAAGACGCGCCAGGTCGACGATTCCCGGCCGTGCGTCGCCGGCCGCCGGGACCAGCTCTACCTCCCCCGCACCGTCGTCACGAAGCGTCAACCGGGCGGTGACGGGGAAGTCGCCCAGCTCCGCGGTGCCGTAAACGGCGCCGCTGAACATCTCGACGTTCGGAACCCTGGTCGAGGTCGTCGCCTTGACCTCGACACCGATGCCGGAGAACGTCACGAAGTCGTCGATCAGCGTCCAGCCGTGCTCGGCGAGCGTCGCGCCGGCGACCACCTCGGTGTCCTGCGTGGGCGTCACAGCGAGCACGACGCGCAGGTCGGCAAGGGGCACGGCGGCGAAGATGCCGGTGCCCGCCGGCAGCACGACTCCCCACTGGGAGTCACCGACGAAGTCGACCAGGTCGCTCAACGACACGATCTTGGCAGGCTCGGCGACACGCGTGAGGCTGAGCCGGCCGGACTCGTCGAGGCCGCCGGCTACGTTGACCGCGGCGGCGCCCACGGTCACGAAGCCCTTCAGCCGCAGGGCGACGGTCGGATCGGCGGCGGACTCGGCGGTGAGGACCAGCTCCAGCCAGGTCACGGTCACGGCGCGGGCCGATCCGGTGCCGATGGGCCACAGCTCACTGGGCGTCGCGGTGACCGTGAGCGAGTTCGTGTCGAGGACGAGCTGGGGACCTGGGAGCAGCACCCGCCTCGCCGGAAGCCGGTCGAGCACCGCGGCCAGGGCGGGCACCCCGCAGTTTTCCGCGGTGAGCGGAAGCGTGCCGTCGACGGTGGCCTGTGTGTAACGGTCACTAAGCTCGCGAAGCGTCGCCATTGCGTCCCCGGCTAGCTGTGCGGAATGGTTATGTGCTCGCCGTTTTCGTCGTGGAACGCGACACGGAAGAGGGGGTCGTCCGCGATCTCCGCGGCCCTGACGCTGCTTACCGCGACCTTGATGGCGTCACGAACAGGTCCCTTGATCCCGGGGCTCGGCGGAACGCCCGAACGGACGAGCAACTCCTCGAGCGCGTTGTCGAGAGCGAACGCCGCCGAGCTGTGAACCAATGCGAAGAGCCCGGTGCACGCCATGACGCCCGCCATCGCGGCGACAGCCGGCTCCATGCCGCTCCGGAACGCGGCCCTGGCGGTGGTGGTTGCCGAATACTCGTCGCGGCCCGCCGCGACACTCGCGATCGCCACTCCAGCCGTCACGGCCTGGGCGACGGTGGCGCCCCCGAAGGCGACGGTGGACGCCGCCAGGACCGCCAAGGCGCCGTCGACCAATCCGCGGCGGCTCCTCTCGTCCCCCTCATCAATCTGGCGGCCGTCGCCGCCGCTGTCGCGGCGGTGATCGCATGTGGACCACCTAGCGCCGCGATCGCGTCGTGGACGCGCCCTTCGTAGGTGTTCTCCGGGTCCCGGACCGCGGAGATCATCGCGTCGACGGTCGCCTCGCCCAGCATCGCCGACAGCAGATCCTGCGCCGTCTGGTCGGGCCCGGCCAGGACCGTTTCGAGCGGGGTGCCTTCCGGGCGCGGCCAGGGACAGACCCACGCCGCCTTCGTGATGGCCTCCTCGACCGCCGCGAACGGAGCGCCGATGATCTTGCCGACCACGGCGCAGCTACCGTATAGGGTCATGTCGTCGGCGCACGAGGTGACGACCTGCTGAGGGACCTGGTCACCAAAAATTGAGGCGACCGCTCGGGTGACCGCCAAGGCGATCCGGTACTGCCGACCTTCGGGCGGGCGCAAGGACTCCTCTTGTGAGACCAGGACACGAATGTGCCCGGGCACGCTCGGGCCGCCAGCGGTGTGCGCATAGGGACCGCGCGCGTAGCTCTGGTTGTCGGAATATCTGAGCTCGCTCAGATATCGCCGAACCGGCCGATACACCGTCGGCGGGTAATAGAACCGGAATTCCTTCCGCTTCGAGATCTGGTCGTCGAATTTCTTGAAGCCGTCCAGAATTGGCATCGTGTCCTTGCCCAGGAAGCCACGGTTGCCACTGCCGAGCGCCACGATCGCCGCCGCCGGTCGAAGCCTCGACACGAAACTTCGCGAGGCGGTCGATCGAGGCACCCGGACGTACTCTCCAGACATGAATGAATGTGACATCTCGTCAGCTAGCCGCACTACGTGCACCCGTCCGCTCGCCGTGTCGGAAGGGTTGAGGAACTGCATCACGCCCGGTACAACCGCCGGATCAGCGCTGCGCAGATTGCGACTGCCTATCTCCTGGGCCGACTCAAGATCTCCGGCGATGAAGTAGCGAAAGTTGTTGAACTTGAGCACGAGGCCAAGACCCTTTGCTTTTTGGTTTTCGATTATCTTCAGTTGTCCTTCGTTTTGGAGGCCGCCCGCCTGATCTGAGCAGAACCGGCTGGTGCGGGGCCCAGGGCCAATCTGCGCTATCCACTTGTTTGCCGCTACGCAGGTCAAGGTAGGCGCGTAAGGCGCGTCTCGTGGCGGCGACTCCACCCGCCAGTCGCTGAGATCCCCATTACCCCACATCAGTTCGACACCGACGAGCCGGTCCGGCGGCATGAAGGTTTGATCGCGAGACTTGTCGGTCAGCTCGAAGGTTTTTGGGTCGCGGCTGATGCTCAACGTCGTCGGCGCGGGTAGAAGGACCTCGCCGGTCTGAGTTTTCAGGTTGACGATCTCGAAGCTGTTGACAAGCGAGGTGGCGTGACGGAAGGTCGACGGCATGCTCGACATAGCTTTTCGGTAGACCGTGTACGAGCTGTCGGATACCAACTTAGCGCCCTTTACGGCGGCCACTGTTTGCATTTCGCACATCGGATATTGCCAGCCCTGGTCGTATAGCGTGGCACCGTCGAGAAATCTGTATTCCGGCTGGCCGAACTTCTGTAGAATGGCACTGATTCCACCGAAGTAGTACTCGTCGAAGTGGGTAACGATGACGATGTCTATACGACTGATTCCTATCGACTGCAGATAGGTCGCCACAACGGGGGCGGACTCTGCGGAGCCACCATTGATCAAGACGGTGCGGCGTAGAGCAGGTGCTTGACCCGGGTCCCCGTACCGCGCGTCGATGACGGTGGCATTCCCTTGGTGCACGTCGATATGGTGAATCGTCAGGTCCCAAGGCATCGTCAGCTCCTAGTCCAGGCGATCCAGTTGATGCGGGCCTGGACGTTGACCTGTTCGATCCTCTTGTCCACCCGCAACACATGGACTGTCATCGACTCTCTTCGGGCACTCTGTACGGTGCACGAGTAGACCGCGCGCTCGCCGCTCGAGGCGAGCTCCACCGTGGCCACCACCACCGGTACGGTGAGAAACGCCATCGGGAATTCGACTGTCACCACCTCGAAGCCCGCCGGGTGGGGGATCCCCGGAGGGGTCGGGCTGGCGTTCAGCGTCACCGGTGTGCCGCCGGCCTGGATGTTCGCGAACGGCGTCGACATGGTGCCGACGGTCAGCCCGAGAACCGTGGCGCTGCCGTTGACGTACAGCCGGTCGCTCGGCGCCGGCGCCGCTGGGTCTATGTCGGTCTCGCCGATCCTGACGGTGCCGCCGTGCGGGTTGAGTACCAGCGGTCTCGAGCCGCCGCCCTGGATCCAGCCGTACCCACCGACGTGGCCGAGGCCCAGGTGGGCGGATTTCGCTGGCCCGACCATCAGCGCGCTGGTGCTGGTGCTGACGTTGCCAGGGCCCACGACGTGCAGGGCCGCGGCGGGCGTGTCGACGCCGACACCGACGTTGCCGGACGGCATGAGCAGCAGGTGGTCCTTGGCGCCGGCGCCGGTGCCGATCTGCAATGTGCTGGAACCGGTGGGGATGGCGCGGTAGCGGATCCACGCGCCCTCGTCGGTCGTACCCCGAGGGCTTTTCAGGAACAGGATGCCCGCTCTGGCGGTAATCCCTTCGGCCGGCATGATGGCGCCGCCCACGACGTGCAGCTTGGCCAGCGGGTCGGCGGTGCCGATGCCGACCCGCGTGTCGACCCCACCGGTGGCGGGGGTGACATCGCGGACGAGGAGCGCGGTCTTCTCGACGGTGAGGGCGAGGTGGCCGTCCCAGTACCCGGGGAAGTTCCGGTAGTGGATGAGCAGGCGCGTGGGTCCGGACGGGTGGCGACCGATGACCCTGTTGAGGGTGAGGAGCACGCTCTCCCCCGCGCCGAGGGCGATGCGGGTCGGTGAGGTGACCTCCCAGGTCGGCGTCTGGCCCTCTTCGGTGGGCTTGACGACGCTCCAGTCGGCTCCTTCGGCGGTGACGGAGAGCGCCGCCAGGTCAAGCGATCCCTCCTCGAACGCGAGCACCAGCGTCGACGGCGCCTCCTGCCCGCTCGGGGTCAGCGGGATCGGCGAGTCGGAGACGTTGGTGATCCGCAGCTTGACGTCGCTGCCGAGGCTACCGGTGGTGCCGGCCGACTCGGTGAGGACCGTGTGGAAGCTGGCGAAGTCCGCCTCCAGTGGGATGTCCTGCTGGCCGCGCCGGTTGACCAGGCTGAGGTGCTGGACGCTGCGGCCGGTCAGCGGCGCGGTCTCGCCGACGTACCCGAGGTTGAGGTAGCGCAACTGAACCCGGGTGCCGCGGGTGCCGCCGCGGCCGTCGCCACCGATATTCACCAGTCCGAAGTGGAGGGTCTGGTCGGCGGCGATCGATGTGCCGGCCGGGCCGGTCAGTGTGATGCGGTCTTTGCCGACCGCCGCGCTCCAGCCGGCCGGTGTCTCGACGATCAGCGGCTGGCCGGTGGTGGCGAGGATTCCGGGACGGAAGCTCAGCTCGAGGTGGGCGCCGCCGGCGGCGAGCACCACGTCCTGGCTGGCGGTGTTGGTGACCTCCAGGCTCATCCGGCCACCCGTCGCGTCGTCGACGATCGCGAGTACCGGCTGGGTGTCGCCGTCGTGCAGGCTGAAGGCGAGCGGATGGGTGCGCCGGAAGACCGCCATCGCGGCACGGTCGTCGTCCATCACCTCGCCGACCTCGGCGGCGGTCAGCGCGCGATCGTAGATCCGCAGGCCTGCGAGGCGCCCGGTGTAGCCGAGTTCGGCCAGCTTGGGCTCCGCCAGCGCGAGGCTGTACGTGGCGAAGCGGAAGGTGCCGGCCCTGCTCGCGGCGACCGGCTCACCGTCGAGGTAGCAGGCGAGCGCCGAGCCGTCGTACACCACGGCGACGTGCGTCCACACCCCGCGCGGCAGCGTCGGGGTGTGCTGCGTGCCGCCCCACACCCCGAGTTGTAGGCCACCGTTCGGATGGAGCAGCCAGTGGTGCGCGCCCGCGTTGGCCTGGCCGAGGTTGAGGAGCCAGGCACGCCGCGCCGGGTAGGCGTCGGCGAGCACCCAGCCGGTGATGGTGTGCGCCGGGTTGGCTCCGGTGGCCCGCGGGCGCACGTCCGACACCCGGACCGCGTCGTTGCCGTCGAAGCGCAGGCTGCTGCCGAAATGGTCATCCGCGACCACGGCCGGATTGCCGCCGACGGTGCCGTGCCGGGCGTGCGACGAGTTGTCGGCCACTCGGCCGCCGGTCATGGTGTCGAGGCGCAGGTGGATCAGCAGGCTCGCGTCGTAGCCGGTCACTGGGCCGGCTCCGCACTGTCGTCAGTGGACCGCAGCTGGTCGGTGGCCTGCCGCTGCACCTTGCCGATCAGCAGGTGGACCCGTGCGTACGGCAGCTGCCCCAAGGCCTCTAGCACCACGTTCGTCTCCTCCACGGTCAGCGCCAGCTGGATGTCTCGTGGCACGGCGTCTCCTCCGGTGTCCCGTCAGCCGGCGGCTGGCTCGGCCCGCAGGCCCAGCCAGCCGTCGCGCAGTTGCTGTGACGCGCTGTCGCCGGCGGCCGCCGCCGGCCCGATGCGTTCCGCGCCGAGATCGAGTAGGGCGCCGACGAGCGGCTCGGCGCCGACGAGCGGTGCCGGCAGGGCGCTCGCGCGCTGGTCGGCCGGCGTCAGCGCGGCCCGCGACGTGGTGCCGGGCAAGGGTTTGAGCCAGCCCGCGGCCAGCAACCGGTCCCAGGCCGGGTCGGCGATGGCGTCGGCGATCGCGGCCGACCCGGCAACCGGTGTGCGGACGGCGGTCGCGAGGAACGCCTCGATCGCCGGTGTCATGCCCGCGAAGGCCGGATCGAGCCGTGCGGCCGGCCGGTACGCGGGATCGGTGGCGAGAAACCCGTCCCCGCTCGGATACAGCCAGCCGATGTGCCGGTCGGTGAGGTGGTCCCAGATCCGGGCGGTGAGGGCGGTGACAAAGACGTCGCGGCTGATCGCCGGTGCCAGCGACACCTCGGACCAGGCGCCGGCCGACTCGGCGACCCACGACCAGGTGTAGCCGGGCTCGGCGGGCAGCGGCAGGTTGACCGACGCCTGGTCGGTGAGCAGCGGGCCGACCGGGAAGGTCACCTCGATCGCGGCCAGCGCCGCCGCGTAGTGCTCTCCCGGCAGGGTGATCGCCTTGACCGGCTGTACCCCGGAGGTCACCTGGACCTTCGCGCGCGGATCGACCAGCATCCGTACCACCAGCGGCGGGTCGTCGATCGCGTGCCGGATGTCGACCGGCCCGTCCGCCCAGGTACGGATCGCGGGGTGGCTGAAGGCCTGGTCGAGCGGCGTGTGGAACGTCGGGTCGCCCTCAACCCAGTAGCCGATCGTGCCGTCGTCGAGCTGGTCGAGCTCGCCGAGGCGGATCGGCACCTTCACCCCGGTGAAGCCGTCGGTGTCGCGGACGACTCGCTCCAGGTCGCGGCGCAACTGGTTCCAGCCCTGGTGGATCGCGGGCAGGCCGAGCAGCTGCAGGTCGAGCTGGGCCCGGACCACCGCGATCGGGCGGCCGACCAGCACGGCGAGCGTGGCGTGCTCGTCGACGCTCTCCGGCTCGATGTGGCCCAGCGCGGTGTCGAGCGCGTTCATGAAGTCGTCGAGGAAGGCCGCGCCCTGACCGATGACGTCGGTGACCAGGCCGCGCAGGTACGGGTTGGCGATCCGCTCCGGCGCCGGCACGCCGGTGCCGCCGGGGGCCGGCCGCCATCCACCGCGCCCGTCGATGCTGCCCAGCGCGGCACCCGTGTTGTCGTGGACGGTGAGGCTGGCGTCGAAGTGGTCGGGCAGCAGCCAGCCGCAGATCGGGGTGCTGGCCGGGTGCGTGGTGGTGGCGCCGTCGCGGTCGGCGGCCAGCCAGCGGAACGCGATCCGGGCCGGCTGGGTGATCCGCGGCGGCAGCCCGACGAGGTCCGGGTTACCCGGCACGGTGAGGCTCCGGGCCGGCAGTACGCCGTTCCAGTCGACGTCGCGGACCTGCCCGAACGTGTCGACCAGCCGCAGCCGCATCAGCCGCCACGCGCCGGTACGGATCGGCGCGAAGTCGTCGAGCGGCTGCGGGGCGCCGCGAACCCGGGTGCCGACCGCCGCCGCCACCGCCGCCGCGAGGGCGCGGTCTTCGTCGAAGCCGAGCGGGTCGCCGATCGGGAGCTGCTTGACCTGACGGTGCATCAGGAGCGCGTCGTTGAAGCCGCTGAGCGACTGTGCGAAGTAGTCGATGCCACTCACCTCGGCGAACGCCCGGACCGCGGTGGAGTGGTCACCCTTGGCGCCGTGCGTTCTCTGGTACCAGTCGAGCAGTTGGTCGGCGAGGATGGCGGGGTCGTCGGCCTGGGGCGTGCCGGTCGCCGCGTAGAACGCGGGCAGCACCTCGCGGGCCAGGTACTCGGCCAGGGCGCCGCGCAGCCGGTCACCGCCGTGCGTGGTCAGCAGCGACGTTCCACTGTAGACAGCGACAGCACCGGCCAGGCTCGGGTCGCCGGCGTCCAGGGCGAAGTCCGGACCGCCGCGCGGCAGGCCGCCGCCGGCGGTGAGGAAGTCTTCGTCGTAGCTGCCGTCCGCGGCGAGGTTTCCACCTCGGCGGCGGGGCCACGCCCCGACCTCCCACTCCAGCATGAACGGGTGCCACGGCCGGCCGTCACCGTCGCGGAACGCGATCGCGTCAGGTCCCGCCACCGAACGGAGGGTGTCGATGAGCACGGTGAGCAGCGCCGGGTCAGCCAGCGCCGCGTCGACCTTCTCGGCGACGACCGCCTGGCAGAGCAGCGTGCCGTCGGCGCTCAGCCGGCCGTCTCGCCCGTGCCGCTCGGTGGCCCGGACGTCCTCGCCCATCACGTGTACGACCGGCTCGGTGGGCTGCCAGAACCTCGGGCCCTCCAGCGGGGTCAGGGCGTAGCGGGTGCCGGACGCCACGAGCGCGTCCGTGGCGTTGAGGTCGGCGAGCGCGGTCTCGACCGCCAGCAGCGCGTCCCGGAGGCGGCTGGCGAGCGTGTCCGATCCCGGCCCCAGCGCGGCGGCGAGGTCGTCGACCAGGCCCAGGCTCTTGGTCTCCAGAAACGTC
This sequence comes from Phytohabitans rumicis, assembly GCF_011764445.1. Classification (NCBI taxonomy): domain Bacteria; kingdom Bacillati; phylum Actinomycetota; class Actinomycetes; order Micromonosporales; family Micromonosporaceae; genus Phytohabitans; species Phytohabitans rumicis. The sequence goes on from NZ_BLPG01000001.1 coordinate 1,254,965, forward strand.
CGCACCTCGTCGATCGGCGGATAGGCCGCCGGATCCAGCGGGTACGAGCAGATCTGGTACTTGTACCAGTCGGCGAACAGCTGCTCGCGTGCCGCGTCGCACTCGGCGGCGACCGCGTCGTACTCGCGCTGCGCGGTGTTGAGCTCGTCGAGCAGGCCGGCGAGCCGGGCCGGGAGCGGCACCTCGGACGTGGCCTGCCCGCGCACCGCGTCGGCGGGCGCCGGAGCGCCGGCCGCGGCCGGGCCGACCGTCCACTGTCGCTCGCCGCGCCGGGGCACGAAGCCGCGCTCGTGCCGCGCCGTCGCGATGCGGGCCTCGACGTCGAGCAGCGCGCCGGTCAGGCGCGGCTCGAGCAGCACGGCCTCCAGCTCATGCTCGATCTCGAACCGCCGCGCAGGGTCCAGAGCCTGGGCCACCGCCACGGACACCGCCTCGGTAGCGGTGTTGCCGACCGTCACCGTCGCCGGGCCGGCCGGGTCGGCGGTCTCGCCCGCCACCCGCAACTCACCGCTGGCATAGCAGACCGTGCGCGTGGGGAACTGCTCGGCGACGGCGTCGACAGCCACGAACGCCCAGCGCGCATACTGCTCCAGCGTCTGCCGCGGCGGCGTGCCGGCGGCCGCGCTCTCGGCTTCGACCAGGCGCAGGAGATCCTGCGCCGGGTCCGCGTACCAGCCGGTCAGGTCGTAGCGCAGCCCTTCCGGCGGGTCAGCGCCGACCTCCGCGTCGTGAAAACCGAAGACGCTGTGGCAGTTCGGGTACAGCGCGGCGAACGTCGGATCGCTGTAGCCGCCGCTGGACGACTCGAACCCGATCGCTGTCAATTTCCCGACATACTCCGCCGCCGGATCCGCGACATTTGACAGCGATAGTGGCAGCACTCGCCCGAGATATCTGAATGGCCGAAATCGGCGCAGTTCCGGCGCCGACGGATAGGGCACGGCGACACCAAGGGTCTCGCCGAGTCCATCCGGATGAATGTAATCGCTTTCGACCACCCAGGCGCGTTCTGGGAGAATGCCGGTCGCGCGCCGGCGAATCAGCCACCGATTCGGCACGGCCGGGAAGACCGCGGCGCCGGGCTGCCCGGCGGCATCTCGGGCGGGTCCGGGCCGGGCCCTGGTCAGAGCGTCGGGCAGCGCCCAGTGCAGGTGGACACCGGCCTTGAGCAGGGCCGTCTCCTCCTGGAAGGGGCGGCCTACGATCTCCTCGCTGATCTGGGCGACGTCACCGTTGCGGTCGCTACTCTCATCGAGGTAGGGCAACCGGGAATAGTCGGCCGTCGAACGCACCACGACCCGGTCGGTCGGACAATACAGAAAGTCGAGATGGACAGGAACCAACAATACGCTGGTCATGGCCCTCCCTGATAAAGCGAGCGACTACAGACCGAGAACCGCATTGTGCACGATAGAATTTAGGCAGCCTTCGATTCACTTGGCAATCCCCCGGAAACGAAACTGTCGCCCACCCGGGAAAGGTCCGATCAGGGTGAGATCGGGTCAAACCCTGCCGGTGCAACTCCGCTAAGGACAAGGGGCGGCAGTGCGTCCGGAATGGACACACCGCCGTCAAAGGGTCAGTTCGACGGGTTGGCGCCATCCCAGATCCGAAGAACGCGTTCTTGATGGCCGCACGGGCCCGCACCCGCACATGCCTGGCCTCGGGCGGCGTCGACCAGCGACCGCAGCACCGCTGTTCCGCGGTCTCTACGCCTTCGGCGACGACGCGCAGGCCGAGGCGCTGACCGAGGTCGAGGTGGCTCTGACGATCGCGTCGGAGGCGTGCGCGTCAGCCATGGTCCGCACGAGGGAACGATCGATCTTGGCCTCGCTGACGGCAACCCGGGGCAGCAAGGCGAACGACGAGGGCCCGGTGCCGAAATCATCGACTGAGATTTGGACACCCAGCTCAACCGGGCTTGTCCTCACGAGCTGCACCACCAGCGATGACACACCCACGGCCGCGGCCGAGTCCGGACCGGTGGCGAGCCGTACCCCGGACGGGCCCTACCGGCCGGTCGCCAACCTTTGCCAGGCCCTCGACGCTTCACCGTTGAAGACGACGAACCCGCCGCTGGCCGGCACGGGCAAACACGTCGAGTCCGACGGACCAGGCCAGGCGAGCCGAAGCTGCACGCTGCCGTTGACCAGCGGCCGGCTGGAGGTCGTCGCGTTGCGCGATGCCGGCGCGTGCCCGAGGACATCGCGCGCGTCGGCGTGGACAACTGGCTGCCCACCGCGGAGGGCTGCCGCCCCGCGCTCACCAGCGTCGACCTCAACCTCCAACAGGTGGGCCGGAGCGCGGGCGCGCTGCTACTGGAGGCCATCCAGCGTGGCGAGACGGAAGCCGGCGTGCAAACCGTGCCCTGCCGGCTGGGTGGTACACGCCTCCTCCGCTCCAGCGGCCCGGCGTGTAGCCGACCCGACAGCGTCCGGGTGAGTCATGGTCCACGCTGGACTGGCGAGAAAAGGGGGCATGGATGCTGTCGGAGGCGCTTGCCGCGTTGGCGGCCAGCGGTGGCACGGCCCTGGTGGGCGCGATGGCCACGGACGCGTGGACGGTGACCCGGGCCGGCGTGAGCAGGCTGCTCAAGCATGTCGGCCCCGGGCGGCGGGACGCGATCGAGGCTCAGTTGGACGCCAACGTCGCGCTGGTCGAGCGGGCGCACGACCCGGAGCAGGCCCGCCAGGCGCTGGCACCGGTGTGGCAGCTGCAGCTGACCCAGCTGTTGGAGGAGCATCCGGAGCTCGAGACCGCGCTCGTGGACCTCACCACGGCCATCCAGGCGGCGTTGCCGGCCCAGCATCAGCAGTGGGTGCAGACGAACATCGCTCGCGACAACTCGCGCCTGTTCGCCGTGCAAGGAGGCAACGTCTTCTATCACGAGGCCCCGCCGCCCGCCGGGCAGGAGCGCCCGAGCAGTCCCGAATGAGCGGTCCCGGCGTACGGCAAGAGGTGCGCGTCGAGAGCGGCTTCGGCTACGGCGTGATCGGCGCGGATCTGCACGTGTTCGCCGACCGCGGTCCGGTCTACCTGCTCCAGGCCCACCGTCCCGCCCCGACCCCGGACACCGCGTGGCTGCTCGCACAGCCGAGTCGCCTGCTCGACGCCCGCTACGCCGTGGTCGACTTCACCGGCCGCGACGCCGAGCTGGCGCAGCTGTCGGACTGGCGGGCGACCGGGCCTCGGTTGACGGCCCGATGGCTGCACGCCGCCGGCGGGCAGGGCAAGACCCGGCTCACCAACGAGTTCGCGCGGCGATCCGCCGCGGCTGGCTGGAAGGTCGTCACCGCGGTCCACGGGGCCGGCACGATCTGGTCGCCACCCGGCAGCGAGGACCTGCGGCTCGGTGACGCGGCGGGCCTGCTGGTGCTCGTCGACTACGCGGATCGATGGCCCCGCTCCGACCTGGCCTGGCTCTTCAGCAACGTCCTGCTGCACCAGCCCGTACCGACCCGGTTGCTCCTCGTCGCCCGCAGCGTCGACCCGTGGCCGCTGCTGCGGGCCGATCTGCACCGGCATCAGGCCGACACCACTGACCAGGCACTGCGAACGCTGCCGCGGGTCGAGGGCGAACGCGAACGGATGTACACGGTCGCGCTGGACGCCTTCGCGGCCCGGTACGGGAACGGCCAACCCGCGCGAGCCCTTCCGCCCGGTCTGCTGGACGACCCGGAGTACGGCCTGACGCTCGCCATCCACCTCGCCGCCTTGGTCCGCGTCGACGCCGCGGCGAACAGCCGGCCCTATCCCGCCGACATCGTGGGGCTCACCGCGTACCTGCTGGACCGGGAGCGTGAGCACTGGGCCAAGCTGTACGCCAACAGCGCGCACGGGTCGGACTTCCGGACCCCGCCCAGCGTCATGGCGCGGGCGGTCCAGGTCGCCGTGCTGACCGGCTCGATGCCGCACCGCGAAGGACAGTCGATCCTGGGTCGCCTCGACCTGGAGGTGCGGCCCGAACGGCTCCTCAGCGACCACGCCATCTGCTACCCGCCGATCGACCCGCGCCAGGGCGCCGTACTCGAGCCGCTCTACCCGGACCGGCTGGCGGAGGACTTCCTCGCGCTGATGCTGCCCGGCCACGACCTGGACGGTCATCCGGCCGACCCGTGGGCCGCCACCGCGACCACCGACGTCCTCGCCGGTGGCTCGCCGCCCGGGCACCTACCCCGGGCGATCACCTTCCTGGCGGCCGCGGCTGGCCGCTGGCCGCACGTCGGCGCCGCGCACCTCTACCCGCTGCTGCTCGACAACCCCCGGCACGCGGTGTCCGCCGGCGGTGCCGCTCTGACGAGCCTCGCCCAACTGCCCACCATGCCCATGGAATTGCTGGAGGCCATCGAGTCCCTGCTGCCCGAGACCCGAGACGTCGACCTGGACGCGGGCATCGCCGCGGTCGCCTCCCGGCTCGCCGCCGAGCGACTCGGCTGCGACCCGGACCCCGTGGACCGGCTGCGCATCCAGTGGGATCTGAGCATCCTGCTGTCCAACGCGGGCCGGGACCCGGAGGCGCTGGACGCGATCCAAGCGGCGGTCGCCGTCGCTCGGCAACTGGTGGAGGGCGGCGGGACCGGACTCGAGCCCGACCTCGCCGGCTCGCTGACCATCCTGGGCGGTGCCCTGGCCCGGCTCGGGCGCTGGGAAGAGGCGCTCGACGCGGCCACCGAGGCGGTCGCGATCCAGCGGCGGCTGGCGGCGCGGACCCCGGCCGCGTCCGGGCCGGAGCTTGCCACGTCGCTGCACAACCTCAGCATCGCTCTGGCGGCGGCCGGTCTGCGGGAACGGGCCGTCGAGGCGGCCGAGGAGGCCGTCCGGATACGCAGTCAACCGGACGCCACCGACGACGAGGAACACGCCGCCGGGTCGCTGGACAACCTCCGGGTACGGCTGATCGACGTCGGGCGGCTGGACGAGGCGCTGGCGCTGGCCGAGGACGCGGTGGCCGCCCACCGGGACCTGGTCGCGGCGGCCCCGGCCGCCTTCGGGCCCGATCTCGCCCGCGCCCTGTCGAACCACAGCGTCCTGCTGACGAAGATCGGGCGCCACGAGGACGCGGTCGCCGCGGCCGAGGAGGCGGTCACGATCTGCCGAGGGCTGGCCGCGGCGAACAAGGCCGCGTTCGAGGTCGACCTGGCGACGGCCTTGACCAACCTTGGCAACGCGCTGTCCGGTATGGGAGAGCGGGACCAGGCATGGGAGACGACCAACGAGGCGGTCGAGATCTACCGGCTGCTCGCCCAGGGCAACACCGGTCTCGAAGCCAACCTGGCCCTGTCCCTCTCCAACCTCGGAAAGCAGCTGTCCGACATCGGGCAGCAGGAAGCGGCGCTGGCCGTCACCGAGGAGGCGGTCGAGATCCGCCGGCGGCTGGCGGCGGGCAACCCGGCCGCCCACCGGCCGGGCCTGGCCACGTCGCTGGATCATCTGGGCAAGCGGCTGCTGTCCGCGGGACGCGTCGGGGAAGGCTTGGCCGCCTCCGACGAGGCCGTCGAGATCCGCCGGACGCTCGCCGAGGACAACCCGGGCGCCTTCTCGGCCGACCTCGCGAACGCCCTGACCAACCAGGGCACCCTTCTGTGGGGACTGGGGGAGCGGCGGGACGCGCTGGAGGTGACAGAGGAGGCCGTCGAGATCCACCGGGAGCTGGCCGCCGAGGGCCGGACCGCCAGCGCCTCGGACTTCGCCGCCGCGCTGACCAACCTCAGCGGCATGCTGTCCGGGCTCGGGGAGGTCGAGGACGCGCTCGACCTGGCGTCCGAGGCCGTCGCCGCCTGCCGCCAGCAAGCCGAGATCTCTCCGGCCGCCGCCGCTGCCGGTCTGTCCGCCGCGCTGACGAACCTCGGTCTGGTGCTCGCCTTCGCCGGCAGGCACAGCGAGGCGCTGGCCGCGACCCAAGAGGCGGTCACGATCCGCAGGCGGCTGGCCGCCGAGAGCCCAGCGGTCTTCGAGCCGGAGCTCGCGGCCTCGCTGACCAACCTCACCGCCGACCTGATGGCCTTCAGTCGGCCGGACGAGGCATTGACGAGCATCGAGGAGGCGGTCCACATCTACCGGCGGCTGGCAGGGGCCGGCCATGCCAGGTTCGCATCCGGCCTCGCGACCTCGCTGATCAATCTGTGTATCACCTTGTGGACCATGGGTCGTCACGAGGCCGCGCTCGGTGCCGGCACCGAGTCGGTCGAGGTCTACCGCGATCTCGCGCGGCAGTCGCCGGCGGCCCACAGCGATGGCCTACGGCAGGCACAGGCGATGGTCGCCGACCTGCGCACCCGGTGGACCGGCTAACCGGTCGTTCCACCGCGGATGCGGCGCAGGATCAGGCGTACGACAGTCCAGGGAAGGGCCACGACGAACACCACGGCGACGACCACGGCAATCACGAGGCCCACCAGGATCGTGACGACGACCATGACCGGACCGGACGTCAGCCCCAACCGGTCCATGATGGACGGACGCAGGCCGTAGCGGCTGAATCGCTTGCGCACCTTGGCCTGTACCACGGGCGCCAGATGCAGCTGGCTCTCCAGCAATCGGACCGTTTTCAGCTCCGCTTTGAAGACGTACGGTGCCTGCTGGACGAGTTGCTTGTACTGCGCGATGGCCTCCCGCACGCTCTGCTCGCCCGCGGCGAAGTCGCCGCTCTGGCCCTGCGCCGCGGCCTGCACGGAGAGGGCTCGGGCGAGCGCCGGTTGGTAGAAGGCCGGTGCGCGCTCGGTCAGGCGCCGCAGCAGCGCCACCAGCGTCTCGGCGACGTAGACGGCCGTGGCGGCCTGCCCCAGCCCGAGGTAGTTCGCCGCCTCGTTGTTCAGGACGCCCGCGAGCCGTGGCTCGTACAGTTCCGGTTCGGTCTCGGCGAGCGTCCGGTAGATGCGGGACGCCTCGTCGAGGGGGTCCTCGGCCGCCACGGGGTCGCTCCGCGCCAGGATGCTGCCGAGGTTCGCCAGGGCTGCGGCGAGATCCGCCGGGTTGCCGCCCTGCCGCAGCGCGGCAACGGTCGCCCCGGCCTTGGCGATCGGGTCATCCGCGTCGGCCAGCCGGTCCCGGATCGAGGCCGCTTCGCGCTGTGGAGCCGGCGCCTGGCGGGCGCGGCCGAGGTTCTGCAGGGTCGTGGCGTGGTTCTCCAACGACGCCGCCAGGTCGGGCAACCACGAGGGGTCGGTCTCGGCCAGCGGGCGCCGGAGCGCGACCGCCTCCTCGATGACAGCCAGCGCCTTGCGGTTCTGGCCCACGGCCGACAGGGCGGCACTATGGTTGTTGAGCGCCTTGGCCAGCCCGCCGAGGTAGGTGTCGGGCCGGTCCGCGGCCAGCCACCGAAAGACCTCGGCGGCCTCGGCGGTGAACGCGAGAGTCTGCTCCGGCTGGGTGGGCGGCAACGCGCTGGCCAGGTTGACCAGGACCAGGCCGAGGAACTGGCGGTTGGCCGCCGGATTCGTCCCCATCAGGTCGCGCAGCCTGGCCTCGGCCTCCCGCAGCACCGTGACCGCCTCGCCGGCGTGGCCCAGCGTGTGCAGCCGCATGCCGAGGTTGTTCAGGGCCAAGGCCAGCGCCTGCTCGTACGCGTACGGGTTGGTCTCGGTGAGCCGGCGGCGGATGCCCACCGCGTCCCGGCTGACCGCCAGAGCCTCGTAGTGGTTGCCCTTCGCCGCGTAGGCGTTTCCGAGGTTGTTCAGGGACGTGGCGAGGTCCTGCAGGAACGTGTCGGGATCCCGCTCGGCGAGCCCGCGCCGGATCGCCACGGCCTCCAGAGCCGCGGCGAGGCACTCGTCCCGCCTGCCGATCTCCAGCAGCCGGATGGTCAGGCTGTTGAGCGCGCTCGCCAGGTCCGGGAGGTACCGCCGCTGGTCCGCCTCGACGAGCCCGCGGTAGATGGCCACGGCCTCCTCGGTCTGGGCGAGCGCCTGTGCCATCCTGGTCGGCTCCGGTCGGGTGGACTCCCGGCCCAGCAGGTGCAGCGCGTCGGCCAACCGTGGTCTGTGGACGTCGCCGTCCCGGTCGGCCAGGTCGCGGTAGATGTCCACGGCCTGCGCGACGGCCGCCTCCGCCTCGACCCGCCGGCCGAGCCCGCTGAGCGCCCGGCTCCGCTCGTACGCGCCGGCGGCCGCCACCGCACCGCGCCCGTCGACCAGCGCCGTGACCCGCGTCGCCGCATCCAGCGCCGGCTCGAACAGGCCGGCGTTGACGTACCGGCGGGCAAGCGTCACGAACAGGGCGGCGAGCGGCTCGCCGGTCATGCCCGACGCGGTCGCCTGGTCGGCGCGGCGCCGCGCGATCGCCGCGAGGCCCAGGTCCAGGTCGGCCTGGGCGCGTTCGGGCAGCAGCGGGTCGAGCGCGGCCAGCACAGCAGGGTCGAGATCGTCGATGTCGGCCAGTGCGCCGAGGGTGGCGCTGCCGCCGGTCAGCGCCAGCTCCGGCGCGTCGCGCAGCACCACGGCGAGGTGCTCGGCCACATGCGGCCAACGCCCGGGCGCGGCCGCCGCTGCCAGGAACGTCAGCGCCCGGCCGGCGTACGTCGTCGCACCACCGTGTACGAGCGTCGCCATGGTGGACGGCGCCCACGGTCTCGACTGGTACCCGTGCGCCGGGTGGCCCGGGAGCGTCAGCGCCAGGAAGTCCTCGGCCAGCCGGTCCGGGTACAGCGGTTCCAGCACGGTGGCGGGCTCGGTCGCGGGGTAGCAGCGCGCGTGGTCGGCCAGCAGGGCGTCCGGGTGGCCGGGCAGGTCGAGCGAGCGAAGGATCTGGACCCCGCTGTCGTACGCCGTGGCGCCGGTGAGCGCGGCGGTGAACACCAGCCGGGTCATCTCCGACGGCGCGGTGCCGAACTCCAGACCGTCCACTCTGGACTCGTGCAGCCGGGTCCAGTGCCGGTGCTCGCGATCGAGCAGGTACGCCGACAGCGCGGCCGGGTCGCCGGCCGCGGCGTCGCCGGCTGTGCCACCCTGCCGGGCGCCGGCGTCCACGGCGACCAACGCCGCCATGTGCACGGTGAGAGTCAACCCGAACTCGGGATCGTTGAGCCGTGCCGGCACGGCGACGGTCTCCGGCGCGATGCCGTACCGGCCGGCGAAGGCGTCGCGGGCCGCCAGGAACATGCGCTCCCGGTCGGCCGGCAGCGGCCCGAGCGGCAGATCATGGACGGAGCCGTCGAGCTCCTCCACCGAGGATCGCACCGCCTGCCAGGCGTACGCGGAGCGGGCCAGCAGGAGCAGCCGCGTCGGCACGCCCCGGTGCAGGATCGCGTTGCTCATCAACCAGGCCAGGTGAGTCAACGGCCACCGGTCGGCGTAGTCCACGACCATCAGCAGGCCGGCCGCGCCATCCAGGGTCAGGTCCTGGCTCCCGGGCGGCGGGATCACCGTACCCGGCCCGTGCCGGGTATCCACCACCTTCCACCCGGCGGCGGCGCTCAGGTCCGCGAACTCGGCGGCCAGCCGCGTCTTTCCCGCTCCGCCCGCCCCATGCAGCCACATCGCGGACATCCCGCGGCCGTCACGCCACCGGCTCAGCCGGGCCAGTTCGTCGTCGCGCCCGCGGAACGGCACGATCCGATGCCGGGCGTTGAGCAGCCGGCTGGGCTGCTCGGGCAGCCAGGCGGGATCCGACGGGGGCGCCGGCTGGTGACAGGTGAGGACGTACACCGGACCGCGGTCCGCGAAGACGTGCAGATCCGCGCCGATCAGGCCGTACCCGAATCCACTCTCGACCTTGACGACCTGGGTGACCGACACACTGACCTCCCACGGCGCGGGTCGGCCCCGGCACGCCGCCAACAGCCTATCGGTCCGGGACGAGCCGTTAGCCGCCGTGCCGCGGACCCGGCCGAGGTGGCAGGGTGGCGAGGTCTGGCGGCTGATCGGGCCAGACCAGCAGGACGCCGCAGGGCGCGTGGTCGATCACGAACCGGGTGTGCGGGCCGAGGCTGCGCGGACCGAGCCGGCTGCGGTCGCCGTCCCGGGCCAGCACGAGCAGGTCCGTGCCGGCGCAGGCGGCGACGACCTCTCGTTCGGGATGTCCGTGGCGGGCGGGAGTGGGCGGTCTGCGTTGATATCGAGGCGTCTCGCCGACCCAATAAAGAAGGCCAGCTGAGCTGGCCTTTCACAAAGTCGGGACGGCCGGATTTGAACCGACGACCCCTTGACCCCCAGGGGGTACTCCGGTGGCCCAGCGGCATGCTCACGCACGTGTGCCCAGGTCACTGCAAGCATAAACCGGCCGCGTAAAGAGGTCGTTGCATCACTCCCCCGGCTGTGATCAGCTGAGCTGCTCGGTGAGTGCGTCGCTGAGTTGCTCGACGCCAGCCTGGGCGCGTACATCGGACGGGGAGGCGGCGGCGAGCGTCGAGGAGGATTTCCGGGCCTGGCCACCGCAGTGGTGTCTATTCCATCCTGCCAGAGCTGCCCGGCGGCTGGGCCGGGAGGGGACGGAGGCCGCGCGACGGCACTTGGGCTCCGGTGTTGTCACTTCTTTGGGATGAGGCAGACCGGGTGGCCCTAGATGGTCCACACGGAACAGCCGTTCAAACCAACCGTAGGGGCGGAGCGGGTCGGTGCGCCGCCCTTCTGACGTTCGCGTGTCGAGATCGCATGTCGGGTATGCGCAGGATGTTGCCCCTGACTAGAGACCTTTCGGGGTCAGGTTCAGAATCAGGATCGAGTTCTGAGCTGCCGCGGCGCTCGTCGCGGTCCGGGCCGTCGCTCCCGCGGCCGCATCCTGCGCGGTCCACAACCATCCCCGAGATGGACCTCACAGCCCGTGACGCCGTCACAGGGCAGGTTGGTTTCTGGGCCCCATACCTCACAGTCATAAATATGCCTCTCAGGTATGGGGCCTAAAACTAGTCTCTAGAACGGAAGCAGAGCAAAGACCGCGACGCACACCACCGTCCCCGGGCGGGGCTCGGTCGTTGTCCTTGGGTCTTGTGCGGCGGGGCTGGCAGCGCTGGTCGGGGGTTTCGGCGAGCGCCAGCGAGCCGCCGACCTGCGCGGTGCCCGCGGGAGCATGCGGCCCGCAGGTGACGCGGGCCGGGGCATATCTGCTCGGACAAACCACAACGCCGCCTGACCCCAAACCCAAAACGTCTCTAGATGCGGCGGTCACCGTCGTGGCGGTGAGCCATAGATCCAACGGGGATCGATCCTGCCACGGCGTGCCCCGACGCGTCGTGGGGTTGGGGTACGCGCGGTCGCTGCCATCGAGGTAAGCGTTGAACTCGCTGCGGGCTAGACCGAGGGCGTGGCGGGCCATGGTGGGGCTGCTGGCGCGACCAGACCGCGAACACCACCTCACCAACGTGGCCCGCCGCTTCGCCGCCGACCTCCAAGACACAGCCTGGGCACGACATGCCGCGACGCCTGCACCAGACTGGGCCACCGGGTCGGCGTAACGAAGCAACCTCGGCCGACGACACCGCTCAACAAGGCTGCCGAACCCAAACATGCGATGGACACGGCTCGGCCGGACGATCGCGCCGCCGTCCGCCAATCGCTGACCTCCGGCGGTCGTCGCCTGTCAAGTACCAAGCACCGCGGCTGGCAACCCGAACCGGGAAACGTTCCTCCGGCGCGACACGCCCGGCTAAACATTCGCCCTTGAACGACGCGGGCGGCGAGTCAAGGATCTTTCAAGGTTTTCGCCGTGATCACGTTGACACATTGGAACTTGTCGCCGGCTCCCGGTTCGCTTAGGGCAGCGTGTGAGGAGTGAACAGATGACTATTAGCAGCAACACGGACGGTTGGAGAGGCGGGCAGGAACCCACCCGCGAGGCTCCCCCGCTCACCTCATGCCGGTGCTCCGGGAGTTGCTGGCCGGAACCCTCGACGTCACGGCCAGCCGGCGACTCAACATGTCGCCCCGCACGTTCAACCGGCGGGTAGCCGAACTGCTGCGGTATCTGGGGCAAGCACCCGATTCCAGGGTGGAGTGCAGGCCGTGGCGCGAGGCTTGGCGCCCGTACCGCACGGACGTGCGGCGGGCCATCAGCCGGGACGGGGCACGTCTGGTGGCGGGGCCCGCCCTCCGGAACGGCCGCCGACGAGCCGCGGGAGCTGAGAGAGGGATCGCGTGAGCCCAGCGCTCGGCCCGCCCCACCTGCTCGCCGATCGACAGTTCAGGCGGTACTGGATAGGGCAAGGCGTCTCCCAACTCGGCGACGAAGTATCGCGCGTGGTGATCCCGCTCGCCGCCGTCCTTGCCCTGCAAGCGGACGCGACGGACATGGGATGGCTCACCGCGGCCGCGCTGTTGCCGGCGCTGCTGTTCTCGATGCCGCTGGGCGCGTGGGCCGACGGCCGAGCAAGCCGGCGCCATATCATGATCGGTACAGATCTCGGCCGATTCCTGGCCCTGATCTCCCTTCCGGTCGCCTACTACCTCGACCTGCTCACCTTCGGTCACCTGGTCGTCGCGGCCTTCGCGATCGGCATGCTGGACGTGCTCTTCGACGTCTGCGAGAACACCGTCTTCGCTTCGCTGGTTCCGGCCGACCGCTACGTGCTCGGCAGCTCGCTGCTCAACGGCAGCCGCGCCCTAGCGGTCGTGGCCGGGCCTGGCGTGGGTGGCCTCCTGGTGCAGCTCGCGGCGGCCCCGGTGGCTCTGCTCGCGGATGCGCTGAGCTATCTCGTGTCGGCAACGCAGCTCTGGCGCGTGTCGGCGGTCGAACCGCGACCGCCCGCACGGGAACAGAGGCACTTCTTCGCCGGGGCGGCGTGGATCATCGGCACCCCCGGCATCCGCTCTCTTCTCGCCACAGTCGCGTCGATGAACTTCTGCAACTTCATCTTCCAGGCGCTGTTCATGCTCTACGTGACGCGGGAGCTCGGCGTCGGCGCCAGCACGCTCGGCCTGGTCATCGGCGCGGGAGCCGTCGGCGGGCTGTTCGGCGCGTTCGGCGCCGGCCGGGTGGTCGCCCGGCTCGGCATCGGGCGTGCGACGGCCCTGGGGTTCCTCGGATACACCGTGCCCCTGGTGCTTGTCCCAGCCGCCGCCGGACCGCGGCCGTTGATTCTCGCGATGCTCTTCCTCGCGCAGTTCCTCTCGTCGTGCGGGGTCATGATCCTTGACATAGCCGCCAACGCGTTCAAGGTCGCCCTCATCCCGGAACGGCTGCGCGCCCGGGTGTCCGGCGCCTGGCAGACCACGAACTACGGCGTCCGCCCGCTCGGCGCCCTCACCGGTGGTTGGCTCGGCACGACCATCGGGCTCCGCCCGTCTCTGTGGATCGGCACAGTCGGCGCCGTGCTGGGCATCGTGTGGTTGCTCCGCTCGCCACTGATCCGCGTACGCGAGGTCACCGTCACTGCCCCCGCAACGCTCTGACCCGGGTCAATCGCGTGCGGCGTCGATCCTGGCCTCGGCCCGCTCGGCGTCGCTCGCCCGGTGTTGCCCCGGTAGAGCAGCGCCGCACGCTCCCAAGCCTCCCGGGCCTGGAACATCTCGCCTAGGGCCGCGTGCGAGTCTCCGATCCGGACCAACGTGTCCGGCTCCTGGGTGGCGTTGCCGACCACATTGCGCAGCCGAGTGGCCGAGCGATAGTAGGCGATCGCCTCGCGGTGCCGTCCCATGTGGTGGGCGATGTAGCCCAGACTGTCCAGGGCGGCGGCCTCCCCGTCACCGTCCTCGTTCTTGCGGAACAGCTCAAGGGCCTGCTCGCCGTGGAGCAGTGCCTTCTCGTCCTGATCGAGCTGGGCCAGACACCAGGCCACCCCGTTGAGCGCATTGGCCTCCCAGGTCGGGTTGCCGACGTCCTGGTACATCGCCAGGGCGCGCTCGGTGTGGTGCAGCGCCATCTCGGGCTCGCCCCGGCGGGAGAGGAACCAGCCGAGCGACTGGTGCACCTGGCCCTGTGAGGCGGTGTCGCCCGTCTCCTCGAACAGCACCAGCGACTCGCGCAGCTGGTCGAGAACGCCGTCTCGTTCACCGGCGTGCGCGCGGGCGTACGCCAGGCGCCAGCGCGCTATGGCGCGGGGCGTCGGGTCCGCCACTCGCTCCGCGGCCTCGAATCCGGCCTCCCAGATCTCGACGCCGCCCGCGAGGCGGCACTGCCGCCAGCAGTACGTGTCCAGCGTCCAGGCCAACTGCCAGGTCGTGGCATCCCAGGCGTGTGCCGCGCAGAACCGAAGCGTGGCGAGCAGGGCGGAGTACTCGGCGGCGAACCAGGCCAGCGCCTCCGCCCGATTCGTCACCGCCGGGAGCGCAGCGCCATCGTCCGAAGGGGACTTCAGGTCGATGGTCAAGCGATGGGGATACAGCAGGCGGTCGGCGGCGTACGAACCGCGCAGGTAGAACCCGACCAGGCGACGCATGGCCGCGTCCCGCCCGTCCGCCGGCAGGTCGCGCTCGGCGACCTCCATCGCGTAGAGGCGAACGAGGTCGTGCATGCGGTACCTCAAGGGAGCGTATTGCTGGACCAGGTGGGCCATTTCGAGGGCGCGCAGCACGGTGCGGGCGCCCGGAATCGGCAGCCCGAGGAGCGCGGCCACCGCCGGCAGGCCGATGCTCGATCCGGGGGCCAGTCCCAGCAGTGTGAAGGCGCGCGCGGCAAACGCGGGCAGGGCGCGATAGGACGCGGCGAAGACGGCGCGTACGTCGGCGCCGGAGGCACCGGCGTTCAGCGCGTCCAGCCGGCCGCACTCCTCGTTCAGCTCCTCCGCGAGCAACGCGAGCGGGAACTGCGGGTGCACCGTGGCCCGGGCGGCCAGGATGCCCAGAGCCAACGGCAGGCCCCCGCAGTGTTCCAGCAGGGCCGACACGGTGTCCTTCTCGGCGGCCGCGCGCACGGCGCCGATCCTGCCGATGAACATGCCGCGCGCCTCCTCGCGCGAGAGCATGTCCACGGTCAGGGTGCGGGCCCCGTGGGTGACCGCCAGCCCGGTGAGCTGGTTGCGGCTGGTCACCAGGACCGTGCAGGCCGGGCCGCCGGGCAGCAGCGACGTCACGGCGTCCCCGTCCCGGACGTCGTCCAGGACGATGAGCATGCGCCTGCCCGCCACGAGCGACCGGTAGAGGGCCGCCCGGGCGTTGTCGTCGGACGGAACGGCCGTGGGCTCGACGCCGAGGGACTCGAGGAAGTTCCGCAGCACGGCGGACGGGGACAGGTGCTCACGTGTCGGGCTGAAGCCCCGCAGGTTGGCGTACAGCTGCCCGTCGGGGAACCGGTCCAGGCGCTGGTTGGCCCAGTGCAGCACCAGGCAGGTCTTTCCGGCACCGCCCGTCCCGACGACGGTGATGACCGCCTCCCGGGTCTCGTCGTCAATGCGGTCCAGCTCGGCCAGCTCGCGGGCCCGGCCCTCGAACCCCGCGGGCGACATCGGCAGCTGGCGCGGCACCGGTGGCGCGACGGCGACGGACACGGGCGGCGAGGACAGCAGTTCCAGATGGCGTGCCCGCAGCTCCGGACCGGGATCGACGCCGAGCTGCTCGGCGAGCTGGGAGCGTACCTGCTCGTACAGTCGCAGCGCGTCCGCCTGTCGACCGCTGCGATCCAGCACCGTCATCAGCCGGGCCACCAGTCGCTCGTCGAAGGGGTGGCTCGCGACGAGATCGCGCAGGTCCGGCAGCAGATCCTCATGCCGTCCCCGATCCAGCTGCAGGTCCTGGTACAGCAGGTGTGCCATGACCCGCTCGTCGTCCAGCTGCGCGCGGGTCCGCTCGGCCCATATCCCGGACACGCCGGTGAGCGAGTCCCCCTGCCAGAGCGCGAGCGCCTGCCGCAACAGCACGCTGCCGCTCTCGTCGCCGGCGGCATGCCCCTCCTTCACCAGCCGGCGAAAGCGGTGCAGGTCGACCCTTTCGGGCGCGACCCGCAGGAGATAGCCGCCCGCCTGGCGGACGAGCGCGACATCGTCCGCCTCGGCGCGCTGCGACTGGAGGACACCGCGGAGGCGGGTCACATAGCTGTACAGGGTGCTGCGGGCCGCACCCGGCGGCGAGTGCCCCAGACCCGGTCGATCAGCTGCTCGGCCGGGACGACCGAGCCCGCCTCGACCAGCAGCACGGCCAGGACGCACCGCTGTCTCGGCGGCCCCATGTCCACCTGATGATCGCCCACGGTTGCGGCGACCGGGCCCAGCACCTGGAACTCCAATTGCTGTCCTCAACGGCCGGCCATGGTCCGCCCACGGATGCGCGGCACGGCCCCGGCGCGGGTCGGCTTCGTTGGGGCGTGTCCGACAGGTACTCAGAAGCCGATCAGAATCGTGGACCGATAAAGATCATGTGTCAAGGCACGGCGCACGCCCGCACCGCGTCGGCAAGGATGTCCAGACCCTGCGCCAGCTCGTCCCTGGTCGCCGTCAACGGCGGCAAGAGCTTGACCACCTCATCCCGCGGCCCGGACGTCTCCACCAGCAGACCTCGCTCGAACGCCGCCGCGCATACGGCTGCGGCCAGGTGGTCGGCGTCGAACGTCAGGCCCCACACCAGACCGCGTCCGCGGTGCATCGCGCCCAGGACGGCGTTGCCGGCGCACAGCCGGGCCAGCAGCTCCTCGACCAGCTCGCCCTTGGCCAGGGTCTGCTTCTCCATGGTCCCGGCGGCCCAGAAGTCCAGCGCCGCCGTCGCGGTGACGAACGACGGGTTGGGCCCGCGGAACGTGCCGTTGTGCTCCCCGGCGCCCAGACGTCCAAATCGGACTTGAACAGGGTGAGCGCCATCGGCAGCCCGTAGCCGCCGATGGACTTCGACAGTGCGACGACATCCGGCGTGATCCCGGCCTCCTCGAAGCTGAAGAACGGACCGGTGCGCCCGCACCCCATCTGCACGTCGTCCACGATCAGCAGCACCCGGTGCCGTTCGCACAGCTCGGCGAGGCGGCGCAGCCACGCCGCGCTCGCCACGTTGACGCCGCCCTCGCCCTGCACCGTCTCGACGATGACCGCGGCGGGCCGCTCGCCCGCGCTCCCGCTCAGGACGGCCGCCAGCTGCTGCTCGGCCGCTCGGTCATCGCCGGAACCGTCGTACCGCAGGACCAGGTGATGCGGCAGCGGCACGCCCGCGGTGGCCCGGGTCCGGGCATTGCCGCACGCCGCGAGCGCGCCCAGGGTCATGCCGTGGAACGCGTTGGTGAAGCTCACGACGAGCTTGCGGCCGGTGACCTTACGGGCCAGCTTGAGCGCGGCCTCCACCGCGTTGGCGCCGGCGGGGCCCGGGAACTGCACCCGATAGTCGAGGCCGCGCGGACGCAGGATCACCTCCTCGAACCGTTCCAGGAAGGCACGCTTGGCGGTGGTGAACATGTCGAGGCTGTGCGCGATGCCGTCGCGTTCGAGGTATCGCAGCAGGGCCTGCTTGAGCTCGGGTGGGTTGTGCCCATAGTTGAGCGACCCGGCGCCGGTGAAGAAGTCGAGGTACGCGCGGCCCTGCTCGTCGTGGATCCAACTGCCCTGGGCGCGGTCGAACACCGCGGGCCAGGCGCGGCAGTAGCTGCGCACCTCGGACTCGATGGCGTGGAAGACATTCATTGGGGGCGGGACTCCTCGGGGAGAGATCTACCGGACTCAGAGGTCGCGCAGGTCGAGCGCGGCCGCGGCGATCTGCGCGCACGTGCCTAGCTCCATGACCTGGCGTGGGGTGACGTGCAGCCCGTGGGCGCCGCGGAGCCTGCCGGCGACCCGGATCGCCGCCAGGGAGTGGCCGCCGGCCTCGTGGAAGTCGTCGTCGACGCCGATCTCGGCGAGATCGAGAATCTCCTCCAGAACGGCTGCGACCGCCTTCTCCCGGGCGTCGCGGGGTGCGCGGTGGGCGGGGCGCGCGCCCGTGCGCCGATGGGCGTCCGGTGCCGGGGCGTCGGCGGGGAGACCGGGCGACCCGGGCACGGCGGCCGGGCCGTCCGGGTCGGCGATCATCGATTCCACCGCCGCGAGGAGCCGGCGGCCAAGGTCCATGGCGTGCTGCTCGTCCAGGCTGGCGCGCCGCGTCGTCACCAGGATGCGCCCGGGCATGATCGTCACCTCGAATGGGAGCTCGTTCGGGCTGTCGTCCTTGGTGGCCATGAGGTCGACGACGCCGGTGCCGGCCACGGTGTAGAAGTCCAGATAGTCGAAGGCGGCCTCGATCAGGACGCGCCGGGCGCCGTACGCCCGTTGCAGCGAGGGCAGCGGCATTCTGCGGTGCGGCCAGAGCGCGACCTCCTCGGCGAAGACCTCCGCGATCAGCTGCCGCCAGGTGCCCGCCGGGCGGGTGACGGCGAAGGGCACCGTGTTGAGGAACATGCCGAACACGTCGTACCCGCCTGCCGCCTCGGGCCGGCTGCTGCTGACCATCCCGAAGAAGAAGCGGTCCGACGGGGCCAGCGGTGCCAGCGTGGCGGCGAAGGCGGCGAGGAAGACCGTCTTCGGCGAGACCCCGCACGCCGCCGCGAGCGCGCGCACGCCCTCGTCCAGGTGGGCGGCGGGGAACACCCTGTTCTCGACGGCGTCGGGCCCGGCGCGCCCCAGTCACGGGGAAGGCGACGCGGTCGTGACCGGCCAGCCGCGAGGACCAGAAGTCATGGTCGGCGCCGGACTCCAGCATTCGGCGCTCCATGGCGACGAAGTCGGCGTAGCTGACCTCGGGCGCCGCCGTGTCGGTGGCTCGGCCCGCACGCACGGCGCCGTACGCCTCCATGAGCTGGGCGAGCAGCGCGTTGTGGCTCCAGCCGTCGAGAATCACGTGGCACTCGACGATGGCGAGCCACCACTCGTCGCCCGAGACCTCGAAGGCGTGCAGCCGCCACAGCGGCGCGGTCGCGAGGTCGAACGCGCGGGTCCGCTCGGCCGCGAGGATCCGGTCCATCTCGGCGTGGGCGTCGGGCGCCTCCCGCAGCGACGTGTACGCGACCTCCGGCTCAACCTCCCCATGGACGATCTGGATGGGCTCCGAGTACGTGTCGAGGTCGACCGACGTCCGCAGCAGCGGATGCCGCCGGGTCACCGCGCACGCGGCGCGCCGCAGGTCATCGACGACCAGGTCGCCGGCGATGCGGTACCCCGTCACGTTGGTGTACGGCCGGATCTCGGGGTCGGAGAGCATCTCGAAGACCATGCCGGCCTGTACCGCGGAGAGGGGATACGCGTCGGCCACGCCGCCGGGCAGCCGTTCGCGGTCCGCCCCGGACAGCAGGGCCAGCGGCTCGGACCGCAGGTCGTCGATGCGCTCCGTGCCCCCGCCGGCGACCTCCGCGAGCGACTCGATCGTGCGGGTGAAGATGTCCGCCACGGCCACGTCGAACCCGCGGGAGCGCAGCTCGCCGACCAGCCGGACCGCGCGCATGGAGTCGCCGCCGACGTCGAAGAAGCCGTCGGTCACGCCCACCCGCTCCAGGCCGAGCACCTGGCACCACGCGGCGGCGATCGCCTCCTCCACGGGCGTTCGCGGCGGGACGGCGGCGACGACCGCCCGGCGGTGGGGCGGCTCCGGCAGCCGGGCCCGGTCGGTCTTGCCGCTGGCGGTCAGCGGCATCTCGGCCAGGCGCAGATACTGGGTGGGAACCAGGTACGCGGGCAGCACCGTGGACAGGTGTGCCCGCAGCGCGGACGCCGACACCTGATGACCCTCGGCCGGCACGACGTACGCCACCAGCCGCTCGCCGGCCACGGCGACCGCAGCCATCGCCACCGACGGGCAGGCCAGCAACTGGGCCTCGATCTCGCCGAGCTCGATGCGCAGCCCGTGCAGCTTCTTCTGGTCGTCGAGGCGGCCGAGGTACCGCACCGACCCGTCCGGCAGGAAACGCCCGCGGTCGCCGGTGCGGTACAGCCGGCCACCGCCGCGGGGATCCGGCACGAACCTCTCCGCGGTCAGGCCGGGGCGGCCGAGGTATCCGCGCGCCAGGCCGACGCCGGCCAGGTGGATGTCCCCCGGCACGCCGGGCGGAACGGGGTTGAGCTCCGCGTCGAGTACGCGGACGCTGACGCCCGTGATCGGCGTACCGATCGGGATGTGCCCGCCGGACGGCGTCACCTCGTGGAAGGTGACGTCCACCGATGCCTCGGTCGGCCCGTACAGGTTGTGCAGCCGTGCGCCGGACAGGGTGAAAAAGCGCCGCGCGGTGGCCGGCCGCAGCGCCTCGCCGCTGCTGAACACGTGACGCCAGCTGGGCGGGCAGCGTTGCCCGTCGAAGGTGCCGGCGGCGTCCAGGAACGCGTCGAGCATGGACGGCACGAAGTGGACGTGGGTCACCTCGTGGGCCGTCATGAACGCCGCCAGCTCGACCGGGTCGCGGTGCGCCCCGGGCGGGGCGACCACCACCGTGGCGCCGGCCAGCAACGGCCAGAAGAACTCCCACACCGAGACGTCGAAGGTGTACGGCGTCTTCTGCAGCACCCGGTCGCCGGGCGCGAGCCCGTACCGGTCCTGCATCCACAGTAGACGGTTGACGATGCCCCGGTGCGGCACCATCACGCCCTTGGGGGTTCCGGTGGAGCCGGACGTGTAGATCACGTAGGCCAGGTCGTCCGGGCGGACCCGGCGCGCCGGCACCTGCTGGGCGCCGGACTCGCCGGCGACGACGCCACCGTCGGTGACGACGCAGACGGCACGCGCGTCCGACAGCAGGGCGGCGCGGCGGGCCGGCGGGTCCTCGGGGTCGAGCGGCAGATAGGCGCCGCCGGACTTGAGGACGGCGAGCAGGGCCACGACCAGGTCGGCGCCGCGATGCAGGCAGACCGCGACGATGCGATCCGGCCCGGCCCCGCGGGCGCGCAGCTCGCCGGCCAGGGCGTCGGCGCGGGCGTCCAGCTGGGCGTAGGTGAGCCGTTCGGTGGCACTGACGACCGCCACGGCGTCCGGGCCGCGGCGTACCGTCTCCGCGATCAGCTCGTGCAGGCAGCGCTGAAGCGGGGGCGCCGCGGGACCCGTCTCCCACCCGGCGACCAGCGCCTGCTCCTGCGCACCCATCAGCGGCAGCTGCCCGACGGGCGTGCCGGGCGCCGCGACCGCGGCGGTCAGCAGCCGCACGAAGCGGGCGGCGAGCCGCTCGGCGGTCGCGGCGTCGAACAGCGCGGTGGGGTACTCCACGGCGCCGGCCATGCCTCCGCCGGGCAGCTCACGCAGGCCCAGCGTCAGGTCCATCTTGACCGCGGGCGAGGCGACCGGCAGCTCCGCCCAGCCGCCCGAGGCGGTTCCGGCCAGCTCGCCCTCCTCGAGCAGGAGCATCACCTGCACGAGCGGGTTGCGCGATAGGTCGCGCTCGGGCCGCAGCTCCTCCACGAGCCTCTCGAACGGCAGGTCGTCGTTGGCGAAGGCGGCCAGCGCCGTCTCCCGCACCCGGGCCAGCAGGTCGCCGAAGGTGGGGTCGCCGGCGAGGTCACAGCGCAGGACGAGCGTGTTGATGAACGGCCCGACGGTGTGCTCGACCTCCGAGCGTGGCCGGCCCAGGACGGGGGTCGCCACCGGGATGTCCGTCTGGCCGGTGTGCCGGGCCAGCAGCGCGGCGTACCCGGCCAGCAGGGTCATGAACAGCGTCGTGTCGTGGGCGCTCGACAGGTCGCGCAGGGCCCGGACCGTCTCGGCGGGCAGCGCGAACGTGACCCGTGCCCCGGCCGGGTCGCGCGGCGCGGCGCGGGGTCGGTCGGTCGGCAGGTCCAGCGTGCCCAGCCCGGACAGCTCGGCGCGCCAAAAGTCGAGGCGCCGCCGCAGCCGGTCGCCGGTGAGCCGGCTGCGCTGCCAGAGCGCGAAGTCCGCGTACTGCACGGGCGTGGCGGGCAGCGCGGCGCCCTCGTACAGTGCGACGAGCTCGCGGGCCAGGATGTCCATCGACCAGCCGTCGCAGGCGATGTGGTGCACGGCGAGGACCACAACGTCGTCCGCGCCGCCGCGAAGCAGCACCGCCCGCCAGACCGGGCCGTGGGCCAGGCTGAACGGCCGGCCGATCTCGCGCTGGACGGCGGCGTCCAGCGGTTCTGCGCCGAGCTCGATCACCGGCAGCGGCACCGGCGCCGGCTCGTCCGCCACCTGGTGGACCTCGCCGGCCAGCACGGTGTAGCGGGTGCGGAGGATCTCGTGCCGCCGGGCCAGCGCGTCCAGCGCCGCGCGCAGGTCGTCCACCCGGGCCCGGCCGGGCACGCGCAGCACCAGCGGCACGACGTACTCCGCGGTGCCGGGCAGCAGCTGGTCCAGTAGCCACATCCGGCGCTGCGCGGGCGACAGCGGCAACGGACGGTTCCGGGGCGCGGGCTCGATGCCGCGTTCGGCCGACCGGCCACTTAGACGGCGTTCCAGCAGGCGGCGCCGGGCTTCGGCGTACGCGTCGACGGTGTTGCCCTCGGTCATCAGAGGTCCCCTTCCGGCTGCTCCAGCAGCGCCGCGACGTCCTCGTCGGACAGTGCCGCGACGGCGGCCTCGACCTCGTCGGACACCGCCTGCGCCAGGTCCTCGACCGTGGTCGCCTCGAACAGGCGGCGCAGCGGCAGCTCGATGGCGTACGCCTCCTGGATCCGGGTGTGCACCCGGGTGGCGCGCAGCGAGTGCCCGCCCAGCGCGAAGAAGTCCTGCCCGAGGCCGATGTCGTCGATGCCCAGCACGGCGGACCAGATCTCCGCGATGTGTTTCTCCACCGGCGTCCGCGGCGGTGCGGCGCTCGCCGCGAGCTGCGGGCCGGCCGGCGGCAGCGCCTTGCGGTCCACCTTCTTGCTCACCGTCAACGGCAGCTCCGCCAGCGTCACCCAGTACGCCGGGACCATGTAGTCCGGGAGGAGTTCGCGCAGGTGGGACCGCAGGTCGCCGACGTCGGGCGCCCGACCGTCCTGGCCGACCAGGTAAGCCACCAGCTGGGGATCGCCGGCCGGCGAGGGCCGGCTCACGACCGCCACGGATCGCACCGCCGGATGCCCGGCCAGCGCCGCCTCGATCTCGCCGAGCTCGATGCGGAAACCGCGGATCTTGACCTGCTGGTCGATCCGCCCGAGGAACTCGATGGTCCCGTCGGGGAGCCGGCGCACGAGGTCGCCGGTGCGGTAGAGGCGCCCGCCCGGCTCGGCTCCGAACGGGTCGGGGACGAACCTGTCGGCGGTCAGCTCGGCACGCCGGTGGTAGCCGCGGGCCAGGCGTACCCCGGCGAGGCACAGCTCACCGGGAACGCCCACCGGAGCCAGCCGGAACCCGGAGTCGACCACATAAGCCGCGGTGCCCGCCACCGGCCGGCCGATGGGCAGGGCGGCCTCGTCCCGCTCGCCGGGGCCGATGCCGGCTACCGGGTGCAGCACGCAGGTGACGGTCGCCTCGGTGGGGCCGTAATTGCAGAGGAAGCGTCCGGGCAGCCCGGTCCGCGCCCACTTGCGCGCGTCCGACACCGTCACCACGTCGCTGCCGACGTTCATCAGCCGCAGACCGGTCAGCCCACCGACGTCGGACTCCAGCAACTCGCGGTAGTAGGCCGGGGTGATCTCCATGATCGTCACCCGGTGCTCGATCAGGCGGGCCGCCAGCTCGGCCGGAGCCCAGAACAGCGGGTCGCCGACCACGATCGTCGCGCCGGCGAGCAGGGTGGCCGCGATCTGGTCCATGGCGACGTCGAAGGTGAGGGCCGAGAGCAGCACGACCCGGTCATCAGGGCCGATGCCGTACGCGTCGGCGATCACCTGGCAGTGGTGAGCGTACGACCGGTGCTCGATCATGACGCCCTTGGGCCTTCCGGTCGAGCCGGAGGTGTAGATGAGGTACGCGAGGTTGTCCGGCCCGGCCGCGGCCGGGAGATCGCCCGTCTCGGCCTCGCCGCGCCACGCCGCGCCCGGATCGACGGTGACGACCCGATGGGCGCCGGCCTCGAACCGGCCGCGGAACCGCTCCTGCGTCACCACGATCCCGGCGCCCGCATCGGCGAGCATGTAGCCGAGCCGCTCGGCGGGGCCGTCCGGGTCGAAGGGCACGTACGCCGCACCCGACTTCAGCACGCCCAGCAGCGCGACGACCGCGTCAGCGCTGCGTTCCAGGCACACGCCGACCACGGTCTCCGGCCCGGCGCCGAGGGACCGCAGGTGGCGGGCCAGCCGGTTGGCGTCCCGGTTGAGCTCGGCGTAGGTGAGCCGTCGCCCGCCGGCGACGACCGCCACGGCGTCCGGTGTCCGCCCGGCCTGCTCCTCGAACAGGGCCGGCACGCACAGGTGCCGCCGATCGGACGGGTCGAGCAGGTCGAGCCGGCCGGCCTGCGGGTCGGCCCACCGGTCCACCAGGACGCCGCGCTCGCCGTCGGTGATCATGTCGAGCGCGCTGACCGGCGCGCCGGGGCGGTCGGCGATGTCCTCCAGCAGCCGCACGTAGTGGCCGGCCATCCGTTCGATGGTGGCCTCGTCGAACAGGTCGGTCGCGTACTCGAACCAGCACCGCAGGTCGCCGCCGGGGCGCTGCTCGACCGACAGGGTGAGATCGAACTTGGCCGTGTGCCACGGCATCTCGACGACCCGCTCGGCCGCGACGTCGCCGAAGCCGGGCGCCTGCGTGGCGTCCCCGTCGCTCACCTCGAACATGATCTGGAACAGGGGGTTGCGGGACAGGTCACGCCGCTGCACCAGCTCCTCGACGAGCCGCTCGAACGGCAGCTCCTGGTGTGCGTAGGCGTCCAGCACCGTGCGCCGCACCCGGCCGAGCAACTCGGTGAACGACGGATCCTGCGCCAGGTCGGTGCGCAGGACCAGCGTGTTGGTGAAGAACCCGAGCACGTTCTCGGTCTCCGGTCGCGTCCGCCCGGCCAGCGGCGTGCCCACCACCGTGTCCACCGCCCCGGTGTACCGCGACAGCAGCACCAGGAACGGGGCGAGCAGCGTCATGAACGGGGTCGCCGAGCAGGCCCGGCCGAGCTCGCGTAGCCGGTCGGCCAGCGGCGCGGGGACCAGGAAGCCGCTGACCGCCCCCGCCCCGGTGAACTCGGCCGGCCGCGGCCGGTCGGCGTGCAGCTCGAGCGGAGCCAGCCCGCTCAGCCGTTCCCGCCAGAACGCCAGCAGCTCGTCCTGTGCCCCGCCGGCACGCCGCGTGCTGTGCTCCCACGCGGCGACGTCGCCGAACTGGATCGGCGGCGGAGCGGGTGACTCCCCGCGTACAGCGCGCCGAGCTCCCGCACCAGCAGCTCCAGCGACCAGCCGTCGCACGCGATGTGGTGCACGAACAGGGCCAGCACGTGCCGCCGCGGTCCCTCGGCGACGAGCACAGCGCGCAGGATGTGCCCGGCGGCCAGGTCGAAGGGGTGGCCAAGCTCCTCCGCCAGCACGGTGGCCAGCGGCGCGCCGGCCCGCCGCAGGGGCACCGGCGCCGCCGGCATGACGATCTGCACGGGCTCCGGATCGCCGTCCGCGGTGACGGCCACGTCATAGCGGGTGCGGAGCACCTCGTGCCGGCGCACGACCTCGGCCAGCGCACGCGCCAGCCGATCGGCGTCGAGCGGGCCGGACAGGCGCAGCAGAAGCGGCACGACGTACTGGGTGCTGCCCGGCTCCATCCGGTCCAGGAACCACAGCCGCCGCTGGCCGGGCGAGAGCGGGAGCGGCCGGTCGCGGCGGGCGGCCGGGATCGGGGCCGGCGCGTCCTCGCCGGCGGCGACCAACGCGGCCTGCCGCGCCACGGTGCCCGCGGTGAGCAGGTCCCGCAGCGGGATCTCGACGCCGAACTCCCGGCGCAGCCGCATGCCAAGGCGGGTCATGAGCAGGGAGTGCCCGCCCATGGCGAAGAAATCGTCGTGGTCGCCCGCGGGCGCCGCGAGGCCGAGCACCTCGGCCCAGATCTCGGCGATCCGCTCGCGCACCGGGTCGCGGAAGGACGGACGGTCGTGGCCGGCGAGGGCAACGTCCTGCGCCGGCAGCGCGGCGTAGTCCACCTTGCCGCTGGCGTTGAGCGGCAGCCGGTCCAGCACCACGATCCGGCCGGGCACCATCGGGGCCGGCAGCTGGGCGCGCAGGTGGGAACGCAGGTCGGCCGGGTCGGCCGTCCCCGTGAGGTACGCGGTCAGGCGCCCGTCCCGGGCGGTGACGGCGGCCGCCCGGACGGCGCGGTGGCGGAGCAGGGTCGCCTCGATCTCGCCCGGCTCCACCCGTACCCATTGATCTTGACTTGGTGGTCGCGCCGGCCAAGGAACTCCAGAACCCCGTCCGCCCCCATGCGGGCCCGGTCGCCGGTGCGGTACAGGCGCTCGCCGCCGCCCGCGGGATCGGGGACGAACGCCTCGGCGGTCAGGCCGGGGCGACCGAGATACCCGAGACCGACGGCGGGGCCCGCCACGTACAGGTCGCCCGGCGCCAGCAGGGGAACCGGCGCGCCGTCCCGGCCGAGCAGCGACAGGCGCAGGCCGTCGATGGGGCGGCCGATCGGTATCGGTCCCGCCACCTGAGCGGGATCCACCACGTGCGCGCTGACGTCGATCGCGCATTCGGTGGGGCCGTACGTGTTGACGATCCGGATGCCGGGCCGGCGGGCGAACACCCGCCGGCACAGCTCCGCGTACAGGGATTCACCGGCGCAGAACAGCAGACGAAGGCGCGTGCAGGCGGACCATGAGACCTCGGCCAGCAGCGTCAGCACCGACGGCACCACCTGCAGCACGCTGACCCGGTGCTCGGCGACGGCCCGGAGCATGGCCTCCGGGTCCTCCTCCGCGCCCGGCGGCGCCATGACCACCGCTCCCCCGCTGACCAGCGGGGCGAGCAGCTCCCACACGTGCGCGTCGAAGCTGCTCCTGGTCTTGTGCAGCATGCGGTCGGCCGGGCCGAACCCGTGTTCGCGCACCGCCCACAGCACGCGGTTGGCGATCCCGGCGTGCGTGACCACGGCACCCTTCGGGCGGCCCGTCGAGCCGGAGGTGTAGATGACGTACGCCGGGTCCCCCGGCCCGGGGCCGGTCTCGGTGGTCCCAACGGCGGGTTCGCCGTCCAGCGGCCCGTCGACGAGGACGGCGCCGGTCTCCGCCAGGATCAGCCGGGTCCGCTCATCGGGCAGCGCGGGGTCGAGCGGCACGTAGACGCCTCCCGCCAGCCAGGTGCCGAGCACCGCGACCGGCAGGTCGAGGCCGCGCTCCAGCCGCACGCCCACCGCCGTGCCCGCTCGCACCCCGCGGGCGCGCAGCGCGGCGGCCGTGGCCCGGGCCCGGTGCGCCAGCTCGGCGTAGCTGAGCGAGTCGCCGCCGCTGATGACGGCCGTGGCCCGCGGTGTCCGGCGCGCCTGCGCGAGCACCAGCTCGGGCAGCGGCCGCACGTCGGCCGGGTGCGCCGCGCCGGTCACCGACACCGGCATGTGCGCGGTGGCCACCGGCCGGTCCGGCTCCGCGAGGAGCTCGCCGATCAAGCCGGCGTACTGGTCGAGCAGGCGGCGCACGGTGTCCTCGTCGAACAGCTCCGAGGAGTACTCGAACTCCATCCGCAGCCCGCCGTCCGGCTCCGCCCGGACGTGGGCCGTCAGGTCGAAGTGCGAACCGTCGAGGGAGATCGGCAGGTCGAGCATGTGGGGTGTGGCCTGGTCGGTCGGCATGTTGAAGCAGACCGTGAGGAGGCCGTCCGCCCCGCCCGCCAGCTCGCGGACCAGATACTCGTACGGCACGTCCTGGTGGCCGAAGCCCTCGGTGGCGCCCTCCCGCACCCGGTCGAGCAGCGCGCGGAAGGTCATCGCGCGGTCGATCCGGGTACGCAGCACCGTCACGTTGTTGAACACGCCCAGCACGTGCTCGACCTCGGGACGGGTGCGCCCGGAGGTCGACGAGCCGATCACCACGTCCCGCTCGCCGGTCCAGCGGTGCAGCAACGCGACGAAGCAGGCGAGCAGGGTGAGGTACGGGGTGGCGCCGAGCTCCCGGCCGAGGGCACGGACCGCGTCCACGGTCGGGGCCGGCAGCGGTACGCCAATGGTGGCGCCGTCGAGCGACAGGCGGGCGGTCCGGCGGCGGTCGAACGGCAGCTCCAGCGGCGCAGGCAGGTCGCGCAGCCGCTCCCGCCAGTAGCTCAGCTCCGCCTCGAACCCGCCGCTCCCGGCCTGCTCGCGCTGCCAGGACGTGAAGTCGGCGAACCGGACGGGCGGCTCGGCGGCCGGCAGCAGGCCCCCGATCTCGAACCCGAACCGCTGGAACGACGTGCCATCCATGATCACGTGGTGCGCGGCGATCACCACCATCATCTCGTCGCCGGGCAGCTTCACCAGCTCCACCCGCCACAGTGGAGCGTTCTCGAGGTCGTACTCGCGCATGCCGGTCGCGAGCGCCGCATGCCGGGCGATCTCGTCCGGGCCGGCGTCGCGCTCTGCGGAGCGGTCGTGCAGGGGAACCCGGATGGGCACGGTGTCCGCGACGTACAGCCTCGGCTCCTCGCCGTCCATCCGGATCGAGGTGCGCAGCACGTCGTGGCGGGCGACGATGCCGGCCAGCAGCCGTTCCACCTCCCCGGCCGAGGTGAAGCTCACCCGCCGGACCGCGGCGACCAGGTTGAACACCCGCCGGTCCGGCGCGAGCCGATCCGCGAACCACACCCGTTCCTGCGCGTACGACAGCGGGAAGGGCCCGCCGGACGTGAGCCGCGGGATGGCCGGAGCCGCGGCGGTCTCCGCGTGGCGCAGCTTCTCCAGGAGCGCCCGCTTCGCCGGGGACAGCGCCGCGTCGCCGTTCGGACGTCCGTTCATGAGCGGCATGATTCTGGCCGCCGTCGCGGGCCAACAAGGATCGCGAGAATGCCTGACCATTTCTCGCCACCGGCCTTCCACGCCGCCCGGTCCGCGGTGATGCTGCGCGATGTCAACGGACCGGCGGGACTCGACCTCGCCTTTGTGGCAGTGCCGGGGGTGAACACGATTGGGGACCTCGCGCAACACGCGGGAACCGGGCGGACAGGTCGCGGCCGGTCGGGCGCGCGAGCTGCCGGACCTCGCGCTGATCGACCTGGTACGGCGGCAGGCCGCCCGGACCCCGCGGGCGGTGGCCGTCCGCCATGGCGCCGACCACCTCACGTACGAGGAGCTGCTGCGGCGGGCCGGCCGGGTGGCGGTGCGGCTGCGCCGGCGCGGGGCCGGGCCGGGTGCGGTGGTGGCCGTCCGCGTCGGCCGCAGCGCGGACATGCTCGCCGTCCTGCTGGGCGTGTCGGCCTGCGGCGCGGCCTACCTGCCGATCGACCCGGGCGATCCCGCGGCGCGGGTGGCCCACGTGCTCGCCGACAGCGGCACGAGCCTGGTGGTCACCGAGCCCGGGCTGGCGCCGGCCGGCGTCCCCGCGCTGCACGC
This sequence comes from Phytohabitans rumicis, assembly GCF_011764445.1. Taxonomy (NCBI): domain Bacteria; kingdom Bacillati; phylum Actinomycetota; class Actinomycetes; order Micromonosporales; family Micromonosporaceae; genus Phytohabitans; species Phytohabitans rumicis. Next base: position 1,284,121 of record NZ_BLPG01000001.1, read on the forward strand.
CGCCGACCTCCTCACCGGGACCGAACCGGGCGAGGCGGAACATGGACCGGTCCGGGTCGATCCCGGCAGCCCCGCCTACGTGCTGTACACGTCCGGCTCCACCGGCCGGCCCAAGGGCGTGGTCGTGCCCCATCGCGCCCTCGTCAACTTCCTGCTCTGGGCGCGCGACCTGGTCGACGCCGGGCCGGCCCACGTTTGGCTCGCGCTGACGGCGCTGTCGTTCGACATCTCGGCGCTGGAGCTCTACCTCCCGCTGATCAGCGGCGGGAGCTGCGTGATCGCCGGTGCGGCGCAGGCCCGCGATGGCGACGCCGCGGCCGAGCTGATCCGCGCGCACGGCGTCACCCACGTCCAGGCGACCCCGTCGGGCTGGCGGGTGCTGCTGACCGCCGACGTCCCGCCGGTGGTGGCGCTGGCCGGCGGCGAGCCGCTGCCGGCGCGCCTCGCCCGGCAGCTGCGGTCCCGGGTGAGCCGCCTGGTCAATGTGTACGGACCGACGGAGACCACCATCTGGTCCACCTCGTGGGAGGTCCCCGCCGAGCCCGGCCCGATCCGCATCGGGCTGCCCATCGACAACACCACGCTGCACGTCCTCGACGCCGCCGGCGAGCCCGCGGCGTCCGGCGAGCTGCTCATCGGCGGCGCCGGGGTCGCCGACGGCTACCTCGGGCGGCCAGCGCTGACCGCCGAACGATTCGTCCCGGACCCGGCCGGGCCGCCGGGGGCGCGGCTGTACCGCACCGGCGACCTGGTGCGGTATTGCGCGGACGGGACCCTGCAGTTCGCCGGCCGCGCCGACAACCAGGTCAAGCTCCGCGGCCACCGGATCGAGCTCGGTGAGATCGAGGCGGTGCTGGAGGAGCACCCCGCGGTCCGGCAGGCGGTGGTGAAGGTGCAGGGCGAGCTGATGGCCGCGTTCGTCGTGGGGTCGGCCGACGGGCTGCGCGAGCACGCGGCGCGCCGGCTGCCGTCGTACATGGTGCCGGCCCTCGTCTCGGAGGTGGACCGCCTTCCGCTCACGCCGAACGGCAAGGTGGACCGGCGGGCGTTGCCGGACATCCGGGTACCCAGCGGGGCCGGGGCCCCGGCGGGTGACCCGCTCGAGCGCACGGTGGCGCAGGCGTTCGCCGAGGCGCTGGACCTCGACGCGGTGGGCGCCGACGACGACTTCTTCCAGCTGGGCGGCACCTCTCTCACCGGCGCCGTCGTCTCCGCCGCGCTGCGGGGACGGCTGGCCCTGGACGTCCGCTCGCACGTCCTGTTCACGCATCCCACCCCGGCGGCCCTGGCAGCCTGGCTGCGGGACGAGGCTGTGCCGGCGGCACAGGTGACCCCGTCGGGCGCGACCGAGTACCCGCTCAGCCCATTGCAGTTCCGGATCTGGCTGTCGCACTCGCTCGACCCGGCCAGCACGATGTACACCGTCCCCCTGGTGCTGGACATGCGCGGCGACCTCGACCGGGCGGTGCTGCGCTCGGCGGTACGCGAGCTGGCACGCCGGCACACGACGCTGCGTACGGTGGTCGAGGCCCGCGACAGCGGTCCGGTCGCCAGGGTGCTCGACACGCTCCCGGAGCTCGAGGTGGCGCAGCGGCCGGACGGCGTGTTCGACGCGAGCAGCGAGGCGTTCCTGCGGCGGCCCTTCGACCTCGCCGCCGACCCGCCGCTGCGCGCGCTCCTGCTCACCGCGCCGGACCGGCACCGCCTGGTGCTGGCGTTGCACCACCTGGCCGTCGACGGCAGGTCCACCGAGATCATCCTGGCCGAGCTGGGCGAGCTGTACGACGCGCTGCTGCGCGGCTCGCCGCCGCGGCTGCCGGCCGCCCCCGACTTCGCCGACGCGGCCCGCCGGCAGGCCACCCAGATCGACGACGGCCAGCTCGACTTCTGGCGGGACCACCTGTCCGGCGCGCGGCCCGCCCGGCTCCCGGTCGACGTGGCCCGCCGGCCGGCCGGCGTGGGCCCACACCGCGCCCGCGACCTTCCCCCGGAGGTTCGCGTGGCGATCGAGCGCCTGGCCCGGCGGTGCGGCACCACGTCGTTCGTGGTGCTGCTCGCCGCGTTCGGCACCCTGCTGGGCCGCTGGACCGGGCAGCGGGACGTCTGCGTCGGCGTGCCCGTCTCCCGGCGGGACGGTCCGGGCGCCGCGTCGACGGTGGGCTTCTTCATCAACACCGTCGCCGTGCGGATCGGCCTGGACGGGACCGCGTCGTTCGCCGAGCTGGCCGCCCGGCTCGGCGAGCGGTGGGCCCGGATCCAGGCCAACGCGGACGTCCCGTTCGACCGGGTGCTCGCCGCGACCGGGCTGGAACGGCCGTTCTCGGTCTGGTTCAACCACCTCGGCGCGCCCGAGTCGGCGCCTTCGATGACCGGCGTGCGGACCGGCATGGCGCCGCCCGTCCCGCACCCGGCCATCTACGACCTCAACGTCTACCTGACCGACGACGGCGAGCGGCTGGCCGTGACGGTGGTCGGTGACGCGGCGACCTTCCCGGCCGAGCTGGCCGCCGCGGTGCTGGACCAGTACGAGCAGGTGCTGACCGCCCTCGTCGCCGACCCGGGCCGGGACCCGTCGCGGTTCCCGCTGCGGGTCGCCGAGACCGGCCCGCCGCGTACCGAGGCTTTACCCGCCGCTCGCGCGGTGCGGGAGCTGGCCGGCCGGATGGCCACGGGCGGCGCAGCCGTCGCCGGGGAGCGGGGCATCCGCTCCGCCGCGGAGCTTCACGAGGACGCGCGGCGGGTCGCCGCGGCCCTGCAACGCGCCGGCGTCGTCCGCGGCGCCACCGTGGCCGTCGTCGCGACCCGGTCCGCCGCCCTGCCGTCGCTGCTGCTCGGCAGCTGGCTGGCGGGTTGCCGGCACGCCGTGCTCGATCCCGCACTGCCGGCGTTGCGCCTGGCCGCGAGCGTGGCATCGGTAGCGCCGGCGGCCGTGTTGTCGCACCGCGACGAGCCCGCCGCCCGCGACCTCGTGCGGGCCGGCGGGGGACCGGCGCTGATCGGCATCACCGACGCCGGCGAGGTCTGCGTCGAGGGTGCGGCGCCGCCGCACGCGCCGCGCGGCGGCGCCGGGCACATCCTGTTCACCTCCGGCACCACCTCCGGCCCCAAGGCCGTGGTGGCCGGGCCAGGCCCGCTCGTGCACTTTCTGGACTGGTACTGCCGCGCGTTCGCGCTCTGCGCCCGGGATCGGTTCGCTCTGCTCGCCGGGCTCGGACACGACCCAGTCCTGCGGGATGTCTTCACGCCGCTGTGGTGTGGCGGCCGGCTGCACGTGCCGCCGGCCGGGCTGTCCCCGCGGGATCTCCTGAGCTGGCTGGCGGCCGAGCGGATCACAGTCGTCAACCTCACCCCGCAGCTGTCCCGCATGCTCGCCGGCGCCGCGGAGGCGACCGGACTGCGCCTGCCCGGCCTGCGCCTGGCCTGCCTGTCCGGCGACCAGGTCACGCCGCGCGACGTCCGGGACCTGCTCGGCCTCGCCCCGGGCACGGAGGTCGTGCTGGGCTACGGCGCCACCGAGACGCCTCAGCTGCCATCGCTGCGCGTTGTCACGATGCGCGACGCGCAACGATGGGCCGACCGACGCGGCTGGGGAGCGACACTACCGCTGGGGCCCGGCGCTCCCGGTGCTGAGCTGGCGGTCGTCACCGCCGCAGGCCATCCGGCCGCGACCGGCGAGGTGGGCCAGATCGTCGTCCGCGGCCGGCACCTCGCCCTCGGCTATCTCGACGCCGAGCTGACCCGGGCGCGCTTCACCGCGGATCCGGCGCCGGGCGTGCGGCGTTTCGAGACCCGGGACGCCGGGCGCCGGCTGCCGGACGGCACCATCGAGTTCCTCGGCCGGCTCGATGCCGACGAGGTCAAGATCCGCGGCCACCGTGTCGCGCCCGCCGAGGTCGACGCGGCGCTGCGCGATCACCCCCGGGTACGCGAGTGCGTCACGCACGCCCAGCGGATCGGCGCCGATCTCGAGCTGGTCTGCCACATACGCACCACCGACGGCGCCCCGATCGGCGTCGCCGAGGTGCGCGCCCATCTGACCCCCCGCCTGCCCGGCCCCACGATTCCCACCCTGGTGATGCACATGGACTCCTTCCCCCTGACCCCCAACGGCAAGGTCGACCACGCCGCGCTGCCGGCGCCGGTCACCGGCCGCCCCGGCCCCGCGCCGTCCGGCCCGGACGGCGTGAACGACCTGGAGCGGCTGGTCCGCGACGTGTGGGGGCCGTGCTCGGGGTCGACGTCGGTCCCGAGGACAACTTCTTCGACCTGGGCGGCACCTCGGTGCGGATGGCCGCCGTCCACGCCGCCCTGCATGCGGAGCTCGGGCGCGAGATCCCGCTGCTGGCCCTCTACGAGCACGCGACCACCCGAGCCCTCGCCGGCTACCTCGGCGGAAACCGCCCGGCCCCGGCGCGGTCGTCCCGGTCGCGCTCCTCGGCGGCCGCCGAGGAGCGCGACCGGCGGCTCGCCGCCCGGCGCGCCCGCTGACCCGGCCCGGCCCGACCCGGAAGCGGTTCTGCCCCGGCCGGTGGCCGGGGCAGAACCTCGGGGACGTGAACATAGGTCGTCAGATCATCGCCGCGCGCACCGTCTCCAGGAACTGGTTCCGGTCGCCGAACGCGCCGGCCGTCGACGAGACCAGGAGCTGGGTGGCGCCCGCGGCGGCGAGCGCCTCGGCCCGCGCGCTCACCTCGGTATCGTCGCCGATGGCACTGAGGGCCCGGATCATCGTCTCATCGGGGCGGCCCGCGGCGAGCTGCGCGCCGAACCCGCTGGCGGCGAAGAGCCGCTTGTACGTGGGCACTCGCAGATAGTTGGCGAGATAGTCGCCGAACCTCGCCCGCTCGACCACGGCGTCGGCGGTAACCGCCGCGGGGAGCAACACGGCCACGTCGAAACCGGCGCCCCCGGCCCAGCGCCCGTCGGTACGGCGTTCCAGCCCGCGCCGCAACGCCGGCATGGCAGTGTCCCGCAGATACTCGGGGGTGCACATCGTCAGCACCACCCCGTCGGCGAGCTCTCCCGCCAGCTCGAGCATCCGCGGGCCGAACGTGCCCAGATACACCGGAACGTCCGGCCGCCGGCTCTGCGCCGGCGGGTAGAAGACGTGCCCGCTGAACCAGGTACCGTCGTGGTCGGCCTCGCCGTCCCGGACCGCGTCGAGCACGATCCGCAGGTACTCCCGCATGGCCGCGACGGCGGGCGGCGCGGCGCCCGCGCCCACCATCCACTCGCCCACCCCGCGGAGCCCGAGGCCGAGCCCGAGCGCGAACCGCCCGCCGGACAGCTCGTCCAGGGTCAGCGCCGTGGACGCCATCACGACCGGCGGCCGCGAGTACAGGGGCAGGATCGCGCTGCCGAGCGTCATCCGTTTGGTGCGGGCCGCCAGCGCGGCCAGCACGGTGCCGACGTCCCACCGGCCGGGCATCTGGACCAGCCACAACGAGGAGACACCCTGGTTTTCGACGAGGTCGGCCCGCTCCAGCGTCTCCGGCACCGAGAGGCCCTGCGGCTCCAGGACTACGCCGATGCGGGGCTTCACGCGACCCGGTTCCGCAGGCTGAGCGGCCGCATGTCGGTCCACACCACATCGATGTGGGCCAGGCAGTCCACCTTCGTGCCCTGCTTGCCCGCCACCGTCCAGCCCGGTGGCAGCTCACGGTCGGCCGGCCAGATCGAGTACTGCTCCTCGTCGTTGACCACGACCTCGTAGCCGCGTGTGTCGTCATCCTCGAACATCTGCGCTACTTCACCACCATTCGTCGTACGGCCGATGCCGGCCCATCATGCCCGCGTCCGCCACCCCGGCCGCAGCGTCCGCGCAAGGATGGCGAGTTCTCGCCGCGCGCCGGCCGACCGCCTTCTCGGCGCCCGCGGCCGGCCACAGACTGGTCGGCGGGATGCGCCTTGTGCGAGAGGGGTTGGTCTGGATGGGCAGCGTGGACGCGGCGCCGGACGAACCGCCCCTGCGGCTGCCGCTGGGCCCGGCGCGCTGGCTGGTGTGGCGCGACTTCTGCCTGCGCGGTGCCGGGTTCCCGCTGTCGGGACTGGCGGCCCTCGCCGAACCAGAGTGCGCGCGGCTGGCCGATCTGGCCGATGTGGATGCCGGCGCGGCGGCCCGGTTCCGTGCGGGCTGGGATGCCGCGTTGGAGCGCATCGCCGGGGAGATGCTGCGCATCGTGGACGACGGCGGAGTGCGCCAGGCCCTCGTCTGGCAGAACCCGGGCTTCCTGGACGCCGTGGTCGACCGGCTGCGCGAGGCCGGCGGTGAGCCGCGCGTGCGGGACAAGAGCCGCAAGCGCCGCGAGGTCAAGCTGGCGAAGTACCTGCAGCGGTACCACGCCAAGAACGAGACGATCGGCTTCTTCGGTCCGTCGGCCTGGGGCGTCTTCGACGCCGGCGAGCGGGGCATCCGGCTGCGCCCGGGGCCGGGCCTCGTGCGCGACCGCGTCGTCGTGCTCGAGGACTGGGCCGTGCAGGCCCTGGCCCGCACGTTCGCCGACGACCTCGGGCTGTGCCGCCACCTTCCGCCGGTGCTCGCGCTGGACGTACGCCTGCACGGCCGCGCGGTGCTGCGAGCCGGCTCGCCGACGGTCGTGCTCCCGCCGGGCCTCGCCGAGATCGCGGCGTGCTGCGACGGCTCCCGGACCCCGCGGGCCATCGCCGCCGAGATGCGCTGGCGCGACCCCACCCGGCGGCCCGCCGTCGAGGACGTCTGCCGGGACCTGCGGCAGCTCACCGACCTGGGCATAGTGACCTGGGGCTTCGACGTCCCGGTCAGCCCGTACGCCGCGGCGGCCCTGCGCGAGCAGGTGAACCGGCTGCCGGACGACCCCGGTCGGCGGCGTGCCCTGGCCGTGCTCGACGACTTCGAGCGGGCGTGCGCCGATGTGCCGCCGTCGACCGCCGACGCCGGGGTCCTGCGCAAGAAGCTGGAGGACATCGACGCGACGTTCCACGCCGTCACCGCGACCGCCGCCTACCGCCAGGCCGGGTCCGCCGCCAAGGGCCGCCGAACCGTCGTGGAGGACTGCGAACGCGACACCGACATCGTGATCGGCACCGACCTCCTCTCGGACATCGGCCCGGCCATGACGCTCGTGCTGGACAGCGCGCGCTGGCTCGTCAGGCATCTCGGCGACGCGTACGCGACAGTCCTCGACGATCTGCTCGGCGGTTACGCGGGCGCCGTCGAGACGCCGCTGGCCGAGGTGGTGTCCCGGCTGATCCCCGCGCTGGAACACGCCCATGCCGAACGGCCCGCCCTCGCCGAGTTCCAGGACCGGTGGCACGGCGTCCTCGGGTACCGGGCAACGGACGTCCGTGTCGATCGCACCGCCGAGCAGCTCGCCGATCCCGTCGCGCGGGCGTTTCCTGCGGCCGGGCCGCCGCCCTGGCACTCGGCCGGCTACCACAGCCCCGACCTGATGGTCGCCGAGGACGCGGACGGCGGCCGGCTGGCCGTGCTGGGCGAGATGCACCTGTCCCAGCTGAGCTTCACCGCGCTGTCGTTCACCGGTTTCCACCCCGGCACCGGCCGGCTGGTGGCCGCGGCCGACGAGCACACCCACCCGCATCCGTGGCACGTCCCGCTCTACCCGCGCGGCCTGCCGAACCTCTCGACGCTGCACTACCCAACCCCTGAGCTGCAGTCCGAGCGGTTCTCATACCTGTCGTTCGGCCGCCGTCGCGGCGCCCGACCCGCGCCCCGGCACCGCACCCTGGCGATCGACGGCCTCGTCGTGCGACCGTCGGCCGGCGGCCCGGTGGTGCTACGCGCGGGCGGGGCCGGGCCGGGCACCCCGCTGATGGAGGTGGTGGGCGAGTTCCTGGCCCAGAGGGTGGTCAATTGCTTCCGCCCGGTGTCCGAGCTGCCGCACACGCCGCGGATCACGGTGGACCGGCTGGTGCTGTCCCGTGAGACGTGGCGGCCCGAGCTGACCTCGATCCCGGCGGGCCGGGGACACGACGAGGCCGCCGCGTTCGTGGCGATCCGCCGCTGGGCCCGGCGGCTCGGTCTGCCCAGACACGTCTTCTGGCGCATCCCGGGGAGCCCAAACCGCTCTACCTCGACCTCGACAGCCCCATCCTGGTCGGGCTGTTCGCCACGACCGTCCGGCGTCCCGGCGGGGCGGCCGTCCGGGCCACCATCTCGGAGATGCTGCCGGCGCCCGACCAGCTGTGGCTGCGTGACGCCGAAGGCCGCCGCTACACCAGCGAGCTGCGGCTGGCCGCCGTCGAGGCCTCCGCCGCGGGCCGGCCGTCGTGAGCAAGCCGACCTGGCGTCTCTGGGACGACCTCGTCCTGCGCGGCACCGGTTTTCCGGTACAGGAGTTGCTCCGGCTCGCCGATCCAGAAACGGCACGCGCGGCGCTCGACCCGGACAATCCCCCGCAGCGGCTGCGGGAGTCGTGGGAGCGCGGCATCCGGCGTACCGCGGCGGCATTGCTCGACCTCGGCGAGAGCGACGCGTTCCGGGCCGCGTTGCTGTGGCAGAACCCGGCCGCCGTGCAGAACGTCACCGGCTGGCTGCGGCGCCACGCCGGCGACACCACCCGCTCCCGGGACCGCCGTCGCCGGGAGTCGACGCTCGCCCGCTACGCCCAGCGTTACCACGCCCGCAACGAGACCATCGGCTTCTTCGGCCCGAGCGTCTGGACCCGGTTCGACGAGGACGTGCCCGTCGCGGAGTTGCGGCCCGGCCCCGCAGTGATCGCGCAGCGCAGCGTCCACTTCGAGGACTGGGTGATCGACGCGCTCGCCGCCGCGGTGGCCACCGATCCGGCCGTACGCCACCGGATCGCCGCCGCCCGGGTCCTGGGCGCCGGGATCTCCGGCACCCTCGCGGTCCACCCGGACGGCACGCCCCGCCGCCTGCCGCCGCTGGACGCCGCCGTGCTCGCCGCCGTCGACGGGAAACGGACGGCCCGGGTCATCACCGTGGACCTGCGCTGGCGGCAGGTGGCCGGCACGCCCGACGAGGACGACGTGCACCGCGCCCTGGACCGGCTGGCGGAGTTCGGCCTGATCCGGTGGCGGCCGAACATCCCGGTGGACCGCCGGCCGGAGCGGGCGTTGCGGGCATTCCTGGGCTCCCTGCCGGACTCCCCCGCGCGGGAACGGGCGCACGGCGCCCTGGAGCGTCTCGTCGCGGCCCGCGACGAGGTCGCGGCGGCGGGCGACCGGCCCGCGCCGCTCGCCGCCGCCCTCGCCCGCCTGGACGAGACCGTGGCCGAGTTGACCGGCACCGCGGCCGTGCGCGCCCGCGACGAGCGGCAGTTCGGGCGCCGGGCGGTCTATGAGGACTGCGCGCGGGACATCGACGTCGTGCTCGGCGCCGCCGTCCGCGACGCCCTGCTGCCCCCGCTGTCGCTGGTACTGGACAGCGCCCGGTGGTTGATGTGGCGGCTCGGTGGGCGTCTGGAGGCCCTCGTCGGCGATCTGCACGACGAGTTCGCCGCGATGACCGGTGGCGGCGGTGTCCCGCTGGCCACGCTGGTGAGCCGCCTGCTGGACCGGCTGTCGGACCCGTCGTGGGCGGCGCCGGCGGTCGCGGAGTTCCAGAAGTCCTGGAGCGAGATCCTGGCCTGGGCGCCGGGCGAGCGCCGGGTGCGGCGCGAGTCGGCCGAGCTGGCCGCCGCAGCCGCTACCTGGTTCGCAGCGCCGCCCGCCGGCTGGTACGGCGCCGCCCACCACAGCCCCGACGTCATGATCGCCGCGGCCGGCCCGGAGGCGTTGCGGGCCGGCCGGTTCGAGCTCGTCCTCGGCGAGGTCCATCTGGCCATGGCGACGCTCGACAACGGCGTGTTCACGTGGACCCACCCCGACCCGGCGAAGCTGCTGCGGGAGGCGGAGGCGCCGCTCGCCGGCCGGCCCCGGGTGGTGCCGCTTTACCCGCGGTCGCCGAAGGTCAGCGGGCGCGACTATCCCACGCCGACGCTGTTCTCGGACCGCTACTGGTATCTGGCCTTCGCGCCGGGCAACGGGGAACGGGCGGCGGCGCGCGGCCGGAGCCTGGCGCTGGACGCGCTCACGGCCGAGCGCACTGGCGGCTCGGTCACGGTGCGGCTGCCGTCCGGGCAGCGGCTGCCGGTGCTCGACGTCGTCGGGGAGCTGGCCCAGGAGGCGGTGGTCAACCTGTTCCGCCCGCTCCCGCCGGCCGCGCACACGCCGCGCGTGACGATCGACCGGCTGGTGTTCGCCCGCGAGCGGTGGCGGATATCGTGCCAGGAGGTGCCCGTCGGCGCGGTGGCGGACGAGGCGGCCGCGTTCGCGGCGCTGCGGCGCTGGGCCGCGTCGCGGGGCATGCCGCGGTTCGTCTTCTGGCGGGCGGCCGCCGGAACCAAGCCGGTCTACCTGGACTTCGACAGCCCGCTGTTCGTCAACGACTTCCTCGCCGCCGTCCGGCAGGCCCGGCGCCGCGAGGACAGCGTCGTGGACATCACCGAGATGCACCCGGACCCCGAGCACGTCTGGCTGCCCGACGCCGACGGCCGGCTCTACACCAGCGAGCTGCGACTGGTCGCGGTCGACCGCGCCTAGCAGGATCCCCCGGCCGCCGTAGCGGCCGGGGGACGTCCCTATCGGGTCACGAGCAGCTCGCGTACCGTCCGGATGGCCTGCTCCTGGGCGTCGAGCAGGTAGAAGTGATCGCCGCGGACCATCCTGACCTCGAACGGCCCGGTGGTCAGCTCCTCCCAGCCCGCCAGCTCCTGCGCCGACACCGTGTCCTCCAGCGCGCCCAGGACGGTCAGCGGGCAGTCGAGCGGCTCCCCCGCGCTCCACCGGTGCCGCTCGAACAGGGCGAAGTCCTTCTGGAGGAGCGGCACCAGCAGGTCCAGCAGATCCGGCATGGCGAACACCTCCTCGGGCGTCCCGCCGTACTCCCGCAGCCGGGCCACGAACTCGTCCCGGGGCAGGTCGTGGCACGTGGGACCGAGGGCGGGCCAGTGCGGCGCGCGGTGCGCCGAGGCAATCACCCGGGCCGGTTCCGGCAGGCCGCGGCGCCGGATCTCCCGGGCCAACTCGTACGCGACGCAGGCGCCCATGCTGTGTCCGAAGAACGCGTACGGCAGCCGGACCAGGTCGTCGCCGAACTCGTCGGCGAGCCGCCGCACCAGCGCCGTGAGATCGTCCGCGGCCGGCTCACCCATGCGGTTCTCCCGCCCGGGCAGCTGGACCGGCCACACCTCGATGCCGTCCGCCTCCAGGGCGGCGCCCCAGGCCCGGTAGGCCGAGGCGCCGCCGCCGGCGAACGGGAAACACAGCAGCCGCAGCCGCGGGCCGGCAGGGACGTGGCGAACAACGTCCACCGCCCCCCTGGCCGGACAGATACGCGCTGGTTCACCGTCAGCGTCCTTCCAGAAGGGTCAGCATCGCGGCGGCCTCCTCGTCGGAGAGCGACTCGACCTTGGCCAGCAGCGACTGCTCCACACATTGGGCGAGCTGCCGGACGGTGGGCTGCTGGAAGATGGTCCCGATGGGCAGCTCGATCCGGAAGCGGTCCCGGATGCGCGCGCCGAGCTGGACCGCGACGAGCGAGTTGCCGCCGAGCTCGAAGAAGTCGTCGTCGATGCCCACCTTGTCGACCCCGAGGGCCTGCGCCCCGAGATAGGCGAGGTTGCGCTGCACCTCGGTCTCCGGCTCAACGTACGGGGTGCCGACGAACCGCTCGACGGTCTGCCCCGGCTCCGCCTCCTGCAGCGTCTGCTCCAGCAGTTCGCTGGTCACGCCCTCGATCCGGCGGATCCCGGCCGCCAGTTCCTCGCGCGACACCACCACGTGCGCCAGCGGCCAGGCGCCTAGCAGGCGGCGCAGCGCGTCCAGGCCGAAGTCGGGCCGGATCGCCCAGATCTTGCCGGCCCGGTCGCCGGCCCCGGCCGCCGCCTCGCCGCCGGCGGCCACGGTGGACCGCACCGTGCCGGCGATCGCCGCCGGGTCGACCCGGCGGATCGAGTAGCCGTCGATGCGGACCAGCTCGCGCCCGTCGTCGTCGACCAGCGTCACGTCACTGGTGATGATTTCACCGTCGGCCGAATCGAGGTGGCGGATGTAGGAGTGCAGCCGCGGCGGGAGCGGCGCCAGCACGGTCACCCGCTCGTACGCGAAGGGCAGGTAGCGCGCCTCCGCCTCGATCGGCAGGTACTGGGAGTTGGAGACCGCGTCGTCGAGCAGTGCGGGATGCAGCGTGTACTGCCCGCACTCGACGCGGAACTCGTCCTTCAGCGTCAGGGCGGCGATCTCCCGCATCTCCCCGACCCGGACCACGCCGACGTTGTGCCAGTGGTCGCCGAACGACACGATGCCCGCCGACTCGACACCGGTCAGGTCGTACTCCAGCCGGTTGCATGCCTCCCGGACAGCGTCGAGGTCGAGGGTGGCGGCCGGCTCCGCCTCGACGGCCCGCACCCGGGCCTTGACGTGCTCGGTCCAGCGCTGCGTCCCCTGCGCCGGCGCCGTCATGATCGTCACGTCGTACCCGTCGCCGTCCTCGTGCAACACGACGCGCAGCTCGCGCGGGTCGGGCACGACGATCGGGCCGAAGAACACCACGTCGCCGATCTCGACGGTCGACCCGCCGACCGCGTCGGCGAACGCCTCGTGGATGGCCTCCAGGCAGTACGTGCCCGGCAGGACGGCGCGGCCCGCGATCTGATGGTCGCGCAGCACCCAGTGCGAGTCGGGCGACAGCGTGACGGCGTAGATGATGTCGTTTCCGCGGTCGGTGATCCGCCGGTCGAGCAGCGGCAGGCCGGCGGGCGTCGACCGTTCGCCCCGCTCGAGCTGGCGGAAGCTAACCGGCGCCGCATCGTTCGCCTCGTGGGCCATGCCGACCTCAGCCCACACGCCCCAGCCGATCGACAGCACCCGCTCGCCGTGCGCGCCGGCCCGCCGGGCGAAGGCGTCGACGAAGTTGTTGGCACCGCAGTAGTCGGCCAGGCCGAAGTTGCCGACGACGGCGTCGATCGAGGAGAACAGCACCAGGAACGCGTCGCGCCCGGCGAGCACCCGGTGCACCGCGAGCGTGCCGGCCACCTTGGGCGCGAGCACCCGATCGATCTCCTCCCGAGTGCGCACCGCGAGCATCCCGCCGGCCGTGATGCCGGCCGAATGGAAGACGCCGTCCACCGGCCCGAAACGGTCCTCGACGGATGCCAACACGGCGCGCAGCTCGTCCTCGTCGGTCACGTCGCAGCGCTCGACCGCGACCGTGCCGCCGGCCTGCTCGATGGCCAGCAGCCGCCGGATCTGACCGCGCCGGCGCTCGTCGGCGCCCTCGTCGCCCAGGATGTCCGGCCAGCTCTCCCGCTGCGGGAACGCCGATCGGCTGAGCAGGGCGACCCGCGCGCCGACCAGCCGCGCCAGGTCCTCGGCGACGGTGAGGCCGATGCCCCCGAGCCCGCCGGTGATCAGGTAGGTGCCACCGTCCCGCAGCGCGGCCGGCCGCTCGACCGGCGGCAGCCCGGGCAGCTTGGTGTGGCCCCACCGCCACCGCTTGGTCCCCCGCCAGGCGACCTGCGGGTCGTCGGTGGCCGCATGCAGCTCGGCGAGCAGCTGCCCGGCCACGGCAGGCTCCGGCAGCGGCCCGGCGAGGTGCAGGTCCACGATGCGGCACCGCACCCCGGACATCTCCCGGTTGATGCCGTGCATCGGACCG